>DATKSQ010000056.1:0-47265 GCA_035531615.1 Binataceae bacterium (SeqCode)
CGTGGCCGAGTCCATCGACCGTGAAAAACTCGAGCACCGTGCCGCCCGCGCACGGACCGTATGAAATTCCCTTAACGCCGCCGCTGTTGCGCATCGTGACCGGATTGCCGGGGCACTTGAGCATCGTGCGCCACGCATCGATCGATTTTGCGATCGGCGGCTTGCGCATCGGTCCCCACGGAGTTGTCGTCTCGCCACCGGCAATGGGGTTGAGCGGATCGGCGGTGCCGATGATGTAGAGCATCGAGATCGGCGCCGCGAGTGCCGTGTCGCCCAAAAAGAATTGGCCCGAGACCGGCGCGATCGCCGCGATGCGCGTGGCGAGCTTCACGCCGAGCGTGAGGGTCATGCTTGCGCCGCTGGAAAATCCGGTGACGTAGATGCGCTTGGGATCGATTCGATACTGGTTCGAGAGACGCGTGATCAACGCGACGATAAATCCGACATCATCGACTTGGCGATGCGCCGGCCCACCTCGCGGCGAGAGATCGTTCCACGCGCGAGGGTTGGTCAGAAAGCTCTCCGGCTCCGACGGCCGGACTGGTTCGGCGTCAGGACCCGCAACGATAAAGCCGTAGCGGTCGGACGCACCGACCCAGCCGTCGCGCTTCATGCTTAGCGCGCCGGAACCTCCCGCGCCGTGCAGCACGAGGACGAGCGCGACGGGAGTTTTGCCGTCGTAGCGTGCAGGAACGTGAAGCGAATATTCTCGCGCAAGGCCGCCGAATTGAAAATCGCCGGCGCTGGGCAAATCCTCAGCGCACGCGCGCGTCGCGCCGAGCGCCACGACGCCCGCGGCGATTAGGAACGCAGCGATGACGGCAAACGATAGCGCCGCAGAGAGACACTTCGAGAAGCAATTGCGGATTTTCATATTCTTCTCGACTTGCGGCGTCGCCGCCGCATCGCCCTTTAGGACTCCGTTGCTATATCGCGCGAGTCAGCGGAGTTATGCCTTCGAGTGCTTCCGCCTGGCTCGTCTCCGCGATCGCGGCCGCGTCGCGCAGTTGATCGAGATTGCGCTGATGGCTGGCGCGATCGATCCGGTAAAAGCCCAGCACCGCGATCGCAATTGCGCTGCACGCCGCCGTGATTGGAACGTAGATCAAAACCAGATGACGCAAAATCATCGGATCGACGTGACCCTGCACGGCGCCTTGCGGAAAACGGACGAAAGCCAGCAACAGACCCGAAACAAACGTGCCCACTCCCGACACGCACTTCTGCAAAAGTCCGTTGGCGGCGAACAGCAGCCCCTCTGAGCGTTGCCCGGTATGGACCGCAATATCTTCGACCACGTCGGCCATCATCGAGGACACGATGATGAAGCCCATGATGCCCAGCGTGTCGCGCACGATTCCGTCCACCACCAGCGCGGCAAGGAGCGCGAACGAATGGTTCGGCGGCATCAAGCCGACGAGCCGCAGCGGAATAGGGATGACGCTGGCGGCAAGCGAGATCGCGAACAGGGAAATCATCGCGCGCTTCTTGCCCATCCATTTCGACACCGTGGGCGCGAGCGACACGCCCAGCAGCGCCGAAACGAAGCCAAATCCCACCAGGTAGGAAATCTGCTTGGACGAGAGCTCCCAGAAATAAGTCGTGATGTAGAGCCCGAGCCCGCTGCTGAGTCCGCCCGCGATCGCGGAAATGATCCCGGCGATCATCAGCGCAAGGAACGAGCGGTTCGCTAGCGTATTCTTGATCTCGCGTGCCTTGGCGCTCCAGCTCGCGCCGGTCGGCGGTGGACTCTTGAGGGTCAAGCCGCGCCCCTGCGTTCCGGCGCAGGAAACCAGGATCGTGGTGAACATCACGATCGACGCGACCAGGCCCCAGCGCTCGTAGCCGTTGCGGTCGAGCACGCCGAGCGTGTGCGTTGCGTCCTTGCGCAGAAATACCTGGAACGCCAGCATCGCCATTGCGGTGCCGCCGATCATCCCGAAAAAGAACCGGTAGCTAAGCAGGCTGGTGCGCTCGTCGTAATCCAAAGTGAGCTCGGGGGCGAGCGCCGAGCTTGGAATCTCGTACAGGCTGACCAGCAGCCGCACCGAGACGAGCAGCGTGATCAGGTAGGCGAACATCGGCGAGTTGTTCCATCCGTGCGGCGGGTTCCACAGAAAATAGAATGCGATCGCGAGCGGTAGCGCCGAGGCGTACATGAACGGATGCCGCCGGCCCAGACGCGAGCGGACGTGATCGGACCATTGTCCGATAATGGGATCGAAGATCGCGTCGAATACCAGTGCGATCATGATCGCGGCTCCTACCCACGGCGCCGGCAGCCCCACGACCTGGTTGAAGAACAGCAGCAGTAGCGAGCCGAGCGCCACCGTCTCGACGCCGAAGGCGACCGATCCGAGGCCGTAAAAAGTCTTGATCGCAAAACCCAGCCGCGGGCCATGCGACGCCGGTTGATTCGTCGGGGGTGCTCCCGCGGGTTCCGCGAGCGCTCCGGCAGTGGCTGCGCCGCCGGGTGTGGAATCAGGCGTCAATGAATGAGCGCCGGTCACCGGCGTTTAAGTTTGCGTTTGGCCGCACGGTCAAAATATCAATCGCTTTGCCAGATAAAGTCAACGCGCGCTCCCAAGGGCTGGTGGAGCGGCAGGATTCTTCTCACGCGGATCGTGACCTTTCCCCGCGTCCGCGGTTTATATGAATAGGAACCAATGGCGCGGGCAAGGGCAGAGCTGAAGGCGGACGGTTCGCAAGAGCGGCTTCAGGTCGAGGCCGCGCAGTCCGATCCGAGCCGATTCGCGGAACTGTACGAGGAAAACTTTCCGCGCGTGTACGCTTATATCGCGCGGCGGGTTCGCGAGCGCGCCGAAGCTGAGGATCTGACCGCTGACGTTTTTCGCCGCGCGCTGGAAAATCTCGGAAGCTACGAATCGCGCGGAGCCCCGTTCGCCGCGTGGCTCTACCGGATTGCCGCCAACGCGATCGTCGATCGCGCGGCCCGCGCCGCGCGTGACAACGGCTACGTGGCGCCCGACGCCGAGCCGGAACCCTTGCCAGAAGACCTGGAGTATCGCGCGCGCCTGTTCCGGATGGTCGATGATCTCGCGGACGACCAGCGCCGCGTGATCGTGATGCGCTTTGCCGAGCAGAGGAGCATCGCGGAGATCGCGAGCGCGATGCGCCGCAGCGAGGGCGCGATCAAGCAACTTCAGTTGCGCGCGCTGCACAAGCTAAGAAATCGGATTGGTGAGTCCAATGGCTAAACGCACGAGCCTGTCGCAGCAACTCGATTTGGCCGTGGAGGCGATCATGTCCAGCCCGCCGGCGGCGCAGCGAAAGCTCGATCCAAAGGTCGCGGCGTTGATGCGGGTCGCGGCCGAGCTGCGCGATCTTCCGCGCGCGCAATTCAAAGCTCGCTTGAAGAGTGAGCTGGCGGCGCACTCCAGCGGGCCGCCGTTAACCCCTGCGATTACGCGGGAATTCACCGAAGCGCAAATTTTCGCGATCCTCGATCAGATCGAGCGCCAACCGCCGCTCGTCCCGCACGATATCAGCGCCGCCCTCGCCGATCTGCCGGACTGCTCGATGCGCTTTCTGGCGCCCGTCAATGAATGCACTCTGGTCGCGTCGTATGCGCGCACGCCCACGCGCTGGGAGCGCCATCCGGGCGGCAACGAGATGCTGTATATCGTCGATGGCGCGGTCGAGGTCGTCACCCTTACGGACGCCGGTCCGGTCACCTCGGTCGCGGACACGGGATCGATCTTCATCTGCCCGCGCGGATTGTGGCATCGCCAGATTCCGCGTCCCTTCGTCCGTGAGCTGTCTCTCACGCCCGGCGCAGGCACCGAAGGCTCGGACCTGGCCGACCCGCGCCGCGCGGATGCGCCCGCGATGACGCCGCGCGCCGCGCGCGTCGCGCCGCCGAGCGTCGCGGGGCGCGAGCTTCCGGCATACGATGTGCTCGACGCGGCCGCGCGCGTCGCTCCGCTCGCGATCACGGACAAGACCACGGCGCAAGAAGCCGACGCCGCCTTTCTGCATCTGACCGATTGCGATCGCCTGAGCCTTGGCGTCATGCGCTACTCGGGCCGCACGCCGTGGGAGCGGCATCCCGACGGCGACGAGCTGCTCTACGCGCTCGATGGCGAGGTCGAGGTCACGGCGCTGGCGGGCGACGGTGCGCCGACGGCGCGAGTAATTCGAGCGGGCGAGGCGCTGGTATGTCCGCGCGGCGTATGGCATCGCCAGATGGCGCGGGAGTTCGTGACGACGCTGTTCGCCACGGCGAATAAAACGACGCAGATCTCGTTCGCGGACGATCCGCGCGCCGAAGCCTGAGCCGCCGCGAATCAGAACACAGGAGGTAACTTCGATGAGCAAGGTCAGTCCGATCCCGCAAGGCTTTCACACGGTCACGCCATACCTGAATGTCGCCGACGCGCGCAAATTTATCGAGTTCGTGAAGCGCGCGTTCGACGCCGCCGAAACCGAGTTCGTCGATATGGGCGGCGGCCACGTCCACGCCGAGGTCCGCGTCGGTGACTCGATGATCATGGTCGGACAGGGCGCCGCGGCGCCCGCGTTTATCTACCTGTATGTCGAACACGTTGACGCGGTTCATGCGCGCGCCGTCGCCGCCGGCGGCCGCGCCATCGAAGCGCCGAACGACAAGCCTTACGGCGATCGCAGCTCGACGGTAATCGATCCGTCGGGCATCACGTGGTGGCTCGCGACCCGCATCGAAAACGTTTCCGGCAGGGAGACAACGCGCCGAATGGCCGCGCGCAAGTAGATCGCGCGCCATCGCGCCAGGAGATTCGCCATGCAATCGCAGCACAAGCATATCCGCCACGGGATGGGCAGCGTCAGGCCGTATCTCTACGGGCGTCGCGATTCGCTCGATCTGATCGTTCGCGCCTTCGGGGGCGAGGTGCTCGAAAATCTGCCGGTCGGTTCGGCGGGCTTCCACGTCGAGGCGCGAATCGGCGACTCGATGCTCGTGCTCGAGCAGGGCGAGACGCTGCCGCCCGGAGCGACGCGTGCGTCGGTCTATGTCTATGTGGAAGACGTCGACTCCGCCTTTCGCGCGGCTCTCGAAGCGGGCGCGACCTCGATCGCCGAGCCGGCGGACAAGCCCTATCAAGAGCGCGGCGCCGGGGTCAGAGATGTGTTCGGCAACATCTGGTGGATCGCAACCTACACGGGAGCGTGAACCGTAAAGCCGCGCCGCGCGACGGCGGGCGGCGCGGCGTGCTATAAGAGAGAGTCAGCAAATCTTCTCGAAAGGAATCCATCAATCATGCTCGAAGCAGGACATCCGTTTCCAAATTTCTCGCTGCCCAATCAGGACGGCAAAACCGTAAAGCTCGGCGACTTCGCCGGCAAATGGCTGGTGGTCTATTTCTATCCCAAGGACGACACTCCGGGATGCACGATCCAGGGCAAGTCGTTCACCGCCTCGAAGGCGGACTTCGATGCGGCCGGCGTCACCGTGCTCGGAGTCAGCGCCGACGAGGTGGCCTCGCACAAGAACTTCTGCAACAAGTTCAGCTTCACGATCGATCTGCTCGCCGATCCGAAATCAGATTTGATGAAGTCGTGCGGAATCAATCAGGCCGAATGGAACAGCATGAAGTTCTGGGAGCGCTCGAGCTTCGTCATCGATCCCAAGGGCGTGGTGCGCAAGACCTACGCCAAGGTGAATCCTCAAGGCCACGAGAAAGTTCTGCTCGACGATATCAAGGCGCTTAAGGGCAATTAGGCCGCGCGCGGCTTAAGCCCGAAGGCGTCGGCGAGCAGCTCGTAGGAGCGGCGACGCGCCTGATGATCGTGCACCACGGTGACGATCATTATCTCGTCGATATTCAGTTCACCGGCGATTCGCGAGAGCTCGTCGTGCAGATGCTGCGCGTCGCCGACGAACACGCGCGGCCATTCGCCGGTGTCGTTCGGCAATCGCCCGTAGGTTGATCCAATCTGCGTAAGCGCCTGCTCCGGGGTCGGAATCGGACCGCGTCCTCCGCCCTGGCGCAGGCGCTGCGCCCACGCGCGGACGCTCGAATAGATGCGATGGGCCTCCGCTTCCGTTTCCGCGCAGATTGCGCCGAGCGCGAGGATCGTCTGCCCGGCCAGCGGCCCGCCTTTGCGGTTGACGTGCTCGTGGTAGTACTCGATCGCCTTGCGCGTGTGAGTGGGATCGATGAAGTGCGCGAATGCGTACGGCACGCCGAACTGCGCCGCCGCCGCCGCGCTCCACATGCTCGAGCCGAGCAGCCATACTTCGGGACCTTCGGGCATCGCGGGTGATAGATGAATCTCGCGGAACGGATGCTCGGCGGGAAAGCTCGCGGACAAAAACGCGATCAACTCCGCCATCTGCTGCGGAAAATCATCGGGCATCGTGCGATTGCTCCGGTCGCGCCTGAGCGCGAACGTGTCGAGCGGACTGCCGCCGGGCGCGCGCCCGATTCCAAGATCGATCCGCCCCGGATACAGCGCATGCAGCATCCGGAAAACCTCGGCGACTTTGAGCGGACTGTAATGCGGCAGCATCACGCCGCCCGATCCGACCCGGATCTGCTCGGTCTCGGCGGCGACCCGCGCGATAAGAATCTCGGGCGCTGAGCTTGCGAACGATCCGGTCGCGTGATGCTCGGCAATCCAGTAGCGCTCGTAGCCGAGCCGGTCGGCCAGGCGCGCCAAATCGATACTGTTGCGCAGCGCGTCGGCCGGCGTGAATCCCTCCGGCACGGGAGACTGATCGACAATCGAAAGCTTCACGGCTGGGATCCTTGTCCCTGATTTAGCAGATTTTCGCCGCCGAATCGCGATCCGTTCACACGTTCGACTGACCGGCCCGGCAATTCTGGTTTGTTGGGTTGCGTCGCGATGTTGCTAAGATATGCGCGCGCGGCCGGCTTGCGGCGCGCATGGACACACGATGTCGACTGAAGCCGCGCATCCCCGTATCCCCGCGACACCCGCCGCCGCCGGCGTGCGCCTCGCACCGGGCAAATGGCTGATCGCGTCGTCGGTGATGATCGGCACCTTCCTGTCGGTGATGGATGCGACCGTGGTCAACGTCGCGATGCCGCACATGATGGGCAGCTTCGGCCAGGACCTGTTGACGATCACCTGGGTTTCAACCTCCTATTCGATCGCCGAGATCATCATGATCACGATGGCGGCGTGGTGGACCACGCTACTCGGACGCAAGCGCCTGTTTATGGCATCGATGTTCGTCTTTATCGTCGGCTCGGTGCTGGCCGGCACCTCGAAGACCCTGACCCAGATGATCGTTTACCGGGTGCTGCAAGGAATCGGCGGCGGCAGCCTGATGCCGTGCTCGCAGGCGATCGCGCGCGAGACCTTTCCTCCGGCCGAGCAGGGGATGGCGATGGCGATCTTCAGCATGGGTGTTGTATTGGCGCCCGCGGTCGGCCCGGTGGTCGGAGGATGGCTGGTAGATAATTACGGCTGGCAGGCGGTGTTCTATATCAACGTGCCGATCTGCATCGTGGGCCTGTTGATGGTCAGCGCGTTCGTGCACGATCCGCCGTACTTGAAGCGCGGGGTCGCGAAGATCGACTGGGGCGGAATCGCGCTGCTGACGACCGGCCTGACCGCCGCGCAGGTGGTGCTCGAGCGCGGCGAAGAGGTGGATTGGTTCGCGAGCCACTGGATCGTCATCGGCGCCATCGTCGCCGCCGTGGCGCTGGTGACGCTGGTCGTCTGGGAACTCAGGCACGACGAGCCGATTATCAACTTCCGCCTGTTCAAGAACCTGCCGCTCACGGTAGGCTCGAGTATCGGCGCGTTGGTTGGTTTCGCGCTGTTCGGTTCGAGCTTTCTGTTGCCGCAGTACACGCAGGACTTGATGAACTATCCCGCCTATCAGGCCGGGATGGTCCTGATGCCACGCGCGGTCGCGATGATGATTGCGATGCCGATCGTCGGGCGGCTGTATAATTTCGTGAGCCCGCGCATCCTGGTCGGCTTCGGGATCGGGCTGTTGACGCTCGGCTATTGGAAGCTCTCGCACTTCTCGATGGCGGTCGGCTTCTGGAGCTTCATGCCGATTTTGATCATGACCGGAGTCGGGATGGGCGCCTCGATGGTTACGACCAGCACCGTCACGCTGAGCGGCATACCGCGGGCGATGATGACCTCGGCTTCAAGCCTGACGACGCTGGCGCGGCGGGTCGCCGGCAATGTGGCGTACGCGACGCTGGCGACGGTGGTCGCGCGCCGCACGCAATTCCATCACGCGATGCTGGTGGAATCGGTCACCGCGACCAATCCGACGTTTCGCGCCGCCGACAATGGCTATCGCGCGTTTCTGTCCGGCGCGGGATTGCAATCCGCTCCCGGCCAGCGCCGCGATATCGCGATGCTCAACTCGATGATCAACGGCCAGAGCACGATGATGGCCTACAACGATTGCTTCTTCCTTTTGGTCCCGCTGCTGCTCATCACGCTGCCGCTGATTTTCCTGCTCCCACGGCGCGGCGTGCCCGACGAGACCGACAGCACGGCGGGAGCGCATTGAATGGTTCGCCTCGCCGGCGCATAACCGCAGCATGGAAACGCCACAGGAGCGCGCGGCTGCGATTAGCGCCGGATTCGGCGGCGGCGACCCGGAGCGCAAATTCGCGGCGCCCGAACTGCTCGAGCCGCCCGACGGCGGGCTTTTGGGAATCGCGTGGCTCAACCGCGACCTTGCGTGGCTGTTCGTGCTGCGCGTGTTGCGCAGCATCTCGCAGGGCTACCTTGGGATCATCCTGCCGCTGTATCTGGTCGCGCTCGGCTACGGCGCGGTCGCGCTGGGAACGCTGCTCGGAGTCTCGGCGATCGCGGCGGCGGGCATCTCGACCTTGACCGGCGTGTTGGCCGATCGCTTCGGGCGCAAGAATTTTCTGGTGATCATCTCGGTGATGATGGGACTCGGCGCGATCGGATTCGCGTTTGCGCGCAGCTTCACCTGGATCGTGATCTTCGCGGCGATCGGCTCGATCGGCCGCGGCGGCGCGCTGGCCGGCGGCGCGTGGGGTCCCTTCTATCCCGCGGTGCAGGCGCTGGTGGCGGAGCGCACCACCGACTACAACCGCACCCGGGTGTTCGGCGCGTTTTCATTTGTGGGGGTCGCGGCGGCCGCCGCCGGCACGCTGCTGGCGGGGCTTCCTTCCGTGCTGCATCGGGTCGCGGCGACGCCTGAGATCGACACCTATCGCATCCTGTTCATCTTCGCGGGATTACTCGGCATCGCGATGGCGTTCGCGGTGATTCCCGTCCATGAAGATCGCGCTGCCGCGCGCCTCGCGCGCGAAGTTGCCGCAAGCGCCGCGGCCCGATCGGATGCGCCCGCGCTGCGCCTTGGCATGTCGCGCGCGTCGTGGCGCCTGATTATCCGCTTTATGATCACCAACGCGACCAACGGGCTGGCGATCGGGATGCTCGGGCCGTTTGTCGTGTATTGGTTCTACCGGCGCTTCGGAGTCGGGGCGGCGGAACTGGCCGAGGCGTTCTTCGTGCTCAATCTGGTGAGCGCCGCTCCCTACCTGATGGCGGGGCGGCTCGCGCTGATGCTCGGCTCGGTGCGCTCGATCGTGGTGACGCGCGGGATCTCGACAGTGCTGCTGTTCATGGTGGTGCTGATGCCGACGTTTTTCTGGGCGGCGGTGATCTACGGAGTCCGCGCGATCTTCAACATGATGTCGATTCCGGTCCGGCAGTCCTACCTGATGGGGGTGATACCGCCGGCCGAGCGCTCGAGCGCCTCGGGCCTGTCGAATTTTCCCTCGCAGGTGATGTCCGCGGTGGGACCGTATATCGCGGGCCTGTTCATGGAGCATCTGTACCTGTCGCTGCCGCTCGAATTCGCCGCGGTGATGCAGGCGCTCAACACGTTTCTGTACTGGGCATTTTTCCGCAACGTGCTCCCGCCGGAAGAGATGACGGGCGGCGGCGGCGGGTGACGGTGCGGCGCGGTTGGTTTCCGATGCGTGGGCGGGCCTGCTAACCTTCGGCGCCGGTCCAAGTGGCCTCAAAGTGAAAGAAATCCCGCGTGACGAATACAGCTGAAATAGCAAGTAGAAGTCGGTGTGCTATTCCCTGGTGGCTGGAACCGAGCGCGGTTACGTTGGGATCGCTGGTCTTCGGATTCATCCTCTGCTATCCGATGCTCGGTCATTTCGGGCAGATAACGCCAGTGCTCGACTGGTCGCGCGCCCTTGATTGGTCGTGGACGGACTGGCGGACGATCGCGCACTATCATCAGTTTCCGTTTTGGAATCCATACAAGTGCGGGGGAATGCCATCACTGGCAAATCCTCTGTCACATTTTCTGTCGCCGTTTCTGCTGCTGCGGGTCATTTTCGGTCCGGTTGCAGGACTCGAGTTGGAAGTGCCCCTGCATGTCAGTGTGGCATTCTCCGGAGGATACCTGCTGGCACGTCAGCTAAACTGCCGTCCGATTGCCTCCTTGATATGTGCGATTGTCTTCGGCGGCAGTTCATGGTTGCCGCTGCACGCGGCCGCGGGCCACGACGTACTACTACCGGGCGCCTATCTGCCGTGGGTGTGCGCATTCACCTGGATGGCAATCAAGCGGCGGCAAGTTTCATGGGCGGCGGCCGCCGGGCTCTTCCTCGCGCTGTGCTTTTTCGAGGGCGGCGCCTACGAAGTATTGGAACTCGCCGTTTTTCTCACGGTCATTGGGGCTGTAGAGTCGGTGCTGGAGCGGTCGCCGCAGCCGATCTTGCTGGCAGCGCTGGCCGGGCTCTTTTCCGCCGCGTTCTCGGCGTTTAAGCTCCTGCCGTCCATCGTGATGATGCGAGTGCATCCCCGGCCCGGCTACCTGAGCGAAGAGAGTCTGTATAAAACTTTTCTTTCGATTTTCTCCCGCAAGCAGGATTTCACCGGCCCGTGGGGCGAGGGCGGATTCTGGGAGCACGGCGCCTATGTGAGCGTGGTTTTCGCGGCGCTGGCTTTGGTTGGAATCATCAAAGCGCCCAGGCGAGGGCTGCCGTGGGCCGTCGCGGCGGCGGCATTTTTCGTGCTCGGGATGGGCGGGACATCACCGCATTCCATGTATGTATTATTGCACCGGTTCCCTGGATTCGAATCCACATACGCCCCGTTCCGGTTTCTAATCGCATTTGTACTCGCGGCATCGGTGCTTGCCGCATTGGGCGGCGATGTTTTGCTGGATTATACTCGGTGGGGGGTAGTCGCACTATTGATCTTCGGTACACTCGATGTGCTGATAGTTTCGCCGGTGAGCCTCTATGAAGTGTTTACCGGTCAGGCTATATCCGTGCCGCCCCGATCACCGGAGTTCCGCCAATACTATGATCCGTCGCCGACTGATATGCTGGCGCCCAATCTCGCGAATCTGGGAGCGGTCAATTGTTACGAAGCGAATTTCCTCGACGTCAACGTCACCCATGTGCTCGGGTACAACCAGCCCGGCTATCGGGGGGAAGAATATCTGCAATCGCCAGGCACCTTACGCCTACTGAGGTGGACACCCGAAGAACTCGAGTACCAGGTTGCTACGCCGGGGCCAAACACTCTGGTAATCAATCAGAACTATTACGACGGCTGGCGCCTGCGTGACGGCACGGGCACTGTAGTTGCCTATCAAGGGATGGTCGCGGTGGAGCTGCCGGCCGGAAGCCAAAAATTGACAGTTGCTTATCGCGCGCCGTGGGCAGTGCTGGGAGCATGGATGTTCCTGTTCGCCAGCGCGTTGACGGTGTTTTTGTTCTGGCACGATCGGCGTCGAGAAAGAACCGGATAGTGTAGCGCTGTATTCGCGAGGGAGACTTGGCTAGAGCTATAGACGAGCATGAGTACCGCAGGACAACCCGGCACCGGTGACCGTAGATATCGAGTGGCGCCGTTCGGCGCGCGCGACGGCTCTATCTCCGCATCGGTGGCCATCAATGACTATATTCGGTCCGCGAATGGGTTCTTCGTGTTCGCGCTTGGCTCGGTCCTGGTGTTCGCACCACATTTTCTTTCGCAGGAGAGAACTTCCGATTTTCTGATTTACCTCGCCGCGACTGCCGCGATCGGCGGCCTTCTGGCGCCGCGGATTGTGGCGCGACGATCCGCCTCCAAATCGCCGGCGGCCGAAATGTTCGGCGAGCGATGGTGTACGTTCGCGGTGTTCGTCGCGTTTCTCGCCGTTTATGCGGTCACGATGTTCGAGCCGTCGCCCTACAACGAGCAGGTGCGCCAGGCGGTCGCGTTCATCCACGGCCATACCTATATCGACGCGCCGCAGTCGTTTCTTGAGCACGCTCAAATTGGTCCCTACAGCTACGCACTGCATCCGCCGCTGCCGGCGATCATGCTGATGCCGTTTACGGCGATCTGGGGGATGAATACCAACCAGACCGAATTTTCGGTCGTGGTCGGTGCGCTCGATGTCGTGCTCGCCTGGTTCCTGCTCGGCAAATTCCGGCTGTCCAACCGCTCACGCGTGTGGCTCACGGTCTTCTTCGGGCTCGGCAACGTCCTCTGGTACGAGACGGTCGTCGGCACGACCTGGGCACTACCGATGAACACCTCGCTCATCTTCACGCTGTTGGCGCTGATCGAGTTGTTCGGCCAGGCGCGGCCGTTTTGGGTGGGAAACTGGGCGGCGCTCGCAACCCTGGGAAGATACGATCTCGCTCTCGCCGCACCGATCTACGCGATCCTGCTGATCGCGAAGGGGCGCAGGATCATCGAGATTTTCGAGATGGTTCCCGGCTATCTTGCAGTCGGAGTGATCTTCGTCGGGCTCAATGAGGTGCGCTTCAACAGCTTCTTCGATCAGGGGGTCTTGCTCACCGGCCCGAGAAACGCGCCGGTCTTCGCGCTGCGTTATCTGCCCGGCAATCTATACACGGTCCTGTTCATGGCGCCGACCGTGAACGGCATCTTTCCCTACATCCATCCGGTCTTTTCCGGGCAGGCGCTGACCCTTACCAGCCCGGCCTTCGTACTGGCGCTGCGGCCGAGCTTCAAGCGGCTGACGGTCTCGATGATGGGGCTTGCGGCGGTGCTGGTCTCGATTCCCAGTCTGGTCTGCTACGCCAACGGGTTCGCGCAGTTCGGCACGCGGCATTACATCCCGGCGTTCCCGTTTCTGCTCGTGATGATGGCGATCGGGATGCCGCGGCGAACCGATCAGCTCACTAAGATTCTGATCTGCGTCTCGATATTTCTGGTTGCCTTCGGCGTCTGGCAGGTCCGGATGTGGGGCCTCAACGGTCCGTAAGGATGAGACCACCGCGCGCGCCCCCCTTACCTTGCGATGAGCCTTGGGGCAAGCTAGACCATCGCGAAAGTGCGGGGCCCGAGGAGCGAAACTTCGGGTGCGCGGGCGGATGGGTGCATGCATGAGATTATCAAACCCGAGCATATCGCTGAGGTTCTAGCGACCTGGGGTTATCTCGGAATTTTCATCTGCGTGTTTGTCGGCAATCTGGGCGTGCCGGTTCCCGAAGAGACCGTCATGCTCGCGGCGGGATTTCTGGCCGGCCGCAGCATCCTCGATCTGCGCATGGTCTATCTAGTCACGATCGCGAGCGCGGTCAGCGGCGACACCTGCGGGTTCATCCTGGGCCGCACCGGAGGGCAGCGGCTGCTCGCGCGGCTGGCGGCGAACTTCAGCTTCGCCCGCCAGCGCTACGACCGGTTGCAGATATTTTTCCAGACCCACGGCGCCAAGGCGGTCTTCATGGCGCGCTTCATCGCGGGCGTGCGCTTCATGGCGGGGCCGATGGCGGGTGCGGCGGGGATGCCGTTTCTCCGCTTCCTCGGCTGGAACGTGCTGGGCGCCGTGATTTGGTGTACGCTCATCAGCACGGTCGGCTATCTGGTTGGCGATGAACTCTATCACGCGCTGCGCGTCGCGCATCTGGCTTCGCTGTGGGTCGCGGTCGCGGTTATTCTGTTCGCGGCCGCGTTCGTATTTATGTGGTGGCGTGACCGACGTGAGCCTATCGTACCGCCCGAGCCTTGAGCGCGCGGCCGCGACGCTCGCCGTGCTGATAGTGGCGGCGATCGCGCCGGGATGCCGGTCGGAGCCCGCGATGCGCCTGCATTATCTGCCCGGATTCGTGCCCGGCTCGGAACGAATCTTTCGTCCGGCACGAATCGCGGTGGCGCCCGCCGCGGGCGCGCTGGGCGCCGGACGGATTCGCGTCGGCGCGGTCTATGCCGCCGACGGCTCGGTCGAGCGGGCGCTGTATGTGGAAGATTTTGGAAGCGATGTCACCGCCGCCGTCATGCGCGCGGTGGCTGACTCCGGCCTTGTGCCGATTGCGCCGGGGCCGCTGCGCCACGGCGCGGCGTCGCTAACGGTGGGGACTGACTTTCTGCTCACGACCACGATCGACTCGGCGTCTATCGACAAGCGCTACGGCGCCGACGAAACCGTGCACGGCCAGTACTTCACGATGCGGGCCGAGGTCCGGATCAGGTTCACGCTTTCGTCGCGCGCGAGTCCCGAGCTTTATTCCGGAGAAATGATCGGCGCCGAGATTGAGCCGCCCGCTCCGGTCGGCGCCGAGGTCTTTCTGCCGCTCGAAACCGACCCGCGCGAATCGATGTCGGTGGCGCTGTCGCGCGCGGTGGGAGCGCTGATGCTCCAGAGCGGCTTCCGCGACGCGCTGCCGCGGGTCGCGCCGCAAGGCGAGGCGTCGCCCGGCGCGACTGCGCGGCCGACGCCGTCCGCGAAGCATAGTCCCGGCGGCGGCTAGTCCGCCGGGCCGAAGCGTGGTAGTAATTGTTCATACTCGAGGGATCGGTTGATGTAATGGCATCCACGGCGGTAAAACGAACCATCTCGCTGCCCAAAGACCTCGCGCGGGAAGCCGAGCGGATCGCGCGCGCCGAATCCCGCAGCCTTAGCTCCGTGATCCAGGAGGCTCTGCGGATCGCGCGCGCCGAGCGGATAAGGCGCGAGCTCGCCGGCATTCAGGGCTTCTGGAGCCGCAAGGCGCGCGACCAGGGAATCTTGACCGAGCAGGATCTTGAGCGGTACCTGCGCGAGTGAAGGTCGTCTTCGACACCAACATCTTCGTTTCCGCGTTCGTGTTTCCGGGCGGCAGCGCCGACGAGGCCCTTCGCCGTGTGGTGTCTGGCGGCGACGGATTGATCGTCTCGCATGCGATTATCGATGAATGCCTGGGCGTATTGGCGCGCAAGTTCGGACGTGACGTGAACGAGTTGGCGCGTATCGCCGTATTCCTCGGCGAGTTGGGCATGACGGTCCAGCCGCGGCGGCGCCTCAAAGCGCTCAAGGATGATGCGGACAACCGGATCCTCGAATGCGCGATCGCGGGTCTCGCCGATGCGATTGTTACCGGTGACCGCGCGATGCTCGGGCTCGGAACTTTTCGGGGCGTGCGTATCTTGAGCCTGCGCCAATATCTCGAATCGGCCTCAAGCCGGCGTACGTCCGCGGCTAGCGCGGGCGTTTGCGGTCTTCCTCGAGCTTGCGCAACTCGACGCGGCGGATCTTTCCGCTCACGGTCTTGGGCAGATCATCGACGAACTCGATCTCGCGCGGATATTTGTAGGGCGCCGTGATGCGCTTGACGTGCTCTTGCAATTCGCGGGCGAGCGCGTCGGACTTGATCGCTCCCGGCGCAAGCCGCACAAATGCCTTCACGATCGAGCCGCGATCCGGATCGGGACTGGCGACCACCGCGGACTCGACGACCGCGGGATGCTCGAGCAGGGCGCTTTCGACCTCGAACGGACCGATGCGATAGCCGGCCGAGATGATCACGTCGTCGGCGCGTCCGACGAACCATAAATATCCGTCGGCGTCGCGCGTCGCGTGGTCGCCGGTCAGATAGTAATCGCCCTGGAACACCGCCGCGGTTTCGGCGGGGTTCTTCCAATACTCGAGGAACAGCGAGGGCGGACGCTCGGGTACGACGCGCACGGCGATCTGGCCGACTTCGCCATCTTTGGTCTCGTGCAGGTCTTCATCGACGATTCGCACGTCGTGGCCCGGAAACGGCAGACCCATCGAGCCGGGCTTTACTTCCATTTCGGGCGTATTGGCGGCCAGGATGATGCTTTCGGTCTGTCCGTAACCGTCGTGAATCGTCAGGCCCAGGCGCTCCTTCCAAATCTCGATCACCTCGGGATTGAGCGGCTCGCCCGCGCCCGTGCAGTGCTTGAGCTTCGGGAATTGATCGCGCCGCAGATCCTCCTTGATGAGCATCCGATACTCAGTCGGCGGCGCGCAGAACGTCGTGACGCCATAGCGCGCCAGCAGTTCGAGTTCGCGTTTGGGATCGAACCGCCCATTGTACATGAACGTCGTAACCCCGTTCATCCACGGGCCGAACAGCACGCCGTACGCGGCTTTCGCCCATCCGGTGTCCGAGGTTGTCCAATGCACTCCGCCCGGCGCGACATCGAGCCAATTCCTGCCGGTGTACTGATGACTCCACGTGTAGGCGTGGCTGTGGAGGACGGCCTTCGGCTCGCGAGTAGTGCCGGAGGTGTAATAGCAGATGGCGGGGTCGGCGGCGCGAGTGGCTATCGTCGCGTACTCGGACGACGCCTGCTGCATCAGCTCGGGCAGCGACTGCCATCCCGAGCGCGAGCTTCCCGCGACCAGGAAGTGGCGCAGTTCCGGGCACTGGCGGCGCAGCTCGCCGGCCATCGCGGCGCTTTCCGGGCCGGCGATAATCGCGCGGGCGCCGGAGTGATTCGCGCGGAAGACCAGGTCTTTCTCGCGCAGCATCGAGGTGCATGGAATGACGATCGCCCCCATCTTGAGCGCGCCAATGAACGCGGCCTGCCACATCGTGATGCGCGGCAGGACCAGCAGAATTGCATCGCCGCGCCGTACGCCGAGCGCCCCGAGCACGCCTGCGATCCGGTTCGACTGCGCGCGGATATCGGCGTAGGTCAGGCGCGCGCGCTTGCCGTCCTGGTCTTCCCACACAAGCGCGACTCGGTTGGGGTCGCCCGCGAATTGATCGACGATAGCGCCGAAATTGAACTCGGCCGGCACGCTCCACTTGAAATCGCGATGGCGCGCGCGATAGCGCTCGGTTGCGTCACTCATATTGTTGCGCTCCCGCGTGCGCCGCGTTGGCCCGGAGCCCGCGAGCGTTTGGCGGCGGCGCGAATGTACTTGACCGACACGGGCGACAGATCGTCGCGCCCGACGTGCACGTCGATAATCGCGAAGCTGCGTGACCGATGCGCCGCCGCGAGCGCGCGGCGAAGCTGGGCAAGCGTGCGCGCCTCGAAGCCGGCGCCGCCAAAATCGCGCGCGAGCTTGGCGTAGGGCCAGGGCGGGATGTCGAGCAGGTCGCGGCGCTCGACAATCGGCCGGAAGATGCCCCATCCGCCATTGTTGACGACTATCACGATCGGATTCGCACCCATCATCGGCGCGTGTGAAATCTCCGGACCCGTCATCTGAAAGCCGCCGTCGCCGCAGAGCACGATCGGCCGCATTCCCGAGCCCGCCTGCGCTCCCATTGCGGCCGGCACCGCGAATCCCATCGAGGCGTAAAACCCCTGCGCCAGATAGGCGCCTTGCCGCGGCACGCGGACGTCGAGTCCGCCGAACAGCATATCGCCCGATTCGGTGACCACCAGGTAGTTGTGATGCGCCGCAAGAAAGTCGTTGACCGCGACCAGGATCTGCGCGACCCGGATCTGCCGGTTCTCCGCGGTCGGCGTGTCGTGCAGATTGTCGGCGTAGGTGACCTGCTCCTTATGATGGCGCAGGTCCTGGCGCAGCAGCGCGCGCACGAAATCGCGCACTCCCACGTCGATATAGGTGTGGTACTTCACGTCCACCTTGCGATCGACCGCCCACACCGAGCGGCTCTGAATCACGTGTGGGGGGCGGTTGCCGAAATTCATGTCGGTCTTCAGGCAGCCGAGGTTGAGCACGAAATCGGCGGCGTCCATCCGCGCCACGATCGGCGGCGGACTTATCGGTCCGACATGCACGCCCATGTACTGCCGATGATCCATCGGAAAGGCGCCCTTGCCCAACACCGTCGCGCACACCGGTGTGCCCATCTTTTCTGCCAGCTCGACCAGCTCGTGGGCGGCCTTGTAGCGATGAATCTCGATACCCGCGATCATGACCGGGCGCCGGCTCTGGTTGAACATCGCGGCGGTCTCGCGGGCGGCTTCCTCGACCTTGCGCGCGTCGGATTCGTCAAAGTGCAGATGCCCGTCCCACCGGATCAACTCGGCGGGCACCTCGATCACGCGATCGACCATGTCGCGATGAATCTCGACATAGCCCGGACGCTGCTCGGCCCAGATGGCGCGGACCACGGCGTGCAGCTCCTGCGCCGCGGTGCGCGGGTCGCCCAGCACGCGCGACGCGCAGGTGACCTCCTGGTAGATGCGATGCTGGGACTCGATCTCGCGGGCCTGATGATGGATTAAAGTGCCGAGCTTGCGCTCTTCTTCGCCGGGACCGCCCGAGAAAATCAGAATCGGCACGCGCTCGGAAAACGATCCCGCCACCGGATTGACCATGTTGTGGCCGCCCGCGCCATAGGTGACGCACGCTACGCCGATCTTGCCAGTGGCGCGGGCGTAGCCGTCGGCGGCAAAGCCGATGCCGGGTTCGTGCGAGAGCGTTACGATCCGGAGGCCGTGGCGTTTGCCGAGCGCGAAAAACAGTTTGAGCGCCAGATCGCCGGGGATTCCGAAGATCGTATCGACGCCGATTTTGCGCAGGTACGCGACCAGAAAGTCCCCCAGCGCCATGTGCCGTTTCAACCCGCGAGCCTCCTTTCCAGATTTGCCGCGCCCGCGATTGTACCAGAAAACCGTCCGCGGTCCGGCGCGCCGGCGATGGCATCTCCGGGGCGCGCGTGTGCTAGACTGGCGCTGGAAGGGGATGGTGTAGATGTTTCGGCAATTCCTGCGCATGCAATTCCTGTCGCCGATGACGGTCGGCAGATTCGCCGCATATCTGCCCCAGTTCGCCCGCGTGTTCTGGCGCCTGATGACCGATCCCCGTGTGCCGATACTGCCCAAGATGGTGCCGGTGCTGGCATTGTTGCTGATGTTCACGCCGCCCGCGCTCGAGCTGGATTTCGTTCCGCTGGTGGGTGAACTTGACTGGATCCTGGTGACAATGGCCGCTCTGAAGCTGTTCATCTGGCTATGCCCGCCCGATCTTGTCCGCGAGCATGTGAGCCGCATAGCCCGGGGCGCGTAGCGGGCGACCCAGTAGCCAGGCACCCTGATGCGCCCGAGAACAATCTTCTTCTCCATTGCGGCGATCGTGATCGCCGCGATTATCGTCCTGTCGCTGGCCGATCAATTATTCGTCGATCTGCTGTGGTTCCGCTCGCTCGGCTTCGAACAGGTGTTCGCGACCGAGGTCACCGCCGAAGTCGCGATTTTTCTGCTCATGTGGCTGATTGCGTTCGCTGTGATTGCCGCCAGCGGGCTCGCCGCGGTGGCACTCAGCCGCGATCGCGAGCGGTTGCATGTGGTGCGCCGGCCCGACCAGATGACCGAAGTTAATCTGCCCGAGATGATCCGGGCGCTCGGCGAGCGCGTGCCGTGGAAGACGATGGTGTTGTTGGGCGCCGGGGTGCTTGCGATTCTCGCCGCGCAGGGCGAGGGCACGAGCTGGGACGTGTATCTCAAATCGTTCTATGGCGTGCCGTTCGGCCTGACCGAAAAGGCGTTCGGCAACGACGTCGGGTTCTATGTATTCAAGCTCCCATTGCTGGAGGATTTGCGCGACCTGTTCCTGCTGCTGATTTTTCTGGCGGGCGCGGGCGCGGCGGCGGTGTATTGGGTGCGTGGCGCGCTGGATTTCCGCGAATCGCCGCCACGGATTGCGCCGGGCGCCGCGGCGCATTTTTCGATCATCCTGGGATTGTTTTTTATCCAGCGCGCGATGAGCTATTGGCTGGCGCGCTTCGGGCTTCTGTTTCACACCAACGGCGTGGTGTTCGGCCTGCGCTACGTTGACTCGGTTTTATGGCGGCCGGGGCTGTGGCTGATGGTTGGGCTGTCGATAGCGGCGGCGATAGTATGCTTTTCGAATTTCACCGCCAAGGGACTGCGCCGGCCGGTGATCGCGGCGGTGCTGGTCTTCGCTCCCGCTCTGATCCTGAATTTCCTCCAGCCCGTTATCGAACGGTTGTGGGTCAAGCCCGACGAGCTCCGCGTCGAACGCCCCTTCCTCGAGCGCAACATCGCGATGACCCGCCGGGCCTACAAGCTCGACACGGTGGATGTTAAGCCGTTTGGCGGCAAGGGACTGCTGACGATGACCTCGATCCAGCAGGACGCGCCGACCATCAAGAATATCCGGCTGTGGGATCCGCGTCCGCTGCTGGCGACCTACCGCCAGCTCCAGGAAATCCGGTTGTACTATGATTTCCGGGACGTGGATATCGATCGCTATTCCATCGGAGCGGATTACACCGAGGTGATGCTGTCGGCGCGCGAGATGAATATCGCGCAGCTTCCCGACAACGCGCAGACGTGGGTCAACCAGCATCTGAAGTTCACGCACGGCGCGGGCGTCGCGATGAGTCCGGTGAACAAAAAGGATTCCGAAGGGTTGCCGATTTTTTATATCAAGGATATTCCGGCAAATTCGAGCGTCGGGCTGAAAATCGATCAGCCGGGAATCTACTTTGGCCAGGAACCCGACAATTATTGCATCGTCAATTCCGCGACGCCCGAATTCGACTACCCGAGCGGCACTGACAACGTATTCTCGTATTACAAGGGCTCGGGCGGCGTGCCGATCGCGGGATTCTGGCGGCGCCTGCTGTTCAGTTACTTCTTCAAGGACATCAACCTGCTGGTGACCGAGACTATCGTCGCGAAGAGCAAAATCATGCTGCGGCGCAATATCGCCGCCCGCATCGCGTACATCGCGCCGTTCCTGCATCTGGATCGCGATCCGTACTCGGTGCTGCACAACGGGAGGATCGTGTGGATCGTTGACGGCTACACCACCAGCGATCATTTTCCTTACTCGCAGCGCAACGGCGACGAGATCAATTATATCCGCAACTCGGTCAAGGTCGTGGTTGACGCATACTCCGGACAGACCGATTTTTACGTCACGGATCCCGAGGATCCGATTATCCGGACGTGGGAGAAGATATTTCCGCGGCTGTTCAAGCCGATGGACGCGATGCCGCCGGATCTGCGCGCGCATATCCGCTACCCGGAAGATATGTTTCTCATCCAGGCCGATATCTACAGCACCTATCACATGACCGATCCGCAGGTCTTCTATAATCGCGAGGACATGTGGGGCTTTCCGCGCGAGAATTTCGGCGGGCAGACCGTGGCGATGCAGCCGTACTATGTGATCATGCGGCTGCCCGGCGAGTCCCACGCCGAATACATCCTGATGCTTCCGATGGTGCCGCAGGGACGCGATAACATGATTTCGTGGCTGGCGGCGCGATGCGACGGCGCCGACTACGGGCATCTGTTCGAGTATTCGTTCTCGAAGGACAAGCTCTTCTATGGCCCGTACCAGATTCAGGCGCGCATCAACCAGAGCCCCGATATCTCGCGCCAGATTTCGCTGTGGAATCAGATGGGTTCTAAGGTGGTGCTGGGCAATCTCCTGGTCATCCCGATCCAGGATTCGCTGCTCTACGTCGAACCGCTGTACATCAGCGCTGAGAACGGACAGCTCCCCGAGTTGCAGCGCGTGATCGCCTCGTACAGCGACCGGGTCGTGATGGGCGACACTCTGGACTCGACCCTGCACGCGCTGTTCGGCCCGGGCGCCATCTCGACCGCGGCGCCCACCGTCGCGACGGTCGCGGCCGCCGCGTCACGGCCGTCGCTTGCCGCCGCGGCGGCGCCGCCGCCGCAACCGACGCCGGCAGCGCTTAGGGATGCCGCGTCTCATTACTCGCATGCGCTCGACGCGCTTAAGTCGGGTGACTGGACGGCGTTTGGAGATGAGATGAACCGCCTCGGCCGGGCTCTTGGTCAAGAGCCGCCGCCGGGGAATCATTAGCATCGAACGCGGAAGGCTGGTCGCTCCGCCTAAAAAGGGGATGGCGTGCGCGAAGCGAAACAACTTGGTGAAGCTAGAAGCGCAGCGGTCGGCGGCGCGGCCGAACGCGCGGATCAAGACGCGCTGCAAGGCGCGGCCATAGCCAAATTTGCCGAGCTCGGGCGAGCCGCGCTTGGCGCTCGTACGTGTATGGTTGCGTGGGAAGCGCCCGGAGGTGGCGGCGAGACGGTTTCCACCGCAGCGGCAACCGGAGTCCAGCCGGCGGAAATTTCCCAAGACGAATTGCGCGCCGCGCTGGCCACGATGCCCGCGCGGGCCGGTGCTGGCGCATCGGATTCGCGCGCGCGCCGAATTGGAGCCGATATCATCGGCCTGGTGCTATCCGACGGCGCGACTGTCGTGCGAGTCGCGGTCGCGGGCGGTTTTGCGCGGGGCACTGCAAAAACTGAAGCGATACTTGAACTTGTTGGCAGGGCCGCGCTGGCGGACGTTGCCGCGCGTGAGGGCGCGCGCTCGCGGAAGTTCTGGCTCGACAAGGCCGGCGCGGCGCAATCACGCAGCACCGCGATGACCCAAGCCGGTGCTGCGCGCGAGGCCGAACGCGAAGCGCTCGAGCGCGCGGCGGCCGGGCTCTTCGCGCTCGAAGGGGCAGGGCGGTATACCGCGCTGGGTGAGGCGGCGGCGCGCGCGCTCGGATGCGGCCGATGGATTGTCGCGGCGCCGCGCGACCGCGCGGTGCGGATCGTCGCGGCCTCGCGTGCGGTCACGCGCCCGCGCGAGCTTGGAGAATCCTCAGCGATCCTGGAATGCGCTCGCACCGGGCGCCCGCTCATCCGGCTTCCCGGTTTCGGCGCCGCACGGGCGTTGCCCGAGGACAAAATCTTCAGCGGCGGATGGATTGTGTTTCCGTGCGGTCAGTCGGTGATTGGTCTGGCCGAGGGCGAGCTTGCGGCTCCGGGTATGACTGCGCGCGCGCAGGCGCTTGGCGCGCGGCTTGCGCCTATCGTGCGTGCGTGGATCGCCGAGGACGCCTTGGGCGAGCATCGCGCGCTGGTCAGCCGGCTGGCGCTCAGGATGTACTCGGCGATCGACGATGAACGCGCGCGGATCGCGCGCGATTTGCATGATGACCAGGCGCAATTGCTCGCGGCGGCGCAAATCGCGCTCGAGGGCGGCGGCGAGGAAGCGCGCAACATCTTTCAGCAAATCGCGCAGGAGCTGCGCGCGCGCACGCGTGAACTGAAACCGGCGTCACTGGATCGGACCACGCTGGTTGAAGCGCTCGAGGCGGAACTCGAGCGTCTGCGCAGCGGCGGTATTGGCGTGCATCTGACGCGTGGCAAGGGCGTCACGCGCATCTCGGCCCCGGTCGAGCGGCTATGTTGGCAGGTCGCGCGCGAGGCGCTGGCCAATGTCGCGCGCCACTCTGGAGCGGGTGAGGTCGAAGTCTCGATCGAGCGCGGCGACGGGTGCGTGCGAGTAATCGTGCGCGACAACGGCCATGGGATGGCGCCCGATTCGGTGGAGCATCCCGCGATGGGTATCGGCGGCATCCGCGAACGGCTCGAGCTGATGGGCGGCAAGCTCGAAATTCAATCGAGCCGGTCAGGCACTACGCTCAGCGCGGAAATTCCGGACATCACATGATCGATTCACACGAACGAGTCCGCGTGCTGCTCGCCGACGACCATCGCATCTTTCGCGAGGCGCTGCGGCTGGTGCTCGAACCGGAATGCGAGATTATCGGCGAGGCGGCCAGCGGCGAAAGCGCCATCCAGCTCGCGGCGCAACTGCATCCGCACGTGGTGGTGCTGGATCTTGGGATGCCCGGGTTGGGCGGTCTTGCCGCGGCGCATCGAATCGCGCACGACTCGCCGGCGGTGAAGGTGCTGGTGCTGAGCCAGTACGACGACGAGGAGTATGTCCTCGAAGCGCTCGGCGAGGCGGGCGCCGCCGGCTATCTGTTGAAGACCGACGCGTCGAGCGAATTGATGGCGGCGGTGCGCGCGGTCCATTCCGGGCGCCGCTATTTAAGTCCATCGATCGCGCCCATCGTGCTGGGCCGGCTGCGCAATCCGCTGCCCGCTGGCCAGAAGGGCGGTCCGCGGCTGACCCGCCGGGAGCGCGAGGTGTTGCGGCTGGTCAGCGATGGCGCCACCACCAAGGAGGTCGCGCAGCGGCTCGGGATCAGTCCCAAGACCGCGCAGGTGCATCGCGAGAACCTCAAGCAGAAACTTGACCTGCGCTCGACCGCCGCGATCGTGCGCTACGCGATCAAGCACAAGTTCATCCGGATCGATTGATTGCGCCGCATCCTGAGCGATCGTTTCGGAGGCTTTGACTGACCCCCGTGTCCGAGTGCTAAATTACGCCCTAGCCGGTCTGAACCATCGTTCAGAGGAGGTTGCCGCAATGAAGCGTACGGGAGTTCATCACCTTGGTCTGGCGACGCTCGATATCGAGCGCACGATCGCGTTCTATACCCAGAAGCTCGGATGGGAAGTCGCGTGGGCCGACATAATCGAGACGCCGGGCGGCGGCAAAATCAAGCACGCCTTCCTGAACACGGGCGACGGATCGCTGGTCGCGTTCATGTGCCCGGAAAAGGTCCAGGGGATGCCGGCCGAATGGGCCACCGACATCAACAGCGCGCAGGGCTTGCCGAGCGGGTTCTATCATTTCGCGTTCAACTGCGACACGGTCCAGGAACTCGAGGCCAAGCGCGCGACGCTCGTCGAGCGCGGCGTCGATGTGACTCCGGTGGTTGACCACGAGTGGTGCCGCTCGATCTATTTCCGCGATCCAAATGGATTGCTGCTGGAATACTGTACCACCGTGCGCGAGTTTACGGCGGACGACAAGGTTATGAAGCATCACGATCAGCCGGGCGTGATGGTCAAGGATCCGGAAGAGGCAAAAAAGGTAATGAAATTACTGATGGGAACCGAGCGCCCGCCGGGCACGCATCCTCCGGTCTGAGCGCGCGCAAGGTTTATCGCGTCCGCAGGGCGGCCCACCGGACCGCCCTTTTTTACGCGCCCGGATAACCGATATTCGCCGGGCCGCAATCCGACTTGGGAGAATACTGATGGCTGAGATGGGAATATTCGATGCGATGTACACGGCGCGCGCGCTGCGCAGGTTCAAGCCTGATCCGGTGCCCGACGAGGTGATGACCAAAGTGCTCGACGCCGCGATTCGCGCGCCTTCCGGCAGCAACGCGCAGTCGTGGCTGTTCATCGTGGTCAAGGACGCGGCGCAGCGCAAAAAGCTCGGTGAGATTTATCGCAAGGCCGGCGATATCCTGTTCGCGATGTACACCGGGCGCACCAAGCCCGCACACATGTCGCAGGCCAACTATGAGAAGCTGACGGCCTCGGCCACCTATCTGGTCCAGCACATGGGCGACGCGCCCGTGCTGTTGCTCGCGTGCCTGAAGCAGATTGCACCGGCGGGACCGCCGCCGAAGCTGCCGCCTGAGGAGCTCGCGAAGATGCACACGATGGCGCGCACCAGCGGCTCGAGCATCTATCCCGCCGTGCAGAACATCATCCTGGCCTGCCGCGCGCTCGGGCTCGGCACCTGCCTGACCACGATTCACATGTACTATGAAGACGAGGTGCGCGAGGTGCTAGGCCTGCCGCCTGAGGTGCAGACCTACGCGATGATGCCGATCGGATATCCGAGCGACAAGTTCGGCCCAATAAGACGCCGCCCGGTCAGCGAGGTCGTATGCCTCGATCGCTACGGCAATCCTTGGAAGGGGTGAGGGCGCCGCTCTGAGCTCAACCATCCTCGCGCGCCAGATCGGCGCGGACTCTGGCGGCGGCGTTCTCGACCGTCCGACGTTGCGCGATCAGCGCCGCAAGACGCCCCGGGTCGGGATGCGCGGCAAGGCGATATTCATCGGCGGAGCGCAGGAACGCGGCGTACGCATCCAGCATCGCGTCGAAGTCGCGATGCGAGGCGCGTGCGGAAGCGCGCGCCGTGGCCGCGGACAAACCGCGCGCTTTCTTGAGCGCGTAATAAAACTCGCCCATTTCCTCGGACGAGACCTGACGCTTGTCGATCGTAAAGCCCGCCTGGCAGTAATCGGCAAGCTTGTCCGCAAGCTCTGAGATCAAATCCGTATTCGCGGCGAGTTCCTTGCGGTAATTCGAGGAATAGCAGGCGGTGGCGCACACAATCGCGGCGCCGGCAAGCAGAACTAGCGCGGGCCGGATTCGGCCGGCCCGCTTTCCTTCAATCCTCAACCGAGGTTCTGCTTGAAGAATGCGATCGTTTTCGCGAACGCCTCTTTGGCGTGCTGCGGATGATGCGACGGGCGATCGTCGCACATGAAGCCGTGGTCCGCGTCGGGATAGAATACGACCTCCGCCGGCTTGCCCGCCTTTTTGAGCGCGTCACGGAACGCGTCAACCTCGGTGATGGGGATGAACGCGTCCTTGCCGCCGAAAAACGCCAGCACCGGCGCTCGCAGACCTTCGACATACGCGATCGGCGGCTTCACTTCCGCCTGCCGCGAGGTCACCATCCCGCCGCCGTAGTATGGCGCGGTGGCTTTCACGTCCGGGTTGCGGCACGCGGTCAGAAAGCTCACGCGTCCGCCCATGCAGAAGCCGACCGTGCCGATCGCGGGCTTCGCGTCTCTTTGGGTCTTCAGGACATTTATCGCCGCCGTCATGTCGGCGACGATCTGATCGTCGCTGAGCGACCCCATCAGGCGGAACGCGCCCGGCAAATCGTTGTAAGCGACGACGTTGTTGGGCTGCCGAAAATAGAGATTCGGCGCGATCGCGACGAAACCCTCGGCCGCGAAGCGATCGGTGATGCCCTTGATATGGGTGTTAAGTCCGAACGCTTCCATCACGACCACCAGCGCGGGATAGGGACCGCCAGACGCCGGCCGCGCCAGATGCGCGGGCATCTTCTCGGCGCCGGTCGCCACCAAAATTTCCTGTGAGACAACTTCCATAATGCTAACCTCCGTCGGGACGAACCCGCAGGCGTCCGTGCGATTGCTCGGCGCGGAATCGGCGCGCATGCGGGGACTCGCAAAATTTGTCGCACACATCGGCGCGATCCTCAAGCGCCGTGGCGCGTGCTTCCGCCCATGACCAGCCTGTACGATACCGCCGACCGTCGGCTGCCGTACAATGATCCCACTTCGCGATAACGCCGCGCCGCGCCGGCTGACTCCCGTGAACTCCGCGCTGATCGCGGCGAACCTGGCCGTCTTCATTTACGAATTGACGCTTGGATCGCAGGCGCGTGGATTTGTCGCGCGCTTCGCGATGGCGCCAGAGCGGATCTCGGAGGCGTGCGCGGCGCTCGCGTATCGGCAGGCCGTATGGCGCCTGGCGCCGATCGCGGAGCGGCTCGCGACGATCGTCACCGCGATGTTCCTGCACGCCGGCCTCTGGCATATCGCGGGCAACATGCTCTACCTGTTCATCTTTGGCGCAGCGGTCGAGTTCAGGATGGGCTCGCGGCGCTATCTGGTCTTCTACTTCGCCGCGGGAATCGCGGCCGCTCTCGCGACCGTCGCGATGGCGCCCGCGTCGCCGATTCCGGTAATCGGAGCCTCGGGCGCGATCGCGGGCGTGCTCGGCGCGTATTTCATCTTCTTTCCGCGCGGGCGCATCCTGACCGTGCTGCCGCTCTTCGTGTTCATCCAGATGACCGAAATTCCGGCGGTGATCTATCTGCTCGCGTGGTTCGCCGTGCAGCTCTACGCCGGAATCTCGCAGCCGCGGCATGGCGCGATCGCGGGCGGAGTGGCGTGGTGGGCGCATGTCGGTGGATTTTTGTTCGGGATGCTAGCGGGGCCCATGCTGGCGCGCGCGCCGAAGCGCCGCCGCCGCGCGTGAGGCCTGTGGATGCGCGGTTGATACGCTCTTCACAGGCTCGGGATATCGTGTTGATCTGAAAATGCAGCTTGATGGCGGTCGCCGGTTCGCGGATAATTCCGCCCTCTTGAGAAATCGCACGCGGCGGAGGTGGTGAGGTGGCAGACGGTGCGGATGACATTCTAAGGCGCGTTCCCCCGCAAAATCTTGAAGCCGAGCAATCGGTGCTGGGTGCGATCCTGCTCGACAACGAAGCGATCAACTACGCCCTTGAAACCATCACCGCCGAGGACTTTTACCGCGAGGCGCATCGCGAGATCTTCCGCGCGATGGCGTATCTGTCGGATCATATCCAGCCGGTCGATGCGATCACGCTGACCGACGCGCTGCGCACCCGCGGCAAGCTCGAGCTGATCGGCGGCGCGGGCTATATCGCGGAGCTTGCGTCAATCGTTCCGACCGCCGCGAACGTCGCGCATTACGCGCGGATCGTCCGCGAAAAATCGGTTCTACGCAGCCTCGCCTCGGTCGCGACCGAAATCGCCTCGGGCGCGTATGACGCGCCCAGCAACGTCGAGGAATTCCTCGACAGTGCGGAGCATCAGGTATTCGAAATCTCCGAACGCCGCGTGCGGCCCGCGTTCCACGCGATGCGCGAGCTGACGGTCGAGTCGATCAAGATTATCGAGCGGCTCTACGAGCGCAAGGAAGCGGTCACCGGCGTGCCGAGCGGGTTTGCCGATCTGGACCGAATCACAGCAGGCTTCCAGCCCTCGGACCTGATCATCCTGGCCGCGCGGCCCTCGATGGGGAAGACCGCGCTTGCGCTCAATATAGCGGCCAACGCGGCGCTGCACGCCGAACCGACGGTAGGAGTCGCGTTCTTCTCGCTCGAAATGTCCAAGGAGCAACTGGTGCTCCGGATGCTGTGCTCGGAGGCGCGCGTCGATAGCTCGAAGGTCCGCACCGGCCACATCCGCAAGGAGGATTTCCCCAAGCTGATCGACGCGGCCGACCGCCTGAGCGCGTCCAATATACTAATCGACGATTCGTCCGACATCTCGCCGATCGCGCTCAAGGCCAAGTGCCGCCGCCTGATGCGCGACAAGAGCATCAACCTCGGCCTGATCGTGGTTGACTATCTGCAACTGATGCGCTCGTCGCGGCCGGGCGAATCGCGCGAAAAGGAAATCTCGGAAATCTCACGCTCGCTCAAGGCTCTCGCCAAGGAACTCCGCGTTCCGGTAATCGCGCTGTCGCAGCTAAACCGCGCGGTCGAAACCCGCCCCGAGCGGCGTCCGCTGCTGGCGGATTTGCGCGAGTCGGGCGCGATCGAGCAGGACGCCGACGTGATAGGATTCATCTATCGCGACGAGATGTACCATCGCGACACCAAAGAGCCCGGCGTCGCCGAGATCATCATCGCCAAGCAGCGCAACGGCCCGACCGACACCGCCAAGCTGACCTACGTGAATCAATTCACGCGCTTCGAGAACTACAGCGCGGCAGCCGACATGTACGAGGATTCGGGCAGCTAAGCGCGCCGCGCCCCAACAGTGTAATGTCCCGGCGTGCGCAAGCCGTTACTGAGTACTTAGTTCTTCGAGCAGCGCCTTGGCGTCTCGCAAATCGGCGGTGTCGAAGCCCTCGGTGAACCAGTGGTAAATCTCCGCGAGCATCGCGCTTGCCTTGCTTCGCGAGCATCCGCGCGAGGACGGTTGTCGCGCTTGAAAATGATATCGCCCGCGCGATCCTGGCGCCGCGACTATCAGAGCGCCTATGAAATCGCCGCCCGGCTGGATCGGCTCCCGCCCGAAATCACGGACCTGCGCCCGCAATGAGCGCAGTAGCGCTGTCACAGGTCTCGCGGCTTAAGGCCGGTTTGCTCCGCCAAGCGCGTGAGCATTGCGGGGCCGATTTCGGCATCCTCGTGAAAGGCGAAAGTGTAGTCAGGCCAGCCGGGGCGGTATAGGCGACGATGGGAACCAGACTGGCGCTTAATTCGCCAGCCGATGCGTAGGAGCGCGGCCAGCACGCGCTTGGCCTTGGCGGCAGGCCACTGACTCAAGCGGCAAGGCCGAAAAGCACGCTGGCGGGATCGCGCGGGCGCTCGCCATGTTCGATTTCATCGGCGATGACGCGCAAGGCAAGTGCCTTGACGTTGGCGATCGCGGCTTCACGGGATGAGCCGTAGGCCATCACGCCGGGCAGGGCGCGAATCTCCGCGATCCAGCGTCCGTCCGCTTCGCGATCGATTTCGATTTCGAGCCGAATTTCATCCGCGTTCATGCCGATTCACCCGATAGCAAAAAGTATCATCACGCAAGCATCAGTCCCGGAGCAAACTGGTAGCCGGCTCATGCGGCCGGCGGAACTTCAATCTCGGCCACCTGGATTCCGCTTGGGAGCCCCAGCGCGCGGCGCGTTTCGAGCGATGCGATGATCGCTTCGCGGATGTTCGCGAACGCCTGTTCGCGAGTGCGCCCCTGGCTGACGCAGCCGGGAAGTGCCGGACACTCGGCAACCAGCCAGCCGTCCTCGTCAGTCTCCAACGTAACCAGAAACTTCTCATTCATGGGTATCGCTCGATCACCTTCCATAGCATACCGCGTCCGCCTACGTCCGGATACGGCCACGGCGTCCCGCTTGAAGCGCCTGTACGTGATTCGTCTCGCGCGCGGAGGACGGTCAAAAAACATCGCCCCTGCCCGCTGTTTTGATGTTGCCGGTCACAATTCGCGTCGTGGCTTCCAAAGCCTCGGCCTCGGTTGTTTTATAGAAGGGGTCGTCATCCGGTTCCGACCTCATTATTCCCTTGGCAACCCTACGGACTTCGCGGCCGAAGTACGTTCGAAATGTGGCCCACGAAAACATCCAATATGTCACGAACGCCGCGCCAGCCAGCGGCGCTCCGTAGACGAAGAAGAGACCCGCGAAGCTTCCGTACGTGATGACCATGCGGACCAGATACAGTGCCACCTGATTCATCGAAGCCGAAAGAAAAAGTGGGCGTCCTACGACGTCAAGCACAATGAACTTGTTCTCGTACCAAACCAGCGCGAGCGCCAACAGAAATCCCACAAGAAATATCATGGGTCAGCGCCTGCGTTTTGATCAGATCCCATAAGGTTTATCCCTGACCAGTCCTTAGCACGAACGATAAATAGTGGCGATGGTAGGCGCGAATCAGCCCCAGCCGGGGGTTTGACGAGGACGGCCCATCGCCTTGCTACTTCAAGAACAAGCAGCACGTCGCGACCCTCGCCGCGAAAACTTCTCGGGCGGCAGCATGGGGTCGGAGCAACACTCGGCTTCGGCGATGCGCACAAAATAGGGGGACGCCATTGGGTGTGCCATCTCTGCATGGAAACCGTTTTCGCCAAGGGTTATACTCGTGAGCGGATGGATTTCTTCGAAATTGAACCGTATCGCCTTGCCGGCGAGCACGCGGGCAAGTGGGCGATGACCATCACTCTGGTTCGTCGGGATACGCTCGGCATCAAGGAGCAGCCTTTCTACGGCGCACCGATTTTTGACAGCGAACGAGATGCGCTGCGCTATGGTGTCGAGTGGGTCGCGTCACGCGGAGGCCGAGTCCGGAAGATGGTGCTGCAGCGTCTCGTGCAGACTGAGCGTAAGACGACTCCTGAAGACATGTCACAAACCCGACCGTGACGGCCGCTTGGTTGTTGTGGACAGGGGTTGGTCTCTTTACCGCCCGCAGGATCTACGCTTGTTTTATACTGCGCACCGCCAGCGGGAAGTTGGCGCTACTGACTCCGACGGGATGGATCGCCGCTTGGCAAGTCGCCGGTTTGGCATTGGTACCCATTTTCCGCGTTTCGCCTTCGCATCACCTGTGGTGGATTCCGCTCGGCTATGTCCTCACGATCAGCATTGCTCGGGCGTTAGTTTTGGCGGGATTTCAAAACCCCGGGATCTGAATCCAAGAACTCTCAGTTTCCTACCGCACTGAATTCAAGGAGTGCCCGTCCTTCGGATCGCGAGCCAGCACGGATAATCCCCAATGGGCGTTTGGCGGTTCCCATTGCCACTCTGAAGATTGCGCCAGGTGAGAGGGGACGCGCGGAATCAAATGACCTTCGGCTTGCGCATCAGAATTCTGTTGAATTTCACTGTTTGATCCACAAACTGAATGTGCTGGCGCAATTCGGTAGGAATGCGGGCGACGATCCACCGGAACAGAGCCTCTGCCTGCTCCCAGTCTTGATCTCCAATCGAAGGCGACCCGCTTGGTATTGGATACCGCAGGTCTTTGAACTCTTCGAGCTTGTCCAGCAAGTGATGCTGAGAATCGTCAAAAGGAAAGTCAACTCCAGCAGACTTAATTACGCTGAGGAGCTTCGGAAATGAATGCTCGCCTGGGAACTGTCCGGTAGTGTGAAGCAGGACAGCCTTGAAGATCAACTCAAACCCCAGGTGAGCCAGATAGCCCGCCGAATCGAAGCAACGTGGATGGCGCTCAAACAAAACCCTTGACGAACCGAGGTGGTCGATAGCAGCATGTAGGAGGTCCGCGGCGCAGTAATTGTCCTTGGTAAAGGTACGGCCTTTGCTCTGCGATTGACGCTTAGCGTTCATGCTCGTGACCTGCACCCCATGTTTGGTCCGCGGATAGTGAGAGTTCCCGGTTAGTTGCATGGTTCCGATATCAGCTTTCCGGCCCGCCCTCCACCCGGTTTGAGGGCGGGCCGGAAAGCGTTGTAGGCTCTGGGTCCGCAGTCGGCGCGCCGTGCATCGCGCCGGCCGCGCTCCTTTGATTGCTTTCGATCGCCGTGACGAACTCCTCGGGACTGCGATAGCCGAGGCTCGAATGCGGGCGTTCGGCGTTGTACTCGACGCGCAACTTCTCGGCGTAGCGGCGAATTTCTTCCTGCATCCGCAGCGCCGCGTAAAGCGCGCGTTGCGGATGGTCCTCATGTGCCACGGGTGCGCCGAAGATCGCGAAGATTCCATCGCCGGTGCTTTGCACGATGTAGCCGTCGTAGCGCCGCACCGCGTCGATCATCAGCTTGAGCGCCGGATCGATTATCGCGCGCGCCTCTTCGGGGTCGAGGTCCTGTTCGAGCTCGGTCGAGCCCTTGATGTCCGCGAACAACGCCGTGACCGTCTTGCGCTCACCCTCGAGTGGTACGGTTGAGGAATCTGCCGCCTGAACCGCGATCGGGGTTGAAGATTGGCGCGCCGGTGCGGAAGCGCCCAGCGCGGATGCGCACTGACCACAGAATTTGAACTGGGGTGGATTTTCCGCGCCGCAGTTTGCGCACAGATTCGCGAGCGGCGCGGCGCAATTGCCACAGAATTTGGCGCCTGCCGGATTATCATTGCCGCATCGCGAGCAGGTCATATCCCTAAACCTCTTTGCACGAAGCGAACGTATGCCGCCGTTTCCGGTTCCGAGTCTGACTCCCCGCGCAGCCCATCCGCCGCTAATTCTCGCCGCCGGATTTTTCCGGTTCGGGGTCGGCGGCCTTCGCGGACTCAAGGGCCGGCGATTCCTCAGCGGCAGGAGCAGTATCCTCGGGATGGGTCTCGATACTTTCCACCGGCCCGATCTCCGCCTGGTCGACGGCGCGCTCGATTTCCTGAAACTCCTTCAGGTCGGGCAGGCTTTCGAGATCCTTCAGGCTGAACACGGTGAGAAATTCCGGCGTGGTCGCGTACATCATCGGACGGCCGGGAGCTTCCTTGCGGCCCGCGATTTTGATGAGCCGCCGCTCGAGCAGGGTTTCGAGCACTCCGCCGGTATCGACTCCACGCAACTGCTCGATCTCGGGCCGAGTGATCGGCTGGCGGTAGGCTATAATCGCCACCGTTTCGAGCAGCGGACGGCTGAGCCGCGGGGGACGCGCCGCGAGCATCCGGCGCACATACTGTGCGTGTTCACGCGGCGTGCGAAGCTGGTAGCCTCCCGCGACTTCTTCGATTGCGAGGCCGCGATTGTTCGCCGCGTACTCGGCGCCGAGCGCAGTGAGCGCGCTTTGGATCTCGGCTTTGGGGACGGCTTCGAGCACTGCGGCGATCCGCGCGATCGAGACCGGCTCTCCGGCCGCGAACAGCAGGCTTTCAAGAATCGATTTGAGACGTTGCTCTTCCACGAGTTTCCACCATCCCCAAAATACTTATCCCGGTTGCGCGACCGGCGCCGCGCCGATGCGTTCGAGCATGATCGGGCCGAAGCGATCGTCCTGCGAGGCGGCGATCTCGCGGCGGCGAATCAGTTCGAGCAGCGCCATGAAGGTCGCAATCACCATCGCGCGGTCGCGCAGGTCCTCGAACAGCGCGGTGAACTCGACCCGGCGGCCGCCTTCGAGCGCGGACAGAATCAGCGGGATGCACTGCGCGACCGGAATATCGCGCAGCACGATGTTGCGCGGAGTGGCGTCGGCGATGCGCTTGAGCACCGCGCCCATCGCCTCGACCAGGTCGAAGATCGAAACCGTAAAGCGTGGCGCATCGCTGTCGGCTTCGGGAACCGGCTCGCCCGCCGCGGCAAACACGTCGCGGCCCAAAATCGCCCGCTCGCCGAGTTTCTCCGCCGCCTCGCGATAGCGTTGATATTCGAGCAGCCGCGCAACCAGATCGCGCTTGAGATCCTCGGCTTCCTCGGCGTCGGCCAGCTCCGGATGCGGCAGCATCGAGAACGACTTGATGAGCAAGAGCGTCGCCGCCATCACCAGGTACTCGCCGGCCACGTCGAGATTGAGCTGGTCCAGCAGTTCGAGATAGGCGAGGTACTGCTCGGTTATGATGCTCGCGGTGACGTCGTGCGGATCAAGCTCGGCGCGCTTGAGCAGATGCAGCAGCAGGTCGAGCGGCCCTTCATAAATAGGCAGCTTGAAGCGCGGCGAGCCGTCGGTTTCGAGCCGCGGCGGGTTGGTCGAATCGTCGCTCACAGGCGCACCATCCAGGAGATCGCGTTGATTGCGGCGCTCATGACCGGGTCGATCGCCGCGTCCAGCCAATGGGTATACAGCAGCAGCAGCAGAACCAGAAAGCCATAGCGTTCCGTGCGCGCATAGACGCGCGCCGCGGCCATCGGCAGGATCGAGAACAGCACGCGCCCGCCGTCGAGCGGCAGCAGCGGAAAAAGATTGAACACCCCCAGCTCGACGTTGACGATGACCGAGGTCCGCAGCATCAGTGCGATCGGCCGCACGATCGTTTGGCCGCCGGGGCCGTACAGGCGCTCGGCAATCGCGCGGAGCACCAGGCCGCTTACGATGGCGAGCGTGAAGTTGGTCAGCGGGCCCGCGGCCGCGACTTTAAGCATCCCGCTGCGCCCGCCGCGCAGCGCGCGGAAATCCACCGGGACCGGCTTGGCGTAGCCCAGGACGGGCAATCCGACCAGGTAGAGCGCGAAGGGCAGGATGATCGTGCCGAACAAATCCACGTGAGAAATCGGGTTCAGCGTCAGCCGCCCGGCGCGCAGCGCCGTATCGTCGCCAAGATAAAGCGCGACCACGCCGTGCATGACCTCGTGCGCGATAATGGCAAACAGGATCGGCAGCGCGACCACACAAATCGTCGCCAGGGTTCCGTTCAGATCGCTCAATTCAGTCGGTTCCTTTCGTGGCCCGCGCGCGGGTGGCGCGCGGATGGAAGGTGCGATGCACCTTGCGTAGATGCGAGCGGGTCAGATGGGTGTAAATCTGGGTGGTCGAGATGTCGCTATGGCCGAGCATCTCCTGCACCGCGCGCAGGTCGGCGCCGCCTTCGAGCAGATGGGTCGCGAACGAATGGCGCAGCGTGTGCGGGCTGATCCACGCGGTGCGCGGGTCGTCGGCCGCCCACTGCTTGAGGGCCTTGAAAAATCCCTGCCGGGTCATCGCGCGCCCCAGGCGCGTGACGAACACGGCGCTGGTGCGGCGCATCGCGGCGCTGCGGGTGCGCTTGCCCTCGGCGGCCTGCCGAAACTCGAGGTCGCGGCGTTTCAAGTACGCTTTGAGCGCGCGCACCGCCGCGCCTCCGATTGGAATCAGGCGCTCTTTCGAGCCCTTGCCGAACGCCGAGATAACGCCTTCGCCGAGATGGAGCTGTGAGATTTGCAGATTGACCAGCTCGGAGACGCGCAAGCCGCATCCGTACGCGATTTCCAGCATCGCGCGATCGCGCAGTCCGCGTAGTTGCGCGGTGTCGATTGTCTCGATCAGCGTCGCGACGTCGCGCCGGGTCAGCGTGCGCGGAAGCTTGCGCGGATACGGCCGCAGCTTCACCGACGGCGCGGGATCGCGCGCGATAATTCCGCGCTCGACCAGCTCGCGCGCGAGCCCGCGGATACTGGCCAGATGGCGGCGCTGGGTCGCGACGGCATAGCGCGCGCCCAGATCTTCGAGATGGGCGGTGATGAGCCCGGCGTCTAGGCCTGCGGGCGCGGCGTCACGCCGCGTGCAGAACTCGTGGAAGTCGCGCAGGTCGCGCGCGTAAGCCTCTAGCGAATGGCGGCTTAGCCCGCGCTCGGCCGCCTGACGGTCGAGGTGCGCGTCGATCAATTCGTCCCAGCCGGGGCAGCTCACGCCGCGCTCCCTTGCGCCGGGTTTTCGGCGAGCCGGACTTCGAGGGTTTCCTTGAGTTCGCGCATCCGCGCCAGGTCGGTGATTTTGGCGCCGTCCCGATCGCTGACGTAAAACACGTCGAGCGCCTGATCGGCGTTAGTTGAGATGCGCGCCAGATGGATCAGCATCCCGAGCTCGAACAGCGTGTGCGTGATCGTGAACAGCAATCCGACCCGGTCCTGGGTGAACACGTCGAGCACCGTGAACTGCTCGGAGCTGCGATTATCGAGGGTGACTTCGGTCGCGACGCGGCGGGTGAAGCGGCGCCCGGCGATTTTCACGTGATGCGCCGAGGCGACCAGTTGCGCAATCTCCTGCGCCCCGGTTATCACCCGCTCGAGGTCGTGCTGCACGCGCTGCCAGCGGTCTTCCTCCATCGCCATCGCGCCCGCGCCCATCAGATGCGAAACCCGGAATACGTCGAGCGCAATCCCTCCGGCCCGGGTCGTGATTCGCGCGGACAGGATGTTCAAATTATTGGCGGTCAGCGCGCCCGCGATCATCGAGAACAGCCCCGGCTGGTCGCGCGTCACCACGATGAACTCGCTGAATTCGAGTTCGGGGAAGTGGCGATGGCGGGTTACGATGGGACGATCGCCGAGCGCGCGCATCAGGTCGAAGTGCAGCGCGATATCGGATTCCGGCACGGTGAAGAAATAGCGGTCGGGCATCTCGGCCAGAAACGCCTCGATCTCGTCCGCCGGAGCGCCCGACGGCGCGAGCTGCTCGCGCACCGCGTTTTTGACCGTCGCCAACCGCCGCGCCGGATCGACCGCTTCGCGATCGCGCTGCTCCATCAGCTTGAGCGCGCGCATATACAGATCGCTCAGCAGCATGTCGCGCCAGTTGTTGTAAACCTTGGGCGCGACCGCGCGCATGTCGGCATAGGTCAGCAGATACAGCGCCTTGAGGCGATCGATCGAGCCTACCTGGCGCGCAAATTCATCGATCGTGCGTTCATCGTCGATATCGCCCTTCTGCGCGACCTGCGACATCATAAGATGGTTGCGCACCAGGAACACCACCAGATCGACTTCCTCGGGGTCCAGCCCGAGCCGGGTCGAAACTTCGGCGGTCAGCGTGGCGCCTAGTTCATGATGGTCGTGGCCGTGGCCCTTGCCGATGTCGTGGAGCAAGAGCGCAAGGAACACGATCGGCAGGCAATCGAGATCGCGCGCGACCTCGGTCAGCAGGGGCGTGGCGTCCTTGAACTCTCCGGTGCGCAGCCGTTCGAGTTCGCGCACCGCGACCAGCGAATGACGATCGACGGTATAGATGTGGTAGAGGTCGTGCAGCACGCGCGCGTACAGATTTCCGAACTCCGGGATGATCGCGCCGAGGACGCCCGCGCGATGCATCGCCTCGAGCGTGCTGGCGACGCGGCCGCGATGCGCCAGGATCAGCATCAGCGCCTTGCCGGTCGCCGGGTCGCGGCGCATCGCGTCGTCGATCAGCCCCAGGTTGTCACGCACCAACTGATAGGCACTGCCCGACAGCTCGACGTCCTGCGCCTGGCAGTCCGAATAAATCGTGATCAGGTTGAGCGGATCTTCCCTGAACAGTTCCGGGTCGCCGATCGCGAGCAGCTTCTGCTGCACCAGCACGCCTGGGCGGATCTGACGCACGGGAGTGCGGCGCAGAAAGCCGCGCGCGGCGGGATCCTCGACCACCCGCGCGATCAGCCCCTCGGCGAATTGGTAGATCGTGCTCGCATGCTGATAGTACGCGCGCATCAGAGCCGAGCCGGCGGTCTGACCCTCGAGCGGGCGCAAGCCCAGCAGCGGCTCGATCCGCTCCTGCATCTCGAAGGTGAGCTGGTCGAAATGGCGATTGCTGATGAAGTGCAGGGAATTGCGCACCCGCCACAGAAAGTCGCGCGCCTCGATCACGCTCGTGCGTTCGGCGTCTGTGATGACGGCCTTGTGCACCAGCTCTTCGAGCGAGTGGACCTTGTACTTGACCTTCGCGAGCCACATCGCGGTGTGCAGATCGCGCAGGCCGCCTTCGCCGTCCTTGAGATTCGGTTCGAGCAGATAAATCGAGTCGCCGTACTTGGCGTGGCGCTCGCGGCTTTCCTCGAGCTTGGCCTTGAAGAACTTCTGCTGGTTGCGGTTGAGCACCTCGGCGATCAGCAGTTTGTCGAGCTCGGCGTAGAGCTTCTCGTCGCCGCACAGATAGCGCGCGTCGAGCGCGGCGGTCTTCTCCTTGAAATCATCGTTGGCCAGCCGCACGCACTCGCGCGCGGTGCGCACGCCGTGGCCGACGATCAGCCCGGCGTCCCACAGCGCGTGCAGGATTATTTCGGTGACGATCTCGGCGTAGGGTCCGCGTTTGTAATCGTGCAGGAACAGCAGATCGACGTCGGATTGCGGGTTGAGCTCGCTGCGTCCGTATCCGCCGCGTGCGACCACCGCGATGCGCTGATTGAGCTTGGGAAAGCGCCGCCCGTGCTCGGCATCGGCGTAGCGGAACAGCGCGCGCATCAGATCGTCCATCGCGGCCGTGTGCATCCGCACGATCTCGCTGCCGCTGGCGCCCTTGAAGTGAAACTCGGCCAGCTCCGCGCGCACCGAGGTCAGGTACTCGCGCGCGGTCAGGCCCGGAGTGCGGGTGGTCTGGAACTCGCGCAACAGAAAATCTTCGCCCCGCGGCGCCGGCCGCGCGGCCTCGCCGGGAGCCCGCACCAGGGTGCTCACAGGTTACCCACGGCGGCGTCGGCGTTCAGGTAATGAACGATCGCGGCGGCGACTCCGCGAGCCAGGATCTGCTGATACTGCGCCGAGGCAAGCCGATGCGCCTCGGCCTGATTTGACAGGAATCCGCATTCCACCAGCACCGCCGGCATTTGCGCTCCGACCAGCACGTAAAAAGGTCCCCTCCGCGCCCCGAGTGCGTTCACATTGATTCCGAATCCCGCGTCCAAATCGGCCACCGTCTGCGCATCGATCATCCGCGCGAGGGCAGCCGCCTCGGTCGCTTTATATTGTTGGCGCAAGTCGGTCAGGATGTAGTTTAAGTTGGGCTCGCCCGACGCGCCATAGCCACCCGCCGATTGCGCATTCTCCATCCGCGCCAGCCGGATAGTGGCACGGTCGGTGGTGTTATTGAGGTAATAGACCTCGATTCCGGTGGTTTCCGGATTGGGGCTCGAATTTAGGTGGATTGAAACAAACAAGTCGGCATCCGCGCCATTGGCGATTCGAGTACGTCCGCCGAGTGCGACGAACTCATCGGTCGTGCGCGTCATCGCGGCGTTGATTCCGCGCGCTTCGAGCGCGGCCTTCAGGCGTAGCGCGATTTCGAGCGCCAGATTCTTCTCTTCGATTCCGTCCGCCGAGCTGGCGCCGGGGTCGTAGCCGCCGTGGCCCGGATCGATCATGACCAGCGGATGTCCCCGCGTGGGCGCGCCGTTCGCGACGACCCTAGCCGGCGGCGGCGTGGGTGCAAGAGCAGGATGCTCGCGCGACGGCGCCGCGCCCGGGGATTCAGCCGCGGCCGGCGGGGGAGTCTCGCGCGGCTCGCGCATCGTCAGCAGCGCGGCGGCAAGGTTGGGGACGGCTCCGGCGGGAGCGATGAGCACTACAATCTGATGACGCAGTCGCGCGATCGCGTAGTCGGTTTTGCCTTCTACTTGCAGCACGATCCTGACGCCGCCCGAGCCGGTATCGAGCACGCGCACTGCCGCAAGCGGCGCGGCCTCACGCCCGAAGAGCGGACGCGGGGGCGTCTGGCTCGTGGTGTGCGGCAGATCGATCCATAGCTCCTGTCCGTGCGCGCTCAGCTTCCATCGCGGCGCGAGACCGGCGAACCCGAAGCGCAGCTCGCGCGCCGCGCCGGCCTGCGCGATATCGGCCGAGATGAGTGTAGCCGACTCGATCGAGGCATCCGCCGCGGGCGCGGCGATCAGCATTGCCGCCAGCATCGCGGTCATCGCGGCGGCGCAGGCGTGGGTTTTCAAATTTTTCGCTTCCGCCGCCACCACCAACAACACCGCCTGCGCCACCGGACCAGCGTGTCAGCCGCCGCTCTTCTTGAGCCGCGCCCGCATCGCGGCGAGCGCGCCCAGCGCCTCGACGGGAGTAAGCCGGTCCACGTCGAGCGCGAGCAGCTCGTCGATCACGCGGCTCTCGACGGAGGTGAACAGGTTCAACTGCGGCGCGGGACGCTGGGCGCGGCGATCGTGCGCCAGCCGCACGCCGCCCGCTTCATCGAGTTCGCCCTGTTCTAGATTGGACAGAATTTCACGGGCGCGCGCGATAATCGAATCGGGCAGCCCCGCGATCCGCGCGACCTCGATCCCGTAGCTGCGCGAGGCCGGCTCTTCGATCACCCGGCGCAGGAAAAGCACCTCACCGCCCCACTCACGCACCGCCATGCTCAAATTCTTAACGCGCGGACGCTCGCGCGCAAGATCGGTCAGCTCGTGAAAATGGGTCGCGAACAGGACCTTGGCGCGCGCCGAATCGTGCAGATACTCCGCCACCGCCCACGCGATCGCCAGCCCGTCAAAGGTGCTGGTGCCGCGTCCGACCTCGTCGAGCAGCAGGAGGCTGCGGTCGGTCAGCCCGCCCAGCAGGCGCGCGGTCTCGCTCATCTCGACCATGAAGGTCGATTCGCCGCGCCGCAGTTCGTCGCGCGCGCCGATGCGGGTCATCACCCGATCGACGATTCCGATCGAGGCCTCGGTCGCCGGCACGAAGCCGCCCATGTGCGCCATGATCACGATCAACGCGACCTGGCGCAGATAGGTCGATTTGCCCGCCATGTTCGGGCCGGTGATGAGCAGGAGCTGGCGCGTGTCGGGGTCGGCGTCGAGGTCATTGGGCACGAACTCGCCCGCGCGCATCCCGGCTTCGAGCACCGGATGGCGTCCGTCGCGGATTCGGATCGCGCGCGAGGAATTCATCGCGGGCCGGACGTAGCCGCGCCGCCGCGCGACTTTGGCCAGCGAGGCGAGCGCGTCGAACTCGCCGATCGCGCGGGCGGCGGTCAGGATCGCGGCGCTATGCGCCTGCAGGTCGCGCAGCAGGCGGGTGAACAGTTGCAGTTCGAGTTCCTTGAGACCGCTCTCGGCGCTCAAGATTTTGCGCTCGAGTTCTTTGAGCGCCGGGGTGGTGAAGCGCTCGGCGCCGGCCAGCGTCTGCTTGCGTTCGTAGTCGTCGGGAACGCGCCCGAGATGGGTCCGCGTCACCTCGATGTAATACCCGAACACGTTGTTGTAACGGACTTTGAGCGAGGCGATTCCGGTCCGCTCGCGCTCCGAAGTTTCCAGGCGCGCCAGCACCTCGCGCGCGCCCGACGAAAGGCCCCGCAGCTCATCGGCCTCGGGATTGAAGCCCGCGCGAATCAGATTGCCGTCGCGCGCATTGAGCGGCGGCTCGTCGCAGAGGGTCGCGTCGATTTGCGCGGCGAGCGCAGGATCGGGCGCGATCCGCGCCGCCAGCTCGCCGATGAGCGCGCTGGCGCGCTCGCGCATCCATTCGCGCAGCCGCACCGCCGCGTCGAGCGCGCGCGCCAGATGCAGGCAATCGCGCGGCGACGCGCGCATCGCGCCGATCCGCCCGCCCAGCCGCTCGAGGTCGCCAATCCGCTTGAGCGCGTCGGCGACTTGCCCGCCCAGGTCCGCGTCGAACAGCTCGGCGATCGCGTCGTGCCGATCCGCGATCGCGTCCGGCGCGAGCAGCGGATAGACGATCCAGTTGGCCAGCGCGCGGGCGCCGGCGGCGGTCGCAGTCTCATCAAGGATCGAGAGCAGCGAGCCGGGCCGCGCGCCGTCGCTCGAGGCGACCAGCTCGAGATGCCGCCGGGTGGTTTCATCGACCATCATGTATTCGGCGGCTCGATAAACCGCGGGCGGCGCCAGATGCGCCAGATCGCGCCCGAAGTTGCGCTCGAGGTAGCCGAGCGCGGCGGCCGACGCGCGGCATAGCGGGGCCTCGAGCTCGGCGGCCGCGGCCGCGCCAAAGCGGGCGGAAATCGCGCCGCGCGCGGCCTCGGCCGGATACTCGCCGGGTTCGAGCACGGTGATCGGCGCTGCCATGTCTTCAAGTGATACTTTAAGTTCCGGATCGTTCGCCAATATCACGATCTCGCGCGGCGCGATCCGCAATAGCTCCTCGATCAGCAGGCGCCGGTTGGCGAGCCGCGCCGCGATAAACTCGCCCGTCGAGACGTCGATCGCCGCGATCGCGTAGCCCTCGCCGCTAGTCTTGCCCCCTACCTCCGATAAAGGCCCGCCCGGCGCTTCGCCACCAATCTTACCCTCTCCCTCCGGGAGAGGGCGGCGCGGCGTTTCGCCGCGCGGGTGAGGGTGCTGTCGCGCCGCCTGAATATCAGGGGCGTACTCATCGGCCTCATCGCGCACGATCGCGGCCAGATAATTCTTCTCACTCGCGACCAGCACGGTCTGCTCGCCGACCGTGCCGGGCGTGATCACGCGCACGATCTGCCGCGTCATCAGAGTTCTGGAATTGCCGCGCGCGAGCGCGCCGGCGCCGGACGCGGGCGCGCTCTGCTCGCAGATCGCGACCTTATGGCCCGCCTTGACGAGCTTGGCGATGTAGGCTTCCGCCGCGTGGTAGGGAACGCCGCATAGCGGCACGCCGTCTTTCGAGCGCGAGGTGAGCTGGATATCGAGCACGCGCGCGCCGAGTTCGGCGTCCTCGAAGAACATCTCGTAGAAATCGCCGAGGCGAAAAAACAGGATCGCGTCGGGCACGCGCTGCTTGACGCTTAAGTATTGCGCGATAAGGGGTGTCTGCTTGACGGCCACGATAGTGCCACGCGACGAACAATAGCCGCGCCCGCGCGCGCGGGCAAAGCGCGCGGGATTGGCGATGCCCGCCGATCGTCATCTCGACCCGAGTCCGCGAGCGTGAGAGATCCCGGGATTTCTCGCCGCGGCTGCCGACGCGCGGGCTTGCTCCCTGACGATCGCGATCGCAGGCTCTGGCTCGAAATGACGGCCCAAGGTCCGCGCGCGGGTGCGGGTGCTTGCGCCGCGGAGCTGCGCGGCAATGGGTTCAGGCTCGTGAGCCGAGCGCGGCTGGCTGGCGGCGGGTCGGCTTGGCGGCAGAGAGATTTATTATTTCGGTCCCTCACCCGCGCCTTCGGCGCGACCTCTCCCGAGCGGGAGAGGGATTATCTCGCGCACGCCGCAAGACTCGGCAGCGCGGGCGATATCATCTGTCGAGGTCATTCATGCCATGAGCACAACCGTAATCGCCGCCTCCGCTAGCCTGCACGATGCGCTCGACGAAAGACCGATGAGTCCCTCATCTTGCTCCCGGCCCGGCGATCCGCGTGCTGGGTTCCCCTTCCCGTGCGGGAAGGGGTATGAACTTGCCCTGCCGCCTGTTTCCATGATCCACTCCTACCGCACTTTCGTGCTTCTCGGGGTGTCCACACAACCGGGGCAAGTTCAATCGGCTGCCAACAGCTTGAAACGCCTGTGCGCCCAGGGTTTGCGGCTCCTAAGTCCGGCCTAACCCACTAACCCCTTCCAGCGGGGAAAGCGTCAATTGTTAGTTTGGCTTGAACATCGCGCGCTCTTTTTCGATCACCGCTTTGAAGCTCGGCCGATTGTGGATGCCCTCGACATAGACGGCGAGCCGCGGCCATCGTTTCACATCGACGCTGCATCCGGCGAGCTCGAAATTGACGAACTGGGTTGCAACGCCGATGTCGGCAATGGTGAAGCGGTTGGCGACCAGGAATTGTTTGCCGCCAATTTCCTGTTCGAGGTAGTCGAACAGCGGCGGCACCTCTTCGTCGAGTGTCTTCTTGATCGCGACTTCGTCGGGCTGGAGGTTCATGAAGCGAGGCCCGACCACGCGCGCAAAGAAAATCTTCGCACCCGTGACCGGCGCGAGCCCGCCGTCGCCAAACTCCTCGTACCAGAGCGCACGCGCATACTCGTAAGGATCGGAGGGATAAAGCGGCGGCTCCGGATGCGTCCGCTCGAGATACGCGAGGATAACCGACGAATCGGGCAGCACGCGGTCGCCGTCACGGTAGGCGGGAATTTTCCCCAGCGGATGAATCTTGCGATACTCGGCATTTGGGCCGAACGGAAGTACCTGCTCATGATCGTATTTGATCCCCTTTTCGGCCAGAGCAACGATCGCCTTCCGCACGAACGGCGAGCCGAGAGTTCCGTACAATGTTGGCATGGCAAAGCCTCCTTGGCTTCATTTTGAGACCTTCGTTATCGTCAGCAGGTCATTCCCAATAATAGTACCAGCTGGTATGATTTAGCCCCTTCCGCCGCTCTTGGCAAGGCCCTTCGGTTCGGCCAAGATTCTCGCTCGCGGCAAAGGTGCGTGGAACCAAAAACAATGGCTGGTCGTCCAACCCGAACCGCAGCCGCCAAGGCGCCGCAAATCCTGGAGGTCGCGCTCGACGTTTTCACGGTCCATGGCTACCAAGCAGCCTCCATGAATATGATCGCTGCTCAGGCGTGCATGTCGAAACAGACATTGTACCGCTACTTCGGCAGCAAGGAGGGGTTGTTCGTCAATGTCGTTCAGGCACTTATCGAGCGGTCCCCCATGCGAGTGCTGGCGCGTGTGGGTAGGAGCGGCCGCGAGCTTCGAGCTCTTCTGACGACCTTCGCCGACCAGCTCGCAAGCGCGTTTTGCGAACCGAAGACCGTTTCGGCCTTTCGCTTGGTGATCTCCGAAGGCGCGCGACGGAGCAATCTCGGTCAGCTCTTCTATGAAGAAATTACCAAGGTTGCCGCCCACCCGTTGGCGGCGCGGCTCGCGGTCGCAACTGACCGCAAACTTCTCAGCGTCGCCGAACCCTTCGACGCCGCCGTTCGGCTGATCGCTACCCTTAAAGAGTATTTTCTGTGGCCGCGCCTGCTAGGCAGGCCAAGCGATTTCGGCAACCTGCGTCAAAAGCAGATTGTCCGCGAACTGGTCGATGAATTCCTTTTAGCGCATGCGCCCCGAAAGAAGGCGAAAACGGTCCGTCGTCACGAACCGGGGTAGATGTACGCGCTATCGCGCGGTTCCGCCGTGAAACGGTTCAAACATCTCGAACACCACGGATCGCGCACAGCCTCGCCGCGCCGCGCGTGCGCGGAGCAGCGCCGTGGTCAGCCGGCGGGCGTTGTTCGGGGAGCGGAGCAGATGAGCGGTCTCGGTCAGCGCCTCGAGTTCGTCAGCGGCGACGAGCGCGACGTCTCGGGCGCCGCGGCGATGGATGATCAGCGCCTCCCTACGCGGCGCGGGTCTTCTTGGGCGCGACCGGCGGGGTCGTGTTGCTCATCGTGCGCAGCACCTGCTCGTCGCTCATCGTCCAGATCTTCGCGTCCGGCGGATAAGCCATCAGCGGCTTGGATTGATCGGGCGCGGGCTGCGCGACTTTGCCGCCCTGCGATTCAAAGGCGGCCGGATGCTTGTAGCGTTCGAGCTCCTCGCGATTGATTCCGGCCAGCGCCATCACTTCCGGGTCGATCCACGCCTCGGCGTCGATCGCGTTACCTTCCGAGGTCGAGAATTCGAGCATGACCCCTTCGGGCGCGGCCAGGTAGATCGATTTGCAGAAACCGTGATCGAGCGGACCCAAAATCCACACGCCGTGGGCGCGCACCCGGTCGCGAATCGCCAGCAGGTCCGCCTCGCTGTCAACGTTGAGCGCCACATGCTGCACGACGCCCGGCGCGACGTTGCCCGTCGTCGTTCCGGCGTGCGACACGCCCTTGATCGGCGCGATCCGCGCGATCTCGGGATGCTGCACGAAGGCGATCGAGGAGCTGTCGCTCAGGCGCAGGAAGCCATGAAAGGTGTTGTCCACGCCGTGCATCCAGTACAGCGCGGCGAGTTCCATCCCGACCACGTCGGTGAAAAATTCGATCTGCTTTTTGATGTCTTTGGTGCAGATGGCGAGATGATGGATTCCGTTGGGCAGACCCACGATGACACCTCCGGCGACGGCAAGCTCCGTCGTGCAACGATCCCTATCACCGAGCGCCGCGATTTCCAACTCCGATCCGGACGGGGTTGGCTCAGCTTGGTTTTGAAGCGCGCCGGGCTTTGACACCTTGGCCATCGGTGCGATACGTGTGGCTCGCCCGATGCGGGAATCGAGACCGGTTTTCTATGTCCGACGAATCCGACCGCGAATCCAAACCTGCGAACGCCTCCGGCGCTGGCGCCGAGGCGCAGGCGCGCGCCAACGACCGCGCGGTCGAGGAGCTCGCGCACGAGCTTTCCGAGCGGCTGCGTGCGATGCCGAATCGGCAGGAGATGACCGACTACGCGGTCTCGCTGCTCAAGGAGAGCAACGAAGAGGCGGATCAGGCCGAGCTTGCGCACGATTCGCAGCGCAAGGCCGCGCGCGGCGATCCGTTCAATCCGATCGCGTTCGCGATTCCGCTGCTGGTGGTCGGGCTGGTCCTGATGGCGACCGGGTTGCTGACGGGGATGGGACTTCTGGTCGCGGCGATCGCGGTGCTGATGTTCGCGTACGGGTTGATCGTGCCGCTTTTCTCGCGCGGAAGCGGCGCTGAAACGTCTTCCCGGGGCCGAAAATAACCCAAGGTAAGCGGTAATTGCCGCGCGAATCAGCCGTTCTTCTTGCAGAGTCGCATCGTAATTAGGTAGCCTTACGCGCGTTCGCAGATTAGGTCGAAGACTCGAGCAGTTGGAAGGTCGCGTCAATTTAAGGTAATCCTCGGGTTTATAGGGAGGCGGGCGTCGACGCCCGGTTAGTAGTTTAGATGGCGAAGTTGGACTGGAAAGAGGTCAAACGCCAGATCACGGATTCCCAGGCGTGGCAATCAATCTTCCGCCACGGCTACGAAGACACGCCGCGCAACCGTATCTTGATGGTTTCGGGCAACGTCTGGCTGCAT
>DATKSQ010000057.1:0-7272 GCA_035531615.1 Binataceae bacterium (SeqCode)
GGCGGATTGCTCGGCTGCGGCGCCGCGTTCGTCGTGCTGCGGATCTTCGCGGTCGGCACTCCGGCGCTCGGCCCGCTGAGCGAGATCAGGATGCCGCCGTCGATCCTTGCCGAAACGCTGGTCGTCGCCGCGCTTATCGGACTCCTCAGCGCGTGGGTGCCGGCGCGCGCCGCCGCGCGCCAGAATATAGTTGACGCGCTCCGGATGGTGGCCTGACATGGCGATACCGCTCAAATACAACGTCCGCAGCCTGCTGGTGCGGCGCGTTTCGACCGGAATGACGGCGGGTGGAATCGCGCTGGTGGTCGGAGTGTTCGTGGTCGTGATGGCGATGGTTGCGGGACTGGGATCGACGATCAGCGAAACCGGCGAGCCCGACAATATGGTGGTGCTGCGCAAGGGCGCGACCACCGAGACTTACTCGGCGATCAATCTCGATCAGTTCGAGGCGATGAAATTCCTGCCGCAGATTCGCCGCGACCCCGCCGGAGCTCCGATGATATCGCCGGAGCTTCCGGTGCAGGTTCTCATCCAGCGAATCGGCGGCAGGAGCGACAATATCGTCGTGCGCGGCGTGCTGCCGGTCGCGCTCGAGGTGCATCAGAACGTGCGGATCGTAGAAGGCAGGATGTTCAAGCCCGCGGTCGGAGAAGTGATCGTCGGCAAAGGGCTGACCGGACGCTACGCGAACACGAAGGTCGGCTCGACGATGCGCTTTGGGCGCGGCGAGTGGAAGGTGGTGGGAATCTTCAGCGCCAAGGGAAGTTCGTTCGAATCCGAGGTCTGGGCCGATATCCATAATGTGCAGGACGACACGCAGCGCGGCGCGTACTACGCGACGGTGCGCCTCAAGATGGCTCCAGGAGCCGATGCGGAGGCGCTGATCAACCGGATCGCCGACGATCCGCGAATCAATCTGCAGGCCGAAACCGAGCCCGAGTACTACAAGGAACAGTCGGTGGTCGCAAACCAGATACGCGTGCTCGGGATGATCGTCGCGATCATCATGGGCGTCGGCGCGGTCTTCGCCGCGATGAACACGATGTACGCCGCGGTCTCGGCGCGCACCTCGGAAATCGGCACGCTGCGCGCGCTCGGCTTCAGCCCGGGTTCAGTTTTGTTGTGCTTCCTAATCGAGTCGGTGCTGCTCGCGACGGCGGCCGGCGCGATCGGAATTATACTGGCGATGCCGATCGACGGATTCTCGACCACGTTCGGCAACTTCGTCACGTTCTCGACGATAGCGTTCAACTTCCACGTCACCTTCACGATCGTTATCGAGGCGCTGGTCTTCTCCGCCCTGATGGGACTGTTCGGCGGATGGTTGCCCGCGCGCCAGGCGATGCGCCTGGGCGTGGTTGACGCGCTTAGAAGGAGTTAGGGATGGCCGGAGAACAATCGCGCCCGCCCAATCTGCGCGAGCTCGAATCATTGCGTATCAAGCGCGGCGCGGAGCCGCGCCGTCCAAGCCGCGTGATTCCGGCGGCGATCGTGCTGGGCGTGCTGGCGATTTTTGGCGCTGGCGGTTACTACGCGTACACCAAAACCCTGGGCCGGCCCCCCGAGGTGCAGACTGCGATCGTCTCGATCAAGCAGGCCGGACAGCCGGGTACGGTGCTGACCGGATCGGGCTACGTTGTTACTCGCGACAAGTACATCACGATTGGCGCGCAGATTCTGGGCCAGATCGTCGCGGAACCGATTCAGGAGGGGCAGCGCGTCAAGAAGGGCGACCTGCTCGCGAAGATCGACGATCGCGACTACGTCGCGCAGCTCGATCAGGCGATCGCGGATCGCAGCCTTGCGGCGGCCAACCTGGAGCTGGCGCGCGCTCAGGAAGCGCGCCAACGCGAACTCTACAAAAACCACATCGAATCGAAGGACCAGTATGAGATCGCGGCGAACGCGGTCGCGGCCGATCAGGCCTATCTGCAGAAAGCCGAAGCGGCTATCGAGTTCGCGAAGTTCAACGTGAGCCAGTGCACCATCCGATCTCCGATCAACGGGATCGTACTGACCAAGTACCGTGAAGTCGGCTCGATGATCAATTACGGCAACGCGATCTCGTCGGGCGAAGGCACCGCTGATATCGCGCAGCTCGCGGATACCGACGACATGCGCGCCGAGGTTGATATCAACGAGAGCGATATCGCCAAAGTCACGATTGGCAGCCCCGCGCGCGTAACGCTCGACGCATATCCGGATCATCCCTTCGATTCGAGCGTGGTCAAAATTTATCCCGCCGCCGACCGCCAAAAGGGCACCGTCAAAGTCGAGGTGCATATCCTTCAACCCGATCTGGATATCATCAAGCCCGAGATGAGCGCAAAGGTCACCTTCCTTGCGGCGGCTCCGGTGCGGCAGGAAGCCGCGCTGGTATTGGTGCCGAAAAAAGCGGTCATCTCCGACGGCTCACACAGCTACGTCTGGGCCGTGCGCGACGCGACCGCGTATCGCACCCAGATTACGCTTGGGCGCGAATTTCAGGATGGATTGCAGGTAACCGGTGGTTTGTCCGGCGGCGAGACCGTGATCGTCGCGCCGCCCGCCGGTTTACGCGATGGGCAGCGAATCACGCCGGTCGCGTCATAACCGGCGCCGGACCGAAACCGCGTTAACGCCGCGGCGCGCTGTCGATTCCGAGCGCGAGTAATCGCAGCAGGAGCGCCTTCGACCTTTGTTGCCGCTGTGCATCCGAAGGTGTCACTGCCGCAACGTGATCAGTCTTCCGAGGTGCCGCAATCGAGGCCGCGATCGGCCGGCTGATTTCAGCGCGGGAATCCTCCCACAGCGTCCACAGGCGAGGATTGACCATCGCGGCCCATCGCCAGGTGACGATCACGAACAGCACGCTCAGGATGAAGGCAAATATGAAATAGTGCGCTTCAGCTTCCAGGCCGCGACGCGTTTGCGAAATTGCTTTCGATTCCATCATCACCGCCTCCATGCTGATTAGACGCAACAATCGGTCCAACCGTTGCGCCTGAACGAGTGTTCATGATTAGTGATGGATCGCGGAGGATCTTCACGATGGCTAATACATTCGTTCTCGTACATGGCGCATGGCACGGTGCGTGGTGCTGGGCAGCGGTTATCAACCAGCTCGATAAGCTGGGCGACCGCGCTTTTGCGGTCGATCTCCCCGGTCATGGGCAGAATTATACCGATCGCGCCAAGATAACGTTGCAAACCTACATCGATAGCGTCGTGCGCTTCATCGAGGAGCGCGACTTGCGCCAAGTTGTGCTCGCAGGGCACAGCCTCGGCGGACTGACCATTTCGGGTGTCACCGCACGCATTGCGTCGCGCATCAAGCGCACCGTATTCGTCAGCGCGATCGTCCCGCTCGACGGTGAGCGCCTCACGGATTCCGCCAATCCGGCCACTAAGCCGATGCTCGACCTGATCGCGTCGCGGCCCGACCGATCGCTTCCGGTCGAGGCGATGGGTCCGCAGTTTTACGCCGGCTTGATGAACGATGTGCCGCCGGAAATGCGCAAATGGATCGACGCCTCGCTATGCCCGCAGCCGTGGGGACTGGCGCTCGAACCGATCCCGATGGCGGCCTTTCACGCTTCGGGCGTGCCGACCGGATACCTGGTATGCGAGAACGATCAAACCCCGGTCGCCGGCGCGGCGAACTGGCATCCGCATTTCTCAAGCCGGCTAAAGAACCCCGCGATCAAAGTAGTGAAGTGCGGCCACGAAATCATGTTCACCCATCCCGCCGAGTGCGCCCGCGCCCTGCACGAGTTCGCGATTATGTGATCGCTCGGCGCGTTTCACTGAGCCTGTTCCCTTTCCTTCTCGGCTAGGATCTTCCGCGCCTCGGCGAGATCTATTCGCGCCTTGTGCCCGTGCTTCTGAAGCAAGCTCAACAAGTTACCGCCGCTTAGCAGCACCAGCGGCTTGCCCTTAGCGAATGCGTATGCGTCGGGCCCGTAATCAGCGGTACTAATCAGGATTCCTTTATTCGCCCCCTCATTGATGAGCGTGCCATATAAGTCGCGAACTGCGGAGACGCCGACCGTATGAGCGTAGCGCTTCGCCTGAACGACGATTTTCCCGCCTCGAATTGGGTCGGGATCGAAAATTACGGCATCCACTCCCCCGTCGCGACTTGCACGGGTGACTTTGACTTCTCCATCGGCGACTGAGAACTCCTGTTCAAACAATTCGCGAATCAGAAACTCGAAGTCCTCCCAATCCATCACCGCAAGGTTTTGTCCCGCGTCTACTCCGTCGATCACGGCCTTCCCTTCGATGAATCTCGGATCTTCCCGTGACATCTTCAGGATCGGCGCGATCGGCGTGGTCGAGGAAAGCTTTGCCGCCGCAACGCCGCGCAAGCGTCGAAAGCACGCGATCAGGTCAGCATCCTTCAAATTAATTTCGCCGAACTCTGTTGCAGACGCCTGCAGTGAAAGAATGCAGGGCGTAATCTGCTGGCCTGTAGCCGCATCAATTGTGTTCACGTAGCCGTTGAACACGATCGATGAAACCTTCTTCGCAGTGTCCGCGGCGAATATCTCGTGCAAGGTCCGTAACGCAATCTGATAGATAACGCGATCGTACAGCTTGTCCGCGACCCCGCTCGACAAATGTTTCTCGCTATGCTCGTCACGACCCGCTAGATATCGGACCTCCTGAAGCGTCGGGATGCGATCGCTGGGGGGTAGCTCGAACTCGGCAATGACAATTCCGGTCTCGGGCTTGTATTCGAGTTCAAACGAATGGGTGCACCACTCGGGGTACACAGAGGCGGAAAGGAGCTGCGCAAAATAGGTCCGGACCGCTTCAGGCTCTCCGCGCGAGTACGCCTGACGATTCTGCTCAAGTCCTGCGTTTCGCTCATCGCGCGCCGAGAGAAATTCGTTGCGGCCATTCTGCCACGCGGTATCATCAGCATCGAACTTCGAACGAAGCTGCTGGACGGATGCTGCGTGCGCTTGCAGCGAGGTCTCGTATTCCACACGTACGCTGTGAACGCGCTCCTTCCACCCGTTGTGGGCTAGGAGAAAGCTCTCGTGAGCGGCAGCCGCCCGAGCGGTTCGGACCGACTTCAAAACCAGCCCGAGCACACCTATTTTGGGACGGAATTGGCCCTCGGATTCCAGCGGTTCCGCGGGAATTTCAGGTTTGGCCGGCGGTGTTGGCTCCCTAGGTCGGCGTGGCTTCGGCCTGGTGTAGTCGGATTTATCCTTTATGGAATCCCAGACCTCGGCAAAGGGTTTAAGGCCGCGCGTCAGGATTTCATCAGCTTCGGTGAGTGCGTCCTGGGCTTCCCGCGTTCGTTCATCTGCCTCCGCCTTCTTATCGCCCTTCTCCTTTGCCTTTTCGGCGCGCGCCTGAAGTTTAGCTTGTTTCTCAAGGTGGGAGTTCCAAAGCCCGTCCCACTCCTCCATCTTTCGCCGTGCTCTCTCCGCCACGTCCGAGTGATCTCCGCCCGTAAACACCTGAAACTTGTGCAGGCTTTTATGAGACACTCGCGCTTCATAACGGGGTTGGCCCGTCCGAGTATGACCAACTGTTACTCCGCTCCATTCGCTCATTGTCTTTGTTCGCTATAAGGCTGGGCATGCCCAGCAAGAGCCTTATAAGACACTAAATAGGGAGGTTGCTCACCTATAGTCAAGTCGCAGAACTGATTCGCGCGTATCCATCCGGAGGCCGCGCCGCACAGTCACGCGCGGTAGCGCGCGAGGAGGCCGCGGGCGATTACCAGCGCCTGGATTTCGTTGGTGCCCTCGCCGATCATCATCAGCGGAGCGTCGCGATAGAAGCGCTCGACCGGGAACTCCTGCATGAAGCCGTAGCCGCCCAGCACGCGCATCGCGTCGAGCGAGATTTTCGCGCACGCCTCCGAGGCGAACAGCTTCGCCATCCCGGCCTCGACGTCGCAGCGCTCGCCCGCGTCCTTCCTGCGCGCCGCATTGGCGACCATCAGCCGCGCGGCTTCGACGCGGGTGCCCATATCCGCCAGCATCAACTGCACCGCCTGATGCTCGCAGATCGGCTTGCCGAAGGCGGTGCGCTGCTGCGCGTAGCGAATCGCGGTCTCGAAGGCAGCCTGCCCTACTCCCACCGCGCGCGCGGCCACATTGATGCGCCCGACTTCGAGCGCGCTCATCACCTGCTTGAAGCCGAGGCCTTCGCCGCCGCCGATCAGATTGGCCGCGGGCACCGCTAGATCGTCGAGCGTGACCTCGCAGGTGTCGATTCCCTTGTAACCGATCTTTTTGAGATTCGCGCTGACCGCCGGTCCCGCCGCGCTTTTCTCGACCGCGAACATGCTGATGCCAGCATATGCGGGTTTCGCGCGCGGATCGGTCTTCGCCGCGACGGCCAGCATCGTGCCGTTGCGGGCGTTGGTGATGAACATCTTGCTGCCCTTCAAGATGTAATCGTCGCCGCGGCGCACCGCAGTAGTGCGAATCGATTGCACGTCGCTGCCGGCGTGCGGCTCCGTCAGCGCAAGGCCGCCGCGCTTGTCCCCGCGCGCCATCGCGGGCAAAAAGTAGGCCTTCTGCGGGGCAGTCCCATGATGAGTGATGATGAACGCCATGATGAGATGGCTGTTGATCACGCCGGCCAGGCTCATCCATCCGCGCGACAGCTCCTCCATCACACGCGCATAGGTGGCGAACGAAAGCCCCAGTCCGCCGTGCTCGGCGGGGATCGTCGCGCCGAACAGCCCGAGCGCCTTCATTGTGGCGACCATCGCGTGCGGATACTCGTCGCGATGCTCGAGTTCGGAGGCCTGCGCAATCACCTCGCGCTCGACGAAGGCGCGCACCGCGGCGATTATGTCGCGATCGTAAACTTCATCCATCACATTAACTCCCGCCGGCGCCGTCCGAAAGCGAACCGGACGCGCGTCTCGCATATCTGCGTGTAGCAAATCGCCGCGCCCGAGCGCCATCGGCGCGCCGCACCGTCCGCTGGAGCCGCGCGCGCGGCGTGCTAGTCTCGTCGCGATGCGGCTTCGGCTCGAAGATATGCAAGTCAGCGCGGGTGCCTTCCGCCTTGGACCGATCACGCTCGAAACGGGCGACGGCGAGTATCTGATCGTGCTCGGACCGACCGGTGCCGGAAAGACCGTCACGCTCGAAACGATCGCGGGATTGCGCAGGCCAACGGCCGGACGAATCCTGATGGACTCGCGCGAGGTCACGGCGAGCGCGCCCGAGGCGCGGCGAATCGGATTTCTTTACCAGGACAGCCTGCTTTTTCCGCATCTGAGCGTGCGCTCCAATCTCGGTTACGGAGCGC
>DATKSQ010000058.1:0-23741 GCA_035531615.1 Binataceae bacterium (SeqCode)
GAGCCCACGGTCGCGATGACCTTTTCGGTGAATAACTCGCCGTGGGCCGGCCGCGAAGGCGACTACGTCACCTCGCGCAAGCTCGGCGAGCGGCTCGATCTTGAATCACGGCGCAACGTCAGTATCCGTGTCGAGCAGCTCTCGCCCGACGCGTGGCGCGTGATGGGACGCGGCGAGCTGCAGCTCGCGGTGATCGTTGAGACCATGCGGCGCGAGGGTTTCGAGCTCCAGGTCTCGAAGCCCACCGTGCTCACCCGCCAATCCGGCGGCCAGGTGCTCGAGCCGATGGAGCTGCTGATGGTGGACATCCCGGAAGAATATATCGGCATGGTCACCCAGTTGCTCTCGGCGCGCAAAGGAAAGATGCGCACGATGGTCACCCACGCCGGCGGCCGCGTGCGGCTGGAATACGATGTCCCGGCGCGCGGGCTAATCGGCTTTCGCGGAAAATTTCTCGAAAACACCCGCGGCAGCGGCGTGATGAATTCGCTCTTCAACGGCTACGCGCCGTGGGCCGGGCCGATCCTGTCGCGCGCCAACGGCGCGATGGTTTCCGATCGCGAAGGCGCCGCGACCGCGTACGCTATTTTCCATCTGCAAGAGCGCGGGCGATTTTTCATCTCGCCCGGCCAGCCGGTTTACGAAGGGATGGTCCTCGGCGAGTATTCGCGCGAGATCAATCTGCCCGTCAACGTGTGCCGCGAAAAAAAGCTCTCCAACATGCGCGCCAGCGGGCACGACGAAGCCGTGCGTATCTCGCCCGCCCGCCCGATGACGCTCGACCTCGCGCTCGAGTGGATCGATGAAGAGGAGCTGGTCGAGGTGACGCCCAAGTCGGTCCGCATGCGCAATCGAGTTCTCAAGACCGCGCTTCGCAACAAGCATCGCGCCGGCTTTTCGGAATCGGCCGGCGAGGAAATGGCCGAGGGCGACTAGGCGCGGCCCGCGCCGCCCCCGCACGCATCAGGCGGACCTTCGGAATCCGGGCGGGCAAGAATGCGAATCCTGCGGCTCGCTGCGACTGTTCTCATCTCCGGTGTAGTCCTGCTGGCCGCGGCCGCCGTCGGTCTCTATTTGAACCGCGCGCGATTGGTTGACGCGATGCTGGTCGCGGTGAAGAATCGCACCGGTCTCGAAATCGCCGCCGCCACCCCGCACCTTCATCTGCGCGATCATCTGGTAATTGAGCTCGACCATCCGCGCGTTGTCGGCGGCTACCACGAAGTAGTCACTCTGGCGCGCATCCGCGCGACTATCAGCTACCACGCGCTGCTGTTCTCGCACGGGATACCGCTGACCGCCCTGACGCTCGACAGCCCCGACATCACGGTGCCGATGAGCACCTCCGATCTAACCGCCGTGCCGCTGCCACGCCCCGGCGCCGAGGCGGTTCAGGGTCTGCTCATTCCGCTCCACGATCTTGGCAACGTGGCGTGGCGGATCGAAATCACCAACGCCACGGTCCGCGATTCGAGCGGCGTCGCGGTTGTCGATCGGGTCGGGATGACCGCGTATCGAAAGCGTTGGGATTCCGCCGTATGGCAGGTTTCATTCGACGCGCGGGTGGTGCGCAAGCCGCTGGCCGGGCTTCGGATCGCGGGGCATCTGCGCGGGGGCGTCAGCCGCCAGACGCTGTCGCAGCGGGTCGCCAGCGGAAAAATCATGTACTGGAACGCCCGCCTGGATGCGCTCACGGCGCAGGGCGTGCTGCATGCCGAGGGCGCGAGCGCGGGGCAGATTGTTTTCGCGCTCGCCGACGACGGCAGCGCGCGCGGCACCGCCGACTTAAGCGTTAAGGATCTGGCGCTCAGCGGCAAGGATCTCACCGCGACCGATCGGCTGGGCGGCTATTCCGCCAGCCTGGAGTTTGTTGCGTCGCCTGGGGTTTCAACGCTTACGCGATTGGTCATAAATCATGGCGGCGCGGAGATCCTTGCCGGCGATGGCCAGGTCCAGGATCCGTTCGGCGACAATCCAAGGGTCACCATTCATCTTTCCGGGGCGTCGGTCGATGCGGCCGCGGTGCGTGCCCAGCTTGACCGCATCCGCGAGGTTCCGCGCTCGCTCAGCGCGGCACTCAGCCAGGTCAGTGCCGCTAAGCTGTCGCTCGACAGCGCCGCGTTCACGACCACAGTCGCGAAGTTCCGCACCAATCCGCTCGCCGCCATTCGAGAGGGACTCGAGTTCTCCGCCGCGCTCTCGAACGCTGCGTTTCCATTGCCCGGCGACTGGCGCTTGCCGCCGGTATCCAATCTGAGCGTGGCGCTGCACTACTCGGGTGGCATCCTGACCGCCAATCAAGGCTCCGCGACGCTTGGACGTTCGCAGCTAAGCGATATCGCCGTGCGGCTCGAGCTGGCCGGGGGGCTCAATCGGATCCCATACCGGCTCGTGTTCAAGGCCGACGCTGACGTTGCCGAACTATTCCCGGCCGGAATGCGCGCGATGAAGACGCTCAAAATTGAGGCGCGCCGGCGGCTCACTTCGGTGCGCGGCAGAATCGGAATCACACTCGACGCCAATGGCAGCCTCAATCCTGATATGCCCGTGCCTCCCGACAATTACCACCTCAGGCTCGAGGCCAATCGCCTCGTGCTGACGGTGAAGGGCACTCCCGCACCGGTCGAATTTCGCCGCGGCATGATCACTGTCAGTCCCGGCATCGTCACGATCGATCACCTCGCGCTGGCGACCTCGGGCGGCGACGGCACCGTCAACGGTACCCTTGGCTTTGACGGCGCCGGTGTCCACGTGCGCGACGCCGCCATCGACATTCATCAAATGGAAGCCGGGCTGTGGCTGGCGCTGGTGATTGATCCTTCCGACCTGGAGGTCAGTGGTCCCATCGGCGGCAAGCTGGTCCTGCGTGCCGATCCCACGCGGCGCGGCGAGCTGGCCGCCAACGGCAAGCTGGTCCTGAGCAAGGGTGAGGTCCGCTTTGGGTTCATGCGCTCCCCGATGATCGTGCAGGGAGTCACTTTTTCCTTTACCCGGCACTCGGTGGTGGTTGCGATGCCGGCCTCGACGCTCGAGGGGCAGCCGCTCACGTTTCAAATGTCGATCGCGGATCTCGAGCATCCAATCCTCCGGATCGACGCCGACGTGCAAGTCCTCGACTTCGAGGTGATGAAGTTCATCCGGATGCCGTGGTCGCCGGCTACGCCGCCCACCCATTTTCCGCTGCCGGTCAGGGGATTCGTTCGCGTGCACAAAGGCCGCCTTGGACTTTTCCCGATGGCCAATATTCGGGGAGATTTCAGTTACGACCACGGCGCATGGCGGGTGTGGAATTTTTCCGCACACTCGTTTCGCGGCAAGATCAACCTCGAAATTATCGGCCGCGAAAAGGACGATTGGATACATATCACCGGCAAGGTCGCGAATATCGACTCGGCTCCGCTGTTCATGCTGTCGGGCAAGCGCAAGGAATCTCCCGTGCTGGGAAAAATGTGGGTCGCGGTGGATCTGTGGGCCGATACTAATTCCGACTTTTTCCAGACTCTCGCCGGCAAGATCTCGCTCACGATGCGCAACGGCACCATCAATCGCTTCACCGTGATCTCACGGATGCTGGCGCTGATCGATCTCAAAAGCTGGATCACCGCTAAAATTCCGGATCCCACCGTCTCGGGCTTGCCGTTTGACGCCATCTTCGTCGATCTAAAAGGCGTCCGCGGCGAGTTCTGGAACGACCAGTTTGTGATTCAGGGCTCCGTGATGACCATCACTGGCGCCGGCAGCATCAACTTCGGCGACAGCACGATGAACATGAGCTTTGCCCTGTATCCGTTCGGCACCGTCAATTGGCTGGTCAGCAAGATTCCCCTGATTGGCGGCAATGTCGCCAGCGGCACCAGTGAATTGCTGGCCGCCTACATGCACGTCCACGGACCCATCGACAACCCGTCGATCATGCCGATGCCGATTCACACGGTCACCGAGTTCGTGAAAAAAACCCTGGCCATTCCGATCAATATCATCCGCCCCAACACCATCAAGTGAGTGCCGCCGCGCGCGGCGGATGCTTGGACTGCTCCGAATTCACGGCTAAAGTAAATCCGCTGGAACGCTCCCTGGCGCCCGCGCCCGATGATCGAACTGACCATGTACACGCGCCGCGAGTGCGAACTGTGCCGCGAGATGGAAGAAGTAATCGAGGCGGAGCTGCCGCGCTTCGCCGCGCGCCTCGAGCGTATCGAGATCGACGCCAATCCCGAACTCGAGGCGCTCTACGGACAGGAGGTTCCGGTTCTGTTCGTCAACCGGCGCAAGGCGTTCAAGTTCCGGTGCACCGCGCGCGAGTTCAGAAAGCGGATGCTGCGCGAGGTGCGGCGCTGAGCGCGCACGGAAAATAGGTGAAATGATGATCAGGATCGCGATCTCAGCCACCGGTGCGATCACCGGCCGCGCGGCTGCATTCCATTAGGGTGACTCCCCAAAAGATGATTCACAAGCAGAGCCGGCCCGAAGCAGGAAGGAATCCGGAAGCGGTGGCGATGTTCCGACGCTCGATCGATCGGATGGCGCCCTACATGCCGGGCGAGCAACCGCGCGCCGGTGAACGGCTGATCAAGCTCAACACCAATGAAAATCCCTATCCGCCGTCGCCGAAGGTCCGCCGTGCGGTCCGGAGTTCCGCGCGCGATTCGCTGCGCCTGTATCCCGCTCCCCGTGCCGACCAGTTTGTCGCCGCCGCCTCACATGCGTACCGCCTTCCAAGCGCGATGATCCTGGCCGGCAACGGCTCTGATGAGCTGCTTGCAATGCTGTTTCGGGCGGCGCTTGGACGCGGAGACAAGGTCGCCTATCCGGTGCCGACCTACTCGCTGTACGACACGCTGGCCGAGGTCCAGGAAGCGCGCGCGGTTCGGATCGCGTTCGGCGCCGGCTTCGCGCTTCCGCTTGAGCGGTTGGCGCGCGCGCGCGCCCATCTGACGATAGTGTGCAATCCCAATTCTCCTTCGGGCAGCTTCACCCCGGTGGCGAAGCTCGCGGATCTGGCGCGCGCGCTCGACGGACGCCTGCTGGTGATCGATGAAGCGTACGTCGATTTCGCCGCGGACAACGCATTGCGAATTCTCCGGCGGCATCCGAACCTGGTGATTCTCCGCACCCTGTCGAAGTCCTTTTCGCTGGCGGGGATGCGCTTGGGCCTGTGCTTCGCACATCCGCGGGTTATCGAGGCCCTGCTTAAAGTCAAGGATTCGTACAACCTGAACCGGGTATCGCTCGCGGCGGGGGCCGCCGCCCTCGATGACATCGCATGGATGCGGCGCAACGTCGAGCGCGTGAAGTCCACGCGCGCGCGGGCGATCGCGCGCCTGCGCCGGCTTGGCTTCGAGGTGGCGCCGTCGGAGTCGAATTTCGTTCTGGCGCGGATACCGGGCCGCGACCTTGCACCAGTCGCGCGCTTGCTCAGGAAATCGGGAATCCTCGTGCGGCACTTCGCGACCCCGATGCTGCGCGACGCGCTGCGGATCGCGATCGGAACACCCGTCGAGATGCGCACTCTGTACCGCGCGCTCGCGCCGCTGGCCGCCTCGAATACTCCGCGCCCCCGTATTCGGCGATGAGCAGAATCGGCAACCTGTTCGGAGGCTTTCGCAAGCAGCGCCGATCCTCGCCCGATGTTTCCGAGGGCGCGAGCGTCACGTTCGAGTGGGTCGTCGCCGGCCTGGGTAACCCTGGCGGCGACTACGCGCGCTCCCGGCATAATGCGGGATTTATGACTCTCGATCTTCTGGCACGGGGCAAAGGCGCTCAGTTTGGCCGCCGGCGTTTCTCAGGCGTGACCGCGGAGACGCTGCTCGCGGGGCATCGCGCGATCCTGGTCGAGCCCGAAACCTTCTACAACGCCTCCGGGGAATGCGTCGCGGCGCTGCTCGGCTATTTCAAAATCCCACTCGAGCGGTTGATCGTCATCCACGACGAGATGGATCTCGAAGCGCGCCGCCTGCGCATCAAGCGCGGCGGCGGCGATGCCGGAAACCGTGGCGTAAGATCGATCGCCGACTCGCTCGGGAGCCGGGACTTTATCCGCGTGCGGATCGGGATGGGGCATCCGGAGGGGGATGACGACCCGCGCGACTATCTGCTGCGGCCGATGCGCGCGGGGGAGATGAACGAGCTTGCTCCGGCTTTAGCGCGCGCCACCGAGGCGGTCGAGGCAATCGTGGGCGAGGGGCTCGAGCGCGCGATGGGCCGGTACAACCAGCGCGCATAGACGGGTTTCGTGCATCCATCGCGGACTCACGATGGTGTAGGAAAAGTAATCAGCCCGGTATGGTAACTAAAAGATATTTAATGTGTCTATCAGTTGACAATCGCGCGATTCATGCGCTACGTATGCCTTGAAGGCGCCGCTCATCCACAATCAACGGGCGGGCGCCCGGACCGGAGCGCCGCACCGAGACTTCCTGCGCGGCGGTTGGTCACAAGGGGAGCGCATGAAACAGAAATTCAGACCGAGGTTCAGGTCGACCGCGGCGGCCCTGCGTTTTTTCTTTCGCTTGAGCGCGTTGCTGCGCGGCGTGGCTTTCAATCCGCAGGTGCAATTGCCGCGTATCGCGCGCGACGCCGCGGGGCCCCAGCCGGGTGCGCTTGGAGACTTCGCGCGAATCAGGGCGTGTGTGGACAACCTGAGCCGGGTGCAGCTCTTTGTATTGGCGGAACTCTATGGTCCCACCTGCTTCGCGCTCGGACGCAGGAGCTTTGCGCGAGCGTGCGGCGCGGCGGGCCGCGGAGATCCCGGCACCCGGGTTTCGGCGAAATCATTGGGTAGCGTGCGCCGCTCGACGCTTAGCGCCTTGCGCGCGCGGCTGCGCCGCCGCCACGTGGTGGTGGCGGCGCCAGCGCATCGCGGCGGCCGATTTTCGATTTGCGCCGATACCTGGCCATCGGGTGGCCGCGACCGCGGAAAGCTCGAGCGCTAGCGCCGGAGGCGGCCGCGCGATACCCCGCCGGTGGGGGTTTTTGATCGGCGGCCCGTTTCGGGTACCCTGAACCTCCAGTGATCCCGACCGTGAGCGAACAAGCCAGGAAAGATTCCTCGAATATCGCCGAGCGCGCGCGCGCTCTCGGCCACGGCGCGGTTGAAGTCATTTCTCCCGCCGAGCTCGTGGCCAAGCTCGGCCTCGGCCGACCGCTGCGCATCAAGCTCGGAATGGATCCAACCGCGCCGGACCTGCATCTGGGCCATACGCTGACCCTGAAGAAGCTGCGCGACTTCCAGAACGATGGCCATACGGTGATCTTTCTGGTGGGCGACTTTACCGCGACGATCGGTGATCCGACCGGGCGCTCGGAAACCCGCAAGCCGCTGGATCGTGCGGAAATTCGCGCCAACGCCGAGACCTATCGTTCGCAGGCGTTTAAGATTCTGGATCCGAATCGCACCGAGGTCCGCTTCAACAGCGAATGGATGGATGCGATGGGGGTGAGCCGCCTCATCCTGCTCGCGGCGCGAGTCAGCGTGGCGCGGATGCTCGAGCGCGATGATTTTGAAAACCGTCTCGAAGCGGGCGAGCCGCTGTTCCTGCACGAGCTACTCTATCCGCTGATTCAGGCCTACGACTCGGTCGCGCTCGACGCCGATGTCGAGATTGGCGGCACCGACCAGAAGTTCAATCTGCTGGTGGGCCGCGACCTGCAACGCTCGATGGGCCAGGAGCCGCAGGTGGTGATGACGATGCCGCTGCTCGAGGGCCTCGACGGCGTGCGCAAGATGTCCAAGTCGCTCGGCAACTATGTCGGCATCGCCGAGGCGCCGGTCGAGATGTTCGGCAAGCTGATGTCGATTCCGGATCCGCTGATGCTGCGCTATTACGCGCTTCTGACTGACGCGCCCGCCGACGAGCTCGAACGAATCCGCACCCACGCGGTTCATCCGATGGAAGCCAAGAAACGGCTGGCGGCGATGATTATCCAGGAGTACCACGGACCCGAAGCCGCGCGTGCCGCGCGGGCGCATTTCGAGTCGAAATTTCAGCGCGGCGAGGTGCCGGAGAACGCTCCGGTGTACCGGATCGCAAGCGATATCTGGATCTGCGAGCTGATGAAACAGATCAAGTTCACGGCCTCGACCAACGAGGCGCGCCGCCTGCTCGGACAAGGCGCAGTGCGCGTCGATGGCCGCGTGGTAACCGAGATCAACTTCAGATTCGTGCCGGGCGAGCACAAGGTGCTCGAAGTCGGCAAGCGCCGCGTGGCGAAGATTGAGCCGTAGCGCGGCGCGCCGGGGCGGGCGATGCCCCCCGCTCGTCAAATCGAACCGAGTCTACGAGCGAGAGAAATCCCGGAATCCCGCGCCGCTATCCAGTTACGCGAAGGTCTCCGGTCAGGGTTTCTTCTCGGCCTCGGCGGCGGCCACCGCCTCACGCAGCGTCTGCATCGTGCGGTCGAGTGCCTTCAGGTAGCGCTGCTTGGTCCAGCTCTCTTTGGTTCGCATCTTGAGCCATCCGAGCTTGACCGCGTCGGGCTTGTTGCCCATCTCGCCGGTGGACACTTCAATAATCGCCCGTTCTTCGGGGCTGAGCGCCGCTAAAACCTCGCGCTTGAGGTTTTGCAGAAAGCCGGCCTTGAGATCGATGTCAATTTTCATGGCGGTGCTGGCAGCGCGGGTTATCGAACACGATCTTGTCCTGACGCGAGGTTAGACGATGCGCGGGGCGCGCTCAAGCCGCGGCGGGTGCGCGAGTCAGTGGCACGGACTTTAGTCCCTGATGTTTACAGTGCCCCGCGCGCGTGCGGGCGCGAGCAGTAGCGGCGGCGCGCCGGGAGTTTTTCCGCGACGCGCCGCCGCTAGCGCATTTAAATTTCTTCTTCTTCGACCGCCTGGCGTATCGAGTTCAAAATGAACAGATACTGCCGCGGCGAAGAAACCCGCCCGAGCAAATTAACCTTCTCCAGCACTTTGAGCTCGCGCGAGGTCACGCCGTTGCGCGCCAGCAGGGCGCGGTCGGAGGCGAACCGTTTCCACGAGAGATCGCGATGGTTCGAAGGCGCCGGCTCGCGCTGCGAAGTCACCAGCGCCCGCGCCTCGGGATGCGTCAGCAGAAACAGCTTCTGCTTGTCGAGCCCAAGGGTGTCGGCGATCCGTGAGAGGAGTGAAAGAGAAGGGCGACGGCGTCCGTTCTCCATGTAGGCGATATGACTCGCCTTCACTCCCAGTTTGCGCGCGAGCTCGCGTTGAGTGAGCGAGAAGGCTTCGCGCTGCGCTTTCAGTACCTGTCCGAGCGTCTTCTTTTTCATAGGTCGTACTCGGCGAGCAATGCCCACCGTAGTTTTGCGTAGTGAATCATACCCGCCAGATAATTGAGCCTCTGATGCGCCGGCCAATCGGCGCCGAAATCGATCCCGAGGTGCGCCTCCGCGTGCTTGCGAACCTTGCCGAACACTTCGGGGGAAAGCCTGCCGGTCCGCGCGACCAGTCCCCAGTCCCACGGCACCGAAAAAAGCTCTCGCGCTCTGTCTTCGGGATAACCGGCCAGACTGACCAGCACGTCGGCAGCGAGTTCGATCGGATCGCTCAGGTGTTCGGCGTAATCGGCGTCAAAAAAGAAATGGACCCCTTCCCGATGCGCGCCAAAAAGTTTTGAGGTCAAATGATGGCCAAGCTCATGGCAGAAGGTACTTGAGACCGCTCCGGGCTGATGAGCGGTGTTCACATATATGATTGGTCGCTTGAGCATCCGCCGGCGACGTTCCACGTAAAACCCGCGCAGCGCCATCCCCTCGGGGCCCTCATAAGGAGAGGCCTGCAAGTGGACGTCGAGATCGGCGGTCAATTCATGCGCTCGGCGCTCGAACTGTCGTCGAGTTGCGATATTGAATTGCACCTTGTTGAGATTCGGCCAAACCCGTTGCGCGTTATCTAGAACCCGAAGGATTTCTCCGTAGGAGAGTTGGCGGCGCAATGCCCGGACATAGTCTCGGCGAGCAAGACGTTCAATATCCTTTGTGGGGGTTTGCCAGGCCTTTATCGCTCTGTGTTTAAGATGACGAGCGCCCTCAAGTATTTCGGCGACCAAGCCCTCGATGGCGGTTCGCCTCTCGCCGTTATCATTCACGCGTGTTCACTCTCCCCGATCCACCCGATCAACTTAAATTGACTCGCGGTCATGATGCAAGTGTGAATCTGAAGGCAAACCAAGCGTGCTTGCGTACACATTTAGACTATGTTAGCTGAACAGTTGGTTAGCGCGATTGTTGACGTTGTTATGGTGGTGGTGGCTGGCCGCAGCGATCTGCTGGGCCCGGAGCGGTGTTCGACTCGACGATTGCGGAAGAGACAGACGCATCGCGTTTCCTGCGGTTTTAGCGGGCGAAGGCAAAGGGGGGCCTTCACCCGCTCCTTCTCCTTATCCAAATTTATTCTCGCGTTTTAGATCGTTCTGCATTGATGCCCGCAGTCCGCTGGTCCCGGTTCCCTCGCGCAGCCACCTTTCTCTCCAGGATTAACCGGGGAATTTTCCCCGCATTAGGAGGAAGGACTGCTATGGAATTGCGGCTGATGAAAACCGAGTCGGAGAGGCGAGTTTTTGCGGAACGCATGAATGATGCGCGAACGCGCCACGGAGTCGGGTTCACGGAGAAACCGCGCTCTGTGCTTGCGAAGGTTCATCTCCAGTTCGCCGAGCTCTACGGGCTTTACGAACGCAACGACGAACCGATAGAAAGGATGATGTCCGGCTTCGCGATGCACGATCTGGAAACCTTTCCGCAGAGCTACCCGAAGCCGGATCTCACGCATTATCCTGCTTGGTCGGTGATCGAATGCGGAGAACTATGGTCATTCTCGAAGGGGGCGGGAATATTGGCTCGCCGCGGTGCGGCAATCATCGGAGGCCTGAGGATGGCGCGAGCGATTCTGGTATATCCAATCTGCAAGCCTTGGGATAAAAGCGAGTCTTATGCGCAAACCCATTTTTCGAAACCCTGCGAGGCAGTTGAGTTTCCGTATGGCATCTCGCTCGAAGGGGAGCAGATCTGGGTACAGCCGATGGTGCTGGAAGGCGCTGCGCTCGAGCACCTGACCCGCAAGGTCTTTGCGCTTGGGTTCGAGACCAAGCAGAACCACTCGATCATCCGCTTCGAGAATCCGATCGCGCTCAAGCCCTCGCTTGATCGCCCGGCCTTTGATATCGACGCCCGAGTCGCTCCGGCTCCGGCGCCCTCCAACGGCCACGGAGAGATGAACGGCAACGCGAATCCCTGACGTGTCTAATCCGGTCATCGAAGCCGCTGGCCTCGGCCGTGAGCTTCGATGCGCAGGGTCGTAGCAACACGGGCGCGGGGGTCTCTTGGGCTGCCGCGCCCGTTACTTTCAATCGATTGTGAACAGGGGCTTCATCCTTGGCCGGGCGAGGGGAGCTCGGGCTTGTGGCATCCGCCGCCCGCGACGCAATTTAGTCCGGCGGCCAGGTAAATCAGCCCGACCCGAATCGGATAGAACGCATAATTGAGCGGCGTATCGATCGGATCAAACGTCGAGGGCGGTCGGTTCGACGCCTCGAGCTTCTGCTTGGTCGCCTCCGCCGGTTCGATTTGCCCGATACTGGCGACGCGATTGTTCGAGCCGAAGACCGCCACCTTGCCCGAATCAAGCCAGACGTAGCGCAGCACCGTCGCACCCGGATGATTCGGATCGGCGATCGAGTCCTTCAAATCCGGCGGCCCCATCGCATCCACGGTCTGATTCGCCGTCATCCCGTTCGCCAGCGCAGCGGTACTCGAGCTGGTTGAGCACGACGCTCCCGCTATTGCGAGCATCAGGGCCAGAATTGGAGCGATGATTCTTGTGCCACGATACATCAAGTCGTTCTCCCGGGATTGGGAATCTTGAGCTAACATAACGGTCGTTGTCCCGGCAATCATGATCCATTGGCTGGCGATGAGAAGCTACCCCCGATGAGATCTCGATCGGCGCGCCTGTTTGCTTATGGCACCCTGGCGAATGCCGCCGCGCGCACGCGCTTGCTCGGCCGCGAGACTCGTGCAGTCCACGCCCGGCTGGCCGGCTTCGAGCGCGGCCGCGCCCGTTACATCTATATAGCACCGAACTCCGGCGCCACCGTCGTGGGCGTGGTGATCGACGGCCTTGGCGCTCCGGATTTCTCAATTCTCGATGAATACGAGGAAGTTCCGCGGCTCTACACGCGCCAGTCAGTCGTGGTGACGACCGATGGCGGGTGGCGGCTGCGATGCTGGGTGTATATTCCGACCGGATGGGAACGCGAAGCGTGATAGGAAGTTAAGCAAGTGCGATCCATGCGCGAATCCGCGCAGGACGTGCGGCCAGCGCTGAGCCCGCCCTCAATCGAAGGGATGAAACATCTCCTCGAACTCGCGGGCGACCGAGCGCAGCGGCATCTGCATCGGAATCTCGCGATGCGAAAACCAGGGCAGAAGGATCGCAAAGCGGCGCAAGCCCGCGGGCCTGCCGGGAGGATAGTTGCGTCTCATTTCGCGTTCGTGTGCGGCGACTGGCTTCGGCGGCGATGAATCCATCTGCGTCCTCGCGGCGTACTTCGAGATCGATTCGGATAGTCGGCGATGAGGGTAGCAAAGCGCGTGCCTTTCCAATTTAACGTTGTGTAGCGAGCGTAAGTTCAAACGAGCGCAAAGCCCGGTCGCAGACGCGCAACACCTTTTCGCGATCGGTACAGCCGGGATGCTCCACATTGCTACATTTAGCGACTATCAGGCACGGGGCTTGAGGGGAACCAGGGGTTTGGATTCGCCGCGCTTGAGACCGAACTTGTCGAGCCGGTATTGCAGAGTGCGATAGCTCATCCCGAGCATCTTGGCGGCCTTGGCGATCACCCATTCGTTCTTTTCCATCGCCTGCAGAATCAGATCGCGTTCAAAGTTCTCGAAATTCATCCCTTCCGACGGTATGTCGAATCCGTCGCCGCGCGCCGCGCGCTCGCCGGGTCTGGCCAGCGTTTTGCGCGACAATACTTCCTGCGGCAGGTCGCGCGGCATAACCGTATCGCCCTCGCATAACAGAATCGCGCGCTCGATCGCCGATTCGAGCTGGCGGACGTTTCCGGGCCACGCGTAATCGAGCAGCACTTCCATCGCCTCGCGGCTGATTTCCTTGACCCGCGACTCGGCCAGATGGCCGAACTTGGCGAGCGCATGATTGGCGAGCAGCGGAATATCTCCGCGCCGATCGCGCAGCGGAGGCAGGGTGATGGTCACCACGTTGATCCGATAATAGAGGTCCTCGCGGAAGCGTTCCTCGGCGACCTCTTCGGCCAGGCTCTTGTTGGTCGCCGCGACCAGCCGCACGTCGATGTGGAACGATTCGTTTCCGCCGACGCGGCGGACCTCGCGTTCCTGGAGTACGCGCAGGATTTTCGCCTGCAACCCCTGCGGCAGATCGGCGATTTCGTCGAGGAACAGGGTCGATTTGTCGGCCGTCTCGAACAGGCCCTGCTTGCGTTCGGTCGCGCCGGTGAAGGCGCCGCGCTCATGCCCGAAAAATTCGTTCTCGATGAGCGTGTCGGGAATCGCCGAACAGTTGATCGCGACGAATTGCCGCTGTGCGCGCGGCGACAGGCGATGGATTCCGCGCGCGACGACCTCCTTGCCGGTCCCGCTCTCGCCCTGGATGAGCACGGTCGAGTTCGACGGCGACACCTTGCGCATCATCCGAATAACTTCCTGGATCGCCGGATCCTGGCCGATGATTCCCTCGATCTCGAACTTGCCCTCGAGCTTGCGCTTTAGAAGCTGGTTCTCCTGCTGCAGGCTCGCAAGTTCGGCGGCCTTGGCGACCGTCATCACCAGGGTCTCGCGATCGGTTGGCTTGGCCAGATAGTAGAACGCGCCGTTTTTCATCGCCTGAACGGCGCTGTCGATCGTTCCGTGGGCGGTGAGCACGACCACTTGGGCGGAAGGGTAGCTCACATGCACCTTGGCCAGCAGTTCGTCGCCGGACATTCCCGGCATCATCAGGTCGGTCAGCACGACGTCGAAGCGCGACAGCGCCAACAGCTCCATCGCGCGTTTGCCGACCGCGGCTTCCTCGACCGCAAAGCCTTCCTCGCGCAGCGTTTCGGCGGTTATCTGGCGTTCAAGGTCGTTGTCTTCAACGACCAGTACGGAAGCCTGGCTCATTGCTGGATGCCCACCCCGTTCATCGGAAATGTAAAAGTCACGATCGTGCCCGGGCCGGGCTGACTCGGGCCGATCGCGATGGTGCCGCGGTGTTTTTCGACTATCGCTTTGGAAAGAAACAGCCCCAGTCCTATCCCTTCGCGCTTGGTCGTAAAGAACGGCTCGAATACGTGCGTCGCAGTCTCCGGGTCGATTCCCGCTCCGGTGTCGGCAAACGTGATGACCAGGCGATCGCCCTGATGCGCGAAATCTATTTTGAGGGTGCCGCCGTCGGGCATCGCCTGCACGCCGTTGGCCACCACGTTCATGAAGCAGGTGCGCAGCTTTTCCGCATCGACGTTCAAGATGGTCGGCGCGCCGTCGGCGTTCTCGATCACCTCGATATCCTGACTCTTCACTTTTGATTCGGATATGGCCAGCACGCCGTCGACCAACAACTTTACGTCGATGGGAGCGGGATGAATCTCGATCGGACGGCCGTAATGCAGGAAGCTCTGCACCAGTTCGCTCAGGCGGCGCACCTCGTCCTTCATCAGCACCACCTGGCGCACAAAGTTCTCGGAATCCTGGCTGAGCATCCGCGCATAACGCGCGCGTAGCTGATCGAGCGCAAGGCTGATGAAGTTGAGCGGATTTTTGATCTCGTGGGCGAGGCCCCCGGCCAACTGCCCGAGCGCGGTGAAGCGCTCGAGGCGGTTGAGTTCCTGCTCGCGCTCGCGGGCGTGGCGCAACTGCGCGACCATCTCGTTGAAGCTGCGGGTCAAAAGCCCGATCTCGTCGCGGCGATGCGCCTCGAGCACCGGTTCGAGTCCGCGCGCCGCTATGTTCTGGGCGGCGTTGGCGACGGCGTGAATCGGCTTGACATAGCGATCGGCCAAAATGTACGCGAACACCAGCCCGAGCGCGAAAATTCCGAATGCGACGTAGAGCTGATGCATCCGGTTCGCCGCCAGCGGCTGCGCAAAGTCCCCGAAGTTAGCGACCACTTGCACGTAGCCGAGCAGGTGGTCTTCAACCTCGACCGGGATCAGATACACCGTGGTGGCTTTCGACTCGGGACCGAGCTTGGTGGCGGGGATGGTCAGAATTTCGCTGCCGTGCTTGAGCTGCTCGGCGACCAGTTTGTCGGCCGAGCGCGGGACCAGCTCGGCGCCGATCAGGTGCGGATTCGAGCTGTTGATGATCAGATTTTGCGACGAAGCAATCGAGACCTCGAGGCCGTTGGAATGCAGGCTGTGCACATAGTGCGGCAGCCGGTCGCGATCGGTGTTGCCGACCGAGGTCAGTTCCTGAACGCTAATCTGGATCGCGCTGGCCAGATCCTTGACCCGCTGCTCGGTGGTCTCGATTATCGCCGCCTGGGTGCCGAGGCTGAACCAGACCTCGGCGCCGAGCGTGAGCGCCAGCAGCACGACCATCAGCAAGATCAGTTTCGCCTTGAGATTGAGCGCCGGTATCGCCATTCGAGATCAACCCGCGCCCCCAACGCGCGGTGCAAGTTTCAGGTTTCGCTGTCGCTGGACTTTGACAATACCAGCAGCCGGGTTCCGTACACCGCCAGTGAGAGCACTACGACCACCCAGATGAGCCGCTCGAAACCGCCGACGTAACGAATCGCCACTTCGAGCTGACCTCCAAACAGGTAGCCGATCGACACCACGATCGGGACCGAGATTACCGCGCCCAAAAGGTCGTACATCAGAAACCGCAAAGGGGTCACACCGAACGACCCGGCGCTCAAGTAAATCAGCGCGCGCAAGCCGGCCAGAAAGCGCGCGTAGAAGATCGCGCGATGCCCGTGGCGGTTCATGAAATCGCGAATCCGGCCGATCTGGATCTGCCTTCCCGGACGGTTGATTCCCAGGTAGCGCACCAGCTCCGTGCCGAAGCGCCGCCCCAGAAAGAACAACGAGTTGTCGCCCGCGACAACTCCGACCAGCGATACCGCCAGCGTCATCGGGTAGTGCGTCACTCCCCGATGCACCAGAAAGCCGCCCGCCAGCAGCGCCACGTCCTCCGGCAGCGGCAGCCCGAGCCCGCATAACAACAGCACCACGAACAACCCCGCATAGGTGAAATGCTCGATATACAAAGAGACGAGGCCTAACAAGCTTCAGTCCCCGTTCGCAAAGCGCGCCCGCAGCGAGTCGCGGATCTGCTCGAGCGGCATCCCCTGGCGGGCAAGTTGCTCGGCCTCGATCGCCTCGCCGGTGCAGATGGCGCAGGTGCTGCCATGCCGGTCGCGGTAACAATCGAGCAGATTCTTGTGGCCGTCGGTCCGGTCGCATCCGCAGTAGCAGTGCATCTGGGCGAGCAGCGCGGGATCCTCCTGTGCGATTGTGTACGCCTTTTTGACGTCGCCCTTGAACAGATTGGGGTCAAGCGTGATCCGCAGTTTGGCGGCGGGGTCGCTCTTGCAACACTGCGCGCCCGCCCCGGCGGCCACCTGCGCGACTCCGGGTCCAGAAGACTCGGGAGTGTCGCCGAAAAACGCATACGCGCCGGCGGCCATGAGCAATACCGCCAGGACGATTCCCACGATTCCCTTGCTGCTGGTCTGCATCGGAAATTCCCTGCTTTCGACTATAGCATTTCAATCATCTGGAGGCTCTGCCGGGCAAACGCATACAAGGCCGCCGGCCGATGCGGTCCGCGCCGGGTCTGCTTGAGCCGCCGCAGCAGCGCCATCGCGAGAATCCGGCGCCGGAAGTTGCGCCGATCGATCGGCCGCTCGAGGATTTGCGCGTACAATTCCTCGAACTCCGCGAAACTGAAAACCCGCGGCAGCAGCGCGTACGCGATATTGCTGTACTCGAGCTTCGAGCGCAGCCGCTTGATCGCATACGCCGCCATCAGCGAATGATCATACGCAAGCGGCGGCAGCGCCGCGACCTCGAACCATCCGCGCTCGGCATACTTTGATGACGGCTCTTTGACCGCCCGCGCATCGGGAATCAGCGCCATGTATGCGACCGATACCACGTGCGAGTGCGGATCGCGCGAGGGATCGCCGAAAGTGAAAAGCTGCTCCAGATACGCGTCGGCAATCCCGGTCGAGGCGCTGAGCTCGCGCCGCGCCGCCGCGTCAAGCAGTTCGCCGATTCTGACCAATCCTCCCGGGAACGCCCACTTGCCGCGCGCCGGTCCGCGGCTGAGCCGCACCAGATAAGTCTTGAGTCTGCGCTCGTGAATCGCGAACAGAACGGAATCGACCGCGACCTTGGGCCGTGCGACACGAGGCTTTAGCGGCGGTGCGACTGGAACTCCGCTGGCGGCGGTGATCCTCAGGCGCTCAGCTCCAGCATCCGCTCCAGCGCGCGCCGCGCGCCCTCGCGCACCTCGTCGCTCAGCTCGATCTCGAAGCGCAGATGGGTCAGCGAATCGAGCGTCGCGTCGAGCGTGATCATCTTCATGAAGCGGCATAGTTTGCACGACTTGTAAAAGCGCTTGTCGGGAATCTCCATCAGCAGGCGATCGGACAATCCGCACTCGGTTACCACCAGGAATTTTTCCGCGTCGCTCGCGCGCGCGTAATCCAGCATCGCGCTGGTCGAAAGCACCGCATCGGCCAGCGCCAGCACGTCTTTGCGGCACTCGGGATGCGCCAGCACCTTGATTCCGGGAATCGAATTCTTGACCCGGCTGACTTCCTCGGGCGTGATCTGATGATGCACGTAGCAGTTGCCGTCCCAGGAGATGACCCGCTTTTTGGTGTTGCCTTGCACGTAATTGGCCAGGTTCTGATCGGGCACGAACAGGATATTTTCGGAATCGATCCGCTCGACGATCTTGACCGCGTTGGCTGACGTGCAGCACGCGTCGGACAGCGCCTTCACATCGGCGGTGCAATTCACGTACGAGACCACTTTCAGGTCCGGGTAGATCGCCTGCAGCTCCGCCTTGCGCTCGGCCAGCGCCTCGGCGGTTACCGCGTCGGCCAGCGAGCATCCGGCGCGCAGGTCGGGCAGCAGAACCTTGCGCTCGGGATTGAAGACCTTGGCGGTCTCGGCCATGAAGTGAACGCCGCAGAAGACGATCACGTCGGCGTCGCGCACCGCGCGCGCCTTGCGCGCCAGCTCGAGCGAGTCGCCGATAAAATCGGCGACCTCGAAAATCTCCGGGCGCTGATAGTTGTGCGCCAGGATCACGGCGCGCCGCTCCTTTTTCAGCCGCACGATTTCCGCGATGGTTCCCGCCAGGCGGCCGCACAGGTCTGGGTCGTAGCGGTCGTCGCCCAGCGCGGCCAGCTTGGTGTACAACGCCTGGGCGGAAATCGGGGGACTAACCCGGAAAGTTTCAGGTGATGCGTTCACGGCGAATCCTCGGGCATTGCTCCGGCCCGGAAACCGGCTACTTTGCGTCAATTTGACACTTACTCTAGCGCCGGATAAATCCCCGCACAAGGGCCGCGCGCCCGCTCCCCGACCCTATTGAGGGTTTCGATAAACAGAGAAAAGCACATTTGCAACCTGTAGATACCCGGAGGCAAGAGGCCGCCTGGCTGCCACTGGCATACCGGCGGCCCTACTGGCGGTAAGCCTTTTTTCAGTAGCAGGGCACGCGACTCGGATCGCGACACGTCAGGTAAGAAACGGGGGCGTACCTCGCGCGGTGATGATGTTTCGCTCGCCTCTCCCGCATCGCCTCTGCTGCCCAGCCGGCCGACGAGCCGTCGGCCGCCACTGACAAAAGGAAGCAATATGCCAGTGGGGGCGGACGGCTCGTCCGCCCGCCCGCGCGAGCAATCACGATTGCTTCGGGATGGTGCTTCTCAATCCTGGTTCTTAGTAGCAGGGCACGCGACGCGGGTCGCGAAACGTCAGGTAAGAAACAGGGGCGTTCCTCGCGCGGGATGATGTTTCGCTCGCCTCTCCCGCATCGCCTCTGCTCCCCAGCCGGCCGACGAGCCGTCGGCCGCCACTGACAAAAGGAGGCAATATGCCAGTGGGGGCGGACGGCTCGTCCGCCCGCCCTCGCGAGCAATCACGATTGCTTCGGGATGGTGCTTCTCTATCCTATTTCTTAGGAGGGCCGCCGGCGTGCCAGTGGCACCTCGCCGGTCATTCAATGCGCGATGCGCCATTTATCGACAGTCTCCTATTGCCGCGGGATGCGCACCCAGACCGAGGCGCCTTCGAACAGCGCCTGCGCGCCCGCGCCGGGAGCCGCGACCCGCGCCCGCAACTCGAGTCCCGCGGCGAGGGTCAGCGCGAGGGCGCCGCCGTTGTTCTCGATCGTGATCACGCGCGCGGCGATCGCGTCGGGGTCCGGCGGCGCCGCGCCCGCGGCGCGAAGTTCGGCGCCCTCGGCGATCAAAGCTGCGGAACCGGCGCCGTCCGGCTCAGCTACCACCGCCAAGCTGCGGACGCGTAGCTCAAGCCGGATCTCCGCCGGGTCGGGCGGATTCGCCTGCGGGGTGGTGCTGGCGGTTTTCAGAAACCGCGCGATCATCGCCGAGGCGGGCCTCGAGAAGACTTCGCGCGGCGCGCCCGATTGCATCACCGCCCCGTCGATCAGAATCGCGACCCGGTCCCCGAGCGCGAGCGCTTCGGAAAAGCTGTGGGTCACATGAATCGTGGTGGTGCCGAGTTCGCGATGCAGCGCGCGCAGCCGCTCGCGCAGCGCGTGGCGCGAGTTCGGATCGAGCGCCGCCATCGGCTCGTCGAGCAGCAGCAGCATCGGATCGGTCGCGAGCGCCCGCGCCAGCGCGACCCGCTGGCGCTCGCCGCCGGACAGCCCGCGCGGCATCCGGTCCAGCAGCGCTTCGATTTCGAGCATCGCCGCCAGCCGCGCGATTCTGGCTGTGCGTTCGGCGCGCGCGATGCGATGCGCTCCGTACGCAAGGTTGGCGCGCACGCTCAGATGCGGGAAGAGCAGGCTCTCCTGATGCAGGAATCCGATGCGCCGCGCTTCGGGCGCGCTCGCCGTGATGTCGCGCGAGTCCATCAGGATTCGTCCGGCCGAAGGCCTGCGCAGCCCGGCGATCGCTTCCAGCGTAAGCGTCTTTCCCGCGCCGGTTGGCCCGAGCACGATCAGGTACTCGCCGTCGCCCGCTTCGAGCGAGAGCGGACCGAGCCGGAACGCGCCCGCGCTCAGCTCAACATTTTCGACCCGCAGCCGCATCGCGATGACACTAGCACGGCGCGCGCGCGGCTCCAGCGGACGGTGGTGGGACCGATGGCGCTTGGGCGTCAGGCTTTGCTACACGAATTGAATCGGGCCGCGGTTCGGATTCGAGACTTGCGCGGCTCCGCAGGGAGTTAAAGCGATGGATGAAGTTTACGATCGCGACATCGTCGCCGCCGTGCGCGCCTTCGTCGAGCGCGAGGTGATTGCGCAGGCCTCCGAACTCGAGCATCGCGACGAGTATCCGCACGCGATGGTCGCGGCGATGAAAGCGCTCGGCCTGTTCGGCGCGACCATCCCCGCCGAGCATGGCGGACTCGGGCTTTCGTTCGCCACCTATGCGCGCGTGATGGAGGAGCTGTCGCGCGGATGGATGAGCCTGGCGGGCGTGATCAACAGCCATCTCATCATGGCGCACATCATCGCCAACCACGGCACCGAGGCGCAGAAGAAATATTTTCTGCCGGCAATGGCCACCGGCGAAAAGCGCGGCGGCCTTGGCCTGACCGAGCCGCACGCCGGCAGCGACGTGCAATCGATCAAGACCGCAGCGACCCGCAACGGTGATAACTACGTGCTCTCCGGCAGCAAGATGTTCATCACCAACTCGCTCAATGGCACGATGCTGGCGGTCGCGGCCAAGACCGATCCCAAGGCCACGCCCGCCTACGCCGGCATCAGCATCTTCGCGGTCGAAAAGAACCAGCAGGGACCCATCGTCAGCAAGCCGCTCAAGAAGCTCGGCTACAAGGGAATCGACACCTGCGAGGTGCTCTTCGAGGATTTGCCGGTGCCAGCGGCCAATCTGATCGGCGGCGCCGAGGGCCAGGGATTCAAGCAGGTGATGAGCGCGCTCGAAGTCGGCCGTATCAATGTGGCCGCGCGCGCCGTCGGCGTCGGCCAGGCCGCGTTCGACAACGCGATCCGCTATGCCCAGCAGCGCACCGCCTTCGGCAAACCGATCGCGCAGCATCAGGCCGTGCAACTGTTGCTCGCGGACATGGGCACCCAGCTTCAAGCGGCCAAACTGATGGTCGAACAGGCCGCGACCAAAAAGGACGCCGGCGAACGCTGCGACCTCGAGGCCGGGATGGCCAAGCTGTTCGCGTCGGAGGCCTGCGCCAAGATGACCCTCGACGCACTGCGCGTGCTCGGTGGCTACGGTTACATGGCGGAGTTCCCGGTCGAGCGTTTCTATCGCGACGCACCGCTGATGCTGATTGGCGAGGGCACCAACGAGATTCAGGCCCTGGTCATCGCGCGCGGCCTGCTCGCGCGCAACCCGATCTAGCGCTCGGCGTCTCCCGATCGCATCCGTCCTCGCTTTCGCGTCGCCCCTGGCCGGGCTCGTATCGGCCCCAGCGCGCCTGGCACGCACCGCAAGTCTTTTGCCCGTTATGCGCGACGATTGAAACCGCGCGCGCCCGGATGCGTCTAACAATGCGAGTGGGGGCAGTATCCTGGCCGGTACGGCTTGTGCTCCCCAATCCACGGGGGTACCGACGGAAAGCGATCATGGAAAGAGAACTTCAACGATTTGCTGGCCTTTCCCGCCGCGCATCACGATGAACCAATGGCATTTTAGTTGCTTTGCGCGCCTCGCAGCCGCTAACGGGCACCGTCGGACGCCGACCGCGCGTCATGCAAGCCGTGCATGGCGGGGACTGGCTTCGATCCTCGCCCTCACGATGCTCACGCTCCCGCTAGCATCCGCCGTCGCCGCGGATCGGATGCTGCAACTTACCCCGGCCATGGCGGCCGCCGCCCTCGATAGCGTGTCGGCCTTCACCAGCGCCACGCCGCCATCCTCCAGCCGTGCGTCGGCGCCCAAGATGCTCCCAGCGAACTCATCCTCGATGGCCTCGGACCCCAACCTCGGCTCGATCCAGGACTACGTAGCGCAGCAGAACGCCCCGCCCGTGCCGGGCTACGCGGCGGGCACCGGCGGGCCGCATGCTGAGCGCCCGGCATCGATCACCGGGGACCTGTACGTCGGCGGCCTGGTGGTCGGATTGCTCGCGCTCGAAATCGCGTCCCAGCACCGTCATCACTGACGTCCGGGTCAGTCGCGATGGCGCGCATTGAAGACCTGTCCCGAGAACCCGATGATTGCAAAGTGAAGCGTCTACAATTTGGCACTTATAGTGTCAGGAGGCCGAATATACGCGGCGGCGGAGCATCGCGCGCAGGTTGGAAGATCCCGTGAGCGGCGGCAAGTCCGCGACCGAGGGCCGCAGACGGTGCATCTCTGAGCCCGCCAGATTGGTGCCCAGGGCGCGATCCCACAATGCGCTGGTAACCCCGAAGCATCGGTCCGGCGCGCGGCAATGATGAATCAGGTGGCGCGTGCGCAGGTACTCTGCGAGTCGGCCGCGCGGACGGCGGAAGTGGATCCGGTAGTGCAGAGCCTCATACCCGGCGAAGCCCACCGCAACCCCGCTCAGCACGAGCATCGCCGGCGTCAGCCCCCATCGCGCAAGCCCGAAGCCGATCACTCCGGCGACCGGCAGCCACGCGCCGATCGCAAAGACCCGCCGCGGATCGCGATGATGCACTTGATGCATCGGCGTGACGAAGGTGCGAAACCTATGGCCCATCCAGCCGTGAATCGCGTACTCGAGCAGGCTCCAGATCAGCAGGCCGGTGGCGAACAACGCCGCACTCTCGATCGCGCAATTCATTTCGAAGCCGTTCACTTGACGTAGAGGAAAATCCCCTCGTAGAGCACCGCCGGTTTGTCGTTACCCACCACCGCGACCTGCGTCTCCTGGGTCACCTGGGTGCCTTGCGGCCGGGCGTCGATCGCGACTACGCGCTGGCGGGCATGCACACTGGCGCCGGCCGGAACCGGCGAGATGAAGCGCAGTTTGTTGGCGCCGTAATTGACCACGTTGCGATAGCCCACGACCTTCCATCCGCTGTCGATGTCGAACGCGGGCAGCAGGCTGAGCGTCAGGAAGCCGTGCGCGACCGGTCCGCCAAAGGGGCTTTCGCGCTTGCAGCGTTCGAGGTCGAGATGAATCCATTGATGGTCGCCGGTGACGTCGGCGAATTGATTGATCTTCTCCTGCGTGACCGCGATCGGCTTGCTCCACGGACCGAACTCCGCGCTGACTTTGGCCTTGAGCTTTTCGAGGTCGTCGAAGCGAATCGTCTCCATCTGATCCTCCGATACCGCAACAGTTTTATGCGCAATACGCGGCGCGGCGCCCGCCGCCGCGCTATTCGTGTACCGGCTGTGACGCGCACCGCGACGGCCGTCCGGCACCGCTATTATCCAACGCCTCGGGGCTGGCTACAAATCAATTCGCGGCAGCCAGATCGATTGGCGACACCGACTGGGGACGCGTCAGCCCTCGTCGGCCGGGGCCCAGGCGGTCGACAGATAGACCCAGCATCGCATCGTGGCGCCGTCCGGCACGGCCACTTCGACCACTTCGCGGGTATAGAGCGTGGGCAGCTCTTCGTAGCGATCGAGCGTCGCGAATTCT
>DATKSQ010000059.1:0-18290 GCA_035531615.1 Binataceae bacterium (SeqCode)
GATGGCGACGTTCGACCATAGCCGTCCCGAGACCGCCGCGATTGGAATCGGAATCGCGCAGCGCGCGCTCGACGAATGCGTGAAATACTCGCGCCAGCGCCACGCCTTCGGACAGCCGATCGCGAATTTCCAGGCGCTGCAATTCATGATGGCCGACATGGCGATCGAGCTCGAAGCGATGCGCCTGCTGACCTACAAGGCCGCGTGGATGGTCGATCAGAAAGCGCCGCCGAATGTGAACTCGAGCTACGCGAAGGCTTTTTGCGCAGACTCGTGCATGAAGATCACAACCGACGCGGTGCAAATCTTCGGCGGCTACGGCTACATGAACGAGTATCCCGTGCAGAAACTGATGCGCGACGCCAAGCTCTTGCAGATCTACGAGGGCACCTCGCAGATTCAGCGTGTCGTGATCTCGCGCGCACTGCTGCGCGAATGAATCGAGCGGGGCGTGCTCAGTTGCTGCCCTGATGCGGCGCGGGCGGATCTTCGCCGGCCGGCTCGTCCCCGCTAACCGCGCCGACATACGCGCCCTTGTGATAGACCTCGACCGTGCCGGTGGTCGGATCGGGAAAAATGTTCCAGTCCTGCATCAGCGGGTCGGGCGTTTCCTTGACCGGCTCAGTCGCGAGCACCGGAACCGGCGCGGGAGGCGGTGCGATGGCCTGCGGAGCCGAGCATCCCGCGCCGAATGCGATGCACATCGCAAGCACTGATACTCCAGCGATAACTGCGCGCGCGATCATTGCTTCAAGTAAGACAGCGGAAAGATTGATTCAATCTTTGTCCCACGCGGCGGCGATGGCAAGCGCGGCCATCCTCTAATGATCCTTGAACATCGCGCCGGCGATTCGGCGCACGATTGCGCGCGGCGCGAGTCGCGTGGACTCGGCCATCAGCAGGTTCATCACGCCGTTGATCTTGATTGCTTTGCCCTTGCGCGCCGCGGCTATTGCCTGGCGGACGACGGTCGCGGCGTCCAGGTATGAGTTGGCGGGGACGCGCGCGCCGGCGGTGTCGGCGACGGCCTGGAATCCGGTGCGCGTCGGACCGGGACACAGCGCCATGATTGTCACCCCCGAGGCGCGGTACTCCTCGGCGAGCGCCTCAGAGAAGCTCAGCACAAAGGCCTTGGTTGCGCCGTAGGTCGCCATCCACGGCACCGGCTGGAAGGCCGCCGTCGAGGCGACGTTGATCACGACACCGCGGCGCCGCTCGAGCATCGCGGGGACGCATAGCCGGGTGAGCGCAACCAGCGCGGCGACGTTGAGATCGATCTGTTCAAGCTCGCGGCCGAGCGGCAGCGATTCAAAACGGCCGCGAGTGCCGAAGCCCGCGTTGTTGACCAGATAGCCAATTTCGCCGGCCTCGGCGACGGCGCGGCGATGGACCTCTTCGGCGGCTGCGGGGCGCGACAAGTCGGCGGCGACTATCGCGACGCGGGCAGCGCCGAGGCCGCGTGCGCGCTCGGCGACCGAAGCGAGCTTGTCCTCGCGCCGCGCGACGAGCACCAGATCGTATTTCTCGCGCGCGAGCGCAAGCGCGAACTCTTCGCCAAGGCCGCTCGAGGCACCGGTTATAAGCGCGGTGGTCATGCGCCCACGATGCCGAGTTCGGCGCGCATGTGTTCGATCGTTTTGCCGAGCCCGTCGCGCAGCGCGATCCGCGGCTCCCATTGGAGGATTTTCCGCGCCAGCGTGATGTCGGGTTTGCGGCGCACGGGATCGTCGGGGCGCGCGGGCATGAGCCTCAGCTTCGAGGGGCTGCGGGTCAGCTCGATCGCGAGCGCGGCCAATTCCGAGATCGTGAATTCATCGGGATTGCCGATATTGATCGGGCCGATGTGTTTATCCTGATTCATCATCCGCACGATCGCGTCGATAATATCGTCAACGTAGGCGAACGAGCGGGTCTGGCGGCCGTCGCCGTATAGTTCGAGATCCTCTCCGCGCAGCGCGGCGGCGCAGAAGTTCGAGACCACGCGCCCGTCATTGATCGCCATCCGTGGGCCGTAGGTGTTGAAGATGCGCACGATGCGGATGTCCACTTTGTTCTGGCGATGATAGTCCATCATCAGCGCCTCGGCGACGCGTTTGCCTTCGTCGTAGCAGGCGCGCACGCCGATCGGGTTGACGTGGCCCCAGTAGCTTTCGGTCTGCGGATGCTCTTCCGGGTCGCCGTAAACCTCGCTGGTCGAGGTCAGCAAAATCCGCGCGCGCACCCGCTTGGCAAGGCCCAGCATGTTGATCGTGCCCATCACGCTGGTCTTGATCGTCTTGACGGGGTTGTACTGGTAATGGACCGGAGACGCGGGGCAGGCCAGATGAAAGATGCGATCGACTTCGAGCAAGATCGGCTCGACGGTGTCGTGGCGGATCAGCTCGAAGTTGCGGTTGTCGAGCAGATGCGCGACGTTGGAGCGTTTGCCGCTGAAGTAGTTGTCAAGGCAGATGACTTCGTGGCCGTCGCGCAGTATGCGCTCGCACAGGTGCGAGCCCAGAAACCCCGCGCCGCCCGTTACCAGTGCACGCAAGTTTAGTCTCCTTGGGCCGCCCGGCCGGCTAGCGGCGGTTCTCGCGCGCGAGCGCGGTTACGGTTTCGATCACGTAGTCGATATCGGCGTCGCTCATCGAGGCATAGATCGGCAGCGACAGGCAGCGGCTGTAAATATCCTCGGAGACCGGGAAATCTCCCATGCGGTATCCATATGCGTCCTGATAGTAGTGCATCGTGTGCAGCGGGATGCAGTGTACCGACACGCCGACTCCCCGCTCGCGCAGCGCCTCGACGAACTGCGCGCGTCCGACGCGCATCAGCTCGGGTTTGAGCCGCAGCACATAGAGATGCCACGCGTGCTCGATGCCGGACTCGGAGTAGGGGGTCTGGAGGGCTTCGATTCCCTTGAACCCTGCGTTGTAGCGCCGCGCGATTTCGGTGCGCCGGCGCATGAAATCGTCGGCGCGCTTGAGTTGGGCCACTCCGATCGCGGCGTGAACGTCGGACAGGTTGTACTTGAAGCCGAGGTCGTGGATTTCGTAGAACCACGACCCGCTCCTGTCGTAGCGCTTCCACGCGTCCTTGTTCATGCCGTGCAGGCTCGCGACGGCGATCTTCTCGGCGATCGCGTCGTCGGCGGTGGTGATCATGCCGCCCTCGGCGGTGGTAAAATTCTTGGTCGCGTAAAAGCTGAAGCAGGTCAGGTCGCCGATCGTGCCGATTTTCGCCATCCCGCGCCCGTCCATGTGGCGCGCGGCGCCGGCGGCGTGGGCGGCGTCTTCGATCATCTTGACGTTGTATTCGCGCGCGATTTTCATCAGCCGATCCATGTCGCACGGATGCCCCGCGAAATGGACCGGCAGGATCGCCTTAACGCGCGGATGGCTGCCGCCTTCGAGCGCTTCCTCGACGCGGGCCGGATTGAGGTTGAAGGTGCCGGGATCGACGTCGCAAAAAACCGGCCGCACGCCCAGATAGCCCATCACCTCGGCGGTCGCGGTGAAGGTGAACGGCGTCGTGATAACTTCGTCGCCGGGCTTGAGGCCTATAGCCCATAGCGACAGATGCAGCGCGCCGGTGCAGTGCGCCACCGCTATCGCGTTGCGCGCGCCGACATAGGCGCCGAATTCCTTCTCGAAGCGCTTGGCCTTGGGTCCAGTCGTGATCCATCCCGAGCGCAAGGTGTCCAGAACCTCACGCTCTTCTTCGGGTCCAATCGATGGACGATGAAAGGCTACCTGTCGCATTGATAACTCTCAGGTTGCGCGCAATGTGATAGCGGCGCGGCTCGGCGCGAATGGTTCGCCGGTGCCGATTTGCGGCTATCGGCAGGAGTATAAGGGACACCTCGAAAGGGTAGCAAGGCGCGGGTTTCGCCGTTCGCGCTCACCGCCGCGTCAGCCCGCGCCGCCGGCGGGGGACGGCCCGGGCATCACGTAGGTGGGAATGCCGGTCTTGGCCTCGACCGCCTTTTCGAGCTTCTGCATATCCACCTGATCCTGTATGCCCAGGCGTTTGATCTCGTCCTGTGCGTGCGCCCACAGGCCCGGATAGACGCCGTACAGGTCGTCGTGCACCTCGACGTAAAGCGCGTCGCCGCGCCATCCGAACTTGATCGGCTGATAGACAAATTCGCCCGGCGTACCGACCTTGACCTTGTTGAACAGGCGCTCGATATCTTCGGGGTACAGGCGCACGCATCCGTGGCTGACTTCCATCCCGACGCCCCACGGCACGTTGGTGCCGTGCAGGGCGTATTCGGGGATCGTCAGTTCGAGCCGGTAATGCCCGAGAGGATTATCCGGATCGCCGCCGGGAATCTCGTGCTCGGCCTCACCGTCGCGTTCGAGGTGCTCTTTGTAGATATCCTCGGGCAATACCCACGTAGGTTCCTTGGTCTTGCCGCGCACCGTGAAGGCGGAGATCGGCGTCTTCCAGTCAAAGCGCCCAAGGCCGACCGGAAAGGTGTAAACCACCTCGGGATGCACGCCGCCGTGAAGCGCGGAATGCTTGCCGGATTTGCTTTCCTTGAACGCGGCCTTTTTTATCTTATGTTTGCCGAGAATCGGACCGGTCGGCGACGGATAGTAATAGTAAATCCGCATCTCGGGGATATTCAGGATGATTCCCACGTGCGGAGTATCGGGAAGAATATGCTCGTCGGGCAGGATGATGTCCTTGCCGACCGGCGGCGTCCACCAATCGATTTTGCCGTTGGCCTCCGAGATCTCGGTGGCCGTCACGCCGAACCATCGCCCGACATCGAGCAGCGTGTCGCCCTTCTCGAGCTGGTAGGTGATGAGGTTGCCGATGATATTGTCGCGGCCGCGCGGCAGCGGGTATGCGTACAGCGGGCGCTTTTCGAATTCCGCGTCGGTCCATCCATGCGCGATCAGCGGCGCCGACCAGGCCGCGACCACTACGCACAGCGCGGCGGCAAGCCATCGGAGCCGATTATGTTTTGGATACTTCAATAATAACTCGCGCAACTGCGCCCGGGTTCGAGCGCGGCCCTCAGCAACATCCATCCTATACGAAAATTGTAAGTGAAGAACGGTTACTCGGCAATCGGTTTTAGATTGGCGAATTTGAGCACCAGCAACTTGACTCCGGCGCGGTCGAAATTCACCCACGCCTTCGCACTGTCGCCGCGGCCCTCCCGGCGGCGCACGACTCCGCGGCCGAAGGTCGGATGCATCACGCGCGCGCCGATCGCAGGTCCTCCCGCGTCGCCGGTCTCGTCGCCTAAGAGCTGGCTGTCGCTGTAATCGACGTATGGATAATTGGGCGCGGGCGTGCGCAGGACAGGGCGTTCGCGCTCGGGCGCGATTCGGCGCAGCAGTCCGCCGTCGATCTCGGCCAGAAACCGCGACGGGCGCGGTTCGTCGCGTCTTCCATACAGCTCGCGCGACAGTGTGTTGGTGAGATAGAGCATCCGGCGCGCGCGGGTCATCCCGACGTAGCACAGGCGGCGCTCCTCTTCGATCTCGTCGGGGCTGTCGGCCGAGCGGCTGTGCGGAAACAGCCCCTCTTCCATCCCGGCCATGAACACCACCGGATATTCGAGTCCCTTCGAGGTATGCAGCGTCATCAACGCGGCGCGTCCGGCGGCGCCCGCGACCTGGTCGGCGTCGTTGACCAGCGCGACGCGTTCGAGGAACTCGGCCAGCCCGCCGCCGGATTTCTCGGCGTCGAAGGCGCCCGCGGCGGTGAGCAGCTCGGCCAGGTTTTGCTTGCGCGCGGCGGCGTCGGCAAGCCCGTCGAGATAGGCCTCGAAACCGGAATTGCGCACAACTTCCGCAACGATTTCGCGCACCGCGGTTTCGGCCACCCGCGCGGCCAGCTCGCGCATCCAGGAATACAGCGCGCCCGCGGACTTCGCGATTCTGAGCGCGACGTTGGACACGGTTTCGAGCCGGCCCATCGCCTCGAAGGTGGTAACGTTGTCGCGCGCGGCGACGTGCGTGATCGACTCGACGGTCTTGGCGCCGATTCCGCGCGGCGGCGTCGCGACCGTCCGCTCCAGGCTGACCGCGTCGGCCGGATTGGCGAGCACGCGCAGGTACGCGAGCAAATCCTTCACGTCGCGCTGCTCGTAAAAGCGCACGCCGCCGACGATGTAATACGGAATCCGGCGGCGGACCAGCGCCTCTTCGATCACCCGCGACTGCGCGTTGGTGCGGTAGAAGACCACGAAGTCCATCGGGCGCAAGCCGCCCTCGCCGGTCAGGCGCGCGATCTCACGCGCGATAAAATCGCCTTCCTCGCGCTCGGTCATCCCGGTGAAATAGACCACCGGTTCGCCGGCCTCGTTTTCGGTCCACAGGGTCTTGTCCTTGCGCTCGGTGTTGTTGCGGATAACTCCGCCCGCCACCGCCAGGATGGTTTTGGTCGAGCGATAATTCTGCTCGAGCTTGAAGATTTGCGCCTCGGGATAGTCGCGCTCGAAGTCCAGGATGTTGCGAATGTCGGCGCCGCGCCATCGGTAGATCGATTGATCCTCGTCGCCCACCACGCACAGATTGCCCGAGCGCCGCGCGAGCGCGCTCACCAGCAGGTACTGGACGCGATTGGTGTCCTGGTATTCGTCCACCAGCAGATGCGCGGCCCGGCGCTGCCAATTTTCCAGCACCTCCGGATACTGCTCGAACAGCGTCCACACGTGCATTTGCAGATCTGAGAAGTCCATCGCGTTCATCGCAAGCAGCCGCTTCTGATAGAGCGCGTACAGCTCGGCGACGCGCGCGTCGCGATCGCCCTCGGCCCGCGCGGCCATCGCGGCCGGCGCGAGCGCTTCGTTTTTCGCCTGCTCGATTCGCGCGCGCAGAACCTCGACCGGCGGCGAATCGGGCGCCATCGCGTCCTCGAGCACCCGGCGCATCACGGACAGCGAATCGCCTTCGTCGAGAATCGAAAAGTTGCGATCGAAACCCAGCGCGCCGCCCTCGTAGCGCAGGATTCGCGCGCACGCCGAATGAAAGGTGCTGACCCACGGCGCGCGCGCCTCGCCGCCGATCAACGCCGCCACCCGCTCGCGCATCTCGGCCGCCGCCTTGTTGGTGAAAGTGACCGCCAGCATTTCGCCCGCCGCCGCCTTGCGCGCGTCCATCAGGTGGGCGATACGGTAGGTGAGCACGCGGGTCTTGCCGGAACCGGCCCCGGCCAATATCAGGATCGGGCCGGGCTCCGCGACCACCGCGGCGCGTTGTTCGGGATTCAGATCGTCAAGATTGATGGACGGCATCGTGATTACGGTGACCAAATCATTTCGCAGAGCCACTCAGAATAGCGGGACGCGCGCGCGGATCAAATCCGCGCGCAAAGATTCCGTCGCGCGATAAATCACCATGGCGATCTACGAGCCGCGCGACAAGTATTATCGCAAGGCGCGCGAGCGCGGGCTGCCCTCGCGTGCGGCGTTCAAGATCGAAGAACTTATCGCGCGCGCGAAGATCGTGCCGCGCGGCGCGCGGATCGCCGACCTCGGATGCGCTCCCGGCGGATGGCTCGCGATCATGGCGCGCGCCGCCGGACCTGCCGGGCGCATCGTAGGCGTCGATCTCGCTCGATGCGCGAATATTCCCGCGGGCGTCATCGTGATCACGGGCGATATCCTGGACTCCGCCACGGTCGCGCGCGTTATCGCGGAACTTGGCGGTCCTGCCGATCTGGTGACCAGCGACCTCGCGCCCAAGTTGACCGGAATCGCGGCGCGCGACGAGGCGCGCTCACGCGAGTTGCTCACGGCGGCGCTCGAGTTCGCGCGCCGGACGCTCAGGCATGGCGGCGCGATGGTCGCAAAGGTGTTCATGGGCGCGGAGTTCAAGCGGATCGTCGCCGAATTCGAGCGCGCTTTCGAGCGCCTCGAGGTCACCCGCACCGGCGCCACGCGGCCGGGATCGTCCGAGCTGTATATCGTCGCCAAAGGGTTTCTGGGCGATTCGGTATCGCCGCTCCCCTTGGCTTCCAAGCCGCCGCGCGCGTAACCTGAGGGCCATGCGGGCAATAGCTGCGCGCCATCTGTGCCTGCTGGGGCTCGCCGCGATGCTGGCGGCGTGTGCGTGTGGGCGGCATGCTCCGGCGCCGGGGAACCAGACCGCGGCGCTCGGCGACGGCGCCGTGCCGGTGACGGTGGCGACGGTCGGTTTCGACGAGGAGGCGCGAATCCACTTCGTGCTGCTGGTCGATTCGGGCGGCCATCGCGAGCTTCCGATTCTGATCGGCGATAACGAAGCGCAGGCGATTCTGCTCGCGCTGCGCAAGATCAAGCCGGTCCGTCCGCTGACCGACAACCTGCTCGGTACGGTGATCAGCCAGACCGGTAATCATGTTGACCGCGTCGAGATCTCGCATCTCGAGGACGAGATTTATTACGCCAAGATTTTCATGGATGGCGGCAAATACGCGATCGACAGCCGCCCGAGCGACGCGATCGCTATCGCGATGGAGGCAGGCGCGCCGATCTACGTGGCCGCGCCGCTATTCATCGATGCGCCAAATGCGAGCCTCGCGCGCGGCGCTCCCGCGCGGACGGCGCCGCGCACCGCGACCGCGCTGGGAATCACCGTCGAGGATCTTACCCCCGCGCTGGCCGCCGCGTTCAGCGTTCCCGCCGGCGCTGGAGTTGTGGTGGCGGACGCCGCTCCGGCGGCCCTGCGGGCGGGAGTTGCGCGCGGCGATATCGTCACGCGCGTGAATTCCCGCGCGGTCACGACGCCATCCGATTTCAGCGCCGGCATCGACGCGGTCAAAACCGCGGGTTCCGTCGCGATCACGCTCACCCACGACGGCGGCGCGCCGCGCACGCTGACGCTTCCCAGATAAGATCAGATAAGATAAGAATCCACAGATTACACAGATTACAGAGCGATTTTCAGATTGAGCGCCGCCGAAGCGGCGCTCAAATGAAAAGGTCTCTGGCGCGGCGCGTAAGCGCCGCGCGCCTTAATCTGTGTAAATCTGTGAAATCTGTGGATGGTTTTTCGTCTTCATCCGCGCTTGATCAGCACGCTGCGGATGAAACGCGGATCGATCTCGCGCTCGGCGCCCAGGCCCGCGAATTCCTCTTCGAACCCATTGAGGCAAGAGTTCAGGAAATCCGCGCCCGCCTTGCGCTCGGATTCATCCGTCCGCGTGGCGCCCGCCTTCGCGACCAGGTCGTGCAGCGCCTCGCTGAGCCGCCCGGTTCCGTTGCGATAGGTCATCATCGCGTCGCGCATCGCGGTCAGGCGCGAGGCCTCGATTGGCTCGGGCGTTAACTTGTCACCCAGCGCGGCGCGCGCGAACGCGGTCAGCACAATCTGGCTGAGCCGAATCTCACGCGCCGCGACCGAGGCGCGAAAGCCGGGTTTCGCGATATCGATTTCGAGCAGCGCGCGCAGCAGCGGCCGCGCCGCGTCAACCTGATCGAGCATCGCGTAGCCCAGATGCAGGTCGCGCATGGTGCGGAAATCGCGCGTCTCGACCGCGCCCTTGCCGTCGAGTCCGGCGTAGAAGCGCGGCTGGCGCTGCATGAACCCGGCCAGCGCCTCACGGTAAGGGGAATCCAGATAGGCGATATCCTGCGCGTGGCCGGGCGTGAATCCGAGCTGCGCCAAGGTTTGCTCGGCGCGTTTTCTAAGATCGATGGTCAAGCTCACGCCGAGCCGGAAGAGCAGCTTCAGATGAGTGTCGCGCAGATGCTCGATCGCGGAATCCAGATCGCCGCCCGCGAGATTTTCGAGCCCGAGGTTCAGATAGTTGTGGGTCATCTCGACCGCGACCCGCACCGCTTCGAGGTCGCCGAAATCGACCGCGCGCGCCATCAGTACCTGGTTCGAGACCATCGCCATCTCCGCGCGCACCTGTCGCTTGCTGTGCGCGGCGAAGCCGGCGGTCAGGGCGGTGTTGAACAGGGAGGATTCGGAGCCGGCGATCGCGGGCGCCATCTCGGGCGGCAACAGGTCGCGCTCGTCGAGCAGATCGGCGCGGGTGGGCTTCTCGTAATTCTCGCGAATCTTCAGAAACTCGGACGGGTTGATATAGGCGAAGACGTCTTGCGCCTCGAAGTAGTCGGGAAACCCGCGGTCGCTGAGCCGCGCGAGGCGGAATTGATAGGCCTCTTCTTCGAGCTCGGCTTCGACCCCCCAGTAGATCTCCTCCATCACGCCGGCGAAGTAGTTGTAGTCGCGCTCGAAGGCTTCTTCGATAAAATCGGAGATGTGCTGCGAGATCGCGTCGTTGCGGATGAACTCGATCAGGTAGTGCTCGTCCAACTGGATGTAGCGGTTGAACGGCGGATCCTCGGCCGCGCTGGGATCGTCGAGCCGATGCACCTTGACGTATTCGCGCAGCAAGAGCGCCACCATCTCCATGTCAAGCTGCATCAACCCGTCGGCCAGGTGGCGCCGCCCGGCCTCGGACAGCGCCTCGATCCATTCGCGCATCCGCGCGAAGTTCGGCCGATCCTTGTTCCAGCAATCCAGATCGAACAGCGACCGCACCTGCTCGGGCAGCGCGAGACTCAGCAGATCGCCCGAATCGGCCGAGCCGATCTCCTTGAGCGTGTAGAAAAGCGTCTCAGGCGAGAACGACTGCACCAGGCGCTCGGCCTCGGGGGCGGAAATAATCAGATCGCGCTTGGTGCGCGCGGGCAATCCATACAGGAACTCGAGTTTCTCCTGAAACGGCAGACCGAGAAAGTCCGTTTGCGACTTGTTTTGCATAGCGATCGCGCCTCGCGCGATCTGACCGGCAAAATACACTCGCGCTCGCGCTCCAAGCAATCCGCCCAGCCTCGCGCGCGCCGCGGATCAGCGTGCTATACTGTCGATGTTTGAAAATTGGCCGCCGCTTCCCGCCCCAACAGGCTCGCGCATCGCAGATGCCATCCAGAACCGGACCTCCCATCGCGCTCACCATCGCCGGCAGCGATCCTGGCGGAGGCGCCGGAATCCAGGCCGACCTCAAAGTGTTCGCCGCGCTCGGCGTGTACGGGTTCTCCGCGCTGACCGCCGTGATCGCCCAGAACAGCTCGACCGTCGAGCGCGTGCAGCCGGTGGCCCCCGCGATGGTCGCGGCGCAAATCGAGTCGGTCGCCGCTGAGAAGATGCCGGGCGCGATCAAGACCGGAGCGCTCGCCAACGCCGGCGTGGTGCGCGCTGTCGCACGCGCGATCACTGAACTTCGTCTGCCCGCGCCGGTGGTCGATCCGGTAATAGTCTCGAGTGCGGGAGTGCGCTTGCTCGACCGCGGCGGCGAGCGCGCGATGCGCCGCTACCTGCTGGCGCTTGCGCGCGTGATCACGCCCAATATCGCCGAGGCCGAGGCGCTGACTTACATGCGAATCGATAGCGACGCCGCGATTCGCGCCGCGGCGCGGGAGATTATCGCGATGGGCGCGCGGGCGGTCGTGATCACGGGCGGGCACTGGCGCAAGCGCGGCGACGCGGATCATGCGATCGATCTCTTCCACGACGGGCGCGCCTTCGTGGAGCTGCGCGCCACGCGGGTCGCGGGCGGCGGAGCGCACGGGACGGGATGCGCCTTTTCCGCCGCAATCGCCGCCTCACTCGCGCGCGGGATGGAGCTCGAAGCCGCGGTGCGCGCGGCCAAGCGCTACGTGACCACGGCGCTCAGACGGCGCTTTCGCCTGGGCGCGGGCCGGGCGCTGCTGGGGCATCTTCCGCCGCGCTGAGCCCGCGCTTGCGCGCGGGTACAATTTCATGCGCCCGCGTGTTAATTGAAAATCGAAAGCGGCGCGGCTCGCCACGGATAAAATGGACCCAAAGAATTCTTCATCGCGAAGCGGCGCGGCCGATCTGGCCGCGGTCGATGAGATCGTCGCGCGTCTGCACGAACTGCCCGGCGCGATGCTCCCGATCCTGCACGAGATCCAGCGGTGCTTCGGATATATTCCGCATGAAGCCGTCGCACGAATCGCCGCTGGACTGAATCTGTCGCGCGCCGAGGTCCACGGCGTCGTGAGCTTCTATCACGACTTCCGCACCGAGCCGCCCGGCCGCCACGTGATTCGAGTGTGCCGCGCGGAATCGTGCCAGGCGATGGGCGCGGCGGCGCTCGAAGAACACGTTATTCGCACCATCGGCGCGAGTTTCGGCCAGACCAGCGCGGACGGCGAGTTCACGCTCGAGCCGGTCTATTGCTTCGGCAACTGCGCCTGCTCACCCGCGATAATGATCGACGATACCCTCATCGGCCGCGCCAGCGCGGCGGCCTTCGACGCGGCGCTGGCGTCGCGGCGCGGACAATCATGAGCGCGCAGGTTTATGTCCCGTGCGATTCGAGCGCGGTCTCGGTCGGCGCCGATGCCGTCGCACAGGCGATCGCGCGCGAGGCCGAGCGCCGCGCGATGCCGGTGGCTATAGTGCGCAACGGTTCGCGCGGCGCTTACGCGTTCGAGCCGATGGTCGAAGTTGCGACTCGCGACGGCCGTATCGCATACGGTCCCGTCACGCCCGCTGAGGTGCCGGAGCTCTTCGATGCGAATTTTTTCGCGGGCGGGGCGCATCGCCTTTGTCTGGGACTCGCCGAGCGGATTCCGTTTCTGGCGGCGCAAAATCGCGTGACCTTCGCGCGCGCCGGGGTGATCGACCCGCTTTCGATTGACGACTACGCCGCGCACGGCGGTTTCCGCGCGCTGCCGCGCGCGCTCGAAATGGGCGCTGCAAAGGTGGTCGAGGCGATCAAGGCCTCCGGGCTGCGCGGCCGCGGCGGCGCGGGCTTCCCCGCCGGCATCAAGTGGGAGACGACCCGCAACGCGGTCGCCGAGCGGAAATTTATCGTATGCAACGCCGACGAGGGCGATTCGGGAACCTTCGCCGATCGCATGATCCTCGAAGGCGACCCGTTCGCGCTTATCGAAGGGATGCTGATCGCGGCGGCCGCCGTCGGCGCATCGTATGGTTACATCTATATCCGCTCCGAGTATCCCGCCGCGTGCCGCACGATGAACGCGGCGATCGCGGCGGCACGCGCGGCCGGATATCTGGGCCGCGGCTTCGATCTCGAAATCCGGGTCGGTGCCGGATCCTATGTGTGCGGCGAGGAAACCGCGATGCTCGAAAGTATCGAGGGACGGCGCGGGATGGTGCGGCACAAGCCTCCCGTGCCCGCCGTCAGCGGACTCTTCGGGATGCCGACTTTGGTGCACAACGTCGTCACACTGGCGAGCGTGGCGGCGATTATCGAAAGCGGCGCGGACTATTATCGCGCGCTCGGCACCGCGTCATCGGCGGGCACGGTTCCATTTCAGCTCGCCGGCAACGTGAAGCGGCCCGGGCTGGCCGAGCTGCCGCTTGGCGCGACGCTGCGCGAGCTGGTCGCCGGCATCGGCGCGGGCACCGCCAGCGGCAGGCCGATTCGCGCGATCCAGATCGGCGGTCCGCTGGGAGCCTACGTTCCCGCCTCGAACCTGGATCTCGCTCTCGATTACGAGACCATGCAGGCCGCCGGCGGAATCCTGGGACACGGCGGCGTGGTGGTTTTCGACGACACTGTGGATATGGCGCGGATGGCGCGCTTCGCGATGGAATTTTGCGCGGCTGAATCGTGCGGCAAGTGTACGCCGTGCCGGATCGGATCGGTGCGCGGCGTCGAGGTGATCGACGCGATTATCGCGCGCCGCGACAAGGCCGCAAGCCTGATGCTGCTGCGCGATCTTTGCGATACGATGACCAGCGGCTCCCTGTGCGCGCTCGGAGGACTGGCGCCGTTGCCGGTTATGAGCGCGGTGCGCCATTTTCCCGAAGATTTCGGGCTAAAGGCGCGTGACGTGGTGGCGCTCGGATGAAAAGCGTAAAGGGTTGAATCGCGATGCGCTCGAAAACCGACACGGATTTCGGAACTCCGGCCCGCGCGGGCGCACCTGCCGTGACGCTCACGATCGACGGGATAACTGTCACGGCGCCCGGCGGGACCAGCGTGATGCGCGCGGCGGCGATAGCCGGCCATAAGATTCCAAAACTTTGCGCGACCGATTCTCTCGAGCCGTTCGGTTCGTGCCGGCTGTGCCTGGTCGAAATAGACGGCGCGCGGGGCTTTCCCGCCTCATGTACGACCCCGGTGCGCGACGGCATGATCGTCCGCACCGAGACCGAAGCGCTCGCCAGGCTGCGCCGCGGCGTGATGGAACTGTACATCTCGGATCATCCGCTCGACTGCCTGACTTGCCCGGCCAACGGCAACTGCGAGCTGCAGGAGATGGCGGGCGCGGTGGGGCTGCGCGAGGTCCGTTACGGTTATCTGGGTGACAATCATCTCGATTCGCCCAAGGACGAGTCGAGTCCATTTTTCACTTTCGATCCCGCGCGCTGTATCGTGTGCTCGCGATGCGTTCGCGCGTGCGAGGAAGTGCAGGGCACCTTCGCGCTGACGATCGACGGGCGCGGCTTCGCCTCGAAGGTCTCCCCAAGCCAGCTCGAGCCGTTCGCCGCTTCCGAATGCGTCGCCTGCGGCGCGTGCGTGCAATCCTGCCCGACCGCGGCGCTGACCGAAAACACCGTCGTCGCAAGCGGTCAGCCCGAGCGCGGCGTCGTCACCACCTGCGGCTACTGCGGAGTCGGATGCTCCTTCAAAGCCGAGCTCAAGGGCGAGTCAGTGGTTAGGATGGTCCCGAATCAGGACGGCGCGTCGAATCATGGACACGCCTGCGTCAAGGGCCGCTTCGCGTGGGGCTACGCGACGCATCCCGATCGCGTGCGCAGCCCGATGATCCGCGCGCGGATCGACGATCCGTGGCGCGAAGTTTCGTGGGATGAGGCGATCGCGTATGCCGCCGGCGAGTTGCGCCGAATCCAGACCCGCTACGGACGCGGCGCGGTCGGCGGAATCACGTCCTCGCGATGCACCAACGAGGAAACTTATCTGGTGCAAAAGCTGGTGCGCGCCGCGTTGGGCAACAACAACGTCGATACCTGCGCGCGCGTCTGCCATTCCCCGACAGGCTACGGCCTGAAGCAGGCGTTCGGCACCAGCGCCACCACGCAGGATTTCGACTCGGTCCGCTACGCCGACGTGATCATGATAATCGGCGCCAACCCGACCGAGGGCCATCCGGTCTTCAGCTCCGCGCTCAAGCGCCGGATTCGCGAGGGCGCGCGGCTCGTCGTGATCGATCCGCGCCAGATCGAAATCGTCCGTCTGCCGCACGTCGCGGCGGCGCATCATCTGAAGCTCCGGCCCGGCACCAACGTCGCGGTCATTGATGCGCTCGCGCATGTGGTGCTTACCGAGGGGTTGGCGGACCTCAAGTTTGTCCGCGAGCGATGCGACCCGCGCGAGTTCGATATCTGGCGCCGGTTTATCGCCGAGCCGCGCAACTCGCCTGAGGCCGTCGAGCCGATGACCGGAGTGCCCGCATCCGAGCTGCGCGCGGCCGCGCGGCTATATGCCAGCGCGTCTAACGCCGCGATCTATTACGGACTCGGCGTGACCGAGCATAGCCAGGGCAGCACGATGGTGCTCGGGATGGCGAATCTGGCGATGCTGACCGGGAACATCGGGCGGCCCGGCGTTGGCGTTAATCCGCTGCGCGGCCAGAACAACGTGCAGGGCTCGTGCGACATGGGATCGTTCCCGCACGAGTTGCCCGGCTACCGGCATATCTCCGATGCGCAGGTGCGCTCCGCGTTCGAGCGCGATTGGCGCGTCGCGCTCGATCCCGAACCGGGCCTGCGGATTCCCAACATGATGGACGCGGCGCTCGACGGCAGCTTCAAGGGGCTCTACATCCAGGGCGAGGATCCCGTTCAGTCGGAGCCCGATTCGCAGCACGTCATCGCGGCGCTGCGCGCGATGGAGTGCGTCGTCCTGCAGGATATCTTCCTGAACGAGACCGCGAAGTTCGCGCACGTGATGCTGCCCGGGTCGTCGTTTCTGGAAAAAAACGGCACCTTCACCAACAGCGAACGGCGCATCTCGCGCGTGCGCAAGGTGATGGAACCGCTGGCGGGTTTCGAGGATTGGCAGATAACCTGCCTGCTCTCGGCGGCGCTCGGCTATCCGATGGATTATGCGCATCCGGCCGAGATCATGGACGAGATCGCGCGGCTGACTCCCACCTTCGCAGGCGTCAACTACGCGAAGCTCGAAGCGCTCGGCAGCGTGCAATGGCCGTGCAACGACGCCGCGCCGGCCGGCACTCCGACCATGCACGTCGATCGCTTCGTGCGCGGGCTGGGCAAGTTCACGATCACCGAATATATCCCGACCGAGGAGCGCACCACCGCGCGCTTCCCGCTCATCCTCACCACCGGGCGAATTCTTACCCAGTACAACGTCGGCAGCCAGACCCGGCGCACTGCGAATGCATCGCTGCACGCCGAGGACCTGCTCGAAATTCATCCGCACGACGCCGAGCAGCGCGGAATCCGCGACGGCGCGTGGCTTGACGTGCGTTCGCGCAAGGGTGTCACGCGGCTGCGCGCGCGGATTTCGCCCCGGATGCAGCCCGGCGTCGTGTACACCACGTTTCATCATCCTGAGTCGCAGACCAATCTGCTCACCACCGAGTTCTCCGACTGGGCGACCAACTGTCCCGAGTACAAGGTGACCGCGGTCGAGGTGGTCCCGATCGCGAAGCTCGAGGACTACGAGCGCGCGGAGCATCCGTGACGGCGCGGGGCGCGGGAGTTCTTTCGCTTGGATAATCAGCGGCTGCTCCGGATGGCGAATCAGATCGGCGCGTTTTTCGAGAGCTATCCCGATCGCGCCGAGGCCGCCGCCGGTGTCGCCAATCATCTGCGCAGCTTTTGGGCGCCTGTGATGCGCCGCCAGATTATCGAGTATGCGGCCAGTGGCGGAGCCGGGTTAAAAGATATCGTTCGCGAGGCGATTGCAGTGCTGGCGCGCGAGGCCGCGGAACGCGACGCGGCCGGGACCGGCGGTGAAAGACGAAACTCTTAAGCCCGGGACGGTTCGGGTCCGCGCGCTGAAATTTTCCGCGGATGGCGCCGCGCCCTCCGGCGAATGCCTTGCCGCCGAGGAGCCGCTCGAAATCAGGCTCGGCGGCCGCAACTTTACGCTGACGATGCGCACTCCCGGACACGACGTCGAGCTGGTCGCGGGATTTTTGTTCGCCGAGGGATTTATCGCCGGCTCCGATGAGATCGAGGAAATCCGCCAGGTGCGCGGACGCCGCGGAAAACCTGAGCCCAACATGATCGACGTGATCCTCAATGTCCCCGCCGATGCGTTGCGCGAGCGCCTTAAGCGCAACTTCGCCATCACCGCGAGCTGCGGAATCTGCGGCAAGACCAGTATCGATTCGATTACGCGCCGGGTTGCGCCTCCCGCGGGCAATGCGCGCGTCGCGCCGGCGACGATCCTGTCGCTGGCGGCGACGATGCGCTCGAAGCAGGAGCTCTTCGCCGCGACCGGGGGATTGCACGCCGCCGCGATTTTCGATCTGTCGGGAGCGATGCTCGCGCTGCGCGAAGACGTCGGGCGCCACAACGCCGTGGACAAGGTAATAGGATGTTCGCTGGCTGCCGGCCATTGCCCGCTGAGCGACGCGATCCTGATGGTGAGCGGGCGGCTCTCTTTCGAGCTGGTGCAAAAAGCCGCCGCCGCCGGAGTGCCGATCGTCGCCGCGGTCTCGGCGCCGTCATCGCTCGCGGTCGAGCTGGCCCGGGAAGTCGGTACCACGGTGATCGGCTTTCTGCGCGCCGGCGGCTTCAATGTCTATACGCATCGCGCGCGGATCACGCCCTGACCGGCTGGCCCGCGGCGCGGCTGTGTATTACTCTGCATATTACGCAGGGAGATTGAAGTGGGTACCTTAACTGTAAGACTCAGCGCAGAGGACGACGCGCTCCTGGCGCGTCTTGCCCGCCAAAACGGCGCGAGCAAGTCGGAAGTTATCCGAGAGCTGGTACGTGGTGCGCCTCGCGGCACCGCGCGCGAGTCCACACTCCGCGCGTACGACTTGATGAAAGATGGAATCGGCTGCTGGGACGGCGGCGGAAAGAATCTCTCCGAGCGAACCGGCGACAAGTTCTACGAAATGCTGGTCGAGGAACGAAAACGCCGTGATTTTGGCCGACGCCGCGCTCGTCCGCGTCGCCGAGCGTGAGCGGATCCGCCGCATCTTCACCGTCGATCGCCGTGATTTCGAGATATATCGTCCCTATCGCCTCGGCCGGTTCCAGATTCTCTCGTGATCGCATCAGACAGCCTCAGAAGCCCTTGAGCGGCGCCGATGCCGGTGCTTATGCTGATAGGTCATGCAGGAGTCGCCCGATGTTTGCGCGTAAGCGCGCGCTCGAACGCCTTGCCCGCGAAAAGACGCTCTACCA
>DATKSQ010000060.1:0-54055 GCA_035531615.1 Binataceae bacterium (SeqCode)
TGATGGTCGCGCCGCGCCGCCATGTAGCATCGCCCGAGCTGCTGACGCGCGATGAGCGAATCGAGATTGGCGAGCTGGTGGCGCGGGTGGTTACGATTGTGCGCGCGGCGCTGCGTCCCGCGGGTCTCAACGTCGGCGCGAATCTGGGCCGCGCGGCGGGAGCGGGATTCGCCGAACATATGCACTGGCACGTGGTGCCGCGCTGGGACGGCGACAACAACTTCATGCCGGTGCTTGCCTCGGCGCGAGTGCTGTCGCAAAGTCTCGAAGACAGTTTCGCGCAGCTACGTCCGCTTTTCAAAACGATCGGCACTGGTTTATCCTGAACAGGCAAGGGCGCTCCGGGAAATATAGATGGACCAAACTTTGACCAATATCCGCACGCTTGGCGGACTGCGTGCCGCCGGCTACCAGACGTTTCCAGTGCGCATCGAGATGCGCCGCAACCTGCTTTCGCGGCTGCGCGCGAACGAGAGCATTCTGCCCGGAATCGTCGGCTACGAGGAGACGGTGGTGCCCGAGATCGAAAACGGCATCCTCGCGGGCCATCATATGATCTTCCTGGGCGAGCGCGGACAGGCGAAGTCCCGGATCATCCGCGCGCTGGTGAGCCTGCTCGATGAGTTCGTTCCCGCCGTGGCGGGATGCGAGATCGACGATGATCCGTTCGCGCCGATTTGCCGCCGATGCCGCAAGCTGGCGGAAGAAAAGGGCGGGGAGCTCGAGATCCACTGGATCGGCCGCGACCGGCGCTACGCGGAAAAACTCGCCACCCCCGACGTTTCGGTTGCGGACCTGATCGGTGAAATCGATCCGATCAAGGTTGCCGAGGGCCGCTACCTTGCTGACGAAGAGACGATTCATTACGGACTGATTCCGCGCACCAACCGCGGCATCTTCGCCATCAATGAGCTGCCCGACCTGACCGAGAAAGTGCAGGTCGGATTGTTCAATCTGATGGAGGAGAAGGACGTCCAGATCAAAGGCTACAAGATTCGCCTGCCCGTGGACGTGGTGTTCGTCGCGAGCGCGAATCCAGAGGATTACACCTCGCGCGGCAGAATCATCACGCCGCTCAAGGATCGCTTCGATGTCCAGATTCGCACCCACTATCCCAAGCGAATCGAAGACGAGATCGCGATCATGGAGCAGGAGGCGCTGTATCCGCCGCGGCCCGGGATCGAGGTGCGGGTGCCGCAGTTCCTGAAGGAGATCATCGCGCAGGTCACCTTCGAGGCGCGCGGGAGCAACGAGATCAATCAATCCTCGGGGGTCTCGGTCCGCGTCACGATCAACAACTATGAATCGGTGCTGTCCAACGCCGAGAAGCGATCGGTGGTGAACGGCGAGAACGAAATCGTTCCGCGCATCTCGGACCTGCATTCGCTGTACGCCTCGACGGCCGGAAAAATCGAGCTCGAGTACGTGGGCGAAGACAAAAAGGACGACGACCTGGTCCAGCGCCTGATCAACCGCGCGGTTCTAAAGGTTTTCGATCGCTACCTGAAACTCGACGACCTGAAGAAGGTGACCGGCTACTTCGAACAAGGCTGGGGCGTCGAGGTGTCGGATCGCGCGCCCGCCTCGGATTACATGGAGCCGCTGCGCGAGGTGCCCGGACTGCGTGAGGCGATCGCGGCGCTGGGTCCGTTCGAGACTCCCGGCCTGATGGCGGCGGCCAGCGAGTTTATCTTCGAGGGTCTGCACCTGCATCAGAAGCTCAACAAGGATCGTCAGGGCGGGCGCTTCGCCTATCACTCCTGATCCGTAACGGGCGCGCGATGGTCAATACACGCTACACACTGTGGGACGGCACCCAGAAGCTTAAGCTCGACGCCGACAAGGTGTTCGAGAAGCTGGCCGAATACATGTCCTACACCGACGACGTCCGCCAGGCGATGGACTGGATGATGCGCCAGGGGATGGAGTTCGACGGCGTGCAGGTCATGGGCCTCGAGGAGTTTATCGAGCAACTGCGCCAGGAGATGCGCCAGCGCTATCGCGACTTCAATCTGAAGAACTCGCTCTCCGAGATGGAGCGCAAGCTCGCGGACATCCTGAACCGCGAGCGCCAGGCGCTTGATTCGCTCAAGGGAAGCAAGCCCGGCGTCGAGGACAAGCAGCGCGAACTCGACCGCGTGCCAGGGCGGCTGTCGGAAGCGATCCGCAAGCTCGAGAGCTACGATTTCGAAGACGCGCAGGCCAAGGCCGACTTCGACGAGCTGCTCGAAGAGTACGAGAACATCCGCGATCTCGAAAACTTCCGCGATCGCAATCAGCACATGTTCCACGGGCAGAAGAGCCTGGGCTACCAGGAATCGCTCGACCTGATGCGCGAGATGGAGCGGATGCGCCAGCTCGAGCAGGACCTGATGTCCGGGAACTTCGAGACCATCTCGATGGAGGATCTCCAGCAGATTCTCGGCCAGCAGGCACTCAAGGATTTTCAGAATCTCAAGCAAGTGATGGTGCTGCTCGCGGATTCGGGCTACGTGATGCCCAAGGGCGACCATTTTCAGCTCTCGCCCAAGGGCGTGCGGCGTATAGGCCAGCTCGCGTTGCGCGATATCTATCAGAACCTGCTCAAGGACCGCGGTGGTTCGCACCTCACCGACCATCGCGGCGTCACCGAGATGCGACCCGACGAGACCAAGCCGTACACGTACGGCGACCCGCTGAACCTCGATCTGGTCGCGACGCTCAAGAAGTCGCTGGCGCGCAAACCCGGCGTGCCGCTCCAGCTCGATCCCGGCGACTTCGAGATTTACGAGAATGATTTCGGCAGCACTTCATCCACGGTGCTGTGCCTCGACATGTCGTGGTCGATGAGCTGGGAGGGGCGTTTCGCGGCGGCCAAGAAGGTCGCGATGGCGATGGAGACGCTGATCCGCTCGAAGTTCCCGCGCGATTTCTTTTCGATCGTCGGCTTCTTCACGCGCGCGGTCGAACTCAAGCTCAAGGATCTGCCCGAAGCGTCGTGGAACATGGGCGACCCGTTCACCAATCTGCAGGACGGGCTCCGGCTCGCGTCGGATTTGCTCGGCCGGCATCCGTCGCGCAACCAGCACATCATCGTGATCACCGACGGCCAGCCGACCGCGTATTTTCTGAACAAGCGGCTCTACTGCGAATGGCCGCTGTCGTTCGGCGGCATCAGCATGCGCGCGGCGCAGGAGACGCTCAAGGAAGTCGAGCGCATCACGCGCAAGGGCATCACCATCAATACTTTCATGCTCGACGACTCGCCGAGCCTGCGCGCCTTCGTCGAGAAGATGACGCAGATCAATCGCGGCCGCGCGCTCTACACGCGCCCCGACCATCTGGGCGAGTACCTGCTGGTCGATTATCTCGCCAAGAAGCGCAAGCGTGCCTGACCCGCGCCCCGAGCAGGTCGCGCCGCCAGCGGCGGGCGTCATCCACGAAGCCGACGCGATCGCCGTGATGCGCGATTGGCCGGACGCGTCGATCGACGCGTGCATCACGGACCCGCCGTACAACATGAGCGGCCGCAAGGGTCTTAAGTGGGCGTTCAGCACGCATGTCACGATGGAGCAGAGCTGGGACCAGTTCACGCCGGATGAGTACGTCGAGTTCACGCGGCGATGGCTTGCCGAGGTGTGCCGCGTGGTGCGGCCCAACGGCAACATCCTGGTGTTCGGCAGCTTTCACAACATCTACGTAATCGGCTTTGTGCTCGGGCAATTGCTGGGCCGCCGCATCATGCAGCAAATCACCTGGTTCAAGCCCAACGCACAGCCGAACATCACCGGCAGGCTCCCCACCGAGAGCACCGAGTACGTCATCTGGGCGTGCAACAATACCCCCGAACGCGCCAGCCACTGGACGTTTGATTACGCGGCGTCCAAAGAGATTGGCGGGGGCAAGCAACTGCGCAACCTGTGGCAGATTCCATGCACTCCGCGCTCGGAGCGCACCGCCGGGCGGCATCCGACCCAGAAACCGCTCGAGGTCGCCCGGCGTATCGTGCGGTTATGGACGATGCCCGGCGAGTTACTGCTGGATTGCTTTCTGGGCACCGGAACGCTCGCGGTTGCCGCCGAATCGCTCGGCCGGCGATGGGTCGGCATCGAGCGCGATCCCGCCTATGCCGCGATCGCGCGCGATCGGATCGCCGCTGCCGGTGCTGGTCTATCGCGCAGTGGCGGGTGAGGCCGCGCGCGGGGCGGGCTCCGCGCCCGCGGAAGCGGCGGCGGGCATCTGCCAGGTTCCGCCGATCTGCCTGAGCACGATTCGATCTGACTGATCTCCCGCCGCGCGGATCAGCCGCGCCAGCGGCTCGTCCATCGGCTCCTTCGAAAGCTTGAACGTTCCCCAATGAATCGGCACCAAGTAGCGCGCACCGGTCTGCTGGAACATCGTCCAGACCTGCTCGGGATTCGCGTGATTCCAGATCCACGGGTCATATGCGCCGATTGAAAATGCCGCGAGCTCGGGCGGATCGCTCTCGAGCGCCGAGAAGACATCGGTGTACGCGCTGTCGCACGCGAGCAGCATCCGCACGCCGCCCTTCTCGAGCACGTAGCTGTTGAAGCCGTAGTCCGCGCCAAAAGGCGGCCAGCGCTTGCCCCAATGCCTGGCCGCCATCGCGCGCACCGTGAGACCCTTGACCTCGGTCGATTCTCCCCACTTGAGTTCGCGCACGTCGGTGAAGCCGAGCGGCGCGATCAGCGCCGCGCACTTGTCGCAGGCGATCACGGTCGCGCTCTTGGGCATCGCTTCGAGCGACGGGATATCGAGATGGTCCATGTGCGCGTGCGTGATCAAGATCACGTCAAGGTTCCCCAGCTCGTCCGGCGCCAGCGGCGGCGCAACTGCGCGGCGCGGCCCGATCGTGAACATCGAATCGAACGCCATGCCGACACGATTGAACAGCGCGGGATCGCTAATCACCCGCACGCCCAGGTAGTTCATCAGCAAGGTCGCATGGCCGAGGTTCGCGACGGTCAGCGCGTCGCCGGGCCAGGCCGCCGGATTCGGATGGGCCACGGGAGCCGCCGCGTCAGGTTCCATCGCCAGAGCGTACGACGCGATTGCGACGCGCGCCAGCACTATCGCGGCGGCGAATAGTCGAAATGCGATGGCTGGGCGTTTCACGGGGGCGGCGCCGCGCGGAGGACCTTCAATCCAGCGGCTTGAAACACGGCAAGATTTTTACCAGCACGTAGCCGTAGCTGCGCCCGTGCCACTGAAAGGTGCCGATGGCTGGGCCGAACACCTCGGTCATCGCCGTCATCTGATTGCTGTCGGCGATCGTTTGGGTGTCGTCGGGAGCGTAAGCGAGAAATTGCGGATCGCCGCCCGCCTCGAGCTGACCGGCCAGCGCCGGCGAGAAGCGCAGCTTCGCGATTCCGGGCTTGGGTTGCCATCCGCTGGCCGGCGCCATCTTCTCGGGCACAATCGCCCATCGCATCCCCTCACCCGAGTCCACCAGGCGCCACTGCCGTGAATCGATCGCCCCGTCCTTGTGCTCGCGAAATTCCTCGACCCCGGGCGCCGACTCGACCAGCGTGTCGCAGCGCTCGGCCTGTTCGTCGTGTGGACCGGCGGTATGGCGATCGGTCGCTTTGTCGCCCGCCCGCATTCCAGCATACTCGCCTGCGCCGAGCGCCGCCGGTCCCAGGCTGGACAGCGCGGCGGCGCATCCGGGCAGAGCGGACAGCGCGGCGCAGATCGCGATCAGCGCGCGCATCGGCGCGCGCGCGCGAAGGTTGGCGCTCGCGGCCCGCATCACGGCCTGACCGCGATCACCATTGAAGAGCTGAACGGTGGGCTCGGCAGATCGTGGCGGCGCGGCGCATCGAAACCCGCGGCGCCGAGCCATCCGGCGATCTCCTGGAACGAGTAGTCGCGGCCGTGCGTGACCAGCAGCAGGTAGAGCGAGAACACCGCGCCGGCGCGCGGACGGGTCAGTTCGCGATTCATCACATGATCCTTGATGATGATGGTGCCACCGGGCGCGAGCGATCGAAAGCACCTGCGCATCAATTCGGCGTTCACCGCCGCGGTCTCGCTGTGGATGATGTTGGACATGAAGATCGCATCGACCGGTCCGGGCAGCTCGCCCGTGAGATAATCGACCGGGCGCGGCGTGATGCGCGCCGCGGCCGCGGGTTCGCGCTCGGCCAGCAGCCTGCGCGCAACTTCAAGGGATGGTTTAAGATCCCAGAGCTGGCCGGCCGCCGCCGGATGCGCGCTCAGCAGCGCCGCCAGATAGGTTCCCGGACCGCCGCCCAAATCCGCGATCGTCCGCGCGCCGCGCAAATCCAGATGCTCCGCCACCCAGCGCGCGTCGCCGCGCGCGCGGACCAGGCTGTCCATCGCGCGGATGAAACGTTCGGTTTCCTCGGGCTTGTTCTGGAACATGTCGGGCGTGCGGACCGGCCGCCCGCTGCGGACGGCGTCTTCGAGTTTCGCCCACAGTGGAAAGATCGCTTCATCGAACAGGATCATACCGCCCAGATATTCCGGCGAGGCCTGGACCAAAAAGCGGCGCGCGGCGGGGTTCAGATGGTAGCGGCCGTCGGCGAGTTCGAGCAGGTCCAGCGCGGCGATCGCGGCGGCGAGGATCTCGATCGCGCGCGAGTCGGCGCCGAGCGCGCGCGCCAAATCCGCCGCCGCGGCGGGAGCCTTTGCCAGCGCCTCGAACACGCCAAGCTTCAGCGCGATCTGGAGCGCGCGCGCCTCGGCGTGCGCGCCCGCCATCGATGCAAGCTCGGCGAAATCCATCTTCAGGGCGCGCGCGTTCAGCGCACAAAATCCTGGGTTACGTAAAACGTCCCGTCGGCGGAATGGGCAACGCCAACCCCGGTCGTCAGGAATCGGCCCGAGAGTATCGCCGCGCGATGCTCCGGGCTGTGCATCCATGCTGCAACGGCGCGCTCCGGCAGTTCGCTCAAACCCCGGTAGTCGCCGGCGTAGATATTTTCGGCGGCCGCCTGGCAGTTGATTCCCTCGCCTGCGAGGCGCTGGGCCGGCCCGATTCCCTCTGGACTCTCGTGCGACAGGTAATGCCGCAGCGCCATGTCGTAGCTATGCCCGCGCGCGACGACCGCCAACCGTGCCGAGAGCGCAAGCGGCGGCAATCCGGCGCGGGTGCGTTCAAGATTCACCCGCGAAAGAATTTGCGACTCCTGGCCGCTGGTCTGCGCGACCTCTTCGGGGGTGCGCCGCGTGGTGCGAATCAAATAGATTCGTCCGGCGATTGCGCCGGCCAGCGCCAGCACCAGCAGGCTAATCCCGGCTTTGATCGCGCGACGGCGCCGGACCACCGCGGGCGTCGGCATCCGGATTATTTTTGCCGGCCCGCGGCTTGCGCGGCGCTGGTTACGATTGCTGGCGGATTTTCCGCGCATACTGGCCGGTCACCGGGAACCAATTGAGGGCGCTGTGACTTGCTCGATCTCACGAGCGCGCTTTTCCGCTCCGGCTGTGCTTTGATCGAATCTGGCGGCGCGCTTTGGGCCGCCAGAATCCCTAGCTATCGCGCACCGATGAGGTTGTCAATCAATCCCATACTTGCGTCGCTCGCCGCGATACTTTTCGGCCTCGGGATCGGATCGTCCGCGTGCGCCGCGGACGCGAAGCGTCCGTCCCAGGCGCTGCCCGCCAATGCTCTAAAGCATTGCGCGAGCCTGTACCTGCGCGAAGCGGCGGCCGACCGGATCCGATGGCAGCCGTGGGGTGGGGCGTCACTCGCGCTCGCGCGCAAGTTGAATCGGCCGGTCATGATCGATATCGGCGCGGTGTGGTGCCATTGGTGCCACGTTCTTGACGATACGACCTACGCGAATCCGGAGGTCGCGCGGATTCTGAACGCGCAGTTCGTTCCGATCAAGGTCGATAGCGACGAGCGTCCCGATGTCGATTCCTATTACCAGGCCGCGGCCGCGCATCTGACCGGCGCCGGCGGATGGCCGCTGGTGTGCTTCGCAACTCCTGACGGAGCGCTCATCTATGCGACCGGATACCTGCCGGCCGAGCCGCCCGCCGGCGACAGCGACGCGTCGGCCGCGATGATTCCGCTGCTCGGGCGGATCGCGGCGGCGTGGGCGAGCGAGCGCCGGGATCTGAGCGGTCAGGCCAATGCCTTTGCGCTGAAGCTCGCGGCCGAGGCCCATACCCTCCCGTCGCCGGGCGGCGACCTGCCCGCGCTCGGCGCGCAAATCCTGGCGGGGCTCAAGGCGTCCTACGATCCTGTAGCCGGTGGCTTCGGAACCGGCGGGGGTCCGCGCTTCTATGATTTTCCGGCGCTGCGGCTTGCTCTGGCCCATGGATTTCACGGTCATCGCGAGTACCGCCAGATCGCGATCGACTCGATTTTGAAGATTTCGCGCGGCGGCGTATTCGATCAACTCGGCGGCGGCTTTCATCGCTACTCGACCGATCCGCGATGGCGCGTGCCGCACTTCGAGAAGATGGCCTACGACCAGGCGATGGCGCTGCGGGCATACTGCGAGGCCTATCAACTCACGCGCGATCCGCGCCTGCTCGAGGTGATCGAGCAGACCGTCGCGTATGTGAACGCGACGCTGCTCGATCCGCGGCGCCACTGCTTCTATGCGCATCAGGATGCGGACTCGTTCAAGGGAGACGACGGCAGTTACTACACCTGGACTCGAGCTGAGGTCGTGCGCGCGCTCCCGCCCGGCCAGGCGCGCGCCGCGATCCTCTACTACGGGTTCGACGCCGCGGCGCCGCGCGCACCCGACGGACGTATCGTGCTTGCGCGGGCGCTGACGCGCACGGCGATAGCGGCGCAGCTGAAGCTTTCGCCGAGCGCCGCCACAACGCTTCTGGCGAGCGTAAATCGTGGATTGCTCGCGGTGCGAAACCGCCGCCCTGAACCACCCGTCGATCACGTCGTGATGACCGATCGCAACGCCCTGATGGCATCGGCATTTTTGGCCGTCTCGGAGGCGACCGGCGACGCCCGGTGCGCACAGACCGCGCTTGCGGACCTGGATTTCATTCTTGCGCATCTGCGCGCGCCCGCCGGCGGTTTCTATCATGAATGGTCCGCCGGCGTACCCGCGGTCGCGGGAATCGCTGCCGACCAGGTCTATCTCGCGACCGCGCTGCTCGACGCCTTCGAGGCGACGGGTGACGCGAAATACCTGGACGAGACACGCGCGCTCTCCGATCTGATCGACGCAAAGTTTCGCGATCCCGCAACCGGACTCGTCCGCAATCTGAGCGCCCAGCCTGCGGGCAGCGTGCTCGATGGGACCGCCGCCAGCGCGCAGGCGATGTACGACGCGCCGATGCCCTCGGTGCAGGGGCAAGCCGCAATCATGATGTACCAGCTAGGTGCGATCACGTCCGACCCGCGCTATCGAAAGCGCGCCGAGGGTCTGCTCGCGCCGGCCGCCGTCCTCGCCGGAGGCGCGATGGATTCGGCGCTGGGCACGATCGGGCTCGCGCTCCAATGGCAATCGGACGGCGCGGCGACGATCGCGATTGTCGGCGGGCGCGACGATCCGGCCACCCGTGCGCTGCTCACCGCCGCGTTCGCCGCTTATCGTCCCGCGAAAATCGTGCTTCGAGTCGATCCCGCGCAGGCGAGCGGGAAGCCGGGCGCGATGCCGTCTGCCGCGCAGGCGATGTACGCCGCGGCCGCTGACCGCAAGACCGCGCTTGCCTTCGTATGCGCGGGAACCGCGTGCGCCCGCCCGGTCGCGGATCCGCGCGCGCTCGCGCACGTGATCGCGACGTTTATGACCGGCGACGCGGTGCGCGGCCTGCTCCCGATCCGATGATATAGTCCGCATTCGCCGCTGCGGCAGGGCGTCTTGTAAACCGGTTTCGATTCGCGCATCGTTTTGTTCAAGGTCGCTTGCCAGTCCCCGGGGGACTGGACTGTATCGCTATTTTCGATCGACTGGCCTACGCTTTATATCTGTCATGCGTATATTTTTGATTCATGTCCGCGATCCCCAGTTCTACGCCCTGCCCGTCGAGTCGCGCGCCGAAAGCGGCAAGCTTCGCATCATGGGTTTCCCGCCGATCGGCATCATGTCGCTGTCCGCGGTGCTCAAGCGCGCCGGACACGAATGCGTCATGTTCGATCAGGCCAATCCCGAAACCCCCAACGAAACCATTGTCGAGCAGGTCCGCAGACAACGCCCTCAATTGATCGGGTTGAGCTTTCTGAGCACCACCAGTTACCCATACGCCAAGATTCTCGCTCGTCAGATCCGCGCGGTCGATTCCAAAGTTAAAATCGCTTTCGGCGGCGTATTTGCCACCCTCAACGCGACCCACGTTAAACAGCAATGCCCCGAGGTTGACTTTGTCTGCCGGGGCGACGGCGAGCAATTGATTCTCGACCTCGTTCAACAGTGCGAGGATCCGGCCGCGGTCGCGGGACTCACCTGGGCGCGCGATGGCAAAGTCCTGGAAAATCCGGACCGGGCGGTGGAGCGCGATCTCGACCAGTGGCCGTTTCCGGACCGCGAGGGGCTGGCGCTCGACTTCATCGAGTCGATGCCGCTGGACGTGCCCGCGGTACTTTCGATGGATCGTTTCACGACCATGCAGACCTCGCGTGGGTGTCCGTGGTCATGCAGTTTTTGCGACATCCCAATCTTCAGTCAGGGTAAATGGCGCCCGCGCAGCCCCGAACACGTGGTGGCGGAATTCCGCCATCTTCAGGAACACGGTTATGGCGCGGTTTACCTCGTTGACGATCATTTCTTGCTGCAGCCCAAGCGGATCGAAGCAATCTGCAAGGGGATAGGCGACAGCGGGGTGACTATCCAATGGGGCTGCGAGGGGCGAGTCGATTCAACCGCGCAATATCTGTTTCCTGCGATGGCAAAGGCCCACTGCCGCTCCATCATGTTCGGGATCGAAAGCGGCAGCCAGAAGATTCTCGATCGGCTCAAAAAAAGACAGACCCTCGCCGAGGTCGAAACCGCGGTCGTCTCGGCCAAGCGCGCGGGGATCGAGATCGTGCATGGCTTCTTTGCGATCGGTAATCCCAAGGAGACGGCGCAGGACATGCGCGCCACGTTTGACCTTGCGGCGAGGCTCCCGCTCGACACCTTCAACTTCAATCGCCTCTGCGTCTATCGCGGAACGCCGATGTGGCAGGAATATCTAGCGCGTGGCCTGGTTGACGATGACCGGGATTGGTTCAAGTACTTCAAATGCTCCGAGATCGATCCGACCTGCCTCTCAAGTGAAGAGATCAATCGCGAGCGGATTGCCGGGATGCGCCGGCTGCTGCTTTACAAGCTGACGCACTATCCCCTGCAGACGCTTCGGTTGCTGCGGCGTTTCGGGCGCTACATGCGGGCGCGCGACATCGCCTATCTGATTCTCAAGCCCTTCCTGGGCCAGCGGCACGGTCCCACCCAGGGCGAAGTGTTGTCGCGCGCCGTCGATCATCGGGACCTCAAAGATGCCGCCGCGGCCCTCACCCTTGTTCCCGACCAGGTGCTCGAAGGGGCCGTGGCTGCGTCGAAAGTCGAGCGGCAACGGCGCGAGCTTGAATCCCGAAGCCCGTAACGCCACCGCACCCTGCCGGTCCCTGTCCCCGCGCGAATAGTTGCAAACTACAACTTGAGCTCGCGAAGTGGAAATCTCCGCCGCCGCCGGCGCCATCTAGCGAACGGAGTTTCAAAGTGCAACGATGCCGGTGTCGGCCTTGCGGTATGGGGATGCCGCCGGGGCGGGTCGAGAGCGCTTTGGGGAGCCAATACCTTCGATGCGATGGCGTTCGGTTGGTGAAGTCAATTGCTCGGTGGCGCGCACGCTCGCGGTGATCGGCGAGCGTTGGACGATGCTCATCCTGCGCGAGGCCTTTTTGGGTCGGCGGCGCTTCGACGACTTTCAGCGCAATATCGGAATCGCGCGAAATATCCTTGCGACCCGCCTGCGCGCCTTGGTCAAAGACGGAATCCTCGAGCGCTCCCGCGCCGACGGCGAGCACGCGCGCGTCGAGTATCGGCTGACGAAAAAAGGGATGGAGTTGTACCCGGTTTTGGTCGCGATGCTCAAATGGGGCGACGCGTGGCTATGGCCGGCCGGCGGAAAAGGCCCGCCACTTAAGCTGATGCATCGCGGATGCGGCGCCAAAGCGATGCCCGCGCTGGTGTGCCCGAATTGCGGAGATCCGGTCGGCGCGCGCGACATGATCGCGCTTGCACGCGGCGCGGCGCGCCCCGCGCAATCCACCGAACGCGCCGCGCATCGTCCGGCTTCGCGATAACGGCTGCCCGCGTGCGTGGCTGCCGTGACCCCCACACCGGCTAAAGCCGGCGCCACCAAGCCGCCGATCAAACCGACCCACAGCCGGTTCCCGCCCAGGCTGGTCTCCGGTTCGCGCCGCGGGCAAAATGGAGTGACCGCAATCCGACCCATGATCGACCTCGTGATGTTCGACGCCGACGGCGTCTTGTTCGATTCCGACGCCTCGAATGTCGCCTACTACAACGCGATCTGCGCGCTGGCCGGCGAACCGCCACTGGACCGTGACGAGGAAATCCGCGCGATATCCTACTCGACCGAGCAGGTCCTGACACTGCGCGCGCGTGATGACGCGGCGCTGCTGGTTCGCATGAAAGAGATCGCGCGGACTCTGGACCCGGCGCCGTTTTTCAAGCTCCTGCGCCCGCCCTTCGCGCTGCGGCCGTTCATGCTCGAGATGCGCCTGCGCTTCCGGCTCGGGCTGGCGACCAATCGCTCGGCCACGGTTCCCGCGCTTCTCGAGTATCTGGAGCTGGGCGGCATCTTCGACGCGGTCGCCTCCGCGCGCGACCCGGTGCGGCCCAAACCCGCACCGGACATCCTGCGGCTTTGCGTCGAGCGCGCCGGGACGACGCCCGAGCGCGCGGTGTACGCGGGAGACAGCCCGATCGATCGGGTCGCGGCCCGAGCGGCTGGCGTGCATTTTATCGCGGTCGGGCCGCGCGTCGAGCACGAGCGCAATATCACGGCGCTCGAAGAGCTGCCCGCCGCGCTCGCGCGCCTTGAAGTTGCGCTGACTGCGCCCTGAGAGCGCTCTTGCGCGCGCCAGTCGCATTCCCTCGGGCAACGGCCGCCTAGCTCGTTTCACATGGCTGCATGCGCGGCTTGGCGAGATTTCCTTCGACTTCGCTCAGGACAGGCTCTCGCGATGCGTGCGACGCGAGTTCATACGCACGAAGCGTAACCGGCGGTGGCCTCGCGCTCGGAATGACACGGTTTGTGCTCCTTGAGGTTAGTGCGGTATTGCGCAAACAGTGCCTGATCGCGCATTGGCGACCCCACGAGGGATCTCCCTGACCCGCAAGAGGGGGGTCATTCCGAGCGCGAGCGAGCAATGCGTATCGCGTCGTGCGCGTCACGGCGAGCCGCAGGCATCGCGAGAGCCTGTCCTGAGCGAAGTCGAGGGAAATCTCGCCCTGGGCGCTGGCACACGCTCTGGTGAGGCTATCCGCGGCGCGTGACCCTCAGGCGGCGAGCTTCGCGGTTGCACCGGCGACCACGGTGCCCGCGAAGAAATCGGGATTCGCCGACAGATGCAGGCGCGCCGGATAGGTGAAAACGAAGTCGCGGTAGTCCGCACCGCTTAAGAGTCCCTTGTCCACCAACTGATGGCTCTCGAGCAGCACGCTCGAGATATCGGGCACGTCCCAATGTCCGATATCAGAGCTGAAGACCGCCTGCAGCCGGGTGCGCTTGGGATTGGCGCGCGCGTCGAGTGCGCGGAACACGCTCGGGTCGTCGGCCTCGCATCCGAAGAAAAACTTGCCGAACATCCGGGCGAAGTCCGCCTCGTCGCGAATGCGCGCCGCCGCCCATTCGTCGCGATCCGCCGCGCGGTCGTGGCGCGCGGCGCCTTGGTGATCGGTTCGGCTCATCGCGGCCGGGGCCTGCCCGTCAACGAAGCCTGCGCCGCCGTACTCGGTCAGCAACTCATGCAGCTTTTTGCGGTCGAGCAGCGACGGGTCGTAATTCTTGAGCCCTGCGAGATTGCGCTTTTCCCAGTGCTCTTCGAGGGCATGCAGCAGATCGGCCGCCCATCCCGCGCCGCATTCGAGAAAGCCGAAGGCAAGATTGGGGAACCGCGCGGGTACTCCGCCGAACACGATCGAGCGGCACAACTCACCCTGCTGATAGGCGTGGCCCCCGATGTGATTGAACATGTAGTTGGATGGCGAGCGCCGCCCGAGCGGCAGATAGCGCAGTCCAACCCCGCCGTGCGAGGTGACCGCGATGCGCAGCTCGGTGAACTTGCGCCACACGGGGTCGTAATCGTGAAAGCTGTCGAGCCCGTAGTTGTCGAAGTACGCGGCGGCGGGAAACGCGTCCGGAAATTTTTCGTGCAGCGCGGGAATCGGACGCGCAACGCCCGGCGGAATCATCGCGACCTTGAGGCCCAGCCCGGCCGCGTACTCCAGCTCGGCGATCGCCTCTTCGGGCGTGTGCATCGGGATTGCCGCCGCAGGCGCCAGGCGATCGCGGTATTGCCCGCAAATCTCCGCGTTCATCGTGTTAAGCGCGTGGCACGCCGCGCGCCGCACATCGGCGTCATTAATCGTCGGCAGCGCCAGACCCAACGTCGGATACATCACTGCGAAGTCGATGCCGATTTCCTCGAGCCGCTGATGCAACAGCCGCGGCGCCATCACGGTGGCAAGATCATAGGCGTCGTTCCCGACGCCCCACCACGCGCCCCGCATATCACCGTTGTCGCGATTGCCTTGCGAGCCGGTCGGATGCTCGCGCAGCTCGGTGCGGTACCGATTAGCGATCTGCGCGCCGCCAATTTTCGTCAGGTAGTGATGGAACAGCGGCTGCGGCTCGATCAGGTGCCCGTCGCCATCGATGACGGGATGATCGAGCTTCGCACGCAGCGCCTTTACAGCCCGGGATTTCTCGGAGTTCACGCGCCTTAATCTCCTTGCGATCGCCAATGATCGACCTGCTAGCGCGCGTTCTCGACCGCTGTCAAGGCGCGGCTTCGATCAGACCGGGCGATTCGGGCGCGGATGGCTGCGCGGCGCGGCGCCCGCGTGATCTATGATCCCGATGATCCGGGCGCAGCGCAGATGCATCGGCGGCGAGCCGATGACCTGCGCGCCGAAGCCGAGCAGCGTGCGGCACTGGGGACATCGAGCGCTTGCGAGCTGGCGCATCGACAGACATCCCGGGTGGCGGCACGAGCCGCGGCACGGACCGGCGGGCTGGCCCGGAGTAGCGATGGTCAGAATTTCCATTGCCGGATACCTCCAAGAACTGGTTCAATCGCGGCCCGCCGGCGCGAATCGCGATGCGGCTGGCGCGTGCGGCCGTCGAACTCTCATAACCTTTGTGGCGCGACGGCGGCTGCATGGCAAGCGTCAAAAACTCATAGACGTGAAAAATAACCAAGCGCCGACATGCGGGGTTGATTCCCCGACAATTCGCGCCGCGTCAGAAGCCGCCAAAGGCGCCGCCGCCCGCAATCCCGCGCGGGTTCCTCGCGTTGACGGTTCGGGCGTTCGCTGCTAACTGGAAGACAGTGTCCGCATGAATTCTCGGCGGGGTCGCGTGAGCCCAGGCTTCACCCGGACCGACGGGTGCTCGAGCCTTCACTGCGCTGCGAGGTGGCCATGAACCGCGCGCTCCGGATCACATCCGCTATCATCTTATTGCTCGCCAATCTTGTCCCGGCGGTCGGCGCCCAGGTCAAGCCCGGCGACGTGATTACCCCAAAGAATGCCGCGCGCGTCGCCGAGCTGCTCAGTCCCGGCAATTACGCACTGGTGCGTCAGGGTATGCGGATGAACATAGTCCAGTCCGAGGACTATTACTGGCCGCCGCCATATCAGGTCGCGACCGAGAAGTACTCACCGCAGGTTCGGCTCGGCAAGCACGGCAACCTGAAGAACTATCTTGCCGGATTGCCGTTTCCGCTGCTCGATACGAATGATCCGAACGTCGCGCGCAAGATAATGTGGAATTTCCAATTTGGCCCCACCTACACCGACGACCTGGATGCGCAGGACGACTCGATCGTCAGCATCGCGCCCGGCGGCAAGGAACCCTTCGAAGACTTTCCGGTCGGCCATCTTGCGGTTTACCGCAACGTCGGCCGGACCGAAGTCGCCCCAACTCCCACCGACTACGACGGGGACACCGGGATCATGGAGCGGATGGCGCTGGCCCCAATCGTCACGCCGATCGCAGATCCATTCTGGGACGCTCCCTCGACTTCGTTCGTATGGTATCGGTACTCGAGTCCGAAGCGCTCGGATCTGATTTGGTCGTCGATGGGACCTGGTGGCTGGGGCGGAAGCTACATGGGATCGCCGATGTACCTGATGGGCAATTCGTTCTTCGGCAATTTGGATTTACAATCGTTGTTCGGATTCACGGGTAAGCTGACCGACTGGGATTTCAAGTTTCTGGGCGTCCGGCAGATGCTGGCGTGCGTTCACGCGAAGAATCTGCCGGCGAAGGCTTGCAAGGCGGACGGCGGCCGGACGATTTGTCCCGAGAATTGGGAACTGCGGCGTGTGTACATAGTCGAAGCCGACGCACGCGGACAGGGATTTCTCGGCGATCGTCCCGCGATCACCAAGCGGATTCTGTATATAGATTCCGAGGGCTGGTTCATCACCGCGTCGGACCTCTTCGATCGCGGCGGAAAGCTCTGGAAGACGATCGCGATCTTCAACACGGTTCGGGATCGCGAATACCCGGACTCGAAAGCCGCCGTGTACACTTTCTATCGGCTGTTCCAGACCGCGCTCGTCGATGAAGACCTTCAGAGCGGCTACTCGACGATCTTCTACACCCCCGATCCCGAGCAGCCGCCGCACGACACCTGGTTTATCAATCAGGGCGTCATATCGCAGCGCTGGATCATCCCGCAGCGGTTCACGGACTTCAGGCAGTACTTTTACTGAGCGACGATGGGCAGGGTCCGCGCCATCGAGACTTGTTTTTGGCTTGGCCCGCGGGTCGTCAAGTGATAACAAGGAATTAGCGCTCGCCAGCCGAAGTCGCGCGGCTGTTCCTGTCGTGCATCGCGCTATCCCGCGGGCTACAACGCCCTCGCGCGCGGAGGTGTTCCATGAACCGCTCGCTACCGATCGCCACGTTACTCGTCCTAGTGATCGCCGCTTATCCGTCGCCGTCAGCCGCGCAGGTCAAGCCCGGCGACGTGATTACCAAGGCGAACGCCGCCAAAGTCGCCAAGCTGGTCAGTCCCGGCAATTACATACTGGTGCGCCAGGGTATGCGGATGGATATCGTCGCGACCAAAAGCTATCCGTGGCCGCCGCCATACAAGCAGGCGACGGAACAGTATTCGCCGCAAGTGAAGCTTGATGCGCGCGGCAACTTGCGGGGCTATAACGCGGGGCTGCCGTTTCCAATCCTCGACCCCAACGATCCGCAAATCGCGCGCAAGATAATGTGGAACTTCCAGTATGGCCCGGCCTTCACCGACGATCTCGACGCGCAGAACGATTCGATTGTCTCCTACGCGCCGGGCCATCCGGGCAATCCCTTCGAGGATTATCCGGTGGGTCATCTCGCGGTCTATCGCAATCTCGGTCGGACCGAAGTCAGTCCGACGCCGAATGACCGCGACTACTGGAGCGGAATCATGCAGCGCACGGCGCTCGGTCCGATCATAATTCCGATCGAACCGCCTTTCTGGCAGGCCCCGTGGACCTCATTCGTATGGTACCGCTACGCGAGCCCGAAACGAGGCGACCTGGTATGGAATGGCGACTCGCCGTGGACCGCGACCTCGACCGCCGGGTCGCTTGGAGTCGGGATGGCCTCGAGCGCCTACGTCCTCGAGAATTCGTTTCTGGGCAATCTGGATTTGGATTCGCTATTTGGGTTTGCGGGTAATTTGGCCGACTGGGATTTCAAGTTCCTTGGGATTCGGAACATGCTCGCGAGCGTTCACGCAAAGTCGCTGCCCGCCAAGGCGTGCGCGGCCGACGGCGACCGCACGATCTGCCCGGAAGACTGGGAGCTGCGGCGCGTGTACGTAGTCGAAGCGGACGCGAAGCGGCAGGGCTTTCTTGGCGATCGTCCGCCGATCGCGAAGCGGATTTTGTATATCGACTCGGAAGGATGGTTTATCACCGCGTCGGACCAATACGACCATGGCGGCCAGCTCTGGAAGACGATCGCGATTTTCAACACGGTGCGCGATCGCGAGTTTCCCGATTCGAGGGTTTCGATCTTTCCCTACTTCAGGTTGTTTCAGACCGCGCTGGTCGATGAAGACGTGCAGAGCGGCTATTCGACAATCTTCTACACGCCCAATCCCGAGCGGCCCGGGCGCGACACCTGGTTTATCAATCAGGGCGTGATATCGCCGCACTGGATCGTTCCGCAGCGCTTCACGACCTACCGGCAGTATTTCTACTGAGCCGGCGCCGGGCGCTTATCCAACAAGGTTGACGTTGCCCAGAAACTCGCGCGCGCGATCGAGATGCCGTTTGAGATGCGTGCGGACGATGCGCGCGGTCGCGTCGTCGAGGCGGCCGAGCGCGAGCGCGGCGGCGAATTCCGAGATCGCGGCTTCCATCGCGCGATGGTCCGGCGGACTCGCCTTGGCGGCCTTTGCGCCGCGTGCGGCCGCTTTTTTCAGGTCGCCTAGTCCGCGCCCGAGATGCTTTGGGGCAAGCCGGTTGAGCGCCGCGATAGCAGCGCTCAGATCCTTGCTTTCGGCGGCAAGGTACTTCGCTTCCTGGTCGTAGGCTGCGGCCGCCCGCGCCAGCATCATCGCGACGTGCATCGCCTGCCCCTGCGCGTACGGCGACGTCAGCTCGGGAATCAGAATCCCGGTAACGGTGCCCTGCAGGCCCGTCAGCAGTTCTTTGATGGTCGGTCGAAGCATCGCTCCACCTATGCCAGCTTGAGTTGCGCCGCCAGGTCGTCACACAACGGCGCGAGCAGTTGTTCAAGAAACGGCATCTGCGCGTCCGCGGTCCGCCCTTCGGTGAAGTCGCACACGCCGGTCAGGCAGATGACCGCCATTTTGGCGTTGCCCAGCACCTGGTAGAACCGCAACCGCTCGCGATCGATCGCGTGCCCGCTGATTTCCTCGTACAGGCGATAGAACGCCTCGCGTTCCATAAGCCCGGCGGCGATCTCGCCGCGCCCCCAGAACATCATCGAGGCCCACCCGAGATCCTCCATCGGATCGCCCAGATGCGTCATCTCCCAATCCAGCATCGCGACCATTCCGCTGTCATCGTAGAGATAATTTCCCGAGCGGAAGTCGCCATGGACGACGACCACGCGATCGGTGACAACCGGATTTGCGGCCAGCCACGCGAACGCCGCGTCCAGGATCGGGTAATGCTCGCCCATCCGGTCGCGATCGTAAATTTCCTTCCAGTGCCCGGTCTGGGCGCGCGCGGATTCGGCGTAATCTTTCGGCGCGCCCAGAAGTTCGAGTCCGAGCGCGCGATAGTCGAGTGACTGTAGCCGCGCCAGCTCCTCGAGCAACTGGCGCGCGATCTTCTCGCGCAGTGCCGCGGGTTCAGTCTCCGGGAACGGGCCGCCCGAGGTGCGCCCGCCGGCGCGATGCATGATAAAGAACGGGCGATCCATCACCGCCGGGTCGAGTTCCAGATGCAGTGGCTCGGGCACGCGGAGTCCGGCGCGATACATCGCTTCGAGCACTCGGAATTCGCGCTCGCGATCCGTCTTGAGCAGGCCCCCGGTGGGGTCGCGCCGCCCGATCAGCGCTCGGGTGCGGGTCTCGGCGCCTTCATCCCATTCGAGATCGAACGCGTAGGTCTCGCGCGAGGATCCGCCGGAAATGCGCTTGAGCCCGATCACGCGCAGGTTCTCCGCGCGCGGCATCGCGCGCCTCAGATATTCGGTAAGTCTTGAATGATCCATGTTTGCTTGTCGATTGCCACCAATTTCACGGTGTGGCCGGATTTGCGGGAGGCAAGGTCAACGTGTTGGGCGCGGCCGCCGGAGCCGCGGCGGCGCCATTCATCTGATCCACCGAGGCCTGGAGCTGATCGGCCGCGGCGCTCTTGCCGTGGGCGCGAAGCTGGCGGCACACCGCGGCAGAGTCGCGGCGGAAGTCATCGAGCTGCGCGGCCGAGGATGGAGAGTTGCCCGCAACCGCGGCGGCCGCCGCGAGCGTTTGCTGCGTGAGTTGCTGCAACTGCTGCGCGAGCGGATTGGGCGGCGCTCCGGGCACGGGCGAAGCAGTGGGTCCGCCCATTTTGCCGAAGAATTCCGCGTAGCGCTTTACGATCGTCGGCGGTCCCAGGCTGGTCGCGAAGAGCTGCGCCTGGCTCGGATTCGATGCGCCGTAAAGCGTCGCGCCGTCGGGCGCGTACAGGCTCGAAGGGTCGCGGTTTTCGAGCTCGAGCGAAGGTCCGATGCCGGTGCCTGACAGGATCATGATCGAATCGACCCGCACGGTTTTGGCATAGCCGGGGTTGATCGTAATTTGTGCCTGCGAGTCGCCTGAAGCAAGCGGCGCTACTGCGGTTACGCTGCCAATCGTGGTGGCGCCATGCACTACAGGGTCGCCGGGCCCGAGTCCGTCGGGCGCGTCGAGCACGGTTGAAAAATGCGTCGCCGGGCCCGCGCACGCCGAGAGCGCGAACGCCAGGTTCAGCACAGCCGCGATTGTGACCGCGCGCGCCGTCATTGCCGCAAGCCGCAGCATCGCAGCAGGGTGTTGATAAATGGCAGTTCCCGCGCAGCGGGAACACTCCCCTGTGTTACACCCTGCCAAAGAACTGGCTGCCTTCCTTCATCTTCTCCCCCCGCGGGGGAGAAAGAGAGAGGGAGCAGGATGTTGAAAATGCATTTTTCAACATCCTGCTAAGCGAACGCGGGCATCACCTCGCGCGCGAACAGCTCGATCGACTGGGGCTGATTGAAGTCCGCGAACATGATCGTGAAGGTCGTGATCCCCATCGCGATACGCTTGCGCAGCGCTTCGACGACCGCCTTGGGCGTTCCCTTGATCGCGGTCGGGGCGAACGGCAGCGCCTGCGCCATCTTCCATTTCTGCTCGACCTCGGCGTCGGTGGCGCCCAGCGCGACCAGCAGTTGCTCGGAGATATCGATCTGTCCCAGGTCGCGCCCGACGTCCTTGCAGTGCTGGGTCAGCACGCCGAGCTTGTGCTCGAAGCTTTTGTAACCGGCGGGACAATTCCAGCGGTCGGCGTATTTCGCGACCAGCTTGAGCATCACCTTTTCGCCGCTGCCGCCGATCGTGATCGGCGGATGCGGCTTCTGCACGGGCTTGGGGCTGTTGATCGCGTCTTCGATCGTATAATGCCGGCCCTTAAACGTTGCGCGCTTCTCGGTGAACATCAGTTTCAGGATTTGCACGCCTTCCTCGAACTGCCGAAGCCGCGTGCCCATCGAGGGAAACTCGTACCCATAGGCCTTGTATTCCTCGTTCATCCAGCCCGCGCCGACGCCGACTTCGAGCCTGCCGTTCGAGATCTGATCGATGGTGGTCAGAGATTTCGCGAGCAGCGCCGGATTGCGGTACGAGTTGCACATGACCAGGGTGCCGATGCGGATTTTTTCGGTGCGCGCCGCGATCCCGGCCATCGCGGTCAGGCATTCGACATGATCGAGATCCGGCATCCCGCGCGTCCACATGTGATCGACCAGCCAGATCGAATGATAGCCAAACTTCTCGCACAGCAGCGCGCGCTCGGTGAGCGCCTTGAAGTTCATTCCTGCCTGCGGAGAGAACAGCGCGAATTGTGCTTTCTTGCTCATCGTGAAAACTCCCACCGGTTGATTGCGAGGAATCGGGTCACCGCAATGGTTTCGCACGGCTGACCGCGAGGGGTCAACCGGCGATGCGCCGCGGCACTCCGGATGCTATAAAAGCGCGGCAAGCCGGAGGCTATGCGATGGCGCCGAGAAAACCCGCAGCTCGAAGATCCGCGATCGCCGCGCGATTCGCCGTGACGATTGCACTGGTGCTCGCCGCTGGATTTGCCGCGCGCGCCGCATCCGCCGCCGCGCCCAGCAGGCAAGCGCAGTTCCAGCCCGCCAGCGGCCCGCGCGCAATCACGGGTGCGCCGGGAGTTTATGAATGGCGCTACCTGGCCAAGCCGGGTCCGACTTTCTACGACAAAATCGCGCTGCATCGGATCGCACTCGGGCCGCGCATCGAGCCTCATCGCGCGATCACCGTGCTCTATCTGCCCGGCACCAACATGAACGGCGAGGTCGCGCTCGAGGATCCGCGCTACTCGTTTCCGGTCTATCTCGCCGCGCACGGAGTGGACGTGTGGACGCTGGACTATCGCACGCACTTCATCCCGCCCGCGGTGCCCGCCAGGGTTATCGCGCCGGTGGTAAAGCACTGGACCAACGAGCTGTTCGCCGCCGACATCGAAGCGGCGGCCGACTTTATTCTGAATCAGACCAAGTCCACCAAGCTGTTCGTCGCGGGTTTCAGCCGCGGGGTCGAGTTCGCCTACCTGCTCGCCGCGAACCATCCGGGGCAGGTCCGCGGCATTGTCGCGCTCGACGGTTTCCTGCCGCGCCATCCGACGGCCCCGCGGCCGCCGGACAGGATCGTTGACGATATCGGCGGCAAGCATCTCACCTATGAGAAGCGGCGGATGCTGATGCAGTTCGTGATCGACGACCCGAGCGGTCCGGCGCCGATTGCGAAATACAAGACCGCGCGCGAGAACCTGGAGCACGTCGTCTATGACGCGAAAGAATTTGGCGGCAAAGGCGGACTTGCCAACCCGATCGACGGCCATTCCGACCCGGTGGTGCTTGCGCGCCTGCTCATCACTTACGATCGCTACTGGCCCGCCGTGCAGGACTTCGAAAATCCGTTTGCGCCGCCGCTGCTGCATGCGCTCGAGGCCTCGAAGATTCCGGTGCTCGCGTTTTCGAGCACCAATATCGCAACCGACTGGCCCGCGTGGGTTTACGAATCGGCGCTCGCGACCGGATCGAAAGATGTGACCTTCACCAAATTTCCGGGATGGGGCCATCTGGATGTCCTGTGCGGAACCGCCGCCGAAGCCGAGGTGTTCGCCCCGACGCTCGCGTGGCTCAAGCGGCATGCGACGTAGGCGGATACGCTGGGGGCTCTGTCCGCGGCTGATGCGCGCTCGGCGCCGCGCGCATCAGCAGCACCGCGGCGAGCGACCAGATCCCGAACGCAACTCCGGCAACCGCCCACACCGAGGCGCGGCGCCCGCGCCGCCCGGCGATGATCGCGGTCAGCGGAGCGAGCGCCAGATCGACCACAATCGAGGTCGCCAGAATCGTCGCCGGCGGGAGCCGATAGCGCATCAGGGCGAATCCCGACGTGACGCTTAAGATCGTTGCAAGGGTCTGCATGGTTTTGCGCTGTCGCCTGCCATCTATATATAGTCGAACATTATGGCACGACAGGACCTTGAGAGCGTGATCGCAAAGCTCCGGCAAATGGGCGAAGAGGGGCTTTCGAGCATCGTCAGCGAGGCGATGTCCAACTCGAAGCTGCGTTCGGGCATCGGCCGCGCCGGCGAGCGGCTGATGGCGAACAAATCGTCATTCGATCGCAACGTCGAATCGGTGCTGGATTTTGTCAATCTTCCGTCCAAGAAAGACGTGCGCGATTTGAAGCAGCGCCTGGACCATCTTAGCTCGCAGCTCCTGAATTTGAGCATCAAGCTCGACCGCGTGCTGGCCGTCAAAGAATCCGCGCCGGCGAAGCCCGTGCGCAAATCCCCCAAACGCTAGCCGGTACGGCGCGGGCGCGGCGCCTGCGATGCCCGGAGTTGCCGCTGCGCGCGCGGTCGCGGCGCGATGGCTTCGTTTGATCAAATGATCAGCGCGTCGCGCGGGATTTGGTGCGCAAACTCGACGGATTTTCGCGTTGAGGAGGAGTCCGATCGGTCCTTTTTGAGCGCGGATTGACCGCGCCTTCGACCTATCATGCTTTCGCAATAGCCAACCGCGCTGAGCGGATCGAGCCGGCGCCCGGGTCCGCGCGGGCTGATCGTCGTTGCCGCCATCGCGCAATCAAGCGAAAGTCCGCAGAGCCCCGCCTCGACTTTCCAGCCATCGTTGCCGAGGTTTTGCGTCTTTGGCGTCATGCCGTCCATTCTACACAACGCGGCAAAGCGCATAAGGCTGAACAGTTCAGCCCTGAACAAATCTGGCAAAAAACCTAACGGGTGTTAGAGAGGCCGCCCAGCGCGTTCACCTGCCGCCTTTGTGGCCTTGCAGGGCGCGGCGCGCTTGGTATTTTCCCTCTCCCGCCGGGAGAGGGAAGCGTGGCGCGATGCTTGCGGTTTTTTCGCAAGCATCGTGACGCGCAGGGTGAGGGTGCTTACTTCGCAACCTTCGCGCCGAGCACTGAGGAGTAAGCACCCTTGTATGTTGGGTCCAGCGCCGCACAATGGGAAAGGGCGCGGCAGGCCGAAGCACCCTGGGTCGCGAGAGGCCGTGGATGAGCGGGGGTCGCCGCGCCCTCAAAGAGCGGTAAGAGCCCGAACAGTCGCCGGGGCGAGAAGGAATCAGACGGGCGGAAGTTGGAGAGTGCCGGCGGCGGCTTTTTACGCGCTATGGATGCTGGCGGCGATTTGCGCGAGATCGGGTAGCGTGCGCGGTTCGTGTTCGAGTTCCGGCGCGAGCATGAGCGCGGCGCCGGCGGGCATCGCGGAGCGCAGGGTATCGAACGAGATCGACTCGCGGGCCTTGAGCGCGGCGTGGTCCTCGAGATTTCGCCGGAGCTTGCGCTTGAGCGCGGCGGAAATTCTCGCGCGTTCGATTTCCGCCGGGTCCGGCAACTCCGGCATCGCGCGATTGACGATCACCGCGCGCACGTGGAGCGCCGCGCGTTCCAGCGCCGCGATAAACTCGCGCGCCTGCGCGATCCGCCCGGCCTCCGCCGTGGTCACCACGATCACCCCCGTGGCGCCGTCGCGCAGCATCGCGCTGGCGCGCGTGGCGCGCTCGGCGAAACCTTCGTACATCCCATCGAAGCCCCCCACGAAGGCCTGCACGTCGGCAAGCAGCTTGAGTCCGGTCACGCGGTCGAAAGCCCCGAGAATCGCCCGCGCGGCGATATCGACCATACTCACCCGGCGAGGTCCGCGCCGCGCACCGAGCAGACTCACCGCGCGTGAGCCGAGCAGCTCGACCAGCCGTCTGGGCGCATCGAGAAAATCCAGCGCCTCGGCGGCCGGCGGCGTATCGAGCACCACCAGACCGGTCGCAGGATCGGCGGCCAGTTCGAGCAGCTTCTCCATCGCCATGTAATCCGCGACACCCGCCAGCGCGCTGGCCAGATTGCGGTAGATACGGCCGGCCAAAATCGCATCGGCAGCCGCGGCGCTCGCCGCGTGGCGGCGCACGATCGCGTCGAAGGTCGCTTTGGGATCGAGCCGCAGCGCGCGCAGGCGCCCGTGGCGCGTGGCGTCCGAGGCGCGCAGCACGGAATCCAGATTGACCTCGTGCGGCTCGGCGGCGACACCCTCGAGCCCGAGCGCGTCGAGCAGCCGGGGCGCAGGATCGACGGTCATCACGTCCACCGCGCGGCCGGAGGCGGCGGCGCCGATTGCGAGCGCCGCGCTGATCGTGGTCTTGCCGACTCCGCCCGGTCCCAGGCAGATCGCAAGCCGGTAGCCGCTGAGTTCGAGGCGAGTCATCGCGCCGGTAGCTCCGCGGCCAGTACGCCGCCGAGCGCCGTTATCTCCGCGCGGCCCATCGCGGGCCGGTACAGCGCCGCCAGCTCGATCATCGGCACGCCAGCGCGGGCGAATTCCCTGCGCGCGCGATGCGCGGCGGACCGCTCGAGCTCACGGCGCACGGCCAGATGGTGATGCGCGCGCAGCGGCGCGATCGCGTCCAGGTCGGCCCTGGTAAAGAGCGGCGCCGGCATGCGATTCATGATCGCCGCGACCGTCGCCACGCCCAGATGCTCGCGTAGCGCGGCGGCGAGTTCGAGCGCCTCGCGGATGGCGAGTTCCTCGGGCGTGACGGTCAGAATCACGCCGAAGCGGGCGGGGTCGCGAACAAAGCTCTCGACGCTGTGTGCGATTCGATTGAGCGAACCGGCAGGCGCGATTCCTTTCACTGCGCTCGCGACCGCAAGCAATTCGAGCGCGCTGCCCGACGCCGGCGCATCGACCACGACTTGCCGGTCTTCCAACGCGGCGTCGCCCGCCATGATGCGCAGCCGTTCGAGCAGCAGAAACGCTTCGAGTCCCGGCAATGCGGCGGTGACGTAGCCGAAGGTCCTGCTCCCCAGCATCCGCCGCGAGATCGCCGCGACCGGCACAATCCGGCGCATGAACGCCTCGAGTTCGGCGCGCGCGGTGAGCGCGACGACTTCGAGCACCGGGCTGATGCGCGCGCCCGCGCCGCCCGCCAGCGGCGCGCCCAGCAGCATCGCGGCCGCGCTCATGCGCGGGTCGAGGTCGGCCAGCACGGTGGGGCGCTTATGGGAAAGCGCATCGGCCAGCGCGGCTGCGACCGTGCTCTTGCCGGTGCCACCCTTTCCGGTTACGAACAGAAGCCGCGCAAGCGCCATCGGCTAGAATCTATGGGCGCGGCGCCGTGCAGTAAACCGCCGCAGCATCCGCATTCGGGATATAACCGATGGACGAATCCACGCCCAAGCTTCAGAGCCTCCTGATCGCGATTGCGCCCGCGCAGATCGCACTGTTCAAATCGATCGTCGAATCCTACGACAACCTGGCGACGCTGCGCACCGAGGATCCGGTGCGGCATCATCTGCGGATATATTTCGCCGAGGATCAGGCCGCCGACGTCGATCACCTGCTCGAGTCGCTCGCGGGGCAATTCTCGATTCGCGTGGTCGGCTGAACGCGCCCGGTTGGTTCCTTCTCCCATCGGGAGAAGGACAAGCTCTTCTCCGCCCGGGGAGGGAGTGCATCCGCTTACGATTTTATTTCGACTGCGTAGTCTTGGCCCTCCCATTGGGCGGTGTCGAGCCAGTTGAAGGTGAAGCGGATCGGAGCGCGGTCGGCGCTGCCGACATCGATATCGACGAAGTGAATTCCGAACGTGGTCGAGGTCGCGCGCGTGTCGGTCGCGTGGCGCCATTCGTCCTTGGTCCAATGCAGGATAAATGGGCGCGGCAATTGAAAGCGCAGCCGCACGGGAGCCTTAACCGCCAGGATTCGGCGCCGGTTATATTTCCAGACTTCCATCGCACGCCGCGGACGCCCGGCAAGGTAGCGTTGCGCGACCTCGGGAATCAGGTCGAAGACCTGCCCGTCCCACATCGAGCGCAACAGCTTGATATATTCCGCGTGCGCCCACATCAGCGGCATCGCACTGCCGGTCTGCTTGCCGGCAAACAGCAGCGCCGCGGGAATATCGGGCTGGTCCCAGACCTGTTCTGGGAGCAGCCGGGTCTCGTTGGCGAACGCTTCCATCGCGCGCAAATACGGCCGCGCGTCGCGTCCGGCGGCCAGCTCATAATGCCCCCGCTCGCCGGTCAACAGCGGCCACGGCCGTCCGCGCCCGAAGTGCAGGAAAGGACCGCCGTCGTCCTGCTGCCCGTATCCGTCGTGAGTGTAGCGCCGCCAGCACGGGCCCTGCGGCAAGTTGACTTTGAGGACGGCGTCGATGACGCGCAGGGAATCTTCCATCAGGGGGTCGCCGGCGCGGCGGATGCCGTAGCGGACCAGTTCGAGAAATCCGCCATCGACGATCTCGGCGCCGGGAAAATCCGACGGCATCCCGGGCGGCTGGTTTTGGATATGCACCGGCAAGTGATCCGGATCCTCGTTGGGGTAGGGGCTTTCCGCGTTGGCGCTGGTGATGCGCACATAATGGCGGCGGATTCCGGGCACCAGGAAGCCCTGATTGGTGACGGTCCAGGCCTCGATGTGCGATTCCAGAAAGTCGGCGTATTCGTCGAGGAATTGCGCCATCGTCTGATCGCCGCGCTCGCGCGCGAAGCACGCCGCGCAGACCAGCGCCGCGATATTGCTGGCCAGGGTCGAGGGCGAAAAGCCGCTGTTCTCTTCCCAGCGTTCCTGCTGAGTCGCCGGGCCATGGCGCAAAAGATAGTGTGCGCCCGCGCAGACCATCGGATACGGATCGAACGAGCCGAGCGCGTGCGCCTTGTGCAGCCGCCACGCCAGCATGATCGGGAAGGCGACTTCGTCGAGCTGAATTCCCTGCCAGTAGGGAGTTCCGTCGATCCAGAAATTCTGCGAAAACCCGCCGTCTTCATGCTGGGTGCAGGCCAGGTAGATCAGCGCGCGCATCGGGGTGGCGAAATCTCCGGAGGCCAGCAGGCCGGTCGCGCTGTTGACCATGTCGCGGGTCCAGACCAGATGGTAGCCGCCCAGGTCTTCGTCGCCCTTGGCCTCGCCCCACGGGATGCTTAGCGAGGCGATGATCGCGCCGGGGAAAGTCTTGTCTTCGTGCGCGAGCAACAGCTCGCGGCTGCGCCGGTATAGCTCGCCGCCGTCACCCGAGGTTGCGCCGAGCGGCAGGAAGTGGCGGCACGCGCGCTCCCATTGCTCGATAAAGCGCTCGCGATGCTCCTCGAACGGCGTGCCGAGCGATTGGAACAGGGCGGTCACGGCGCGATGGATACCGTGGCCGAAGGCGAGCCCGAGCGTGAAGCTGTGCGACGCGCTCAAGTCGATCTCGCCGGTCAGCGCAATGTTGCCATCGGGCGCGGAGGCGAACCGGTAGTCGAGCTTGAAATTCCTGGATAGGTCCTGCCATCCGTCTGTCGCTCCAACATATCCGCACGAGCGCCGCACGAACGGCGCCGTCGCCGCAAGCGCGAGCCACGTGTCGCCTTTGTGCGCGGTCAGGAACTCACGGCCGACGATACTGGTCAGGTTGCCGCTATTACCCCATCCGCCGACGCACAGATGCGGCGACAGCAGCACGTAAAGATGCAGCTTGGCAAGAAAGTCCGGATCGCCCTCGAGCCGCACTTGGATCAACACCGCTGGCTGATGCGGATCGGCGATCACTTCCTTGACGATCTGATAGCGCCCGTCGGGGTCGCTGTTGACGACCCGCACCCCGAGCCCGTGCTCGGCCAGGTACTCGGTTTTGGTGACCAGATCGCGGCGCTCTTCGTGGAAGAAGGTGCTGCCGTCAGTGACCAGGAACTGCAGATCGCGAATCTGCGGCTGATCGATGGTCGGGTAGTAGATTTCGTTGAGCACGCCCTTGGAGAGCGTGAACCACACCCTGCTTACCGACGAATACGCGGTGCCGACGATGTCCTTGGCGCTGCGGGTCCATCGCGGTTCGATTCCCGGAGCGCCCGTGGCGCGTGGATAGTCGAGCAGTATTGCCATCCTGATTTCCTTTCATGCCGGCGGGCGTGTGCCTGATGCGTGGTTAACCTGGGTTGGCCGCGCCGCCGGGAGGCGATGCGGCGGCGGCCGCATCTGGAGCGCGGAATACATATGCGACTCCGATACTTAACCCGTAAAGGCCGAGCAGCGGAATGGCCAGCAGGAATTGCGATACCATGTCGGGCGGCGTCAGGATCGCGGAGACGATAAAGATCACCAGAATCGCGTAGCGGAAATGGTGGATCATCAGGTGATGGTCGATAATCCCGAGCCGGGTGAGAAAGAACGCGAAGATCGGCATCTCGAAGGTGATTCCGAACGCCAGCAGCAGCTTGGAGGAAAACGCCAGGTACTCGCTGATGCGGATGGTCGGGGTGATTCCGATACTTGCGTACTCGCTCAAAAAAAACGCGTAGCCAATCCGGAACACCACCGCCCAGCAAAAGTATCCGCCCAGAACAAAGAACAGCGTCGCCGACGCGATGAACGGCAGCGCCATCCGGCGCTCGCTTTCGTACAGCCCCGGCGCGATGAATTTCCAGATTTGATAAAAAACCGCCGGACTCGCGATGAACAGCCCCGCGATCAGCGCGACTTTAATCTTGGTGAAAAACGCTTCGCCGACTCCCGTCCCGATCAGCAGCAGCTTGCCGTGCGAGACCACCCGAATCGGCCAGGTCAACGCCGCGAACAACGGGTCCGCGATCGCGTAGGCGACCAGAAACCCGGCCAGCAGCGCGACCGCCGACCATACCAGCCGCACCCGCAGCTCCTGCAAGTGCTCGATTAGCGACATCCGCCCGAGTCCCGGCGCCTCGGCGCCTGACGAGCTGGGGCCTGATTCGGCCACCTCCACGGGCGGAGAAATGGCCGCGGGCGCGCTCGCGGCGGGCGGCGGGGATTGCGGTCTGGTGAGGTCCTGGGTTCCCACGGTCGCGCGTGCTCAGGAGGGCTGATGCTCCGGCGGCTCGGTTTTGCCCGCGGCAGCCTCGACCGCCGGCGCCGCGGCGGCGCTTGGCGCCGGGCCGACGGGCTGCGCAGCCGCGGGCCGCGTGGCGCGCGCGGGATCTTCCAGCGGTGGCGTCTCGGCGTCCGCGCGCGCCGGGTCGTCCTCGAGCACGTCGGTCAGCTCGCGCATGACGGTGTTGCTCGCGGCGCGCAGCTCGCGCAATACCTTGCCCACGGTGCGGAGAACCTCGGGCAGGCGCTCGGGGCCGAGCACGATCAGCGCGACCGCTAGCACGATCACTATTTCAAACAGGTCCAATCGCGGGATGGCGGCGCGCCGCGCCGGCGCTATATTGTTTCGGCACAGTGGAATACATATCGCTCGACTGATCATTCTTAGCACAGATGATGGAGTCAACGATGCTCAAGACCGCGCTCGTGACCGACCGCTCATATCTGAAACATTTCGCCGGCCGGTCGCATCCCGAGCGGCCCGAGCGGGTGGCCGCGATGATCGCGATGGCGCAAGGGCTCACCCGCCCCAAGCTTCAGTTTCGCGCGCCGCGCCCGGCCACCGTCGAGGAAGTGGCGCTCTGCCACGACCCGCGATATATAGCCGCGGTCGAGCGCAGCGCGCACGTCGCGCGCTTCGATTTCGATCCCGACACGCATAGCTGCCCCGATTCGTATCGGACCGCGATGCTCGCGGTGGGCGGGGTCCTGACCGCGGCCGAGGCGGTGCTCGACGGCGCGGCCGACAACGCATTCGCGATCGTCCGGCCGCCGGGGCATCACGCGCTCCCGGCGCGCGCGATGGGGTTTTGCTTTTTCAACAACGTGGCGATCGCGGCGCAGTGGCTGCTCACCACGCGCGGGCTTAAGCGCGTGATGATAATCGATTGGGATCTGCATCACGGCAACGGCACCCAGGAAATATTCTACGAGTCGGCCGCGGTCCTGTATGTATCGACGCATCAATATCCGCAGTACCCCGGCACCGGCTCGCTCGAGGAGATGGGCGCGGGCGCGGGGGCGGGTTTCACGGTGAACGCGCCGATGCCGGCGGAGTTTGGCGACGACGAGTATCTGCACTTCTTTGACGAGTTTATTTTGCCGATCGGGCGCAAGTTCAATCCCGAGTTCATAATCGTGTCCGCCGGCTTCGATTGCCATTTCCGCGATCCGTTGGGCGATATGCGCGTCACCGAAAGCGGGTTCGCCGCAATGACGCGCCGGGTCAAGGAGCTGGCGGCCGAGTGCTGCGGCGGCAAGATGATCGCCGCGCTCGAGGGCGGCTACGACCTCGAGGCGATTGTGAACTCCGGGCGCGCGGTGATCGAGGAACTCGGGTGCGAGCCCGGCGAACCGATCGCGCGGGCGCGCGGCGGCGAGCGCGTGATGCCGATAATCGAGCGCGCCGCCCGCGGCGTCGGCGGATTCTGGAATCTCGGCTAAAAGCCGCGATGGGCAGGGGGCGGTGATGGCGGCGGGGGATCGGGCAAAGCATAACCGGGGTCCGCGGCTGCTCGCGATCGGCGCGGCGGCCGGACCGCACGAAACGCCAATCGTCGCGCGCAAGACGGCGATCGGCAGCGCCAGCGACAACCAGATCGTGATCGCGGACAAGAGCGTCTCCCGCCATCACGCGCTCATCCGCCGCCGGATGCGCGGCTACGATCTGATCGATTTGGAATCCACCAACGGCACCTACGTTAACGCCAAGCGCGTCACCAATGCGGTCGCACTCAAGCGCGGCGACGAGTTGCGCTTCGGCCAGGTGCGATTCGCATTCCTGGGCGCCCCGCGCATCGCGGGCGCGCGCGGTCCCGGACTTAAGATCGCGATCCCGCTGATGATCCTGCTGTTCGTCGCCGCGTTTTCTCTCACCCAGCGATGGCTCTTGCGCGACGTTCGCGGCACGATCGAAGATTCCGCGTCGCCTGCACCGACCAGGGCGCGAGCCGCGCTTTCGCCGACGGCGGTCTCGACCGCGGGCGCGGCGGCCGCGGCGGCACCCTCGCGGGCCGCTTCCTCCGCGGCGCCAGTCCCAACTCCGTCGGGTCCGATGCCCGAATGGCTTAAGCGCCTGAACGAGTATCGCGCGACGGCCAAAGTCGCGCCGGTCGCCGATGATCCTGGCCTCAGCGCGGGCGACACCGCGCACGTGAATTACCTGATCGAGAATCTGGGGCCGATGCTGCGCAACGGCGGCAACCCCGGGATCAAGGCTCATCTCGAAGACGCCGCCGATCCCGGCTATACGGCGGCGGGCGCGCGCGCGGGAAAATCCAGCGATGTTGATTTTATCGCGTTCGAGGGAGCGAAGCTTAAAGACCCCGTCGGATGGGCGCTGATCGATTGGATGAGCGGCGCGTTCCATCGCCTGCCGCTCTTGAATCCGCGCCTCGAGCGCGTCGGCTTCAGCCAAATTTGCGACCGGGGATTGTGCGTCGCGGCGCTCGACGCGCAAAGCGGCGTCGCGCCGGGCGCGACTGGAGTTCCGTACCCCGACCCGATCGAATTTCCCGCCGGCGGCACGACGGTCGAGCTGCGCACCTTCACGACCGAATGGCCCGATCCTCTCACCTCGTGCGCGGGATACAGTGCGCCCACCGGAGTGCCGATCACGCTCGCGACGGGGCCGCTGATGTACGTGATGCTCGACGCGTATTCATTCGAGCGAGTCTCCGCCGACGGCGACCTAGAGAACCTCGACGCGTGCGGATTCGACTCGGCCAGCTACACGAATCCCGACCCGGTCACGCAGCAGACCGCGCGCCGAGTCTTGCTCGCCGCGGGCGCGGTAGTGGTCGTACCGCGCGCGCCGCTCAAAAAAGGCGCGACTTATAGCGTCTCGATGACCGCGAGCGGCAAGCATTACCAGTGGAGCTTCTCGATCGCGCGGTGAATCGCAATTCGTCTTTCCATCAGCGGAGGCGGACGGCCCGTCCGTCCGGCGGCTCGCGAGCCGCCCCTTCGGAGTCGCGGCGCTGGCGCGTGCCTTCGCAGGCACGTATCGCGAGGCGCCCGCTCCCGTGGGTGCCGCGCGTGCAATCCCGGCGGTTCGTTCGTCATTGGTAGCAGGGCGCGCGGCGCAGGTCGCAACACGTCACGTAAGAAACAGGGGTAGCGTTCCTCGCGTGGGAGGATGTCTCCCTCGCCTCTGCCGCAGGGCCTCTGCTCGCCCAGCCGGCCGACGAGCCGTCGGCCGCCACCGACACAAGGAAGCAATATGCCAGTGGGGGCGGACGGCTCGTCCGCCCATCCGCGCGAGCAATCTCGATTCCTTCAGGATGGTGCTCGCTCCTCAATATTGTTTCTCAGGAGGGCGGGCCGTGTGCCAGTGGCACCTGGCCCGCCGTCGATGGCGGGCGGGACGCCCGCCCTACCAATTTTGGGTCCGCATCAAGCGGCGCGATGGCGCGGGCGGACGGGCCGTCCGCATCCACTGAAGAATGTTTGCGCGGGATGGAGCGGAGCGACGCTCAAAAATCCAGCGCGATTACCGTCGCGGACGGATCGAGCAGGCGCTCGGGCACGTCGATTATCAGCTCTCCCACCGGGTCTTGATTGAACACCGCGTCCATCGCGGACACCCGGCGATGCAATTTTAGCTTCTCATCCGAGCCGAGCACGGCCGCTGATTTGATCTGCCTGACGCGCACTCCGCGCACCGAGACCGCCTCGTACGGGCGCATCACGCAATGCAGGTAAACCCGATTCCCGCGCCGTGTCGTCGGGCCATAGAATTGCCACGGCTCGAGGCCCGCGGTCGTCCCGGCGATACTCTCGCCGTTGCGTGCGGTCCATTGCGCGAAGGCCTCGAGCCGTTCGAGATGCTCGCCCGGCAGGGTGCCGTCGCCGGTCGGGCTGACGTTGAGCAGCAGGTTTCCGCCCTTGCCGGCGACTTCCTCGAGCGTATGGATCAGGTTACGCGGCGATTTGTAGTTGCGATCTCCGGGGTTGTATCCCCAGCTATTGTTCATCGTCATGCAGGTTTCCCACGCACGCGCGGGCGGTGCGGCGGGAACGGCCTGCTCGGGCGAGTCGTAGTCGCCGCATCCGGGCAGGCGATCGTTGATCACAATCGCGGGTTGCAGTTCGCGGATCATCTTTTCGAATTCGCGCGCCTTCCATTCCTCGGGCGTGCGCTCCCATCCGCCGTCGAACCACAGCAAATCGATCTTTCCGTAGTTGGTCAAAAGCTCGCGCATCTGCGCGAACATCACGCCGATGAATCGTTCCCAATTCTCCGGCGTGCCGCGGCGCCATGCGCCCCATTTGTAGGGCTTGTCGGATTCGGTGAACGCCGGATAGTCGGGGTGATGCCAATCGATGAGCGAAAAGTAGAAGCCGACGCGCAGCCCCTCGGCGCGGAATGCCTCGGCGTACTCGCGCACGATATCGCGCTTGAACGGCGTGTGCGCGACGCCGTAGTCCGAGGCCGCCGTATGGAACATCGCGAAGCCGTCGTGATGCTTGGTCGTCAGCACGCCGTAGGTCATGCCCGCGCGTTTGGCGAGCCGCGCGATCGCGCGCGCGTCGAATTTGACCGGGTTAAAGGACGCGGCGGCCGCGTGATATTCGTCCACCGCGACGACTTGCGCGTTGGGCAGCGAGTTGATGCCGCCGACCAGAGGCCACGACAGCTCCCATCCGTGCTGCGAGCACGGCGCCCAGTGGAGGAACATCCCGAAGCGTGCGGTATCGAACCATTTTTCCATTGCGAGGCGGATTGTGCCGCGCCCCGCGCGCGATGTCCATCCTGATGTGCCGGGCCTGAGGTGCCGGGCGCGCGATCGGCAATGGCGCGACGCTCCAAACGCCTGCGCCAGCAGGGCGTGTTTTGGACCTCCGGATAGGATCTGTACGCATCTTGAGCAGCTCCAGCGTGAGATGGGGTTTTAGGGACTTCCAACTCAACAAATTAAGTAGCAAAGACCGGCTCAGACACTGATTTCTCATCCCACTGGCTTGTTTTCCGGTGCAAAACACGCTTATATAGCCCGCCATGGCCCAATTGAAGGTTGTCCGGCCTTCGCGCCGCCTATTTTTCCAAATCCTGAATCGCTGTAAGCCCTCGCGCCGCATCGTGGCAGGTGCGCTTTCACTTACATTTGTGATGGTGCTGGCGGGATGCGAAAGCAGCAGCGAGGGATCATTTTTTTCATTCCGGACTCCGACCGCCACCGCGACGCCTACCTCGACTGCGACGCAGACCGCGACCGCCACCGCGACGTTTAGCCCGACCGCCACGGCGACCGCAACTATTACCGCGACATTCACCGCGACTGCAACTTCGAGTGCGTCGGCAACGGCGACGGCGAGCGGAAGTGCGACCGGCACACCCACGGCAACGATCACGAATACTCCGACCGCGACGCCTACGACGCTCGCGTGCGGCTCTGCATTCCGCCAGGTCAATCTCGTCAATGATTGCAACTATACCGTGTGGCTGGGATCGACCGGCGGCGCCGTGACCTGCGATCCCAAGAACTCCCGCGCCTGCGGAGGCAACAAAACGGCCTGCGTCAATTCGCAGACCGACGCCAATCTCCCTGCGGTTTACCAGTGTAGCTGCTCGGCGACGGTTTCCTGCCCGACGGGCGATGCCTGCGGGACCAACGGCTACTGCTTCGTCGCCCTGCCGAGTCCCAGCCCCGGGTACGAGTTGCAGCCGGCCAGCAGCGGCCAGAACACTTCTGTGCTGTGTTTGCCCGCGCCGACTCCGGCCGCGGGGCCAACGGTAACGGTGCAATGGAGCGGTAATATTTTCCCTCGCGCCGGATGCCCGGATGCGAAGTTTCAAAACAATTGCGCCAGCGGCGGGCAGAGCTGCCCGGTGTCCGAAGTCGGAAACAATAGCGCGACCTGCTGCAACAGCGTGTGCCAATGCACCTCGAGCAATAAGGGTTCATGCGTCGCCGCGGCATGCGCTCCGGGCTTTCCGGCCTGCGCCACGGGCGACTGTGACGCAAGCATTACCTGCCCCGCGGGAGTTGGCGGCCGTTCGCCTGCGACTGAGTTCGAGGCCACGATGCAGAGCGGTGCGCAGGACTATTACGACATAACTGCTATCAATGGCGTCAACGTTCCGATGCAGGTCGAGCCGATATCTGGGACCTACAGCGGCTCGCCCAACGTTTACCAGTGCGGCGCCCCCGGCGCTCCCTCGCCCTCGAGCGGGCTGCTCGGATGCAGTTGGCAGGCCGCGGTGCCGGCTGCCACGGCTACGCCGCCCTGGCCCATCAGCACCAGCATGCGGTACATCGATCCAACCTCCGCCACCAGCACGGCGTGTACCGTGGACAGCGACTGTGGCCCTGGCCAGATCTGCGGGATCACCTTTACCGCGGTCGGCGGCACAACCGGCAGCCTGGAACAGGTCTGCGGATACTCGGCCGGTTTCTGGTCTCCCGTCACCCTGTGCGCATACAACGGCGCTTTGGGGACGATCAGCGGCGCGTTTCAATGCTCGACGCCGCTATGCAATGCCCCACCGTCACCGCCGGACCCTAACTTCCCGACTGCGAAGATGCCTTCGGCGAGCTGCACGTCGGGCCAAGTCAATTTCCCGGTCATCCAATGCAGTTCGAACAGCGATTGCGCCACAGATACTCAAGCCGGCAGCATGGCGTGCGATCTGACCGGTGGAACGACGGGATACTGCGTGCCGATGGTGCCGGCCGCGGGTCTCACTCCGTGCCCGTCCAGCGCTTACCTCGATGCCACCAGCAACTTGTGCCTGGAAGGCTCGGGCAGCCCGGTCTCCTGCACCAATGACGCCGCTTGCTCAAGCGCATTCACGTGCGACCTGAGCGTGACCGGGCAGTCGGGTGGCGTTTGCGCGATCACCGGCCAGTGCGTCAGCAACCTGGATTGTCCGCAGATTGGCACTACCTATTCGTGCAGCAACGGCAACAACAGCCTCGTCAGCGGCCAGCCGACTCCTACCCCGCTGCCCACGCCCGGCGAGTGCGTGCCCAGCCTGTGGTCGGTGTATGGGGGCACTGCCTTCACACCCGCTTCGTTCTTTAACACTGGAACCACCAATGCTCAGCTCGCCACTGGCTGGACGGATTGGGCCGCGATCAACGGCGGTTCGCCGCTGCCCAATTCGATGCCGACGCCGACGTTGCCGGCAAACCCGAATTGGATCACCCATGCGTTGCCGTTTGAATCCGTGCTCAAGCAGCTCTGTCCTACTGCTTATGCCTATCAATACGACGACCCGTACAGCACGTTCACTTGCAGCAGCGCGAGCGCCACGAATCAGGTGGGCTACACGATCACTTTCTGTCCCGCGGGTTCGCCCAGCAATGCGACGTTCCCCACTTCCACCCCGACTCCGTAGGTCGGGGTGGGTGAGCATTGGTTGGGCGCGATGCCGGCGGCTCGGGTCGCGGCCGCCGATCCAACCGGCGTGAGCATGTCGTTGCCTTGGTACGGCGGGCCAGCGGCCCGCGATCGACGACCGGGCGGGACGCCGTCCCTACTGGCGCGCGTGGCGGCCAGGCGGCGAATCCCGCGGCGTACGCCGGTACGTGGACACCACCCGTCCGCTTGCGCGCGAGCGCGGGGTCGAATACTCAAGAGAAATTGCCTGGAACCATGACGATCGGAGAGATGACAGTGAAGCTATCACGGCTATCCTGCCTTGCCGCCTTCGCCGCGATTCTAATCGTCGCGTCGGCGTGCAACGGCTCAAACTCGGACGGACTACCATTGAGAAACACCGGACACTACGCAATCGTGAACACGGACCGCGGCACTTTCGTGATCGAACTGTATCCGAAGGTCGCGCCCAAAACGGTCGAAAACTTCGAAACCCTGGTCAAAAAGGGTTTCTACAACGGGCTGACTTTTCATCGGGTCGTGCCGGATTTCGTCGTCCAGGGCGGCGACCCTGACGGCACCGGAACGGGCGGCCCCGGCTACACCGTTCCCGCCGAGATCGACAAGAACGAGCATCATCTGCGCGGCAGCGTCGCCACCGCCCGCACCGGCGATCAGGTTAATCCCTCGCGCGCGTCGTCGGGCAGCCAGTTCTACATCTGCCTCAAGCCGCAGCCGGGACTCGATGGCGACTACACCATCTTCGGCGGCGTGGTTAAGGGGATGGACGTGGTCGATCAGATTCAGAAGGGCGACCATATGAAGACCATCACGCTTTCGAGCGAGCCGCCCAAGTAAGGACGCTAAAATCGCGATGGCGACGAACGCAAGCGGGCACCCTGGCGGGCCCTACTTCAGCGTCGATCTGCACCTGCACACCAATCGCGGCAGCTCGGACTCGAACCTCGCGCTCGCCGAACTGGTCGAGCGCGCGCGCAAGACCGGGATCGGCGCGGTGTGTATCACCGAGCACGACACGATGTGGGATCTGCGCGAGGCGCCCGCGCTCGGGCGCGACAGCGGGCTGCTGTTCCTGCGCGGGATGGAAGTCACCACCGACCTGGGCCATATCGGAGTGTTCGGACTCGACCACTATATCGGCGGAATCTACAAGCTGGCCGAGTTGCGCAGGGTTGCCGACCAAATGGGCGCGTTGCTGGTCGCGAATCATCCGTTCCGCTACAAGCTCGACCCGCGCTTTTCGTTTATCAATCCGGATCACGAGCCGATCGATGATGGGTATCCGGAGCGTGCGGCGAAGCTCAAGATCTTCGAGCTGGTTGACGCGATCGAGGTGCTCAACGGCGCCTGCTCGGAAGATGAAAATGTCTTCGCACTCAAGGTCGCGCGCCATCTCGGGATGCCCGAGGTCGCGGGTTCGGATTCGCATTCGATGGGTTCGGTCGGATGCGTGACGACGCTGCTCGACGCTCCAGTCAGTGACGAACGCGAGCTGATCGATTCGATCAAGGCGCGGCGCTGCCGCGCCGGGCGCGGATTGCTGCAAGGCGCGCTCGCGGAATTCGAACTGCCGGAGTGAGCCGGAAAAAGTCCCGCGCGCGGCACCTTTGGATGTTGACGCGATCATCGCAAGATGAGAGGGGGCGCGGCAGAAAGGGGCGTTCGCCGCATAGAGCCCGCTTCTGATTCCTTCTCCCGCCGGGAGAAGAGCCTGTCCTGAGCCTGCCGAAGGATGCCCGAAGGGCGGATGAGGGTTCTTACGCCTGGCCGTTCGACGCGAAGGTTGCGGAATAAGCGCCCTCACCCACGCGTCACGATGCTTGCGGAAAAAAAACGCAACCATCGCGCCGCGCCGCCCCCGTGCCAGTGGCACCTCCGGGGGGAGAGGGAATCAGACGAGCGCGCTCGGGCGGGCGGCGTCGTTGATCACCGCGGACTGAAAGAGCGCGATTGTTTGCGCTTTCGCGCGTGCGATACAATTCGACCGTCCAACGGCGACGATAACAATTTCAATGGCATCCAACCGAGATCGCTTCTCCCTGATCGAGGAAATCTCCTCGATCGGCGGCGAAGACCACGAAGACTTGCGCACGCCGCTGGACCGGATTGTTGCCGCGATCGCCGAAGGGATGCAGGCCGAGGTCTGCTCGCTCTACCTGTTCGATCCTCAGCGCGAGCGTCTGGTGCTGCGCGCCACCGTCGGGCTGGACCGTGACTCGGTCGGCAAGGTCTCGATGCGACCCACCGAGGGGCTGGTCGGAATGGTGATCGAAAGCGGCGCGCCAGTTACAGTCCCCGACGCGATCAGCCATCCCCGCTACAAATATTTTCCCGAGACCGGCGAAGAGCGCTATCACAGTTTCCTTGGCGTGCCGGTGCAGGAGAATCGCCATAAGGCGATCGGGGTGCTCGTCGCGCAAACCCTTTCCCGGCGCAAATTCACCCGCACCGACGCACGCCTGCTCCAGACCGCGGCGACCCAGGTCGCCCAGATCATGTCGCACTTCCGGCTGCGCGAAACGCTCGCCACCAAGGAAAAGGAACGCGTCGAATACCGCCGCCGGATGATCGAGGCCAACCGCCAGCTCAAGGACTACGAGAAAGTCGGCGGCAAGGCGCGCATCAAGCCCCAGCAGAAAATCCGCCGCCCGCGTCTGGTCGGACTGCCGGCCGCGCCAGGCTTCGCCCAGGGCGTCGGCCATGTGGTCGGCACCTTCCTTAGCACCATCGACCGCAATCAGCGCTCGCGCGATCCGAAAGCCGAACGCAGGCGCCTTGACGACGCGCTCGAGCGATCCCTGGCCGAACTCGGCTTGCTCAAGGCGCGGATGGCGCCGCTGATGCCCGATCAGGACCTCAAGATCTTCGATGGCCATCGCCTGATCCTCGAGGATGACGAATTCGTCGGCCGAATTCGCGACACCGTTGACAAGGGGTATTCCGCCGAAAGCGCGCTGTTCCGCGTGATCGACGAGCTTTCGGCGCAGATGCTCGCGGTTGCCGATGGATACCTGCGCGAGCGCGCGACCGACTTTCGCGACGTAGGCCATCGCGTGCTGCGCCATCTGCGCCAGGAAGATCGCCACAGCACTTACACCAAGCCCACCATCCTGGTGGCCGAAGAGCTGACGCTTTCGCAGCTCACGCTGGTTTCGCACGAAAATCTGGCCGGGATCGCGCTCCAATCGGGCGGAGTGACCTCCCACGCCGCGATCCTCGCCCGCTCGTTTGAAATCCCCACCGTGGTCGGCGTGGAACACCTGATGGAATCGGTCGTCGAAGGCGACCATCTGGTGCTCGACGGAAACTCGGGCGTGGTGTACGTCAATCCTCCCACCGAAGTCGCTAAGGACTATCAGGGGATGACCCGCCGCTACGAGGCGTTCAAGCGCGAGCTGATGGAGCACGGCAGCGAGCCCGCCGCCACCCGCGACGGGCATCGCGTGATGATGCTGGCCAATATCGCGCTGCTCGCCGACGTGCATCTGGCGATGCGCTACGGGGCCGAGGGGGTGGGGCTGTTGCGCTCGGAATTTTCGTTCCTGACCTACGAGGATTTTCCCGACGAGAATCAACAGCTCGCGCTCTACAACCAGATGCTCGAGGCGGTCGGCGGGCGCAAGCCGGTGACGATCCGCACCCTCGATATCGGGGCCGACAAGTATCCGCCCTACATGCGCGTGCCGCGCGAGGACAATCCGTTTCTCGGCTGGCGCTCGATTCGGATCTCGCTCGAAATGTCGGGTCTGTTCAAGGTTCAGCTCCGGGCGATCCTCCGCGCCGCCGCGCGCCACAACGTCCGCATCCTGTTCCCGATGATCTCGTCGCTCGAGGAGATCAGACGCGCCAAGGAGCTGCTGGCGGAATCACAGGCTGAGCTTTACAAGGAAGGGCTCGAGCATAATCCGCATATCGAAATCGGAATCATGATCGAGGTTCCCTCGGCCGTGTGGCTCGCTCCGCGCCTGGCGCGCGAGGTCGATTTCTTTTCGATCGGGACCAACGACCTGATTCAATATCTGCTCGCCGCCGATCGCAACAATCCGAAAGTCGCCCATCTGTACGAGGCGTTTCATCCCGCCGTCATCTCCGCGATCGCCGAGGTCGTCAACGTCGCCCGCGCCGCCGACAAGGAGGTCGGCATCTGCGGTGAGATGGCCAGCGACCCGCTGGCGACCTTGTTGCTCGTTGGGATGGGCTTGGACGAACTCAGCATGTCGCCGTTGTTCATCCCGGTGGTGCGCAAGCTGGTGCGCGAGGTCGATTTTCAGGCCACCCGGCTGATCGCGCGCGAGTGCCTGCAGATGGCTTCGGTGCAGGAAATCAAAGGCTACTTGATCGAGCGATATAGGGATTTGGGACTCATAAATCTGGTCGAGATGTATCGATGATCTGGCGCGGTACGGTTCCCCAAGGCACGTTATAGCATCGCCGCGACCAAGTTTTCCCCTGAAATGGTTGACTTCGCTGGCTGGGCCTAGTTAACTCTGACCAGTCGGTTAGGTGATCAGGCAATATACTCCCTGAGGAGCCTCCCAAGCCGGATTCTGGTGGGTGGTTGGGGACACTGAAGAGGAACAATCGATGGTACTAACTCTGGTCGCACTTGGAAGCTTCCTCATCTTTGCGACGGTGATTCTATACATGCTGCTCGGGCGCAACCGTTACGGCGGAGATCGGCCGTCGTTCCCCCTGCAGATCACCGCCTCGCCGGGCGCGCTGGCCAGCGCCGCGCTCAAGCCCGAGCCGGTCAGGACGGTGCGGGTCTATTTCATCAAGCCCTCGAAGTACGACGAAGGGGGCTATGTCCAGTTTTTCCGCTACGGCGTTCAGCCCAACAACACGCTGACGGTGCTGACCGCGCTCAACACGGTGTTCAACAACAAGTTCGCGGCCGAGCGCAACGTGCAGCTCGAGACCGTAATCTGGGACGAGATCTGCGACGGCGTGATCAGTCCCGACACGATCAAGGCGATAAAGGAAAAGGCGCACGAGGACGGCGTCGAACTGCTCGTGGGGATGTCGGGCGTGCAGTCCAACCAGTATCCGCGCGGCCGCGATATCGCGCTCCAGTTCAAGGCGCTCGGCGTGCCAGTGATGATGGGCGGGTTCCACGTCAGCGGCTATCCCGACTCGGTGAAGTTCCTGAACGAATGCGGAATCACCACCGTCGTCGGCGAGGCCGAAAATCTGTGGGGCATAATCGTCGAGGATTTTCTGCGCGGCGAGCTGAAGCTTAACTACTCGGTCACCGAAGGAATCCGCGCCAAGACCGGCCGCGAGGACATTATCGTTCCGCTCATCACCGAATCGCTCCTGCCGGTGCTCGATGACCGCTATCTGACCCGCTTTTTCAACGACACCATGACCACGATCGACACCTCGCGCGGATGCCCTTTCACCTGCTCATATTGCAGCGTGAAAAACGTGATGGGCCGCACGATGCGCTCGCGCGAGCCCGACGCGGTGGTTAGCTGGGTGCGCGACGCCTGCCGCAACCACGGCATCGAGTCGCTGTTCCTGGTGGATGACGATTTTTTCCGCTCGCCGAGGTGGGAGGAAATTCTGACCGGGCTTATCGAAGTCAAAAAAGAGTACCCGAAATTCTCCTTCATGATGCAGGTGGATGTGGACGCGTCATGCTACGCCGTCCCGGCCCCCGGCGAGACCGAAACCGCCAAGCATCGCCGCTCCAAGCGCTTCACCGAGCTGGCCGCGGCGGCGGGATGCTACTCGGCGTTCGTCGGGATCGAATCGCTCAACCCCGATAATCTTAACTTCGCCACCAAGTACCAGAATACCGACGACCGCCAGCACAAGCTGACGCTCGAAGGTGCGCGCGCCCGCGTCATCGACAAGTACCGGCGCGTGGTCGATAACTGGCACAAGGTTGGCATCGCGGTCCACGCCGGCTACATGCTGGGCTTCCCGTTCGACGGACCCGATTGCGGCCGTATCGCAGCCGAGACGCTTAAGAAAATCGGCTTCGACATCGTGTCGTTCTTCATCATGACCCCGCTTCCCGGCACCGAGGACCAGGTCCGCTACGCCAAAGAGGGCGACATCATCGACTGGGATTTCAACCAGCTTGATTCGCAGCACGTGGTCTTGAGGCATCCCAAGCTTGACAGCGCCGCCTGGATGCAGGCCTATCGCGATGCGTTCAAGGGCTTCTACTCGATTCCGCGGATGCTCCACACAATCTTCACCGTCGCCGGCGGACGCGATCTGGCTCCCGAATCGCGCCGCGCGACGCTGCGCCAGTTCATGTACTACTTCTTCTCCTACCGCCAGGGCCGCCATCCGATGGTCGGCGGTATCTGGCCGATCCTGCGCCGCGACGTGCGCCGCACCGCCGTTACCGATGAGGAGGCGCGCCGCCAGTACCTGGGTGGGATGCGCTTCGACGCGATCCTGCGCGGCGACGGCGGCGACTTCGCCGGAGCCCCCGCGTAAGCGGGCCGCGATCTAAACACCAAGCCACCAAGAAAACCAAGCGGGCCTTTCCAAATGGAAAGGCCCGCTTCTTCATGGTGCCTTTGTGCCGCCTTGGTGTCTTGGTGTTTCTCTGGATTTTTTGCCCGCGCCGCGCGCTTGCCTGTCACGCCTCAAAGCGGATAGGGATTCATCACCGGTGTCGCCATGCCGAACTTTCCGCACGCACCCGAAATAATCGCCGTCGCCGTCATCCTGATCCTGGTCTTTGTTTCCGTGATCCGGCGAATCATTTTCCTGCTCTTAAGAATCGCGATCGCGATCGCGGCCTTCGTGGTTGCAGTCGGCGGAATCTCTCTGCTGATGAACAACGAGACGATTTTCGATAAGCCCGGCGTAGAGGCGCGCGCGATCCGCTTCCTGACCCACAAGAGCGCCGCGACCAGCGAAAAGGGCCTCGGCTCCGCGACCTGCTCATGGCCCGACGCGCAGGCCTCGGCGAGTCCTTCGGCCGCCGCTGCTCCCGCGCCGCCAGAGGTTTCCGCCGTCGCGCCGCGGCGCAAAAAAGAGCGTCACAGGCGTCACGCCGATACCGGCTCAGCGCCAAATCCCGCCGCCGCGGCAAGCCCGGCCCAGAGCGCCTCGGGCCCGCCGGACGACGACTATCCGGAACTGATGACGCCGAGCTATCCGGGAATCGCGCCGCAAAGGCTCTTTGCGATTTCGCAGCAGGTGGTTAATTCGCTCGGCGGCTGGAAAATCTTGAGCGCCAATCCTGCCACCGGGGTCATCGATTGCAGCTACACCTCGCGCCTCCTGCATGAGCAGGACGAGGTGCGAATCACCGTCACGCCCAAAAGCGAGATCGAACTGTGCGCGCGCGCGGAATCTGCGCGCCCGGACTCGACCTCGATCCTGCGATGGTTCCCCGGAGATTTCGGCGCCAGCGTCGGGCACATCAAGCAGTTCATCGAAACCCTCGATCCCCGGATGGACGAGGTCTACAAGCAAGAGCAGGAAAAAGAAAACGCGAAGAAGCCTCCCGGTAGCCCCTGACGCCGGTCCGGCGCGCCTTTGACACGCTCACCGTGTTCGCGTCAGGCTGTATGCGTATGGCGATGCGCGAAACGCAGATCGATTCGCTCGCAAGCTTTCTGGTCCACGGACTCGTCGCCCGCGGCGTTATCACGCCCAAGGCCGACGAGAAGGATCTGGTCGCGTGCGTGGTCGAGTTGATGTCGTCGAACTTCGAGACTCAGGCCGCTATCGACGCCGAGACCGACCAGATGGTCGAGGAGCTGGTGCGCAAGGACACGCGCCTGGATGCGGACCGGCTGCGTTCGATGATCCGGCAGAAGATCGCCGAAAAAAAAGGCTTCACGCTATAACCGAATGCGCGGCGCGCAAGCTCGAGATTCCTCGCCTAGGGCTCGGAATGACGATCGGAGGTTTCGGGAATGAGCGTAGGTTTCGCCGCCGCGACCAGGTTCATGTCACTGAGCTCCCAACCGTCATTTCGAGCCTTGGGCGAGAAATCCCGAGACGCACCTGCACCCACTGGCGAGTGCCATTATGAAACCGGGCGTGATCTTCGAAACGGCGCCGGGCTCCGCGTGCGCGCGGCGCGCGAGGATGCTAGATGAGAGATACGGCGCCATCCGCACCGCGAGGAATTTTTAAGCGTGAAATTCAGCGAAGCACGAATTCTATTTCTGGCGCGCGAGTCGATCGCGCGGCTGCGTGACGAGGGTCTGGCCGAAGTCACGAATTTTCCGCTGGCCCTGCGCCAGGCACGCGAGCTGGTCTCCGAATGGAACGAAAAGGGCGATGAGATCGACGCGCTCGTGCGCAAGAAGATCACCTCGATCAAACGCGGCATCGTCGAGGGCAGCAACGAATGGACCATCCTGTTTCGCCGCTACCGCGATGAAGAACTCCGCAAACGCGGTATCCTGCGCTGATGACCGACCGCACGACCCCTGAGCTTCCCGCAACCCTTGTCCCGGGCGATATCGGCGTGCGCAGCCGCCGCGGGATGCGAGTCGAGATGCGCGGACTGTTCGCCACGCTGCCGCCCGGGTTGGTGCTCGATATTCCGGCCGGCGGCGGCGAGCAATCCGCCGCGCTTGCCCGGCTCGGCTACCGGGTCGTGTCGGCCGACCTGTTCGCCAACGGGAGCGGAACTCCGTCATGGTCGTGGGTGCGCGCCGACGCGAACCGCACGATGCCGTTTCGCGATGCGGTGTTCGACTACGTCCTGTGCCGCGAGGGAATCGAGCATCTCGAGGGCCAGATGGCATTCGTGCGCGAATGCGCGCGTGTCGTCAAGCCGGGCGGCAAGCTGGTCGTGACGACGCCCAACGTGATGCATCTGTCGGGACGCGCCAGCGCCTTTCTGACCGGCCAGCGAAATCTGCGCCGCGGCCTGGTCAACGAAGTTCAGAGCCTGCGCGCCCGCAACGGAACGCGCTTTTATCACGGCCACGTCTTCCTGCTCGATTACTTCAGGATGCGCTATATTCTGCGCGTGTGCGGCTTCGATCGGCTGGAGGTCTATACCGACTCTCTGAGTCCGACCTCGGTCGCGATGGCGCCGTTGGTGCCGCTGTTGTGGGGTGCGATGAAATTCTCGGTCGCGGTTTCCAACCGCAAGGTCCGCCCCCGCGGTCTGCGGCCGCCAGACCCCGAGGTCACCCGCGCACTGATGCGCGACGTGCTGTCGCCCGCGCTGCTCTTCGGACGCAGGATGATCGTCGTGGCCGAGCGCGTCTGATGCTAAAGTCGGCAGCATGGACGATCGCGAATTCCAAAACGCCGCCGATTCCTGCCTTGGGCGGGTCGCCAAATGGCTCGAAGGCCTCGATCCCGACGAAGCCGACTATTCGACCGCCGACGGCTCGGTCACGATCGAATTTTCCGACGGGATGAAGTTCATTCTTTCCCGCCAGTCGGCCACCAATCAAATCTGGCTGGCCGCCGCCGCGCACGGCTACCATTATGATTACGACTCCGCCCGCGACACGTGGCTGGACGACAAGGATCGTCACGAGCTCTACGCGCGTATCGCCGAACTGGTCGCCGAGCAAGTAGGCCATCCGGTCGAGTTCGACGGCTGACGCGCGCGCGCCGGCTATGCCGCCCCAGCGGGGGATTTCAATGCTGGCGGTCCCTCATCCGGCGCGTCACGGCGATTGCGCAAAAGAGCAACCGCCGCGCCGCGCGACCCTCTCTCAATCTGGTTGGGAGAGCGGCGCCAAAGAGGGGCAGCGAACCGCGCTGCCGCCGAATCCGCCCTACGCGCCGAAATACGCGATCGCGGCCCGAATCGCGATGAACCACACCGCCGCCGTGGCGATCAAATAAAGATAGAAGCGCAGGATTATTAGATTGAACGTGCAATGGACCGCGCTGTGCATCACGCGAAACGCGACGAAGATCCATGCCGCGTCCACGTATAACCCGTCGACCTGTTTGGTCGCGAAAAGATACAGCGCCAGCGCGTAAAAGATTACCGGAATCTCGAACAGGTTCTTCAAGTTGTCCGAAGGATTCAGCACCGCCGGAGGCGACAGACGCGCGAACGCCTCGGCGGTGAGATCTCCGGGGCCGAACTTATTGCTGTTGATGAAGCGGATGCGCCGAATGTACATGTACACCCACACGATGAGGGTAAGAATTATCGTCGCGAAAAACGGCCCGAAAATTGCCGATTGCGCCATGCCGTCCTCTCACTTGAGGGTTTGCCGGCGAGCTGCGCCGCGCCCTCAGCCTGCCCGCTCGGAGCGCATCACCGCTTCGAGCGCGCCGATCCGGTCGATCTCGACGCGCACCTTGTCGCCTTCCTTGAGCCACTGCGGCGGCTTCATCCCGAGCGCGACGCCGCCCGGTGTCCCGGTGAAGATCACGTCGCCCGGCTCGAGCGTCATCGCCTGGCTCAACTCCGCGATCTGATCGAACACATTGAAGATCAGATTCTTCGTGTTCGAGTTCTGCCGCAGCTCGCCGTTGACCAGGCATCGGATGCCGAGCGTGTGCGGGTCGCCAACTTCGTCCGGGGTGACGATCCACGGACCGATCGGCGCATGAGTATCGAATGATTTGCCGATCACCCACTGCGTGGTGCGCATCTGCCAGTCGCGCACTGAGACATCGTTGCCCGCCGTGTAGCCGAAGATCACCTCGGCGGCGCGCTCGCGCGCGACGTGCTTGCAGCGCCTGCCGATCACCACAACCATCTCGGCCTCGTAATCGGTCTGCTGTGAGGCGCGCGGCAATTCGATCGGGTCGAAGGGGCCGTTGATCGAAGTGACCGCCTTGGTGAACCAGATTTGATTGCGCGGCGTCGCCTGGCCGGTTTCCTTGACGTGATCGGCGTAGTTGAGCCCGATCGCCATGATCTTGCCCGGGCGCGCAATCGGCGCGAGTATGCGCACGGCGGATAGTGCCGCGTCGGCGGCGCTCTGATCGACGGCCCGCTCGGCGCCGGCGCGGATGTCGCTCCACGCCGCGATAAGCCCGATCATGTTGGCCGGCGGCGCGGGGAGATGCTTTGTCAGATCGACCACGCCGTCGCCCTTCACCGCGCCGAGTTTTATCTTTCCCTGATCAGAGTACGTCACCAGCTTCATCGTCGATGCTCCATCGTCTTTGCTCCTTTACCGGCGCCGATTCTACTGCGTGCGCGACGCGGCGTCATCGGCGAAGGGGCGTCGCGCCGCGAAGTATTCGGGATTTCCCGCCGGACAGGCGCGCGCGGTAGGGTAACGCTCCAATCGCCGCGGTCACCGGCGCCGGCTCGAAATGGCGGCTGTGGAATTCGCAGTCGAAGCGATTTTCTTCAGCATTTCCAAGTCTTTTCGGCATAATCGCTTTATTTAGATTCTTTCCGGAGCCGATTCGGCTTTCGACTTGGGCGGGAAGCCTGGATGGCGCCGAATTTTCACCTTCGCACGCTTGCGTTTGTCATACCCAAGTGCGAGACTTACTCCGTTGGCACTCTCGTCGCGGGAGTGCCAATTGACATCGGGCCAGCCGTGGTTATCTTGGAATGGCCCGATCTGTGTTTTCAGGCCGGGTAACAATCGAAATTCCACTGTAGGAGGCGGCAAGTCCCAATGAAATTCAGACCGCTGGGCGATCGCATTCTGGTCAAGCGTATCAAGGAAGAAGAGAAGACCAAGGGCGGCATCATCATCCCCGACACCGCGAAAGAAAAGCCCCAGGAGGGCAAGGTAATCGCGATTGGCAAGGGCAAGTACGGCGAAGATGGCAAGCTCATCCCGATCGAGGTGAAGGCGGGCGACAAAATCCTGTTCGGAAAATATTCTGGCAGCGAGATCAAGCTCGAGGGCGATGAGCTTATCATCCTGCGTGAGGACGACATCCTAGGCATCCTCGACTGACGCGGCCTTCGCTTTGAGAACCGCATGCCGAGTCGATGCGCAAAAACCAAATCTGAACCCAGGAGAGGCAAGAATCCATGCCTGCGAAGATAGTTCGTTTTTCCCAGGAGGCGCGCGAGAAGATCCTGAAAGGGGTCAACGTCCTCGCTGACGCCGTTACCGTGACGCTGGGCCCCAAGGGCCGCAACGTCGTACTCGAAAAGAGCTTTGGCGCTCCCACGGTCACCAAGGACGGCGTCACCGTCGCCAAGGAAATCGAGCTCGAAGACCGCTTCGAGAACATGGGCGCGCAGATGGTCAAAGAGGTCGCCTCGAAGACCTCTGACGTAGCCGGCGACGGCACCACCACCGCGACCGTTCTGGCCCGCTCGATTTACACCGAGGGCATCAAGATGGTGGCCGCGGGGCACGACCCGATGTCGCTCAAGCGCGGCATGGATCGCGCGGTCGAGGCGATCACCGCCGAGCTCAAGACGCTCTCGAAGCCGACCAAGGATCGCAAGGAGATCGCGCAGGTCGGCACCATCTCGGCCAACAACGACTCCACCATCGGCGACATTATCGCCGAGGCGATGGAGAAGGTCGGCAAGGAAGGCGTCATCACGGTTGAAGAGGCGCGCGGACTCGAGACCCAGCTCGAAGTGGTCGAGGGCATGCAGTTCGACCGCGGCTACCTGTCGCCGTACTTCGTGACCGATCCCGAGCGGATGGAAGCGAAAATCGACGATGCTTACATCCTGATCAACGAGAAGAAGATCTCCTCGATGAAGGATCTGCTGCCGATTCTCGAGACCATCGCCAAGACCGGCAAGCCGTTCCTGATGATCGCGGAAGATATCGAAGGCGAGGCGCTCGCGACCCTGGTGGTCAACAAGATCCGCGGCACGCTGGCGTGCGTGGCGGTCAAGGCGCCGGGCTTCGGCGATCGGCGCAAGGCGATGCTCGAGGATATCGCGATCCTGACCGGTGGCCGCGCGATTTCCGAAGAGCTGGGAATCAAGCTCGAAAACGTCACCCTGCAGGATCTCGGACGCGCCAAGCGGATCGTGGTGGACAAGGACAACTGCACGATTATCGACGGCGCCGGCAAGAAGACCGACATCGAAGGCCGCATCAAGCAGATCCGCGCGCAGATCGACGAGACCACTTCGGACTACGATCGTGAAAAGCTCCAGGAGCGCCTGGCCAAGCTGGTTGGCGGCGTCGCAGTGGTTCGCGTCGGCGCGGCCACCGAAATGGAGATGAAGGAAAAGAAGGCCCGCGTCGAGGACGCCCTTCATGCCACCCGCGCCGCCGTCGAGGAAGGCGTCGTGCCGGGCGGCGGTGTGGCTCTTGTGCGGGCCTCGAGCGTGCTCGACAGCCTGCGCGCCGGAGAGGCCGAAAAGGTCGGCATCGGGATCATCAAGCGCGCGGTCGAAGGACCCGCGTGGTGGATCGCGCACAATGCCGGCTGGGAAGGCTCGGTCGTGGTGGACAAGATCAAGAGCAACAAGGGGTCGTTCGGATTCAACGCCGCGAGCGAAGAGTTCGAAGACCTGACCAAGGCCGGCATCATGGATCCGACCAAGGTCGTGCGCAGCGCGCTGCAGAACGCGGCCTCGGTCGCGAGCCTGCTGCTCACCACCGAGTGCATGATCGCAGAGAAGCCCGACGAAAATAAGGGCGGCGGCGGCGGACCGCAGATGCCTCCGGGCGGCATGATGTAATCACGTTTGATAGGATACTGATTGCGAAGCGGCGGGGCCGGATCTACCGGTCCCGCCGCTTTATTATGCGCGATCGCAGGCGCTTTGCCGCGCCTAAATTCTCGCCGCGCGCCTGTCACGAGCATGCAACAATTCACCCCGCTGCAACGGCACGATGATCTTCATTAGCGCCGCTTGCAAATTTGCTGAATAGCGCAGTCGAGTCCCAATTTGCCGGATTAGCCGCGCGGGTTGGGATGGCAACGCATCGCGGCGCATAGTTCCGCAGCCGCTGGACACTCAATCTGCGTTGTGAATAAAGGCAAATCCGCCGTTTCCAGGCGCGACGACCCATCGGACCCTTGTCCCGTGATGCGTCCCGTAATGAAAGTATCGCGACTCGGTTGCAAAATGGTGACGAATGAAGATGAAAATTGCGTTGCAGTGCTTACACATCGCTATTGGCCTGCTGCTTGCTATTTGACTTCTCGATGATACGCGAAAACGCGAGGCTTAAGTCCGCCTTGGCGATGGACAACAGGAGTTTGCTAATGTCGGTCCGGGTGATGATAGCTGATAGTTCAAGTGACGCACGCGAAGTGATGCGTCATCATCTCGACTGCATGGGATGCAATGTCGTTGCAGAGACAGACAACGCCGCGCAAACCGCCGACCTCTTTCGAACGATCCGCCCGCAAGTCGTGATACTTGATGTCGATCTAAAAGGCGGCGGCGACCTCGACGCGCTCGGTCTGGTCCACATGATTCGCGCCGAGTCGCCCGACTCGGCGGTGATCGTGGTCAGTCCGGCCGGCGAACCCCAACGCTCCCAACCATTTATGGATCAGGGCGCCCTCGAGTGTCTCGTCGAACCGCTGGCCAACGACGGCTTCGAGCGCGTTTGGCGCAAGCTGCGCTCGCGTTTTCCGGAGCTGCGCCCGCCCGAGCTTGCGCAATCGAAAGCCGCACGCCGCCCGAGCGGTAATCCGCACTAGACGCGGCGCGAACGCCGCCACGCATTCAGTCCTGCGTCTGCGCTTGGCTGGGGGTGACGACAACGCGCTCAATGCGGACCGGCTCGCCGGGCAGGCATTCGACCCACGCGGCCCATCCGCAATGATCGCCCGAATAAAGCGGCGCCGGCGTGCCGCAATAGAAGGCCCGCGTACCGCCCTGCGAGACGTCATTCCATACGTGTACATGGCCGAGCGCCACGTAATCGTAGCCGGTCGCGGCGATCTCTTCCGCGGTGATCGGCGATGACCGGTAGCTGTCGCCGTCTTCCATGAAGAAGCCGTGTGCCAGCGCGATGTTCCACAAATCCGGATGGGGCGCAGGCACGCCCAGCAGCGGCCGGTACTCCGGCGTGTGCTCGACCAGCGCGCGTCCCCACAGGCGCACCGCCAGCTCGGGAAATTCGATCGTGCGGCCCTCCGGCTCGAGGATCAGGTGCAGATTCGGCGGCATCGCAGAGGGCGCCAGCCCCGCGTAGATTGATCGCTCGTCGTGCGCGTCATGATTGCCGGGAATCATCACCACCGGCATCCGCGCCCGCCGGATCGTGCCGAGCGCGAACGCAAGACCCGCTTCGCTGACGCGAGCCGAGTCGAACAGGTCGCCGACGATCAGGAGCAGATCGGCCGAGCGCTCGTTGGCGAGATCGATCACCCGCGCGAACGCGCCGCGCACCCGATCGCGCAATTCCTCGCCGCGCGGTCCTGAGCCAAACGTGTCGGTTTCGAGATGTACGTCCGAGGTATGCAGGATGCGAAGTGGGCGATGCTTGCGGGTCTTCACAGGTGACTGGCGCGGCGGTGTGGGTTCCCGCGAATCAGCGCGTGCTATACTCTAAGATACTAGAGACCAGCCGCACATTCCATCGCCCGCGCGATGCGCGTTGGGCGCGGCGCGGCCGTATCGTCCGCCGCGAATCGCTCCGGAGGGTCATTTGATTGTCGTACTCAAATCCAAGGTCACCGAAGAACAGATCGCAACGATCGTCCGGATGGTAGAGGAACGCGACTACCGCGCGCACATCATCCGCGGCGTCGAGCGCACCGTCGTCGCGTGCGTCGGCGAAGAGCGCGGCGAGCATCAGCTCGAACATCTCGAGGCGCTCAGCTACGTCGAGCGCGTGATGCCGGTGCTGCGCTCGTTCAAGCTGGCGGCGCGCGAGGTTCGTCCCGAGGGTTCGATAATCAACGTCGGCGGCGTTCAGATTGGCGGCAACAAACTCGCCATAATCGCCGGACCCTGCGCCGTCGAAAGCCGCGACCAGGTCGAGGCCGCCGCCGACGCCGTCAAGGCCGGCGGTGCGCATCTCTTGCGCGGCGGCGCGTTCAAGCCCCGCACCTCTCCCTATGCCTTTCAGGGCATGGAGGGCGAAGGACTGACCCTGCTCGAAAACGCGGGCAAGCGCGTCGGGCTTCCGGTCGTGACCGAGATCATGGACCCGCACGATATCGAGCTGTTCGTCGAGCACGCCGATATGCTGCAAGTCGGCGCGCGCAACGCGCAGAATTTTTCGCTGCTGCGCCGCTTGGGACGCACCAAAAAACCCATCCTGCTCAAACGCGGGATGTCCACGCGGCTCGAAGAATTCCTGATGGCGGCGGAGTACATCCTGTCCGAAGGCAACCCTAACGTCGTGCTCTGCGAGCGCGGTATCCGCACCTTCGAGACCGCGACCCGCAACACGCTGGACCTGACGGCGGTGCCGCTCCTCAAGGAATGGACGCATCTGCCGGTGATCGTCGATCCGAGCCACGGCACCGGCATCTGGTCGCTGGTCGCGCCGATGGCGCTCGCGTCGATCGCGGCCGGCGCCGACGGCCTGCTAATCGAGGTGCATCCGAATCCCGCCGTGGCGCGCTCCGACGGCCCCCAGCAGCTCAAGCCCGAGCGCTTCGCGGCGCTGATGGCGGCGGCAAAGCCCGTCGCCGCGGCC
>DATKSQ010000061.1:0-10134 GCA_035531615.1 Binataceae bacterium (SeqCode)
TCGCGATCGACGAAATCCGCCGCCGCTTCGAGCAATTCGATTGCGCTGGGTCGATCCTGCATCTGGCTATGCTTCCGGTTAAAGCGCGCCGGGCGGTTGCGCGCCGGGTTGCTATTCGATCAAGTTGAGCAGCTCGAGTTCGGTCTCCGCGGTGCGCCGCCCGATACTGGCTAGCTCGACGCTCTTCACGAATCCGTCGATATGGGTGCGCGCCTGGCTGATCGTGATAATCCCCCAGCGCAGGTTACCGAACACCTCCCAGAAGCGCGCCGCCTCGGGATCGACCGCGACGCCGCTGGCCCGCGCGTAGGCGGCGAAAAATTCCTCGCGCGTGCCGAGTCCGCCCACCGGCTTGCGATCGTTGCCGAAGCGCCACGCCCGCACGCACATCCAGCCGAGATCCTCCATCGGATCGCCAAGATGCGCCAGCTCCCAATCCAGAATCGAGCGCACTCCCTCCGGCCCGAAGATCACGTTGCCGATTCGATAGTCACCATGCACCAGGGTCTGGCGCGGCGTTTTCGGAATCCGCTCCAGTAGCCATCGAAACGCGAGTTCGAAGGCGGGATGGGGTTCGAGCGCGAGCGCGCGGAAATTCTGTTCGTAGCGGCGCACTTCGGTCAGCGCGGCGTTGTCGCCCGGCGGCGCGAGAAAATCAAGCTGATGCCGATGCGGATCGAGATCGATCCGATGGATTTGAGCCAGGATCTCCGCAAGCTGGCCCGGCATCGCGTCTCGCGCGCGGGCGTACTCGGGGTCGCGCAGCAGGCGGCGCGCCAGAGTCTCGCCCTCGACGCGTTCCATGATGAAAAACGCCGCGCCCAGCACCGCCGGATCTTCGCTGACCCACAGCACCTCGGGAACCGCCACGGCCTCGCGATACGCGGCGCGGAGCACCATGAACTCGGCCCTCCGGTTGGTGGCGATCTTGTGCTCGCCCGGGTCGCGCCTGAGCACCAGGCCGCGTTTGCTGGTCGCGCCGTCTTTTTCGAGCACCGCGTCAAACGACCAGATCTCGCGCGAGGCGCCGCCCGCCATCCGGTAGAGGTTTTCTATTTCTACCTTCGCAAAGCCGCCTTGCTCGCGGATGAACCGCTCGAGGCGCTCCGTCATTTCCTGCTTTTCCATCGGATGGCTACTTGCGTCTATAGATTGCCGCGGCGCGCGCGCATGTTGATGAACCTCTAGCACGAAAGATCATGCGGGCGCACGCAACCGAGCGCGCGTGGCTGCCGCGCGCGAGGAATCCCGACCAACGCGTTGCGCATCGCGTCCTACTTGGCGGGCGGCAGAGCAGCACCCTCACCCGCCGCTTCGCGGCACCCTCTTCCGGCGGGGACCTTTGCGTAATTGCCTGAAGTGTTTGATTCCCTCTCCTTGGGAGGCTGTCGATAAACGTCAAGTTTAGTCTGTCATCCTGAATGGAGGCTGCCGGAGTGAAGGATCTCCGCGCAGCGATTAGTGCGGAAACCCTTGGCGTGGCTTAAGAAAATCGCTTCGCGTAGATCCTTCGCCTACGGCTCAGGATGACAGAAACCGAGCGCTTACGAAAAAATCGACAGCCTCCTTGGACAAGGAGAGGTTATCCACTTCGCCGTGAGGTAGTTACGCAAAGGTATCCGGCGGGAGAGGGAATAGAGAACGCGTCCGCGACAAATGCCACAAGTGGCGGGATCGTGGGTCAATCGGATTTCCTGCTCCGAGCAAACAACCTCGCGACCGGAAACAGAAGTTTAGCGACAAATTCAAAACTGAAATACGCGGCGCGCAGGTTCAACCCGTCGCAGGAAATGATCTGGAGGCAGAGAACCACGCACTCGTCACAGATGAAGACACCATTAGGACCGCTCACTATTTTACGAACTTCGGCCTGGGATTTCCCGCAGAAGCTGCAAATCACTTTTCCAGATTCGACTTGTGAAGCGTCTTGCGTCGCCGGCATCGCCTCACCTCCAGTTTGGTCTGTCCGCTAGCGCGACAGGAATACCGGGCACGGCGAGTTGCGCAGCACGAATTCGGTGGTCGAGCCGAGGACCATCTCGATTATCCTGCTATGGCCGTAGGCGCCGATAAACAGCAGGTCGGCGTCGTGCTCCTTCAGGAACTTGATTATCTCCTCGTTGGCGTGGCCCGCGAGCAGCTTGAATTCCGCCGGCGGCGTGTACGGCTCGAAGTACTTGCGCGCCTCTTCGAGCGTGCGCTCGCCGAGCTTCGGGTCGCGCGCGACCGTCACGACGGTCAGCGCCACGCCCAGGCCGCTGGCGACTTCCGCCGCCGCGCGCATCGCGCGCGAGGCGCGGTCGCTGCCGTCATAGGCAAGGACAGGGCGCGCGATCTCGCGGAACTTCATCGGAGCGATGAACAGCGGACGCGGGCATTTGCGCGCCACCGACTCGGCGGTCGAGCCGAGCAGGCCGCTCGAGAAGCGCTCGTTGACGCCGCGATGCCCGATCATCACCAGGTCCGCGCTCTTGGCGCGCTCGCAGATCTGGTTGGCGACAATCCCCATGTCGAGCACGGTTTCGGCCGCGATATTCTCGCGCTTGGCGGAGGCCGCGAAATCGTCGAGCACCGAGCGGCCGCGCGCGGTCAGCACCTCGCGCATCTTCGAGGAAAAGTCCAGATATGGTTCAAGACCGAGCGAACCTGATATATCATGGAAGAACGAACCTTCGATCGAAACGATATCGACGACATGAACCCCAATCAGGGTCGCGCCAAGGCGATGAGCGATATGAAAGGCGTAGGCCTGCGCGTTGCGGGAGTGTTCGGAGGAGTCGATGCCGACGAGAATTTTTTTGATCAACGGCCAGTCCTCCGTTTCAAGCTCCGCGATATCACGGCGCGCGGGTGAGCCTCAAGAGGCTAGAATAGGCGGGATGCGATGAACGAGCACAAGGAATCACGGCTGCTGGGGCTGGTGGAAGAACTGAGCGAGGCCGCCGGCCGCGTCGGGCTGGAAGTGCGGCGCGAGCGAATTTTGCGCGAGATTGGCTACCGCGCCCGCGGCGGAGCGTGCCGCCTGCGCGAAAAGGACCTCGTCATCATCGACCGCGAGCAGCCCGCCGCCGAGCAGCTCGAGGTGCTGGCCGATGCGCTGCGCACGCGCGACCTCGAGGCGTTATACCTCTCGCCGGCGGCGCGCCGTATCGTGCAGCCGGGAGCAGGAACTCAATAGGCGACCCCGATGCCGCGTCACGAGCATAGCGCCGCGCACCCTCGCACGGTATCCGGCAGGATGCCGCGGGCAAGCGCCGAAGATCGGATGAGCGCGTTCCATCTGCGGCTCAAGGATCGCGGGCTAAAATCGACCGGGCAGCGCGACGATATCGCGCGGGTGTTCTTCGCAATCGGCCGCCATATCAGCGCCGAGGAATTGTACGCCGAGGTCAGGAAAGTCAATCCGCACGTCGGCTACGCGACCATCTACCGCACGCTGCGGCTGTTGCGCGAATGCGACCTGCTGCAGGAGCGCCACTTCGACGAAGGGCAGGCGCGCTACGAGGCGACGGGAGAGCGGCATCACGACCATTTCATCTGCGAGCGCTGCGGCAAGATTATCGAATTCGAGAACGACAGTATCGAGCGCCTGCAAGAGATGGTCGCGCGCGAACTCAAAGCCGAACTGCGCCGCCACAAGATGGAGCTCTACGGCATCTGCGCCGACTGCCTCGCGCACGGCGAGCACTGAGGCCGGTGGCGGCGCGCCTGGCCGCGTCCCGGCTGAAAAATCGAACCTAAATCAGCGCTGAAAATTGCTCGACCGTGAGACCGGCCTGCCGAATAATCGAGCGCAGCGTGCCGCGCGGCACGTCGCCAGAATGATACGGCACTGTGATTCGAAGCTCCGGATGCTCGCGATGCTTCAACTGAACGTGGCTGCCGGTCGAGTGATGGATGAAGAAACCGGCTCTCTCAAGCGCGGTTACGACCTCGCGCGCCTTGAGGACCGGAAGCGACGGACTCAAATCGCGACCACGACCTCTTCGCGAATCGGCTGTCCCGCTGGCGGCATCTCGGGCGCAATCGCCGCGCCGTCTTTGCGGAGTCCTTCCAGATGGCAACGAAGCGCATCGCGCGCCATCGCGCGGGCCTCGTCGAGCGTCCGGCCGAATGTCACGATCTCCGGAAATGCCGGAAACACCACTGCGAAACCGCCGTCGGTCTGCGGCTCGAAATAGACCGTGTAACGGTAGGAGCGGTTTTTTGCCGTCTCTCTCACTTGATCGTTTCCCTTCGACTGCATCGAATTCCAGAGTGTCTTCGTCCACCCTGTGCCAATCGTCGAACAATCCCACGATACCACGGCCGCCTTGCTCGCCGCTATTGTGGGGGGCTTGGCTCGGTCCGGATACCGCCCGAAAAGCTTTCGTAGTATAAGGAAAGGCCTCGAAGAGCGGGCTCGTTCAGGGAGATCGATCAGATGGAGAATCGGCCGCGGATGCTCGAAGGGTATCGGGTTCTGGATTTCACGCATTACGTCGCGGGACCGACCTGCACCCGGATTCTCGGTGAGATGGGAGCCGACGTAATCAAGATCGAACGCTCGCTCGAGGGCGATCACGTCCGGCTGCTGGGCCTGGTCCGCGACGGGATGAGCACCTATTACTTTCAGCACAACCATTCCAAGCGCAGCCTTGGGATCAATCTGCGCGACCCGCGCGGCGCCGAACTGATCCTCAAGATGATCCCGAAGATCGATGTCGTGGTCGAAAATTTCGCGCCCGGCGTGATCGCCGAGATGGGCTTCGGTTACCAGGCGCTCAAAAAAATCAATCCTCGCATCATCATGTGCTCGGTCTCGGTCGCCGGCCAGAGCGGACCGCTCAGCTACAAGCCCGGCTACGATTATCTGGGCGCCGCGCTGGCCGGAATCAGCGATCAGCTCGGCGAGCCCGACGGCGCTCCGATCGTGCCGCCGATGGCGATTGGCGACGTATCGACCGGCGTGGCCGCCGCGATGGCGGTGGGCTTCGCGCTTTTGCATCGCGAGCGCACCGGCGAGGGCCAGATGCTCGACGCCTCGCTGCTCGACACGTACTTCCATATGCACGAGATGGCGGTGCCCGTGGTTTCGCTGCGGCCGGGAAAATTCACGCCCAAACGGGGAGGCGCGACGCATCCGACCGGCTCACCGTGCGGCGTCTTCAAAGCCCACGACGGATTCGTTTTCATTATCGTGCAACAGCACGAGATCGGGCGTCTATGGCGCGCGATGAAGCGGCCCGAGCTGGCGGAGGACGCGCGTTTCAAGACCAATCGCGAGCGGCTCAAGAACAACGCCGCGCTGCGCGAGATTATCGAAGGCTGGCTCGCGAGCTTTCCCGATCGCGATGCCGCGATCGCGATCCTCGACGCCGAACGCGTACCCTGCGCTCCCGTGTACAAGCTCGCCGAATCGATGGCGCATCCGCATCTGCGCGGACGCAAAACCGTGCGCCGGGTGAAAGACGCGGCGATGGGCGAATTCGATATCCCCGGTATGCCGGTCAAATTCTCCGCGTGGCCCGACCGCACCGATGTGAAGGCCTCGCGGATGGGCGCGGACAACGCGGCGATCGTGACCGAAGTCGCAGGCCTGTCCGCGCGCGAGGTTGACGAACTCGCGCGCGCGGGCGTCCTGATCGCGGCGCCCGCACCGGCGCCGGCAGTGAAGTCATGATGCCTTGAGTCTGATTCGTTCAGGAGGCGGTCCGATGATCAAATCGCGCGGTCTGCACCATATCAATCTCAACGTGACCGACCTCGAGCGCTCGCTCAAGTTCTATCAGCGTGCGTTCGGATTGGAAGTCCAGTCCTGGGAAGACAACCGCCGGATGGTTTTTCTGCGCTCGCCCGGCGCGACCGACACCATCACGCTCTGCCAGGTGGACAAGGGTGACCCCGTCGCTGGCGGCGGCGTGTCGCACTTTGGCTTCAGCCTTACGGAGAAGGACAAGTTGGATGAGGCGATCGCGCAGATCGAATCCGCGGGCGGCAAGCTCTTGAGCCGCGGCAAGCACGGCGGCCACTTGCCATACGCATACATCTCCGATCCCGACGGATACGTGATCGAACTCGGCAACGGTTGACCACGATCAGGTCTAGCGGCGGTGCGTACGCTCGCCGCGGCGCAGGTCGGCGGCGGCGCGCGGCAGAGCGTCGGGGCCTGCGCGATGCCGGTAGTTCATGTCGTTGCCGCAGTGCGGGCAATTGACATCCTTCCACTGCACGAATTGTCCGCACAGCGGACATCGGTAGTGATGCCGCGCCTTCCACCACAGCGCGAGCGCCGTTATCACCGCCATCGCGATTCCGAAAATCGTCTGATACATCGCGCGCGCCGATGCGTTAAGCCAGACCGTCCTGCAGCGCCTTGTCGAGCGCGCCGATATTGGTGTGATGCCCGGCCGCCATCACGGTCAGAAACGCCTTGAGCTGCGGGTCGCCGATAGCCGCGACATTTTCCTCGATCTTGCGGATTACCCAGCGCTGGCCCCGGTTGAGCAGTTCGAGCTTGGCGCGAAACTCGCCGGCCGCGCGCACCTTCTCGACGAAGTCGCCGGTCTTGTTCGACGCCGCTCCGCCCAAGCGCCGGACATGCGCCGCGAGTTCGCCCGCATAATAACCCTCATCGTGGCCGACCTTCTTCAGCATCTCGCGCAGCTCGAGCGAGCGCGCCTGCTCGGTCAGCTCGTGCAGCACGCGGCCGCCGGCGCGCTCGGCGTCGCCAAGCAGATTGAGGAGTCCCTCGAGTTGCGAATCCATCGGCGTCCCTCCTGAGGCATCTATAGCATCGGCACGATCGGGCAGTACGCGGCGCCGAAGCCCGCGCTCCCGCTTATCGCCGCGCGAATCATTTTTGCCAGCGGCTCGAGCGCGTCCGCCGGATTGGCCGCCAGCGCATGCGCGGCGTTGACGCGTCCGGACAGGAGAGCCTGCACGATTCCGGGCTGCTCGGGCAATTCCTCGATCGCGATTTCCTGGTTCGGGTCCAGCCGCGCCAGCTCCTTCACCTTGCGCAGCGCGTCGTCAAAGGTGCCGAGTGAATCCACCAGCTTGATCGGCAGCGCCTGCTGCCCGGTCCATACACGGCCCTGCGCGATCTGGTCCACGTCGGCGACGCTCAGATGGCGGCCATCGGCGACGATCTTGAGAAAGTACTTATAGGTGTCGCCCAGCATCTGGTTTTGAAACATCGCCGCCTGCGCGGGCGTGAAGTCGGTGAACGCGTCGAACATGTCGGCGTTGGCGCCATAGCTGATCGCGCCGCTGTTGAGAAACGCCTTCTGGGTCGCGGGCCCGAGGTTGAATTTGCCGCCCAGCACGCCGATCGATCCGGTGATGGTGCCGGGGTCGGCGATCAGCGCGGCGGCCGGCGTCGAGATCCAGTAACCACCCGAGGCGGCATAGCCCGACATGCTGATTACGACCGGCTTCTTGGCGGCGGTCAGCTCGACCTGGCGCCGAATCAAGTCAGAGGCGATCACATCGCCGCCGGGCGAGTTGACCCGGAACACGACTGCGCGCACGGAATCGTCTTCGCGCGCACTCTTGAAGGCGGCCACGATGTCGTCGGAGCCCATCGCGTTGCCCTCCGGCGACAGCATCGGATCGAATCCGCCCTGCCCGCGCTCGATCGCGCCCGAGCCATACACCACCGCGATCTTGTCACCGCCCGTGGTAAACAGCCCGAGTAACGATGCCGAGCCGCTGTAGGCGGCATAATCCGTCAGCTTGTGCTTCGCGCCGCCGCCGTGATGTTTGACGCGATCGGTGAACTGATCTTCGTACTCGACGTGATCGATGAGCTTGTCGTTAAGGCTCGCGGCGGCGTTGAGCGGCGCCAGATCCACGAACGCCTTGACGGCGGACGGATCGAGGTGGCGCTCGGCGGCTATCTGCGCGACGATCTGGTTGAACATGTCGCCGGCCAGCGCTTCGTCTTCCTCGCGCTGCGCGGGCGTGAAATCTTTTTGGGTGAAGATGTTTCCCGCGGATTTGTATTTTCCGATCGCGCCGAAGTTGGGATGGATGCCGATCCAGTCGAGCGTTCCGCGCGCGAATACCTCGCGAATACTCACCCCGGTGATTCCGAGCGACCCCTGCGGCATCAGCGAGACCTCGTTGGCCGCGGCGGCGACCATGTAAGGCAGGTTGCCCGGACCGAAATCGCCGGCGCTCTCGATATACGCCGCGGTCCATTTGCCGCGCTTGGCGAACGACTTGATCAGCGCGGCGAGCTCCTGCGCCTGCGCCAAGTCCATTTGCGGATCGACCACCTCGACCGCCAAACCGACGATCCGATGATCCTTCGCCCCGCGATCGATCGCGCGGCGCACGAAGTTGAGTGGGGTCTCGTCGTTGTCGATCAGCCCGAGCACTCCGTTGCTGCCGCGTTCGACCACGCTGCCGCTGAGCTTGACGACCAGCACGGAATCATTCGATACGCGATGCGCGATATACTGCGAGCCCACGATAATCGCGCCGAGCACGGCGATCGTGACGGCGGTTCGGATAATCCACTTGAGAATTTTTTTGAGCATTCGCCCCTCTGTGCGCGTTCGCTTGACAGCCCGCGCGTCCACAGGTTAGCCAACCATACCTTTCCCGCCGGGGCCAGAGCGCGGCCCCGGCTCGAAACGGCGGAAATATCCGATGAATGCCGCGCCGGCCAATCCTCCGAGCCGAGCGGATCACAGCCGTGGCCCGCTGATGCATCAGCGCGCCGCCGGCGGCGCGCATCGGCGGATCATCGCGCTGTGCTTCCTGGCCTGGATTTTCGACTTCTACGATCTGATCCTCTACTCGTTCTTGCTGGTCCCGATCGCGCGCGAACTGCACTTGAGCCGCGCCGATTCGTCGCTGGCGCTGGGCACCTCGTTCCTGATGACGGCGGCGGGCGGCGTAATCTTTGGCTTCATCGGTGATCGCTATGGCCGCCGCCCCACGATCGCGGCGACCGTCGCGCTCTATGGATTCGGCACGCTGTTGTGCGCGGCCAGCAATTCGCTCTTCGAGCTCATCCTGTTTCGATCGATAACCGGGCTCGGGATGGGCGGCGGATGGGCTCCCGGGCAGAGCCTGATCGCCGAGAGCATGCCGCCCGAGCGCCGCGCGCGCTACGCCGCCTATGTGCAGACCGGCGCTCCGCTGGGAATCCTGCTCGCCGCGGCCGTCAGCGGTTACCTGACCCCGGCGGTGGGATGGCGGCTGACCTTCGCGCTCTCCGCTCTGCCCGCAATCGCGATCTGCGCCGCAGTGCTGCGCTGGCTGCCCGAGAGCGACGTATGGCTGCGCACGCGCGCCGGCGCGGGCTTCGGATGGCGCGACCTTGCGATGCTGCGGCCGTATCGCGCGATGCTCGCGCTGCTGTTCGTGATCCTGCTGCTCGACAGCGAGGCGTACTGGTTCACCTATAGCTGGATGCCCGGCTACCTCGAATTGCATCGCGGCCTGTCGGCGCTCGGCGCGAGCCGGCTGATGATCAAGATGCAGGTCGGCGGCGTGCTGGGCTACTTCTTGTTTGGAATCCTGGCCGATCGGTACGGACGGCGGCCGATATTTTTCATTTTCGGGCTCATCATGGCGGCAGGGCTGCTGCCGGCGACGATTTTCTGGCCGCGCGCGGCGGCCGTCCCCGGACTCATCGCGGGCGCGATGTTCACCGCCGGATTCGGGACCGGAATCTGGAGCGGGATGGCGCCGATGATCTCGGAGCTGCTGCCCACCCGGGTGCGCAACACCACGCTCGGACTGCTGCTCAACGTCACGCGCGGATTTCAGTTCTTCACTCCAATCGCGATCACGATCCTGAGCGCGCACGTCGGCTTCGGATCAACCCTCGCGATCGGCGCGGCCTTCTCAGCCCTCGGCGCCGCGATGATCTGGCTACTCCCCGAAACCCGCGCCCGCGACATCACCGCGCTGGATCCCGCCTGAGCCGCGGCTTCGAGTGGTGACCAGCGGCGCGGGGGGAGCGGGGCCACGGCGCGCTCATCATGGCCACCATCACGGCGGCGGCGGGCGCGGCGCCGCGATCAACGGACACACCGATGCGGCCGCGATGGCGGCTGACGTGGAGGTCAGCGGCGGGGGGAGCGGAGGCTCCGGCGGCGGGGGCAGCGGCAACCTGTTGGTGTCTTTCGGGCAAGC
>DATKSQ010000062.1:0-11495 GCA_035531615.1 Binataceae bacterium (SeqCode)
ATGCGTGAGGAAGGGTGCTCCGATCGCGGAGCACGTGGCCGAGGTGCTCGCCCACAAGCTGGGAAGCCACGGCGCCGCCGGATTCGGGGAATACGAGGTGCGCAAGATCGAGCCACAGCCGCAATACGCATCGGCGCCGCCGGCACCCGTAACCGTTCAAGGTTTCTCCGCCAGTACATCGATTGTGGTGAAGACGCGCGAACTGGACAAATTGCCCGTGATTCTTGAAGCCGGCGCCGCCGCCAGTGCTCTACGTGGCCAAATCGGCTACAGCCTCACCGCTGATTGCCGGGCGCGCAAAGACGCGATCTCTCTCGCGCGCGCCGAGGCTCAGGACGAGGCTGAAGCGTCAGCGCGCGCATTGCATATGACGCTCGGAAAAGTTTATCGCGTGGTAATCGACAGCAACTTCCAGCCGCAATACCTGTACGGCCTCGTCCTCACAGACCCGGATTCGCTTTCGAAGTCTCAGGCTGAGGGCGAATCCATGCGGCGCATCCTGGTGCCAGTGCGAGCGAACGTGACCGTCACCTACCCGCTCGAGTAATACACCTCGGCTTGCATGTAATTTCGCGAGCAGAAAGCCCGATCTAAATCCAATCTAGATCAAGTATGCCTCTCCGGCCGGGATTCGGAGTTATCCATCGGGAATGCGTAGACGTCACTAACTCCATGGGAGACAATGGTTATATTCGCTTCGAGTCTCAACGAGTCTTGTGTGCTGAAACCGCTGTTCGGATTGCTAATCTGGCGTAATGGGGCACTGAGGACTACCGTTCCATTCTGCCGAAACGGGGTCGCCTTTCCATGAGCGATATGCCGGGTTTCGGCCCGAGCTTCCGTGGCCCGAATGCACGCTTGCCCACCGGCTGAAACCACGACGATTGGGACAAGGAGTATCGCCCGCCTTGGTGCCTATCTGGTGCCGTAACAGCCCGAACAACCGTGGACGACCGTCGACTGCTATGGCCGTCGAGTCTGCGTCGTTGTTGAGCTTTTGCCGGCTCGGCGGCCCGTGGTTGGGGTCTTAGGCTTATTCGTAATCAGCAGGTCGTAGGTTCGAATCCGACGGGCGGTTCCAAAAAAAACCAAGACAATCCAGAACTTGTGGCGCTGATCGCTTTGCCCGATCGGCCGCCGCCTTTCTGTGTCACGAGCGAGGCTTGGTACTTTCCGTCAACGACAGCCATGTTCGCAACCGCCTTAAAGGCGCCAGGCAATCGGGCTGATCCCGTTTTCAGAATAGGCCATGGCAGCCGTCGCGATGCCGAGGACCATTGGAGCGACACTAGCCTGGTGCTGGCGGTTGCGTGGCGTTGATCGAGTAGAGGTTGCCGAACACCGACTTGATAAGCCAGCGCAAGCCGCTGAGGTTGGCGCCACCCTGCGACGTTCCCGGCGGGTTATTGGCGAGCGTCGCGCTCTTGATCACCCGCGCCTTCATCCCGCGCTGGCGAGCCTGGGCGACGGCGTCGGTAAGTTCCATAAAATCGAGCGGGATTGGCTGGCGCGATCCCCAATTTACGAAGCCGATCGGATAAATATCTCCGGTTACGCCGCCGGAATTGAGCGGCTCGTTAGGCATCACCATAATCGCCTTCTGCTTCGAAGGTGAGTAGAAGGTGAAGTCCAGATGGAAGGTTCCCTGCTTGGACTGGATATAGAAAGGTTCGCGGTTCGGGTCCAGCTTGGCCTTGATTTCGATCAACTCGATGTCGGACGCCCAGGTTTGTGCTTCAGCGATCGCCTTCATCGTAATCGCACGCAGGTTTGGCGGCGGCCACGGCGACTCGAGCGGCGCTATTTTGCCCGGGTGATATATTGATATGGGCATCCGATAGTAGGGCGAATTAGGCGGGATGTACTTTGCGATCGGGTTTGCCGTCATTTGAGGAACCGGCGGCGGTGGCGCCAGCTTCAGTCCGGCGCCGCCGCTGCCGCCCCCAATCAGGCTGCGCGCCACGACGAACCCGATCGCCAAGGCAAGGATCAACCCCGCGCCGGCGCCAGCCGGCTTCGCCCACGGCGGCAACTCGCGGATTCTCATCCGGACTGTGCTTGAGATTGCGCGCTCAGGCCGCGTGGACGGGGCCGGCAGCCCAATCGCCGCCTGGAAATCCTGGATGGTCGGGTAGCGCTGGGCCGCACGCACGGCCAGCGCGGTCATCAGCGCCTCTTCAGCGCACGGCGGGATTTCTGCCCCGAGCGCGCTCGGGGCGGCAATCGTGTCCTCGGCCAGACGATCAATTGATGGCGGAGGGATCTGTCCCGTTATGACGTGATAGAACGTGGCGCCGACCGCGTAAACGTCGGTCCAGGGACCCTGATTGCCCGCGCTCCGGTACTGCTCTTCGGGCGCATAGCCGACCTTCAGTATCACGGACAACCGCTGACTCCGATCGCGGAGCGCCTGGCGCGCGGCGCCAAAGTCGAGCAGTTTAACCTGCCCGCTGGTGGTGATGTAGATGTTGTCCGGACTTATGTCGCGATGGAGAACGTCGGCGCGATGCAACTCGCGCAGCGCGTCCATCACCGGCGTCATCACGGCCAGCGCGTCGTTGAACGGCAGTCTTCCTCCATGCCCTTCGAGGTACTGCTTGAGCGTGCCGCCTTCGAGATACTCCATCACCAGATAGGCGGTGCCGTTGGCCGGGAAATAGTTGATGACCGCGATGATTCCCGGATAGCTCTGGAAGCGGGCTACCATCTGCGCCTCGTCGAGGAAGTGTTCGAGGCCGTACTGAAAATCCTGGCGCGACTGACCCGAATGAGGAGCCACCTGACTGGTGTTGCCCGCACGGCTGGCCAGTCCGCTCGGCATGTACTCCTTGATTGCCACGCGCCGCGCGAGCCGCAGGTCCCACGCCAGATAGGTTATCGCGAAGCCGCCCGCACCGAGCGCCCGCCCGACCACGTACTGATCGTTGAGCGTAGTGCGCAAGGGCAGTCCGAAATTATCCGGCTGGACCGTCGATTCGTCGAAGCCGCACTCGGGGCAAACCGTCAGGCCCTTGCGGTCGGCCATGCATCCCATGCAGAGTTGCGCGGTATCCACGCCCTCGAATCCTCCCGCAGCAGCGGTTAACGATTCACCGCGATCTTGACGCACAGCGCCGTGACGTTGTCCTGATTCGGCAGATCGCGCGCGAGCGCCGCCGCCACCAGCGCTTCGGCTGCCGACTGGCCGTCGCTCGAGGCGCCGAGTACCCCAGCCATCTCCTCCGCGCCGAGCGCCCGGTAGAGTCCATCGGTGCATAGCATCACGAAATCTCCGGGCGTCAGCGCAATTGGCGCGTCGCTCGCATCGACCTCGCGCACTTCGTCACTCCCGACGTAACTGGTAAGTCCGTCATTTTCCGGATCGATGCGGGCGGCTTCGGGCGCTATCTCGCCGCGCTCGGCGGCGCGCCGCAGGCTCTCAGCGAGGGTATGCGGGCGCGTCAGCAACTTGATCCGCCCTTCCCGACACAGATAGAGCGCGCTGTCGCCGACCGATACCCAGTCGAGTTCGCCGGCGCATAGCGCCGCCGCGACCAGAGTCGTGCCCACTTCGCGCTTGAGGCCGCGTCCGGCGGCAAATTCGACCACCGAGCGATTCGCCGCCACGAGCGCGCGCTCAAGCGCGTCCGGGATGCGTTCGCCAGGCGCCTTGGCCGCGTAGGAATCGAGAAAGTTTGCCACGGCGAGCCGGCTCGCCTCGGCGCCGTGCGCCAATCCGCCCATCCCGTCGGCAATCACTGCGAGCAATCCGCCGTGGGCGACGAAGTCGTGCGCATCCGGATCGGAAAAGCCGAAGGAATCCTGCTGATCCTCGCGCCGCCCGACGTCCTGCGCGTTGCCCGGCAGGTACGCCAGACCGTCAGTCCCAGTGAAACTTGTCGTCACAGAACGGCCAGAACAGCAGCTTGCTTTTGCCGACTTCGATGACATCGCGGGCCTTGAGCCGGGCCGGCGCGTTGACCATCTGCTCGTTGAGGTAAACCAGCCCAGCGGCCTCACCCGGCATCACCCAGAACTCGCGGCGCTTCGGCTCGAAGACGACGGCGGCGTGCTTGTCGCGCGAGATCGCCTCGTCGCCGGTGACCGCGATGTCCATCGTGGAACCGCGGCCGATGAAGTTCTTCTCGGCGTGGATGCGGAAGTCGCGCCCCTTGTCTGGTCCCTCGATGCACACCAGCCAGCCCATCACCGGGTTGATTCCGGTCGTGGCGTCGCGATAAAGGGCGCGCGTCACTCCCGGCTCGCCCGCGGCCGGCCGCGGCGGCGTTGGCGGCGCACCGGCTGGCCGGTCGGGGACGCGGCGCGTCTTGCCTTCGCCGAAATCGACGCCCGCGCCGCAATAGGGGCACGAGCTATGTTTGGCTGGATCGTAGAAGTGGCCGTGGCTGCAGCGCGTCATCGTGTCCATGGTTGCATCATCCGTGGTCGCCGAAGTTGCTATTGATTTGGTCCGGGGTAACCGTGAACGGTAGGGTATATTGCCGCGATGTCGCGGAGAGATTCCAGGACTGGCCCGCCGGCGCGTTGGGCCTCAATTCCGAAACACCCAGAATGCAGCCGGGGCCCGAGGCGTTTAGGACCAGTCTATAGGCGCCGGGCTGGATCGCCATAAGGAAGACTTCCTGATAGACCCCCGGTGCGGTTTCAGTGGTTGGATATATTCCGAGGTCGGTGCGGCCGGTCGGGCCCTCGACCCGAACAATTTTGAATTGCCCACAATTATGATTAGTAGAGTCATACGAACCTAAATCCCACATAGCGAAGGACGGGATTCGTTCCGCCGCATGCTTTGCGCTGGCGATCTCGGATTTCAGCATCTGGTTGGCTGCACTTAGTCCGCTGGTGTCTGGCGCGGCAGCCGTGCTCGGCGCCTGGGAATTTTGCGCCGCCGCGCTCTGCGCCTTGAAGTAGGAGGGAAATAGCGCCAGCGTTAGAAAGCAGAAAGCGCCGAGTGCTCCGGTCAGCAGATCGAGCACCGACATGTTGAAGATATTGACCTCGCGGTTGCGTGGTTTCATCGGTGCTTAACCGTTGGGGAACAACTGGTAGTTGAAGTACTCGGTCTTCACCTCGAAGCTGATCTCTCGGGAACTCGGCGCGGAGCCAAGCTGCCACGTTTGACGTGGCGGCCGCCCGGGACCGGATTGCGAAAACTGCAAAAAACATTGCGCGCTTTGCGGTATCGTCTCAAGCGAAATCTTGTACGTTCCCGGCTGGAAAGTGAAAAAGAGAACACCTGTGGGCGCACCGGTGGAAAAGACCGAGGTTACCCGCTGCTTGATAAATTTCGTTCCGCCCGGACCCGCCAGGCGGTCGATCCGCAGCGATGCGCAATTATTTCCCTGCGAGTCTGTACTGATCGCCGAGGCGATCGTAAACGGCTTGATGCCGGTCTTGCTCGCCTGCACTCCGGCCAACTCCTTTTCGAGCCGATCCTGCTCGCTGTTGAGTTGCGCGGCGGTCTCGGCGGGCGCGGTCTTCGCGGGACTCGCCTGCGCCTGGTTCGCCTTGAAGTAAGAAGGAAAAAGAGCAAGCGTCAGAAAGCAGAAAGCGCCGAGCGCGCCGGTCAGCAGGTCGAGCACCGACATGTTGAAGATGTTGACTTCGCGGTTGCGTGGTTTCATTTGGGCGCTTCGTAAAGCCGGTTGATCAGGTTGCGCAAAGTATAGGTTCCCGCCAGATTGAGCGCGGTCTCCTCTTTTTCCTGTGCGAGGTAGAGCACGAAGACCAGAATCGCGCTCTCCATCAGCGCCACCATCGTGCAGTTGAACCCGAGCGAGAGCGCATGCGCCACGGCATAGATTGACAGGTTGCCGTTTTTCGGCACCATCGCGAGCGAGCCGCCGAGACCGATAACGGTGCCGATGAAGCCGACCGTCGGGATGAGCCATGCGATGTAGCGGATCAGCCCGTAGCGCATGTCCACGCGATGCTCGATCAGCTCGAGGCTGCTGTTCATGATCGACACCACCTGGTCGATCGAGCGGCCCGACTGGAACTGCAGAATCGAGATGTCGATGAGCGAGGGCAAAAAGCCGTGTTCGTTATCGCACAGCGGCGCGACGCGGCGCCGGATGGGCGCGAGGTCGGCGGGCTGGAGGACGGTTTGTTGATCCTCGGGCAACAACCGCATCGCGATAAACCCGTGCTCGCGCGTGGCCACCCGCCATCGTACGAACAGCTCGCCAAGTCCGACGAAGAAGATCAGATGCTCAAGGTTTTGAATCGTGAACGGATAAGGGAAATGGGAGAACCGGCTGTGGTCGATCAGGATTTCGGCGCCGGTGCTGTTTTTCGGAAAAATCACGGTCAGCGCGATGATCCACACTACCGCAATCCCGAGCGACAGGAACATCACGGTGCGCCGGTCGGGCAGTTCCCATAGCTGAGCCGAAAAAGTGAGCCGACTGTCGGCCGCCACTGCCGGCGGATGCTGCGGAAACGGTGCCGGCGGTTGTCCTTGACGGTTGGCGCCAAACTGTTGCGGCTGGCTCATCGGCTTATTCCCGACAGACCGGGCATTTCGCGCCCTGCGCCTTGATCGCCCCGCACTCGCATCGTATCAACGCCGCCGCGCCGCGCGCCGGCGCCGCGAACTGGCCGCGCGCCACGGGCCGCGGCGACTCCATCTCGGGCGATCGCGACTTGAGCAGGTCGATCAGGTCACGCGCGGCGACCGTGACGTCGCCAAACCGCAGCAGGTCGCTAAGAAAGACGACCTCCTCGCGGACCGGGAACTCGCGTCCCTGGCGAAGGAACCTGGTTCCATTCTGACTGCCGAGATCGCGCACCATCAGCCGATCGCCGTCGAGCAGCGCGATTTCAGCGTGTCGGCGGCTCACGGAATCATCGGCGATCGGGATATCGCAGTCGTTGGCGCGTCCGATGCTGAATCGCCGTTCATCAGCCATTTTAAAGCCTTTTCAAATCCGGTCCGCGCGGCGCCCGGAGGCGTCTCGTGGGGCCAGCGGCGCAGTGGCTATCCCACCGCAAGGGCTTGTCTCACCGACCGCCGCCCGGACCATGAGTTCCGGGTCCGCCTCGCTAACGGTTTATACGTCGATCTGTTTTGACCCGTCAATCAGAATCTGGACAAATTTGCGCGACGACGAACAGCACTGAGTATCCGTGAGCCAAAGCCCGCATCGTGCCGTACGAATGCGCCCGGCACGCCCGCATATACGCTCACATCACCCGTGTTGGCCCATGCGTCCGGCTAAGGTTGTGGATGGCCTGGACTAGTGGTTGGGTTCGGAGCGACCGCCTGCGGCACGTACTGGGCGAGCGAGGCGGCCAGCGCCGGATTCACCTTCCGCAATTGCGGGTAGAGCTTGCGCGCCTTGTCGGTGCCGCTCAAGTCGCCGTACATGAGCTGGAGGCGGCCCGCCACATATTGTTGCACCCACGGCTGCATCGGCAGGCTGAGTGCGTTCTGATAGGCGGTGGCCGCGCCGTAGGGATGGCCCATCATGTCGAGCGCGAGACCCAGGTTCATCCATGCCGACGAGCTGCGCGGGCTCTCGCGCACCCATTTTTCGCAGAGCTTGTCCAGCCCAATCCAATTCCTGCTCTGCTGCAGGCTCACCGCCTGCTGATTGTATTCCATGTCCTTGGTGACGAGCGATTGTGGAATTTGGTTGATTCCTGAGCCGCCGGACGCGGCAGGCGGCTCCGCGTTTTCCGCCTTATGGCGCGAGCAGGCGGAGAGCGGAATCGTCAGCGCCACCATCAGCGTCAGCCGGATTATGGTTGGTCGCAACCAGCAGGGTTTCCCGGTCAACATTTCAGGCCGACCCGTATTCCAAGGCGGTACGAATCCAGACATCCATGCGATGTGATACTAAGGCTTGCGCCCGGATAATGTCGAACAGCTCAACCGTTCGGGTTTCGCCCTCACAGATCCGAACATGCGCGCCAACCCTGTACCACTCGCGCGGCAGACCGAAGTAGGCGTAGTGTCCGCGCAAAACGCTGCACAGCCATTGATATTGCAATACCGTCGGTGTATCCGTCCGCCGCCGCGCCTGGATACCCGGTTCTTTTAGCTTCCGCGTAAGCCGCGAGCGGTCGATGCGGCACTCGACTACGAAACGTCCATGCCGACTGTATGCACAGTAGTGCATAGAGCCCAGCACAAACTCACTTGCGACCCCTTTCCGCGTCAAACCTGCGGCTTTGCGCACCTCTTAATCACTTGCCCGAATGTCTTCATTTACTGCCGTCCTTTCGAGCATCGCTGTAGGTAAAATATCAGGCACTTAAAAACTCGCGTATATGGTTTTCGCGATGTCTTTTTGGTGGACCGGACCCGGTCCGGGTTTTCGGGATTATTGGGGTCTTTTCCGTCGTTTTGGGACTATCTTCATCTTCGGGAAAACCGCCACAACTCTTTGATTCTGCAGGAGAATCAAGCACTTTCTCGGTAGCAGTCTGCAAGTCCCGTGGGCGGTTCAATCCCCCGCCTCCACCATCTTAAGTGGTTGATTTTGCTGGGTTTTCGGCTGTGCGGAGCCGTCGGGGGGCGGTGAATCGGCCGCGTGCAATCGCACGATTCAGCGCCTGCTTGATGCACCCGATGGGATGGCGCGGCGCCATCCCCCTTATCGCCGCGCTCGCTGCGCCAGGGTTCAATCGCCGAGCACTTGAAAATCACCATACGGCGCCGCCTGCAGACGCGCACCCGTTCCTTTGTTCCGGATCGTTCCGCGAGTTCCCGAGCCCACACGCGGACCACGGTCGCGGGCATGCTCTTCGATAAGACGCGGCAACTCGTCAGTGGGAATCGGCAAGCGGAAGCCACCGAATCGGCGCTCCATGAAATCTCTGATGATCCCTTCGCACCTGGCGTCCAGCTCCTATGTCTTAAAGTAGAGACGTGGAATTGGTCGACCAAGCGGATCGCGAAGCGGTTTCATTTTCTTTTGCTGCCGGTCTTAGAGCCTTTCAGCGCCTTGCGGAAAGCCTGGTACGCCGCCTCAACCTGCTGATTGTCCACGTCGCGTTTGATATCGCCCGGCAATCGCTTCGCGTGGAAGTAGAGCAAGTCGGCGGGCACTCCGAGCATCTCAGCGAGCTGGTCGATCAAATGATTCGACGGCGGATAGCGGCGGTCGTGCTCCATCGCGTTTAGGTATGGGGCATCAACCACGCGGCCATCCTCGCGCTTCAGGCGTCCGGCAACCTCCTTTTGTGTAAGGCCAGCTTTTTTGCGAGCCTCGGTAATTATCTGGCCAAAGGTTTTCATGCCATCGAGTCAGCGCCTTCCACCATCTCCGCCTCCTCCCTGTCTTGCCACAGAATAGCGCTTCAGCGCTTCCGTCAGGAGTTTCGCCTTCAATCTGCGCCGCTTAGCGCAGCATTCCGATTTCATCATCTGTATTCCTTCGATAGTTGCGAGGAGTCCTGATTGAGACTACTTTGACCGTGTGAAGCGCGCAATCGTTCTCTCGCCCGACGCTCTTCGGCAATTTCGAAAGCTGCGCGCAAAAGAACGCTCGCACCTTCGCGATGCGATGCTGGCGACTTTGGGTGAAGATGACGCGACCGTCGAGACACGCAATCGGTTTCGGTTGCGGCGTCCTTCGGAGTTTGCGGACTTCGAGTTCCGGGTGGACGATTTACGCGTTTTCCATCGGGTCGCCGGCGATCAGGTTCAGGTGGTCCTAATCGGAGAGAAAAAGGGAAACCACCTCGTCATAGACGGCAAGAGGTTTACGCTGTGAGAGTCGAAAATATCAAAGAGGTCAAGGCGCGGTTAAACCGAATCGTCAGCGAGCTTCCGACTGAGGGATCGGTGATCATCACCAAGAACGGCCGGCCATGCGCGCTATTGATGCCGATGACCAAAGACACCGACGTGGAGGTCGTCGCGCTCTCCCAGAACAAGCGCTTCTGGAAGCTCTACGATTCGGCAGTCGAGAAGGCGAACAAGGAAGGTTGGACGCCGCTCGACGAGGCTTAGTCTCGCTTCATACCGAATCAATGTCCGCGGAGGGCCAGGTTTCATGCGCGCAAGACGCTCTTCCTTCGTACCCCCAAGTTTTTCATGAATTCGAGCAGCGGCAGGCCGCACTCGGCACTTCCCTTGGCCGCCTGCTGGCATTGAGGTAACTGGGTGACCAAGTACATCTCCCCCGGCGATCCGCCGACAGCGCACAATGGGTTCGGAGGAACGAATCCATGAAGCGAATGGGGTCCACGACCTCAGTGCGGGCACGGCAGATGCGCCGGGTATTGGCGCGCTGGCAGCTCAGCGGGTTGACGCTGTGTTCAGCCTCAACTATTTTTGCACGACCGGCAGATTTAATTGTCGTTGATCAATGCTCTTCCCATACGCTGCGGTCATCCATTGGCGGCTCCGTGCAGCCGTCCACCATGCACCCTCCGGGTGGCTGCTCGCGCGGCGGCTCGACAGGTCCCGCGGGCATCTCGACGGCCTTAGAAGCCAAGAACTCCTCGACCGTTATCTGTATGGCACGCCTCGGGGCAACCCGGGTCCGGCGAGCGGCCTCTTTCGGGTCAGCTAGTGTGATGTCTCGTAAATAAGAAAGCTGACACTCATGGAAACTCCGCGGGAATATTACAAGCATCCCGGACCGATGACCGAGCTGGGAGCGCATGCGGTACAGATTCGCGCGCTGCCCGGCGACATCCACGCGCTGTGCGAATCGCCCTGAGAATTGAGAGGTGAAATCGTGATGGACAATAAGCTCAAGCTCGACATCTACAAAAAGATCATCTTGAGCCGTCGGCTCGAGGAAAGGATCGCCGAGCTAATCAAGGCAGGACAAGTCGGCGGCTTCATGCATCCTGGCGTCGGCCAGGAGGCCCTGCAAGTCGCCGCAATCGCGACGCTGCGGCCGAGCGATTACATGCTGTATGCGCATCGCGGGGTCGCCTATTGGGTCGCGCGCGGAATCCCGCTCGAAAAAGTGCTGTGCGATCTCGCGGGACGAGAAGGCGGGACCAATCACGGCAAGGGCGGCGTGATGCACGTAGTATATCCGGAGCTTGGGGTGCTTGGTGAAAGCGGTACGCTCGGCGGATGCTTCCCGATTGCGACCGGCGCGGGTCTGTCGATTAAGGTCAAGCACGAAGACAAAGTCGTCTTGTGTTTCTTTGGCGACGGAACCTCGAACCGAGGGACTTTCCACGAAAGCTTGAACTTCTGCGCGGTGAGAAAACTGCCCGTGGTGTTCTTGTGCGAGAACAATGGCTGGGCGGTTTCGATGTCCACGGAAAAGTCGACGGCGGTCAAGGATATCGCGGATCGGCGCCACGGATATGCGATGCCGGGCAAGACCTTTGACGGTAATGACGTCGAGCAGGTCTTCGACGCGGTCAGTGAAGCGGTTAAGCACGCGCGCGCGGGAAACGGGCCGTCGCTGCTCGAAGCGAAGACCTATCGGTTGTGGGGACATTGGATCGGAGACCCGGACTCGTATCGTTCGCGCGAGGAAGTCGAGAAACATTGGCGTCGCGATCCGATTCCTATC
>DATKSQ010000063.1:0-61236 GCA_035531615.1 Binataceae bacterium (SeqCode)
CGCGCGGTCAAGGGGCTGGCGCGGCATCCGGTCCCCGTGATGATGCTGGCCAGATTGGCCGTGGACGGTTCCGAGCAAGGAACCGGCATAGGCAAAGCTCTCCTCAAGGACGCCTTATTACGAACGGTGCAGGCTGCGGACGTTGCAGGAATTCGCGCCCTCGTCGTGCACGCAAAGGACGAGAATGCACGCCGGTGGTACGAGCAATTCGATTTCGAACCAAGCCCAACCGACCCTCTTCACCTGTTCCTCCTGCTCAAGGATCTGAAAAAGCTGCTGAAATAGGTGAACCGCTGGGAGGGCGCGTAGACGACCCACTACTCTTGCAGACGTCCGATGTGCATCGGCCTGTTCCAGCCGATCATTTTCCTGAAAGTGTCTGCCGCTTTGCCCGGGTGACCGGCGCCTGCGTTCAGAACCCCAGCTATCCGATGCTGGTGGAGATGCTCGTGAAGAAATCTCGGAGTGAGGCTAACCTTCCTCTTGTTCAGCAAATGCGGATTTCGTTGCCGTGCCAGCCGCCGGCGGATTGCAGGGGAAGCAGTGAATTCGGCGGCCTCCGCAGCTAGTTTGTTCGGTTCAGGCAACCACGACCTCGATTTTGAGCGGCGATAAAATCGAAATGCGGGCCAGGGATGCAACTTCCACAGCGACTAGGCCCAGATCGTCATTGGTTCATCAAAGCAAGGGCACAAAATTGGGCACAGGCGCCGCCGAGACAGAACGGGAATGCTGTTAAGTGCTTGATTTTATTGGTGGAGCTGACGCGGATCGAACGCGCGACCTCCTGAATGCCATTCAGGCGCTCTCCCAGCTGAGCTACAGCCCCACCGCGGCTGGATTTATCAGCTAATCCGATGCGCGCCGCTTAGTCAACGATATCTATTCATCCGAGCCGATAGATCTCGGCTGCGTTCCCCGAGATCATCATCCGCACCTCGGCGTCGGGCACGCCCTCGAAGTCGCGAGCGATCACCTCACGCGAGTTGGGCCAGGTCGAATCCGAATGCGGAAAATCCGAGGCCCACATCAGCGCGTTGGTGCCGATGAACCCGCGCGTTATCACGCCGACGCGATCATCCTGAAAGGTGGCGTGAACCTGGCGCCGGAAATAGAAGCTCGGCGGATTGGGAATCGCCTCGCGCTCGAGGTAACGATACTTGGAGAACGAATGGTCCATCCGCTGCAGGAAGTGCGCGATCCATCCGATATCGTTCTCGACCGACACGATTTTGAGCCGCGGATAGCGCTCGAGTACGCCGCCGAAGATCAGCTCGGTCAGCGAGCGCTCGGCCGAATGGTGCAGCGCCGGGTAGCCCTTCATCACGCTCTGGAGCTCGCCGCCCACGCGGCGCTCGGTCAGGATGTGCAAGCTAAGCGGCATCGCGTGATCCTGCGCGGCCGCCCAGAACGAATCGTAAGCGCGATCGCTGTAGGGCTTCTCGGCGGGGGCCGCGCCCCAGATCATCGCGCCGCGCAGTCCCTTTTTCGCGGTGCGTTCGAGTTCCGCCACTCCGGCATCGGTCTCGTCGGGCGAGATCATCGCCACGCCCGCGAGGCGGCGCGGGCTATGCGCGCAATAGTCGGCCAGCCAATCGTTGTACGCGCGAAAGCTCGCGGCGCGCAGCTCGCCGTCCTCGAGCTGGAACAGCCGCATCCCGAGGCTCGGGTAGAGCACCTCGCCGACCACGCCGTCGTAATCCTGATCCTTGAGCCGCTCGACCGGATCCCAGGCCGACGGGCGCACGCCCGGATAACCGGCCGCCATCGCGGCGCCGAACTGTTTTGGATCGACTCCGGCCACGGCGAAGCCCGCGACCGGAAACGGATGCAAGCCCTCGGCGACGAAGAAATCGCCCTCGCGATCGGCGATGCGTTTGACTACGCGCGGAGCGCGATCGGCAAAGCGCGGTTCGATCCGCGTGGTCCACACGTCGGCGGGCTCGATCACGTGCGAGTCGGCGGAGAAAATCCTTTCGGGAACCATCGTGGACAGCCTCCTTTGATATAGAGGGGTCTATCGACCGTTTAACGCCCTGTCCCGGCGGGCGTCAAGCGGCGGCCGGCTCACGGATTGAACTGGTTGAAGATTCCCGAATACTCGAATCGCGATTGAAGCACTCCGCTGCAATTGCCGGCCGCGTATTTTTGCACGCCGCCGGACACTGCGAGTCGCGCGTCGCCGACCAGGCCGGCCGCGAGTTCCGCCCGCGCGCGGAGTTTGTGCGGCGATTTTGGCTCCGGCCGGCTCACTAAAGATTCGTCCCCCAATCCATATCAACGGTCCGGCGCCGGGCGCTCAGCCCTGCGCGCGATCCAGAAGCTCGCGCGCGGCGCGGCGGAACTTTTCGCTGGCGGCCTCGCCGCCGAGCATCCGCGCAATCTCGTCAGGACGCGCGTCTTCGGCGAGCATCGCAACCCTGCTGCGCGTGGCGCCGCGCCGTTCGTGTTTCTCGACCCGGAAATGACGCTCGGCGAACGCGGCGATTTGCGCCAGATGGGTGACGCATAGAATCTGATGGAAGCGCGCGAGCTGGCCGAGCTTGCGGCCAACCACGGTCGCGACCTCGCCGCCGATTCCGGCGTCCACCTCGTCGAAGATCATGGTCGCGACGCCACGGCTTTGCGCCTCGAGCCGTTTGAGCGCCAGCATCACGCGCGAGAGTTCGCCGCCCGAGGCGATTTTCGCAAGCGGCATCGGCGGCGACCCGAGGTTCGGCGCGATGTGGAACTCGACCGCGTCGGCGCCCGCCACGCCAATCCGGACGCCGCCGTGATTGAATGCGGTCTCATCCGCGCCGAGCGCCGCGAGGCGCGCCTCGAAGCCGGGCGATCGCATCCCGAGCGACTTGAGCTCGGTCTCCATCCGGCGCCCGAGCTCGGCGGCCGCCGCCGCGCGGCGCGCGCTGAGATTGCGCGCTAGCGCGGCGAGCTCTTCGAGCGCGGCGGCCAGTGCGCGCTCCGCGCCGGCCTTGGACTCAGCGACGTTCTCGAGCTCGGTGATTTCGGAGCGCGCGTGGGCCAGGGTCTCGAGCGCGCTGTCGATCGAGCCGCCGTATTTGCGTTTGAGGCGCGCGAGCTCCTGGAGCCGGTTGTCGATCTCCTCGAGCCGCGCGGGATCGGCCTCGACTCTGCCCGCATACGCTGACAGCGCGCGCGCGGCTTCCTCAAGGTTGGCACGCGCGGTCTTGATCATTTCGAGCGGCTCTTCGAGCTTGGCATCGAGCGCCGCGGCCTCGACCAAACGGGCCTGAGCGGCGGCTACCGCGTCAACCGCGGCGCCCTCGGCGCCGTAGAGCGACGCTTCGGCTTCGGCCGCGGCGGCGGCAAGACGCGAGGCGTTGGCCAGCACGATACGTTGGGCGCCAAGGCTCTGGTCTTCTCCGGGTGCAAGACCGGCGCGTTCGAGTTCGGTCAATCGAAACCGCGCAAGTTCGAGCAGGTCGGCGCGTTCGCGCTCCCGGCGCGAAAGCTCCGCCACCTGCGCCTGATGCTCGCGGGCGCGCTCGAACGCCGCACGGTAGGCGGCGAGGTCATCTTCGAGCCGGGCGTAGCGATCGAGTATTTCGCGATGGTTGTCCGCGCGCAGCAGCGCCTGCTGCTCGTGCTGTCCGTACGCCTGCACCAGCGCGGCGCCAATTCGCCCCAGGCTCTGCACGGTGGCGAGCTCACCGTCAATCGTCACGCGCGAACGCCCACCCTCGGCGATTACGCGGCGGATGAGCAGCTCGCGCTTGCCGCGGTCGGGCTGCGCCAGCCCGGGTAACTCGCCTTCGAGATCGAACAGCGCTTCGACGATGGCTTCCTTCTGTCCGGCGCGAATCATGTCGGGCGAGGCGCGCGAGCCGAGCAGCAATCCCAGCGCGGTAAGGATAATGGTTTTGCCGGCTCCGGTTTCGCCGGACAACACGTTGAGCCCGCCGCCGAACTCGAGCGCGGCTTCTTCGATAATCGCAAAGTTGCGGATGCGCAGTAGGGCCAGCATCGCGCGCCACTAACCCCAGTGCAGCTTGTCGCGCCAGATCTCGAAGTACGGGTGGGAGGATCGGACCAGCGCCACCGCCGAGCGCCCCCGCCGGACGCGAATCGCGTCTTCGGCGCCGACGATCGAGGACTCCTGCCCGTCAACCAGAAGCGTCGCGTCATGGTCGGGCGCCTTGACCTGGATTTCGATCTCGAACGTGTCGGGCAACACGACCGGGCGGTTGGACAGCGTATGCGGGCAGATCGGCGCCAGCACCACGACGCCGAGCGTGGGGTACACAATCGGGCCGCCTGCGCTCAGCGCGTATGCGGTCGAGCCGGTGGGAGTCGCGATAATCAATCCGTCGGCGCGATACGAGCAGAACGGCTTGTGGTCGGCGACGACTTCGAGCTGGAGCATCCGCCCCAGCGGCCCGCGGTTGAGGACGATATCGTTGACCGCGACAAAACGCTCGAGCCGGCGCGAATCACGCTCGAACCGCTCGACGGTGGTATCGAGCGTGATTCTGCGATCGACCTCGTAATCGCCGGCCAGCACCCGATCGAGCGCGCCCTTCGCCTCGTCGATCGTGACCTCGGTCAGAAATCCGAGTCCGCCCAGGTTCACGCCCAGGATCGGCGTTTCGCGTGCCGACGCCATCCGCGCCACGCCCAGCAGGGTGCCATCGCCGCCGAGCACGACGAGCAGGTCGGCACGCTCGGCAAGCTCGCTTCGCGCAGCAGGCTCGGCGCCAATTTGGGCGGCGATTTGAGACTCCGCGAAGGCGGGAATTCGGCGCGATCGCAGATGACGGGCAAGGTTCTTCGCCAGCGTGACCGCGTCGGGACGGTCGCGCTTGACGACCAGCCCGACGGACTTTATTGCGCGCTTCGCCACCGCGCTTTGGCAATTATCATGCGCCCGATTGCGCGGCAACGCGGCGCAGCCGTTCGCACGCGCGGCGGTTTAATGCGAGATCGACTCGCCCGACGGGATATTGACATTCTTGCCATAGACGATCGCTTCGGCATCGAGGTAGTAGCCGACCAGGCCTTCCGTGGTTTGCGACTTGCTGGTCAGAATCACGATTGCGTCCGCGCCACTCTCGCAGGCTTTGCGCTTGACCACCGGCAACACGTCAGCTTCGGAGTCATAGACGCTGCCGGTGCCCTCGACCAAGCCGACCTTGCGGTATTCCGTCAGCGGCTCGTGGCGCAAGATCGGGATATCGCAGCCGGGCGGTTTCGCGGCCGATCCCGACGGCTCGATTTCCGTGTAGACGGCCTGGGGCGGCAATCTGACCGCCTTGACACATCCGCCCGCACATATTGGCGCCGCAAGAAACGCAATCGTAATCAACAGCTTTCGCACGACGTTAACGAATAGCCGCATTGGCCGCCGCTCGGCAAGCGCCAGTCCCGCCGAAGAGTGATCAGCCCCGCCACGGCGGCCAAATCGCCGCCGGCTCGATCGCGCCGACGGTGACATCGCCGACGCGATCGATATAAGATGTACGCCGGGCGCGGCGCGAGCGCCGCGCGACTAGCGCGATGACGAAATCGACCAATCACGACCGTCCACTTCTGGGCGCTCACGTATCGATCGCGGGCGGCGTCGCCGAGGCGCTCGTCCGTGGCAGTGCGCTCGGATGCGATTCGATCCAGATCTTCACCAAGTCCTCCCGGCAGTGGGCCTCGAAACCTTTGAGCGAAGAAGAGATCGCCGCGTTTCGGCGCAACTGGCGCGAGACCGCGATCGCCACCGTCATCGCGCACGATTCCTATCTGCTGAACCTTGGCGCGCCGGACGAGCGGCTGCGCAAGCGCTCGGTCGGAGGCTTCATCGACGAGCTCGAACGCTGCGAGGCGCTGGGCGTGCCGCGCCTAATCGCGCATCCGGGCGCGCACGTCGGCTCCGGCGAAGCGGCGGGCATCGCGGCTATCGCCAAATCGATCGACGAGGCGCACGCCGCCTGCAAAGGCTTCGCGGTCACGATCACGCTGGAAATCACCGCCGGGCAGGGCACCACGCTGGGCAACAGCTTCGAGCAGATGGGCCGGATCTTCGGCGCGGTCAAGGAAAACGATCGCTTGCGGCTGTGTTTCGATACCGAGCACGCGTTCGCCGCCGGCTACGACCTGCGTTCGGCCGAGGGCTACGAGCAGACCTTTACGGAACTCGACAAGTTTATCGGGCTCAAGCGCCTGGCGGCATTTCATTTGAACGATTCCCTCAAACCGTTTCATTCCCGCGTCGATCGGCATCAGCATATCGGCAAAGGGTTTATCGGAACCGAGGCCTTCGGACGAATTGTCAACGACGCGCGTTTCGGCGGTATCCCGATGTGCCTCGAAACCGAGCCGGGCGAGGACAACAAGGATATCGCCGCAGATCTGGCCACGCTGCGGGGCCTGCTAAAGTAGCTACTCGTCCACGAATCCGCGCTGATGGCAAAACGAATACTCACCGGAGACCGACCCACCGGGCCGCTGCATCTGGGCCACTACGTCGGCTCGCTGCAAAATCGCGTCAAGTTGCAGGACGAATACGACACGTTCGTCCTAATCGCCGACATCCAGGCATTGACTGACAACTTCGAGCGGCCCGAGACGCTCGAGACGAATGTGCTCGAGGTCGCGACTGACTATCTGGCGGTCGGTCTCGATCCCGGCAAAGTGAAGATCGTCGTACAATCGATGGTGCCGGAGCTGACCGAGCTCACGATCTACTACATGAACCTGGTCACCACCGCGACGCTGGAGCGCAATCCGACGCTCAAGGAAGAGATCAAACAAAAGAATTTCACCAAAGGCCTGCCGGTCGGGTTCTATACCTACCCGATCTCGCAGGCCGCAGACATCACGATCTTCAAGGCCGACCTGGTGCCGGTCGGCGAAGACCAGTTGCCGATGATCGAGCAGACCCGCGAGATCGTGCGGCGCTTCAACCGGCTATACAAGAAGATCCTCATCGAGCCGCGCGCGATGATCGGCAAGGTCGCGCGGCTGCCCGGCACCGACGGGGGCGCCAAGATGTCCAAGTCGATCGGCAACTGTATCTATTTGGGCGATTCGCCCGAGCAGTTGCGCAAGCGAGTGATGTCGATGTACACCGACCCGACCCGGGTTCATCCGACCGATCCCGGCCACCTTGAGGGCAATCCCGTATTCACTTACCACGACGTGTTTAACCCCGATAAGGCTGAGGTCGGGGATCTGAAGGAACGCTACGTCAAGGGCGCCGTAGGCGATGTCGAGGTCAAGGAAAAGCTCTACAAGGCGCTCAACGGCTTTCTTGAGCCGATCCGCGCCAAGCGCGCCGAGTACGCAGCCAAACCGGCGCTGGTGCGCGAGATTATCGTCGAGGGCACGCGCAGGGGCCGCGCCGTCGCGCGCGAGACGATGGAAGAAGTGCGCGCCGCGATGAAGATCGCGTACAAGTTCTAGCCGCGGACAGGGAAATAGTAAAACAGTCCACAGATTTCACAGATTAACACAGATTAGCCATTCCGCGCCGCAGCGGCGCGGAATGGCTGGCTTTAATCAGTGAAATCTGTGTAATCTGTGGACTGTTTTTTCTTGCACCGCTGGCTAATACGCCTTGGCAAAGTATGCGCGTTCGGCCGCCGGATCGCCGCATACTATGCATTTGCCGGGCACGACTGATTGATTCATCGGGATCGCCCGGCAGGTCGCCTTCGTCTCTTCGCGAAGCTTGGTTTCGCATTCCGGTTTCCCGCACCAATAGACATTGGCAAATCCGCCGCCGCCCTCACCTTCCATCTGCTTCACGAGCGCGGAATAGGAATCAAACTCGCGCATCTGCGGCGCCATCGCGGCTTTCGCCTGCTCGAAAAGGCTCTTTTGGATCTCATCGAGAATTTCCCGCGCACGCGCCGCGATACCGGAAATCGGGGCCTTGGATTTCGCCTCCGGTCCCTTGCGATCGCGGCGCGCGAGCACCACCTCGCCTGAGGCGACGTCGCGCGGACCAATTTCGATACGCAGCGGCACGCCGCGCATCTCCCAGTCGTTGAATTTGAAGCCGGGCGTAAGTCCTTCGCGCGTATCCAGGCGCGCACGCATACCGGCGCCCTCGAGCATTTCGAAAATCCCGCGCGCCGCGGCCATCACCTGCGCTCCTTCTTCCGCCTTGCGATAGATCGGCACGACCACCACCTGCGTGCCCGCGACCGCCGGCGGCAGCCGCAGGCCCTGATCGTCGCCATGCACCATCACGAGCGCGCCAAGCAGGCGCGTCGATACGCCCCAACTGGTTTGCCAAGCATGCTGCATTTGATTCTGATCATCGAGAAATTTGATGTCGAAAGCCTTGGCGAAATTCTGGCCAAGGAAGTGCGAGGTTCCGCATTGCAGCGCGCGGCCGTCGCCCATCAGGCCCTCGAGCGTGTAAGTCTCTTCGGCGCCGGGGAAGCGTTCGGCCGCGCTCTTGCACCCGACAACAAGCGGGATGGCGAGATACTCCTCGACGAAACCGCGATAAACTTCGAGCATCGTAAGCGTCTCGCGCTCGGCCTCTTCGCGCGTGGCATGCGCGGTATGGCCTTCCTGCCACAGGAATTCCGCGGTGCGCAGAAAAATCCGCGTGCGCATCTCCCAGCGCAGCACGTTGCACCATTGATTGACCATCATCGGCAGATCGCGATGCGAATGAATCCACTGCGCGAACATATGATTGATAATGGTCTCGGAAGTTGGCCGGACCACCAGCGGCTCATCGAGCTCTTTGCCGCCGCCATGCGTGACGACCGCGACCTCGGGCGCGAAGCCTTCGACGTGTTTGGCCTCTTTCTGCAGAAAACTCATCGGGATCAGCAGCGGGAAGTAGGCGTTGCGCGCGCCGGTTTTTTTGATCCGGTGATCGAGTTCGCTCTGGATCGCTTCCCAGATCGCGAAGCCGTCGGGGCGGAACACTATGCATCCGCGCACCGGCGAATAATCGGCCAGCTCGGCGCGCAGCACGATATCGTTGTACCATTGCGCGAAATCCTGGCTGCGGGGAGTGACTTTGCGGTCGTCCTGCTTTTCGGCCATCGGGAGCCATCCTCTACGTATCGTCAAAGGGACAAGTCTCCGGCTATTATCTGCGTGGATCAATGCATCGGGGCCCTGGCCCCCGGGAGATTCCGCATGCGCATCAGGTTCGCGACTTCAATTCTTGCTGTGGCGATAATCGTGCCGATTGCCGCGCTCGGGGCGCCGATGCAACCGGCGGGCGCGGGCGAGCCGGCGGCAAGGACAATCGTGGTCTCCGGCAGCGGTCAGGCCAGTGCCGCGCCCGACGACGCGATTGCAGACTTCGCGATCGAGACGCACGCGCGCACCGCCGCTGCGGCCGCATCAGCCAACGCCGCGCTTGCGACCAAGGTCGTGGCGGCGCTCAAGTCTAAGCTCGCGGGCAAGGGCGAAATTTCAACCGGCGGATATTCGCTCAACCCCGAATACCGCCAGCATCCGGGCGATGACAACGCGACAATCGTCGGCTATACCGCGCAGAACTCGATCCGGGTCGAGACCGGAGCGCTCGAGATCGTAGGACCGCTGATCGACGCCGCGATCGCGGCGGGCGCGAATCGGGTCAATTATCTGAGCTTCACGCTCAAGGACAACACCAATGCGCGCGCAAAGGCGATCGCCGCCGCCGCCCACGACGCGCAGGCGCAGGCGCAGGCGTTGGCCGCCGCGCTCGGGGTCAAGCTGGGGCGCGTGCTCAAGGCCTCGACCGAGGCGGAGGTTCGCCCGATGCCGATGATGCGCGCGATGGCCGCCGGGATGGGGGCCAGCGTATCCACGCCAATCGAGTCGGGCCAGGTGACGATGCCCGCCAACGTGACACTAACCTACGGGATTGAATGACGCGCGCGACACGGCAAAGCCAGGATTCGCATCATGCTCAGACCCGGAGACATCGCCCCGCCGTTCGACCTGCCCGCCGCGACCGGCGCAAGCCTCGGACGCGTGGCGCTGCACGCGCTCAGCGACGAACTAATCGTGCTGTTTTTTTATCCGCGCGATTTCTCTTTCATCTGTCCGACCGAGGTGACCGGCTTCAACACCTCGTTGGAACAGTTTCGCGCCGAGAAATGCTCCGTGATCGGCGCCAGCGTCGATGACGCGCAGAGCCATCAGCGCTGGTCGGCCGAACTCGGCGGACTGGGGCTGCCGCTGCTGGCCGACCAGGGCGGCCAGCTCGCGAGCGCATACGGCGTGTTAGACGAGAAAGAAGGGGTCGCGATGCGCGCGACGTTCATTATCGATCAGGAGCGCAAGATCGCATTCTCTGAAGCCTGCCCAATCAATGTCGGGCGCAGCGTCGGCGAGACGCTGCGCATCATCCGCGCGCTGCGCACCGGCCGCCTGTGTCCGGCGGATTGGACGCCGGGCGCGGGCTTCGGACCAGCGGACCGGAAGTTCTGATCGCCCTTGGCTCCTTCAGACCCAGCCGAAAAGCGCCGCCTCTTCGAGCGGCTCTCGAGCGTGCGCGAGGTCGTCTTCGGCGTCCAGGATGGCGTCCTGACCACGGCCGGGGTTCTGGCCGGACTGAGCGGCGCCGTCTCGAACCATAGCCAGATCGTCCTGGCCGCGCTCGCCTCGACCGCCGCCGGCGCGCTTTCGATGGGTGCGGGCGCATACCTGGGCACGCGCGCGGAAACTGAAGTGCTGGCCGGCGAGGTCGCGCGCACCCGGCTAGCCGCGCAGCGCGATCCCTATGTCGTGCAGGAAGCGTTGCTGGGCGAACTCGAGAAGCAGGGGCTTACCCGCGAGGCGGGCTATCGGGTCGTGCAGCTTCTCAGCACCTCTCCCCACTTGCTGTTCAAAACCGCCGAGGAAAAGGTTTACGGGCTGGCCGGCGCGATGCATGCGAACGCGGCGCTCGATGGCCTGGTCATGGGCGTCGCGTTTGCCGGCGGCGCGCTGGTCCCGCTGCTGCCCTACCTGCTGGTCCCCGGAAACGGCGCGGCGCTAGGGTCGGCGCTGGGCGCCACGGCGCTTGCGCTGTTTGGGGTGGGATACTTCGAGGGCTGGATGGCGCATCGCGCCGAGCGCTGGCGCTCGGGCATGCGCTTTCTTTCGATCGCGGTGGGCGCCGCGGTCGCGGGCTACTTGATCGGGCTTTTGATCTCGCCACTGGGAGCAGCGTCAGGATGAGCGCCGCGCCGCAAACCACCGCATATGCGTCGATCGCCGCGTTGCTGGCGCATTTTCACGCGTTCGAATCCGCCCGCGAAATGATCGCGCACGCGATGATCTCAGGCTGAGCGATGTTGACCTGGCTGGCGCGGCGAATCGTGTTTGGGGTTGCGGTTCTGGCCGGCACCACGCTCATCACATTTCTGATCGCGTTCGTGATTCCCGCCGATCCCGCGGTGGCTATGGCGGGCGCAAAGGCGGACCCGCGGACCCTTGCGATCATCCGCCACGAACTCGGCCTCGACCAACCTCTGTATGTCCAATACGCACGTTACGTTTATCGCGCCGCGCACGGCGATTTGGGGCGCTCGTACGTCCGCCGCGAAAATGTCTCGACGCTGATCGCCAGCCGCTTCCCCGCCACCGCGATCCTGGCGCTGTGCGCGATGGCGCTGTCGCTCATCCTGGGCATCGCGATGGGTGCGGTAGCGGCGGCCTATCGCGGCCGCGCGGCCGACACCGCATTGCTGGTGGTTTCGCTGGCGCTGGTCTCGATGCCGGTGTTCTGGCTCGGCACGATGCTCTTGATCGCGGGCGGACTCTACCTGCGCACTTTTCCGCTCGGCGGATTCAGCGGACCGCTAAGCCTGGTGCTGCCCACTGTGACGCTGGCGCTGGGCTCGGCGGGCTATTACTCGCGAATCCTGCACACCAATCTGATCGACGCGATGGACCAGGATTACATCCGCACCGCGCGCGGCAAGGGACTCTCGGGCGCGCGCGCGATGCTCAAACACGCGATGGCGAACGCGATGCTGCCGATAGTGACAATCGCGGGGTTGGACCTGGCGAGCATGTTCTCGGGCGTGGTGCTGACTGAAACGGTTTTCGACTGGCCGGGGATCGGACGGCTCGCTTACGAGGCGGTGTTCAATCTCGATATTCCGCTGATTATGGGCATCGTGCTGTTCGCGGCGCTCTTGATCGTGGCGGCTAATATCGCCGTCGATCTGCTCTACGCGTGGCTCGATCCGCGCATCCGGCTGGAAGCGGCGCGATGAAGGCGCGGCGAATCAACCGGCTCGAGTTCGTCGGCGGCGCGATGGTGCTGAGCCTCGTTATCGTCGCGGCTCTAGCTCCTCTCATCGCGCCGCACGATCCCGCCCGCGCGGTCGCCGCGACATTCGGCGATCCCGCCGGGCCCTCGCTCCGATTTCCGCTCGGTACCGACCAGCTCGGACGCGACGTGCTGTCGCGAATCATTTATGGAGCGCGGATCTCGCTGATCGTGGGTGTGGCAGCGATGGCGCTGACGATGCTGATCGGCGTCGCGATTGGGCTGGTGTCGGGATTCTTCGGCGGCGCGGTGGATTTTCTTCTGATGCGCTTCACCGACGTGATGCTGTCGCTGCCGTTTTTGCTGCTCGCGATGGCGCTGGTCGCGGTGTTGCGCCCGAGCCTCTTAAGCGTGCTGCTCGTGATCGGATTGGTGTCGTGGACCCAAGTCGCGCGCGTGGTCCGCGCCGAGGCTTTGTCGATGACCGCGCGCGATTTCGTGCTCGTCGCGCGCTCGCTCGGCGCGCCTGCGCCGCGGCTGATCATTCGCCACGTGCTGCCGAACGTGGCGCCGATAATCGTCGTGATGGCGGCGCTCGGAACCTCGGGCACGCTACTGCTCGAAGCGGCGCTGAGCTTTCTTGGAATGGGGGTGCCGCCGCCCGCGCCAAGCTGGGGACGGATGGTGGCGGAAGGAACGATGTATTTCCGCACCGCGCCGTGGCTGGCGATCTCGCCGGGGGTCGCGATCTTTTACGCGGTGCTCGGCTTCAACCTTCTGGGCTACGGCGTGCTCGGACGCCGCCGCGCCTCGTGAGCAGCCGATGAAGCCGCGGCAGCTCAATGCGCTGATGGCGGCGGCGTTCGCGATTTTCGCGCTCGGCGGATGCCGCTCCGGAAGCCGCGGCCTGAATCTTCCGCCGCATGCGATGATTTTGCGGATTGCCGAGGTGGACGATGTCCCCACACTCGATCCGGCCGCCGGCTACGACACTCTGTCCTGGACTTTCGAGCAGGCGATCTTCGATACGCTGGTGCGCTACGGCGAAGACAACGTCGAACTCGAGCCGGATCTGGCGGCCAGTTGGGAATCGGCACCCGACGCGATGACCTTCACCTTTCACCTGCGCCACGATGCGCGCTTCTCGAACGGGCGCATCGTCACCAGCGACGACGTGCGCTACGGAATCGAGCGGGTGCTCGACCCGGCGACGCGCTCGAAGGGGATGGAGTATTACCGCGGGATCGCGGGCGCCGATGAGTTCGCGGCGCATCACGCGGAGCACGTCAGCGGAATCGAAACGCCTGATGCGTGGACGATCAGGTTTCACTTAAGCGCGCCCGATCCGATCTTTCCGCACAAGCTCGCGATGCCGTTCGCGGCCGCGGTGCCGCGCGAAGTTGTCGCGCGATGGGGCGACGACTTCTCGCATCATGTCGTCGGCAGCGGCGCTTTCATGCTGCGCGAGTGGCGCGGCGGGCAGCGAATCGTGATCGTGCTCAATCCGTATTACTTCGCCAAGGGACTCCCGCGGCTGGACGCGATTGTCGATTCGCTCGGAGTCGATTCCGAACTGCAATGGCTGCGCTACGAAGCCGGCGATCTCGATCTGGTCGCGCAGATTCCGCCCGCCGAATTTCCGTACGTGATGAAGACTCCCGCGCTCGCCCGCCTGGTGCTCCGCAAGACCACCGTGACCACCGAGTACCTGGGCATGAACTGCCAGATGCCGCCGTTCGACGACGTGCGCGTGCGCCGTGCGCTCAGCTACGCGATCGATCGCCACAAGCTGGTCGCGATCTTGAACGGCCGCGGCGTCCCCGCGCATTCGCCGCTGCCGCCGAATCTACCCGGCTTCGATCCGAATCTGGCCGGCTACTCGCACGATCCCGCCCGCGCCCGCGCCTTGCTCGAGGCCGCGCATCTGGGCGCCGGCTTCAGCTTCGAGATCTGGATGCGCGCCGACGCGACCGTGTTGATGCTCGGGCAATCGATTCAGCAGGATCTCGCCGAGGCCGGGGTCAGCGCGATTCTGAAGCCGGTCGCGTGGGGGCCGTTCCTCGAGGCGATTCGCCAGCCGCGCACCGCGCCCGCGTTCCTCTACGGATGGGAGGCCGACTTTCCTGATCCTGAAAACGTCCTCGGCACGCTGCTGTCGCGCACCCAGTGGGGCTCGAACAACGACAGCTTCTACTACAATCCCGAGTTCGAGGATTTACTCGGCCGAGCCGCGCGCGAAACCGACTTCACGAAGCGGTACGCGCTCTACGATCAGGCCCAGAAAATCGCAATCGCCGACGCGCCGTGGGTGTTCCTCTACTATCCGGTAATCGACGTGATCCGGCAGCCGTGGGTGCACGATTACGTGTTGAACCCGATGCGCCCGGCTCGCTTCGAGCAGGTGTGGGTCTCGGCGCACGGCGGCTAGCCGGCGGACGATAGCCTGTCTTCGCCAACTTGGCTAAGATGGTTCCATGAAGCACGCGAAAGGCAAACGGCCGCGCCCGCGCTCGATGAAAATCGCGCGAATCGGCGAACTCCGCGACGGACTCTCGCGCTATCTCAAATACGTGCGGGCCGGCGGCGCCGTGACCGTTTACGATCGCGAAACCCCAATCGCGGAAATTATTCCGCTGCGCGAAATCCATTCGTCCACCGCGCGGGACCGCGAGCGAATCGCGCGGCTGGTCAAAGCCGGCGTGATTACCGCGCCAGCCGGCAACTCCCGCGAATCCCTCAAGGACTGGAAGCCGGTGCGGATTCCAGGCGCCAAGAGCCTTTCCGAGGCGATTATCGAGGAGCGCGAGAGCGGCTGGTGAAATTCTGGGACAGCTCCGCGCTCGCGCCCTGCTTTCTCGAGGAATCCGCCACGCCAAGGATTCAACTGCTGCTCCAGGACGATCCCGAGGTGGTCGTATGGTGTCTGACCCGGGTCGAGATCATATCCGCAATCGGGCGAAGGTCGCGAGAGAACCCGCTGCAGGCGCCCCAGTTACTCAAGCTCCGCGACGAGGTACTTTCCAAATTCTCGCGCTGGGCGGCGGTAAGCGAAATTAATCTGGTTCGCGAGCACGCCGAGCGGTTGCTGCTGGCGCATCCGTTGCGCGCCGCCGACGCGCTTCAACTCGGCGCCGCAATCGTCGCGGCGGAAAATCAGCCCGCCACGCTCGAATTCGTCACCCTGGATCGCCGGCTCGGCGCCGCCGCCGCGCGCGAGGGTTTTCCCGTCCTGGGCGTGATCTAACCCGGGCGAGCGCGCTGCGCCGAAGCCACCGCGTCGGTGTCTTCACGCCGAATCGCGGTCAGCTCGCGGGTCGCGCGCGGCACGAAGCACAATCCGATCAGCGCGTTGCAGAACATGTAGGTGAACTGCGCCACCAGGCTGTAGGCCACGAGTTTCGCCGGCGCCGCGCTGCCCGCGAAGAACAGCAGCCACGCCGCCTGGCTGGTGCCCAGATGCGCGACCGAGATCGGCAGCGCCCCGGCCAGGAACACCAGCGGCAGGAACAGGATCAGCCTCAGCACGGGAATCGACACGCCGTAGATGGCGAGCGCGAAGTAATGCGCAACCGCCGAGGCCAGAAAAGTTGGCGCCTTGATCAGGATCACCGTCGCGTAATCGAGCGGACCCGCCGCGATGAACGTCCGCGCGATCGCGCCCGCGCGCCCCTGCTCGACCCACTGACGCACCCGGGGACTGCGCCGCACGATCGCGAAGAAAGCCATCACCGCCGCGAGCAGCGCCCACGCGAGCACATAAACGATCCGCAGGATTCCGATAATCCGCGTCTGCGTGCTTCCAATGGGTGTGTAGAAGAGCACTCCCAGCGTCGAGAAAAGAAACAGTTGATAAATCTCGAGCATCGCGATGAACAAGATCGAGCTGAGCGCGGACAGGAACGGAATCCCGCCCTTGCGATGCAGGTAATACGCGACGCCGCCCTGCGCGAGCCCCGTGTTCAGCATCGCGAGCACGTACATGCTGGCGCGGATCGGCAGGATGTCGCGCCAGCGCATCGGCGCGTTGAAGCGGCGCACCACCCAGGTCAGGCACCAGGAATCGATCACGCAGTAGAAAATCGAATAGGGCAGAAAGATCGCGACGAACTTCGCGATCGGCACCTGGCGCAGGTCGGCCGCAATCCGCGACGCCGAGATGCGCCAGAAAATCAGCGCGAAGATGATTACCGTCCCGGCGTAAGGAATCGCCTGGCGCCACCTCGGCGTGCGCGCCTTCACCGGGGCAGGCTCCTGACCCGTCGAGGCCCCGGCGGCGGTCATCGCGCGGCGGCCAGCGGCGCGACCGGTGCGCGCGCGGTCCCCGTCAGGACCGCTTCACCGCGCTGATTATCGACGCGAATCGACAGCTCGGCGAATCCGTTTGCGATCCGCTCGACCCGCGCGCGCGCGTTGAGCGTGTCGCCGTAGAGCACCGGCTTGACCAGTGCAACCTCGAAGCGTCCGCCCCGATAGAAATCCTCGCCGAAGCGATCGGCGAGCAACTGCATCATCAAGGCGATCGTCTGCTCACCCGCCGCGATCGGCTTCGAGAAGCCTGCCTTCGCGGCCGCGTCGGGATCGCTATGGATATTCTTCGCGCGCCGCCGCGGCGGTTCTTTCACGCTCTGGCCGTAGGCCTCGGCCGCGTCGGCATCGAGCAGATACGGCGCCGCCGCGAGCTCGCTTCCCTCACCCAGATGCTGGCGTGCCTGACTCATGCCATTTCCCCTTTTTCGTTGAGCAGCACCGAGGTTATCGCCTGGCGCGTGAGCAGCTCGCCCGACGCGGCGTCGCGGGTTTCGTATTCGAGGGTGAAATAAAACTTGCCGCGCTTGGGCGCCGCGTCGGTCACGATCCCATCGACGCGCACTGCCTGCCCGGCGCGTATCGGCGCGAAATACTCGCACCAATGCTTGGCGTGGACTCCTCCCTTGCCGCCCTTGAAGTGCATCGCGATGAGCAGCGCGTAGTCGAGCAGGCGCATCGTGGGCGGCGCGATCGCGTCCGCGCCGCCGTGAACAGGATTCGCGCCGCCAAGCGCTTTTGCAAAGGCCGCTATTTGATCGGCCGAGACGACATAGAAGATCGGCCCCAGCCGCGTCCCCGGGCGCACGTTCTCCGCGCGCATCGCGAGCCGTCCATCGCGGGCGGCTTCGGTACTCTGATTTTCTGAACCCCGCGCCATCGTGGCCTCCGCGCCGGCGTATCGCGCACCGGCAATTGGCAATTGAAAACCGGACCGCGCCGTGACAGATTCGGCGCACTCCGATGCCGCCGTCAACCGTACCATATGCGCGCGCCGCGCGGATGCATCTCGCGCGGGTCGATCCGGTGATGGCGCGAATCGTCGCCGCGGTCGGCCCATGCCGCATCGTGCGCCGCCGCGAACGCTTCCGCGCGCTGGCCCGGGCGATCGTTTTTCAGCAGCTCGCGGGCGCCGCCGCCACCGCGATTTTCGCCCGCGTCGTCGAGATCTATCCAGGCCGCGCGTTTCCGCGCCCCGACGAGATTCTGGCCACCCCGGACCAGATTCTGCGCAAGGCCGGATTGTCGGCGCAGAAAGCGATGTACATCAAGGATCTGGCGGCGCACGTCCAAAATAAAGTTCTCAACTTCCATCGCTTCCCGCGCATGACCGATGAGGAAGTGATCGCAGATCTGACCCGCGTCAAGGGAATCGGGCGATGGACCGCGGAAATGTTCTTGATGTTCAATCTCGGCCGGCCCGACGTGCTGCCGGTTGACGATCTCGGGGTGCGCAACGCCGTGGGACGCGCGTACGCGATGCGCCAGCCGCCCACACCCAAGGAACTGCGCGTGTTTGGCGAACGCTGGGCGCCGTACCGGACGGCGGCCGCCTGGTACCTGTGGGAAAGTCTGGATATCAAAACGCCCGGCGACGTTGTGGACACAAAGCGCGCGCCGCGGCAGCGCGACTAGCGCGGCGCGGATATAATCGTGTGCAGGACGGACTGCGGATGCACGCGAAGACGGCCACGGTGGACCGCAAACTCAAGCATCGGCGCGAATCGATCGCATGGGCGCGCGCTCTGCTCGACGCGCGGGATTGGGTGATTCTCGACACCGAGACTACCGGGCTTGGCCTGACCGACGAGGTTATCCAGATTGGCGTGATCGGACCCGACGCGAGCGTGGCACTCGACACGATGGTGCGTCCGCTCGGCCGCCGCTCGATTCCCGCCGCTGCGGTCGCGATCCACTCAATCACGTTCGAGCGGCTGGCCGGAGCGCCGACATTTCCCGAACTCGCGCCGCGGCTCGCCGAGATTGTGCGCGGACGCCGCGTCATCGCGTACAACGCCGATTACGATCGCAGGCTCATTCAGCAAACCGCGCTCTTGAGCGGGGTCGCGGCGCCGCACGCAGCATGGGAGTGCGCGATGCGCGCCTACGCGCGCTTCGTCGGCGAATGGGATTTCCGCAAAAACGACTACCGCTTCCAGCGCCTGCCCTCAGGCGACCACAGCGCGCTCGGCGATTGCCGCGCGACGCTGGAAATTATCCGCACGATGGCGTCCGCGCGGGACTGACCGCGCATCGCGCGAGCCGAATCTCCTGGCGCTCGACATTCGCAGCGGGCTTGTAGTAGGTGGCTGTTATGCGCGCTCAAGTTGGCGATGGCAGACTGTTCTTCGACGTCGAGGGGGCACGCCTGGTTGCCGACGGCCCGCGGATGCGCGAACGGCCGACCCTGTTGCTGCTCCATGGAGGGCCGGGAGCCGATCACTCGTATTTCAAACCCGGCTACTCGCACCTGTCCGAGCTCGCGCAGGTCATTTATTTGGATCATCGCAGCGCCGGCCGCAGCGACCGCACCGGCCCCGACCGCTGGACGCTGGATCGATGGGGCGACGACGTGCGCGCGTTCTGCGACGCGCTCGAAATCGAGCGGCCAATCGTGATGGGCGTGTCGTTCGGCGGGATGGTCGCGATGGCCTACGCGACGCGCCATCCCGATCATCCTGCCAAGCTCGTGCTGTGCAGCACGGCGGCGCGAGTGGATCTTGCGCGAGTCGCGGCGGTCTTCGAGCGGCGCGGCGGGCGCGCCGCCGCCGAAGCCGCGCTGCGGTTTTTCAGAGACCCGTGCGCGAAAAATGGCGCGGACTACTTCCGTCTATGTATGCCGCTTTACAGCTACCTGCCCGATCCGAACCTGGCCGAGATGTTCGCGCGGACCGTTCCCAACCTGGAGCTAAGCGCGCACTACCTGCGCGCGATCGAGACCTCGTTCAACTTCCTGCCGGATTTGCTTCGGATAAAATGCCCGACGCTGGTGATGGCGGGCGAAGAGGATCCCGTCACGCCGCTTGCCGACTCCGAGGACATCGCCGCCGCGCTGCCGCGCGAGCTGGTGCGCCTGGAGCGTTTTGCCAAAGCCGGCCACGGCATCGCCACCGACAGCCCTGAGCGGTTCTTCAAGGTGCTGCGCGAGTTTATCGGCTCCTGACCTGCGCGGGCGCGCCGCTATATTCGCCTTGACTTTCGATCCGTCCCGGTTCTTGAATCCATCACTTATCCCTAGTACCCGACGGGAGGGCCTCGCCAATGGACAAGGTTATCGACGCTGACGGGCACGTGGTCGAACCCGCAGTGGTGTGGAACGAGTATGTCGAGCGCGAATTTCGCGACCGCGTCATTCAGATTCGGCGAAATCGCGAGGGCCGGGACGAGCTTTGGATCGGCGGCGAGAACCGCAGCCGCGCGTCCTTGCCGGTCGCGGCCTCGATGATCCCCGGCGCATTTGGCGATCTGGAAATCGCGCGGCGGCTTACCTGGGACGACGTTCCCCCCGGCGGCGGCAATCCGCACGAGCGGATCAAGGTGATGGACGCGGAGGGAATCGACGCCGCCGTGCTCTATCCTTCACTGTGGCTACTATACGGCGACCTCGACGATCCGAAGCTCGCCGCGGCGGCCTGCCGCGCCTACGACAACTGGATGGCTGATTTCTGCCGTCCGTACCCGAACCGGCTTTACGCCGTCGCGCCGATGCCGCTGCAGGATGTCGATGAGGCGGTGCGCGAGATGCGCCGCGTGGTCCGCGAGCTCGGATTCAAGGCCGTGTTCGTGCGCCCAAATCCGTTCAACGGCCGCCGCTTGAATGATCCCGCATACGAGCCGTTTTGGCGCACCGCGCAGGAACTCGACGTTGCGGTCGCCGTCCATTCGAGCTTCGGCACGCGGATGCCGACAATGGGCGCCGACCGCTATCGCGATCCATTTTTCTTTCACATGGTATGCCATCCCTTTGAGCAGCAGGGCGCGTGCATGGACGTGATCTGCGGCGGCGTCCTCGAAAAATTTCCCGCGCTGCGGGTTGGCTTCCTTGAATCAGGCGTGGGATGGCTCGGCTACTGGCTCGATCGGATGGACGAGCACTTCGAGGGCATGCATAGCTTCGTGCCGTGGATGCGCACGCGCCCGACCGAGCAATTCCGCGAGCATTGCTTCCTGACCGTGGACCCGCACGAGTCGATGATCAAGGCGACGGTCGAACTCGGGATGGAGCGCAACATCATGTGGGGCTCGGACTTTCCCCACTTCGATTGTATATACCCTGGCGTAGTTGGCGAGGTGAAGGGTGCGTGCGCGGCGCTCTCCGATTCAGCGCGGCGCTCGATAATCACCGAAAACGCGCTCAGGTTTTACAAACTCTGAGCACGAGCGCGATTATCGCATCGGCCACTCGCGCGTGAAGAAGGCCGCCATTTCTTCTTCGACCCGAGGCGGAAACTCGAGCCCGTAGCGCTCGAACGCGGCCCGTCCGAGCGCGCATATCTTGTGGAAGATTTCGAGATGTGCGTCGCGCATCGCGGCGCGATCCGCGGTCCGCACCGACCTCTCGATTCGCTCGACAAGCCGCTCACATTCGCCAATCTGATCGGCCGCGAGCAGCTTGGCGCGCGTGAACATATTGCGATGGAACGCGCGGCGATCTTTTTCCAGCAGCATCAGCGGAACGATGGCGGTCTCGACCAGCAGAATTTCGTTGAACCGAAACGTATCGGTCTGCCCACGTGCCAACATCCGGACCGGCCAGGCCGCGCCCTGCAGAAATCCCAAGACGTTGTATTGCAGCGCACCGCTGATAGCCGTGTCGCCGAGATCGTCGCCGATTTTGAACCGCTCATACACTTCGGCTGCGCCCCAAAGCCGCTTCACCGCGCTGCGCGTTCGCGCCGCGAGGCTGTTTTCCTTGTCGAAAAAGACATCGAGCTTCACCGGACCCTCAATCAGGCATCCGACGCCGAACACACCGGTGAGGTCGAGTGACGCGAGAATTGGCGCGACGCGCTCGATCACGTGAATCCGTGCCGGCCACACCTCATCCCAGGCCTTATCGTCCACGCACAGATGCAAGTCGATATCCGAATACGCATCGGCGGAGCCGTCGGCCAGGCTTCCTTCGAGCCATCCGGCAGGAAAGCGCGCGTCGATCGAGAGAATTGCTATCGCACGGTCGAGAAGTTGATTGCGCCGAACCGCAAACGGAACTGTTTCGGTCATGGACTCAACTCCGATACCGCCGCTACGCAAATGAGATCTAGCGGGCTAATCTTTCCACCGCCAAAGTCGAGTGACAATCCGCTCGGGCGCGCGCTGATCTCCCATCATAGCGCCCGCGATGCTACCGTGCGATGCGTAACCCGCGCGCACCCATGCGCCGATCACGTTAATCACGTTAATCAAAGGAGGCCCACCCGATGCGGCCAGTGAAATTCAACTGCGGACTGCCTTCTGGCGATTACACGGCGATGACCACGATCGCGCGCCGGGCCGAGGAACTCGGCTTCTTCTCGGTGTCGATCGATGACCACTTCTTCATGCGCGGCCTGATGGCGGAGCCGACCTCGCCGCATCTCGAGTGCTACACCGCGCTCGCCGCGGTCGCCGCCGTGACTAAAACCGTGCGCCTGGCGCCGATGGTCACCTCGATGTCGTATCGCAACCCCGCGCTGCTGGCGAAGATGATCGCGACGCTCGACAATATCTCCGGCGGACGCTTTATCGCCGGGCTCGGCGCCGGATGGTTCAAAGAGGAATACGTCGCCTACAACTATCCCTACCCGTCCAACGCCGAGCGAATCGAACAATTCGCCGACGGGATCAAGGTTCTGAAATCGATGTGGACCGAGGACGAGCCGAGCTACCACGGCCGCTTTCATTCGGTGGAAAAGGCCTACTGCTATCCAAAACCGATCCAGAAACCGTATCCGCCAATCATGATCGGCGGCGGCGGAAAGAAGATCCTCAAGATCGCCGCCGAAGAGGCCGATATCCTGAACCTCAACCCGCCCATAACGACCGGGATGGTCGATATCGCGCAGGCGCTGAAATTCGACCGCGCCGAAGTCCAGCGGCGCATCGCGATGCTCGACGAGTTCGCCCGCGCGGCGGGCCGCGCCCCCGATGCGATCGAAATGTCGGGGCAGACCTTTGTGCTGATTGCGAAGGAAAAAAGCGTCGCCGACGCGATGATCAAAGCGACCGCGCAGGCGATGGGAATCGCCGACCCGGAAGCCGCGCGCAACTCGCCGCAGGTACTGGTCGGCACGGTAGATGAGATCAGGCGCGAACTCGATTTCCGGATCGAAAAATTCCGGATGACCTATTTCGCCTGCCAGTTTATCGCCCCCGACGGTATGGAAGTGTTCGCAAAAGAAGTGATGCCCAAGTATCGGCGCTGAGCCGCCTGCGAACGCCCTACTCGGCGAGCATCGGATTGGGCTTTGGATAGCCCAGGTCGGCAAGCCGTGCGTCGATCACTTCAAGCTCTTTGCCCAGCGCCGCGTCGTGCGCCGCCGCCGCGCGGTCGGAGATATTCTCTACGCGTTGACGAATCTCGCGGATCGCCTTACCCGCCTGCCCTGTCATCCGCACGAACACAATAAAGCATAGCCACGGCAGGATCACCGCCGCCGTGACGGTCACGATAATCAGCACGCGCGCACGCGCCTGCGCGCGGCCGGCGATCGTATCGAGCACCGCATCGTCCGCGTTGATCAGGTCGCTGACCAGCCCTTGCAAATCGCGCAGCCGCGGCTCGAGGCTGTCGTCGCCCGGCGCCGCCGAACGCATCGCGTCGAAAACCGGGTTGGCTGCCCGCGCGATTTTTCCGATCCCGTCGAGCTGCGCCTGCGTGCTCGCATCCGAACGCGCCGAATCGATCCAGCCGACGAAGCCGCGCTGCTGATCCTTGACGATCTGCAGGCCGTCGGGCTGCGTGCGTCCCCAGTCCATCTTGTAGAGTGCGGTTTCCATCCCGCGCGCGGCCGCGAGCGCCGCGTCCTGATTCTCATGGAGCTCCGCCGGCATCGCGCCGAATGCATAGAAGCCGAACCCCAGCACGGGCGCGGCCGCCAGCAGGATAATCGGCGCGAGCACTGCTATCGCTCTGAGCTTCGTGATTATCGTAACTCGGGTCATCGTCAACCCCACTTTCAGGAGCGATGCGCGCCGCGCAAGCGCCAAAGGCAACGCTCCGAGTTCCAAAGATGCACGCCGCGGCAGGCGAAAAGCAACGGGTCACGCGGCGGTACGTAACGCGATGCGCGCCAGTCGCGATTGTGTAATGATCACCCGCGATGAACTTTGCCGACCGCATGGCCGAAGCCGTGCGCGCTAAATCTTCGTGCGCGATTTTAGGCGTCGATCCCCAGCTCGATTCCCATGACACCCCCGGCGTGCCGCCGCGCCATACGCTGGCGAGCTTCTGTTGCGAAATCGTCGAGGCCTGCGCGCCGCACGTCTGCGCAATCAAGCCGCAGCTCGCATTTTTTGAAGCGCGCGGAATCGACGGGATGCGCGCCTTTGTCGAGGTGCTCCGAACCGCGCGCCGCCTCGGACTGATCGTCATAGCGGACGCCAAGCGCGGTGATATCGGCTCGACCTCGGCCGCATACGCGCAGGCATATCTCGGCGACGGCGATTTCGGATGCGACGCGGTCACCGTCAATCCTTACCAGGGCGCCGACTCGACGATGCCGTTTATTGCGAAGGTGTCAGCCGGCCGCGGCGTGTTCGTCCTGGTCAAGACCTCGAATCCTTCATCCGGGGAATTTCAGGATATCGCCGCCGACGGAATCGCGATGTGGGAGCGAGTCGCCGCACGCGTCCACGGATGGGGCAGTGATTTTACCGGCGCCTCGGGGATGAGCCCGGTCGGCGCGGTCCTGGGCGCGACCTACCCGGGTCATGCGCGCCGCGCGCGAATCCTGATGCCTAACGCTTTCATTCTCGTGCCGGGTTACGGCGCGCAGGGCGCAAGCGCGATCGATGCGGTTGCGGCGGCGCGCCCGGACGGCGGCGGGATTATCGTCAACGCGAGCCGCAGCCTGATGTACGCGTATCGCGCCGCCGCGGGAAAATCGCCGGGCGAGGCCGCGTCCGCGGCCGCCTCCGCGATGCGCGCGGACCTCAACGCGGCGCTTGCCGCGCGCGCCTGATCCTCTCCCGTTCGGGGGATGAATTTCAAACCGCGTATGTCCGGATCCTAATCCTGTCCCAGTCGGGAGAGGTCGCGCCGCAGGCGCGGGTGAGGGACCGAAATAAAAAATCTCCCGGCCACGCCCCCATCGGCTCTCAGCCAATAGGGTCCCTCACTTAACGCGGAGCCTGCTCTGAGCCGTGCCGAAGGGCGCCAGCCTCTCCCGATCGGGAGAGATCGCGCCGCAGGCGCGGCTAAGGGACCGAAATCGCGCGGCGAGGGCGGCATCGAGGCACCCGAACGCTGGTGTACAAGTTGGCTGAAATGTACAATTGAGCCAGTTTCAGCCACGGGAGAATATGTGCCGATGCGCGCCAAAAAGAAATCCAGCAGCGATGCGATCACCACCGTTGCCGCACGCCGGAACTTCTCGGATCTCATCAACCGCGTCGCTTACGGCAAGGATCGCGTTGTGTTGACCCGGCGCAACCGTCCGCTGGCGGCGGTGGTGCCAATCGAAGATATCGCGCTGCTTGAAGAGATCGAGGATCGCGAGGATTTGAAGGCCGCCCGCGCGGAACTCCGCGAGGTCAAGCGCAAGGGGACGATTCCACTCGATGAGGTATTCAAGGAGTTCAACTTCAAGCGCTAGAGGCGCCCGATGGCCTATCGTGTGGACCTGTCGCCGGGAGCTCGGCGAGAGCTGCGTGGACTCGATTCGGGCACGCGCGACCGTATCCTGCGTGCACTCGTCAAGCTCGAGACCGAGCCGCGCCCTCCCGGCGCTAAAAAGCTCAAGGGGCCCGGCGATGAATTGTGGCGCGTCCGGGTGGGCGACTATCGAGTCGTTTACGAAGTCCGGGACCGGATTCTGGTCGTGTTGGTGGTCCGCGTCGCCCACCGCCGCGAGGTGTATAGGTAAGCGTCCGAATGAAAAATCTTTGCGCGCACGAACCGCCGTCCCATGCGCGGGCGCGGGGGATTACGAGCGCATCAGCTCCGCTTCGTCGGCGGCCAAGGTGGCGTACACCTCGCGATCGATTTTGCGATAGCGATCGAGTGACGCGTCGGCCTGTTCTTCGGATCCCTGCTCTTTGGCAATTTCGCGCATCTTCTTTTCGATCCACGACAGATGCCAGGTCTCGTCCTTGGTGACCGAGGCCAGAACGTCGAGAGTCTCCGCGTCCACGTTGGGCAGCGCGGCATGCGCGTTGTAGCGGCTCTGCGCGCGCTCTTCGACCACGACGGTCAGCGCGAGCAAATCGATTATGGTCTTGGGCACGCCGGTGCGCAGCCCGAGCCGCCGCTGATAGCCGTCGTCGATCATCACCGGAGCGCCACCCAGGTCGGCGATCCGCTTGGTCCACAGCCACGCGTGACGAGTCTCATCGGCCAGATGTTGGGACATCTTGAGCTGCGAATCGCCGTCTTTGAGATGATTAATGATATTGAAAAGGAGCCGGGCGCCCCTGAGTTCGGCGTCACGATAGAAGCTGAAAATGAGAATCTGCTTCTCGCTGGCCGACATGCTGCTGAAATCCATCAGTTCTCCTGCTCCCCCGCCCACAGACGACCGCCGGGGGATAAGAATAATCGGGTTAGGCCGCGCCGCGAATGTCTGGAATGGGCGCGGGGTACGGATTTGTGAACATTAGTTGAATCAGTTTGACTGGTCAACAAATCGACAACAGTTCTCCAACCGTTTCGATCCATTGGCGTTAAGCATAGCTTATTATAAGAGTACCTGCGAAACGCGATCCGGACGCGATACAAGGGGGATACGGCCCGCGCGCCGCATCACGACCACGATGCCTGCTTCGATCGATTCTTTATGGCTCGCACTTAGACGCGTGCCCGGGGTGGGGCCGCGCACCGCGCGGCTGCTGCTCGAAAAATTCGGCGCGCCGGAAAAAATCTTCGCCGCGACGGCCGCCGAAATCGCCGCCGCCGGAGTTCAATCCAAGGTCGCCCACGCGGTCGCCGCGTTCCGCGACTTCGAGCCGCTCGAGCGCGAGCTGTGCGAGCTCCCGCGAATCGGCGCGCAGTTGCTGCGATGGACCGACCCGGATTATCCCGCGATGCTGCGCGAGATTCCGGACCCTCCGCCCTATCTCTTCGTCCGCGGACAACCGCCCCCCGCCGACACCCGGTACGTCGCCGTCGTAGGCGCGCGCGCCGCCTCCGATGCAGGCAGGAGGATGGCGCGTCGGCTCGGCTTCGAGCTCGCCGCCAAGGGCTTCGCCGTCGTAAGCGGCCTTGCGCGGGGTATCGATGCCGAAGCGCATCAGGGCGCGCTCGACGCAGGTGGAACCACGCTCGCGATCCTCGGATGCGGGGTGGACGTGATCTACCCGGCCGAGCATCGCGCTCTCGCCGACGCGATAATCGCAAGCTCAGGCGCTATCTTAAGCGAGCTCCCAATCGGCACTCAGCCCTTGCCCGAGAATTTTCCGACCCGCAACCGAATCATCTCCGGCCTTTCGCTCGGCGTGGTGATTGTCGAGGCGGCCGAGAAAAGCGGCTCGCTTATCACGGCCCGGATGGCTCTCGAGCAGAACCGGCAAGTATTCGCGGTTCCGGGCAGTCCCTTGGGCGGCAAGGCGAGCGGCAGCAACCGGCTCATCAAGCAAGGCGCCGTGCTGGTCGATTGCGTCGAAGACGTGCTCGAAGAACTTGCACCACAGCTCATCCCGCCGCCAATCGCGGACGCCGATGGCGCTAAAGCGGCCCGGAAATCCCACCGCGATGGCGGCACGCCGCCAAAATCCGCAGCATCGGCGCGCCTTAAGTCGGTGGACAGGATCCTTGAATCGAGCGATTTAACGATAAAAGCAGCTAAATCAATTATCCTCGAGCTGAGAGATGATACGAAGCTTCATGTCGATGCGCTCATAGAAGCATCCGGCCTCGATGCCCAGACCGTGCTAAGATTATTGCTTGAGCTCGAACTAAAGGGCATAGTCGCGCAGCATCCCGGTAAGCTATTCTCGCTTGCCTGACTCGTGCAGGATGATCGGCAGGGCCGCCCGTGGGCTGCGGGAGCAGTGGAGAGAGCCGAATAGTGGCAAAAAACCTTGTCATCGTAGAATCGCCGGCCAAAGCCAAGACGATCAAGCGTTATTTAGGCTCGGCCTATGAAGTCACCCCCTCGGTGGGTCACGTCGTCGATTTGCCCAAGAGCACTCTGGGCGTGGACGTCGAGCACGACTTTAAGCCCGAGTACCACGTGATTCCCGGTAAGACCAAGGTTATCGAAGGAATCAAGAAGGCCGCGCAGGGCAAGGAAAATATCTATCTCGCGACCGACCCCGACCGCGAGGGCGAGGCGATCGCGTGGCATCTGAAAGACAAGCTCGGCAAGGCCGCCGCCGGCAAGATTCATCGCGTGCTGCTGCACGAAATCACCTCCGACGCGGTCAAGTACGCGATCGCAAATTGCGGTGACCTGGACGAAAATCTCTACGACGCGCAGCAGGCGCGCCGGGTGCTCGACCGGCTGGTCGGCTACCAAATAAGTCCGCTTCTGTGGGACAAGGTCAAGCGCGGGATAAGCGCCGGCCGGGTGCAATCTCCAGCGCTCAGAATAATCGTCGAACGCGAGCGAGAGCGTGAGGCATTTCGCGCCGAGGAGTACTGGACTCTCGACGCGCGTCTGGCCGCCGCCAATCCTCCCCCGTTCAAGGCGCGGCTCTATAGCTGGAAAGACCAGCGTATCGACAACAAGGCCTATAAGCTGCCGAAGGTCCAGGCCGACGAGATTGTCGCCGCGGTCAGCGACGCTCCGTTCATCGTCCGCACCATTGAGCGCAAAGAGGTCCGCCGCAGTCCGGCGCCGCCGTTTATCACCTCGCGCCTCCAGCAGGAGGCCTCCCGGAAGCTCTATTTCTCGCCCAAGCGCACGATGCAGATCGCACAGCGCCTGTACGAAGGTATCGAGCTCGGAGATTCCGGCGCGGTCGGCCTTATCACCTACATGCGCACCGACTCGGTCCGCGTCTCCGAGCAGGCGCTCGAATCCGTGCGCGGCCATATAGCGGGGCGCTACGGCAAGGAGTACCTGCCCGACCGCGCGATTCATTATCGCACCAGCAAGGCGGCGCAGGACGCTCACGAGGCGATTCGCCCAACCGCGGTCGAGCGCGACCCCGAATCGGTCCGGCCCTACCTCGAAAAGCCGGCCTACGATCTCTACAAGCTCATCTACGACCGCTTTGTTTCGAGCCAGATGAACCCCGCTGTCTATGATCGCACCAGCGTCGATATCGACGCGGCTGCCGCCGTGTTTCGCGCCACCGGCCAGGTGATGAAGTTCGACGGCTTCATGCGCGTTTACCTCGAGGGTCAGGATGAAGTCAGCGAGGACGACGAAGCCGCGGCCAATCTGCCCGCGATGACCGAAGGCGAGCGGCTCGTGCTGCAGGGACTCGACCCGGAGCAACACTTCACCCAGCCGCCGCCGCGCTTCACCCAGGCCACGCTCATCAAGGAGCTCGAAGAAAAGGGGATAGGGCGTCCTTCCACCTACGCCTCGATCATGACCAGCCTGCTCAACCAGACCTACGTCGAGGAAGACGAGAGCAAGCGGCTGCGGCCGACCACGCTCGGCCGCACGGTCACCGACCTGCTGGTGGCGGCCTTCCCGGATATTATCGAGGTCGGATTCACCGCCGCGATGGAGGAAGATCTCGACAAGGTTGAAGAGGGCAAAGAGAACTGGGTCAAAACCCTCAAGCGATTTTACGGGCCATTCAAGAAGCGCCTGGGCGAAGCGAAAAAGATGATGCCCGAGGTCAAGCGCAAGGGTCTTCCCACTGGCCTCAAGTGCGAACTCGACGGCGGCGACATGGTTATCAAATGGGGCCGCAACGGCGAGTTTCTGGCCTGCGCGAACTATCCCGCCTGCAAGAGCACCAGTGAGTTTTCGCGCGACGACCAGGGCGCAATCCACGTGCGCGCGGCCGCTCCAATCGCTGCCACCGACGAGGTCTGCGACAAGTGCGGCAAGCCGATGGCGCGCAAGCGCTCGCGCTTTGGCGAGTTCCTTGGATGCACCGGCTATCCAGACTGCGACGGGATCAAACGCCTGCAGGCGCCGCCGGTCAAAACGGGAGTCGCGTGCCCGGAATGCAAGGAAGGCGAAATCCTCGAACGCTGCAGCCGCCGCGGCAAGCTGTTTTTCGGATGCGGCCGCTATCCGAAGTGCAAGTTCGCCGCGTGGGACAAAGTGGTTGCGCAGCCGTGCCCCTCTTGCGGCGCCAACTACCTGGTCGAAAAGACCACCAAGCGCGAGGGCACGGTTTGGAAGTGCGCCAACGCGGAATGCGGCTATAAGGCTCCCGCGCCGGCCGTCCCGGAGACTCCCGGCACTTCGCCTTCTGCCACCGTTCCGGCATAGCACGCTTGCGTGCGCGCGCGACCTCGGCGCGACAGGCCTGTCTTGAGGCGAGCCAACGGAAACCCGGGTTCGTCCCTTTCATTGGCGCATAAATTCCGCACCGCAACCTGGCGCGCGGTTCGGCTTTTGCCGCCGAGCAGGCATAATGGCGTGCGTCGGCCATGCCCCAATCAAATCGATTCATCCTCCGACTTGCGTGCGCGGCCTCTTGCGTCTGGATTCCGCTTGCCGCCGCGGCTCTGTGCGCGGTGCTCGTGCTCGCTCCCGGCGCCGCGCATGCCCGCCGCCGCCATCACGCGCATCCGGCACCGACCCCGCGGCCATCCGGCCCGGTTCTTGACTCCGAGACCCAGGTGCTCGCCTACGATGTATCAATATTTCGCGACGATCACGGATGCGGTGGCGCGTACTTCGAGATCAAGCGCGGGTATCATCTCGACTACACCAGCCGCCCGCTATGTGACGCCGCGCTGCGTGTCGGCGCGCTCGCTCCCGACGATCCCGACGAGCGCTTTCTCACCCCGGGCACAGACCTGACCGGCGATGGCCATCCCGACCTCGTCGTGACGGGGTACAGCGGCGGCGCGAACTGCTGCCTGACCTTCTACACCTTCGAGCTCGAGCCGAAATTCCGCTCGCTCGGGAAAATCCAGTTGCGCGACGACGATCATCAGAGTCCCCATTTCGCACGCCTCGAGCCGGGACGGGGCGTACAAATCGTCGTCCACGACTGGACCTTTGCCCGATGGCATACCGGCTTCGCGGACTCGCCCGCGCCAATCGTGATCCTCGAGTATCGCGACGGCGGATGGAAGGTCGCTCGCGATCTGATGCGCGAGCCGGCGCCCACGCCCGAGCGCCTCGAAAGCAAGGCCAACAACACGCGCGTGGACGCGATGGCCGCGAATTACGACGATCCCTTCCGGGTCTGGCCGGATGCAAAGATCCCGAGCGAGCTGTGGGCCAACATGTTGAACCTGATCTATTCGGGACATCCTGAGCTGGCGTGGAGATTCGCGGATCTCGCGTGGCCCGCCCGAATCCGCGGCAAGCGCCGCTTCCTTGCGGAGTTTCGTGCGCAACTCGCGCGCAGCCCCTACTGGGAGGGAATCAACGAAATCGCCGCGATCCCGTCACCCACCGCGACGCCGACTCCATCTCGATCCGGCGGTTCGTAGCGGGAGGTTGAACGACCCGCGCTCACGACTCAGCGGCGCACGCGAGAGATTCGGTCGCGGGAAGATTTTTCATTTCGGTCCCTCACCCGCACCTTCGGCGCGACCTCTCCCGATTGTCTTTCCTCTCCGGATCGGGAGAGGTCGGCGCTCCGCGCCGGGTGAGGAACCTTATCTCTCCACGGCAGCCGCGTGGCGCTTCCCAATCGGATGCTGCTACTTCATCGCGCTGGCCTTCTTGAATGCGGGACGCGCCAGGCACTTGTCGTACCAGGCCTTGGCGGTCGGCGTGCCGGAGAGATCGTGTTGCACGTACGCCGCGAGGCTCAGCACCGAAGCGGCATTGAGGTCGGCGATCGTGAATTCATTGCCGAGCAGATAGCCGCGTCCCTTGAGGTGCGCCTCGAGCACCGCCATCGGCGCGCCTAGCGCGCTGGTCGCGTCGGCGACCGCTTTTTGGCTGCGCTGCTCAGCGGGCAGAAACAGCTTGTGCATCAGAACCGTCATCAGGTGCGGCTCGACTTCGGTCATCGCCCAGAAACTCCACTGGACCGCGTGGCCGCGGGCGGCGTCCGCCTCGGGCCAGAAGGGAGCCTTGCCGTACTTGGCGGCCAAGTAGAGGTTTATCGCCATCGATTCCCAGAAAATTTCGCCGTCGTCTTCGAGCACGGGAACGTGGCCGTTGGGATTGCGCTTGAGATGCTCTGGGGTGCGGGTTTCGCCGGCAAAGCTGGTGGGGACGTGGTTGTATTTCACGCCCAACTCTTCGAGCGCCCAGATCGATCGAGCGGCACGCGACTGCGAAGTTCCATAAAGGGTGGTCATAGAAGGCTCCTCCGGTAGGTTGCTAATCGCAACCGTTGTAGCGCGTTCGCCGACGGGCAACAATCGCGCCGCGCGCGGCGCCGATTCATCCGCCGGTCAGCGCGCCAACGATCTGCACTTCGTCGCTCTGCGCGAGCGAGATCGCAAGGGTGTTCACCGCGTCGCCGTTCACGAAAATGCGGATATGGCGCCGAATCCGATCCTGCTCGTCGATAATCCGAAACCGGATTCCTGGAAACGCCACGTCCAGATTGCGCGTCAGCTCCTCGAGCGTGGCGCCCGTCCCCGCAACCTCGGAGGCGCCGTGTGTATAGGAGCGCAACTGGCTCGGAATCAACACGCGCATCATGCGACCGTCGCCGCCTCGACCGAAAAAATCTCCGGCAGATGCGCCGCCAACTGGCGCCATCGCTTCCCTTCGTCGGCGCTCGCCCATAGCTCGCCGCAAGTGGTGCCGAAGTAGAGCCCAAGTGGATCGCGATCATCGGCCGTAAAGCCCTGCCGCTTCACCGTCATCCACGCCTGCGCGCGCGGCAACCCGCCATCCTGCCGCTCCCAGGATTTCCCCGCGTCGCGCGTGCGATAGACTGCGGGACGCCCGCCGGGGCTGGTGCGCGGCCATACGGTGGTGCCGTCCATCGGAAAGACCCACGCGCTATCCGGGTCGCGCGGATGCAGCACGATCGGAAATCCGATGTCGCCGATCTCGAGCGGCATGTTGCGCCCGATTCGGACCCATTCCTCGCCGGGACGATCGAGCCGGTAGATTCCGCAGTGGCTCTGCTGGTAGAGCCGATCTGGCGTGAGCGGATGCATCTGCAGGCAATGCGTGTCCTGTCCGTATTCCGGAGCTGGATCGGGTATGAAACTCACCTCGACGTTCTTGTTGAGCGGACGCCACGAAGCCGCCTGGTCGCGCGACTCGAACACCCCGCCCGTCGACGTGACGAGGTACATGTGCGCCGGATCGCGCGGATCGATCGTCACCCACTGAAGAATCGCGCCGTCGGGCGTGCCCGCATCGGGATTGTTCCACTGCCAGTACATCGGATGCTCGTTCCATCCCGCGACCGGCGCCCACGTGACGCCCGCGTCTTCGCTGCGAAACAGTCCCGGCGGACAGGTCGTGGCGTACCATACGCCGGGCTCGCTCGGATGCGCGGGCGCGATCGAAAAAGTGTAATCCACCGCCTGCGCGCGCTGGCCCTCGGATACCTTCGGGAACGCCGGAGGCCGCGACGCCTCAGTCCAGGTGCGGCCCATATCCGTCGAGCGGAAAATCGTCGGGCCAAGATGCCCGGTCTTCGACGCCATCAGCATCGTGGCGCCGTCGCGGGGATCGAGCATCAGATGATTGACGATATGGCCGAGAAAATGCGGTCCGTCGATTGTCCATTCGCGCCGCTCGGGGCCGGAATGAAATAGCCACGCGCCCTTGCGCGTACCAACCATCAGCGTCACGCGCGATTTGCGCGCGTGGCGCGCGATGGAACGCCGCGCGGGCCGCAGCGGCGCCTTTTTCGAGATGCGATTTGCGGTCTTGCGCTTCATCGCGTGGCCTCCTGCCCGGCCTCCGGATTCGCTGCGCATACTCGCGCGAGCAGGTCCGGCGCGGGGTGTGGAAACGAATGCTAATGGCGCTGCCGCCCAAGGGCAACCACCCCGCGCGGCGCTCCGGCGCCGGTTTACAGCAGCCCTCAAACGCGGCACGATCACGAAACCCGTTATGTCTGATCAAGTTGTAACCGTAATCGGAGCCGGGCTGGCCGGCAGCGAGGCGGCCTGGCAGCTCGCCCGGCGCTCGATACGCGTGCGGCTTATCGAGATGCGTCCGGTGAGGATGACCGAGGCGCACCAGACCGCGAGCTTCGCCGAGCTGGTCTGCTCGAACTCGCTGCGCAGCGCCGGGCTCGAAACCGCGGTCGGAGTCCTTAAGGAAGAGATGCGGCGTCTCGGCTCGATCGTGATCGCCGCGGCCGATCGCGCCCGCGTGCCGGCCGGATCCGCGCTCGCCGTCGATCGCGAAGATTTCTCCGGCTTCATCACCACGACGCTCAGCGCGCATCCGATGATCGAGGTGGTCCGCGCCGAGGCGGCCGCGATTCCGGCGGGCCTGGTGATCATCGCGACCGGTCCTCTGACCAGCGCCGCGTTTGGCGCGGCGCTGAGCGAGATCATCGGACCGCGCAATCTTTATTTCTATGACGCGATCGCGCCGATCGTAGCGGCCGACTCGATCGACATGAACCTCGCGTTCCGCGCCTCGCGCTACGACCGCGGCGGCGACGACTATATCAACTGTCCGATGACCGAGGCCGAGTACCATGCGTTCGTCGAGGCGGTGATCGCGGCGGAAAAGGTCGCGCTGCATCCATTCGAGAAGCCGGTTTACTTCGAGGGCTGCATGCCGATCGAAGAGATGGCGCGGCGCGGGCCGATGACGCTCGCGTTCGGACCAATGCGTCCGGTTGGGCTTGCCGATCCGCGCACGGGGGCGCGGCCGTACGCGGTCGTGCAACTGCGCCAGGACGATCGCGAGGGCAGCATCTACAATATCGTCGGTTTTCAAACCAAGATGACCTACCCCGAGCAGCGCCGGGTCCTGCGGATGATCCCCGGCCTTGGGCGCGCCGAGTTCGTCCGCCTGGGCTCGCTGCATCGCAACACTTTCATCGATTCGCCGCGGCTGCTGCTGCCGACGCTCCAGCTTCGCGCGCGCGGCGATTTGTTCCTGGCGGGACAAATGATCGGGGTCGAGGGCTATGTCGAATCGGCCGCGGCCGGATTGCTGGCCGCGATCAACGCCGCTCAACTGGCCGCGGGAAACCCGCTGGTGACGCCACCGCGCGAGACCGCGCTCGGCTCTCTGGTCGCCTACATCACCGACGCGGCGCGCCGCGACTTCCAGCCCATCAACGCGAACTACGGACTCATGCCCGCGCTTGAATTCCGCACTCGCGCACGCGAGAAGAAGATCGCGATGGGTCAGCGCGCGCTCGCCGCGATCGACCATTGGATCGCCGCGCACGCGCTCGAACCGGGCGCTTTCGCGCTCGCGGAGGCGCCTGCGGCGGATTGACGATGAAACTCGGCGCGATTGACGTGGGCACCAACACGGTCCTGATGCTGGCCGCCGAACTCGACGACGCCGCGCCGCCGCGCGCGCTCCTGGAGTGCTCGCAAATCACGCGGCTCGGACGCGGAGTGGACAAAAATCATCGCCTCGATCCGCAGTCCGCCGCGCTCACCATAGCCGCGCTCGAGGATTTCGCGGCCCGTGGACGCGCACTCGGCGTCGAGCGCTTTGTCGCCGCCGGCACCGCCTCTTTGCGCGACGCGGCCGACGGGGCCGAGTTCATCGCGCGCGTGCGCGAGCGCATCGGCGTCGATCTCAAGATCATCAGCGGACTCGAGGAAGCGCGCCTGTCGCATCTTGCGGTCACGCGCGGGCTCGCGATCGATCCGGCGTTGGCGATTCTGATCGTCGATATCGGCGGCGGCTCGACCGAGCTGATCCGCGCCGAGCCCGGCCACGAACTCGAGATGGTTAGCCTGCAAATCGGCTCGGTGCGGATGACCGAACGGTACATCCGCAGCGACCCGCCCTCGGCGGATGACGCGCGTGAATTGAGCGGCGCGATCGATGCGGCGTTGGCGCAAACGCGATGGGATTTCAGGCCGGCGCGGATGGTGGGAATCGCGGGCACGGTGACCACCGTGTGCGCGGTCGCGCTGGAAATGGCGCGGTACGACGCCAGGATCGTGCATGGCCACGTACTCGCGCGCGCCGAGGTCCAGCGGGTGGCCGAAATGTTTCGCATCCGTCCGATTGCCGAGCGCCGCAAGCTGGCGGGCCTGCTCGAAGGGCGCGCCGACGTTATCTATGCTGGCGCGATGATCTTGCTGCGCGTGATGGAGCGCTTCGGCGCGGACGCGGTGATGGTCAGCGACCAGGGTGTTCGATGGGGTCTAATCTGGCGAGAAGCCGATCGGCTGCGGGCGGCGCGTTGAGCGCGCACGCAAGATTGCGCCGCGCGCGGCGTTTGCCCCCGGCCGGGTTCTGCCGTACTGATCACGCGGGAGGAACCGGCGATGACCAAGGCGGAGCTGATCGATGCCGTGGCGCGTGCGGCGCGCCAACCACGCAAATCGGTCGAGAGCGCGATCGACCTCGCGTTCGAGCAGATCGCGCGATCGATCCGGCGCGACAAACGGTTCTGGATGCCGGGCTTCGGCACCTTCACCGTGCGGCGCCATCGCGCCCGTCCGGGTTACAATCCACGCACCAAATCCGCGATGACCATCCCGGCGCTGCGCACCGTTGGCTTCCGTCCCGCTCCACAACTCAAAAAAGGCCTCTGAGCCGCCCGCGATTGCGCGTCCGCGCGCTCTGATCGTGCTTACGCGCAAGCCGTGGCTGGCGATCCTGATTCTCGCAGTGGTGGCGGGCGCGGCGCTGCGCTTCGCGGACTTGGGCTCCAACGAGATGTCGGCCGACGAGGCCGCCACTTGGGCCGCCGCCGCGGCGCCAAGTGTGGCGCAGGTAATCGCGCTGCAGAAAAAATTGAACGCCGGAAAGCTGGCGGTACATGACGTGCTCTTGCACGGATGGATCGCGATGTTTGGCGACGGAATCCGCGCGTTGCGGTCGCTCTCCGCGCTGCTCGGCACCATCGCCATTGTGCTGGTGTTTTGGGTCGCGCGCGAGCTGCTGACCCCTGCGTGCGATTGCGCCGCGGCGGGCGATACTGTCAAGCGCGGCGCCGATCTGGCCGCCGCGATCGCCGCACTGATTTTCGCGGTCAACCTGGTGACGATCAAGTACTCGCGCGAGCTGCGGATGTATCCGCTGATGCTCTCGCTGTTGCTCGCGCAGGTCGGATTCTTCATCCGCGCATCGCGCCGCGGCGGATTCGTGAACTACGTCGCCGCGGGAATGCTCGCGGACGCCGCGATCGCAACAAATCTTTCCGCGACCCTGATCTTCGGGACCGAAGGACTCTGGCTGCTGTGCCTGCTCGCGCGTTCGGGATTTCGCCCGCTTGCGAGCGAATCGCGCCGCGCGTGGAAAGTCGCGATCGCGCTTGCCCTCGCGGGTGCGGCATTCGCGCCGGTGCTGCTCGAGGAATGGCGCACCGGCTCCGCGGCGGTGGGCCGCGGGGTGCTCGGATGGATCCAGCGCCCACCGCTGTGGGAACCGTTCGCCTTGTTCAATAAGGCCACCGGCACGTTCGCGTTCCCCGTGCTCGCCGCGCTTGCGGCCTACGGTGCGATTCGCGGATGGCGCGTCGCGCGCGACGCGGCCGCGTTCGCTCTGGTGTGGATGTGGACGCCAGTCATCGTGCTCATGATCGTATCGTACGCGGTGGCTCCGGCGCTGGCCGAACGTTACGTGCTGTCGTGTTTCGTGCCGATGTTCTTTCTGGCCGCGCTCGGCATCTGCGAGCTCGGCTCGAGCCGGACGCTGGGCCTGGCGCTCGCCGCCGCGGCCGCGCTTTCGATCGGGCACGTCTATAGCTTCATGCGCAAGCCGCACGATATCCAATGGCGCGAGGCCACCGCGATCGCGCTCAAAAATCTCGCGCCCGGTGCCACGCTCTCGACCCGCCCGGCCTACGCGGTCGAAGTCGTGCGCTACTACCTGCCGCCCGCCGAGCGCGAGCGTGCCCAGCGCGGCGGAGATCCGGCTATCGTGCTGGTCGAGGAACGCGGACGCGGCGCCGCACCGCACACGGCGGTGAATCAGAAATTTCCGGTGACGATCGCGCGCCTGCGCGGTGTCGCCGTGCTCAAGCGATGATATAAGTCGGACCGATTCGATCGACACGATTATCGGGGAGTGAAAACGATGGCCGACACGACACCGGATTCGATTACTCTCAAGCGCGATCAGCGCGAGATGTGGGACGACTGCGCAGCGGGATGGAGCAAATGGTGGCCCGTCTTCGAGCGCGCCGCGCAGACCGTCAGCGACCGCCTGGTCGCGCTGGCGGGCGTTCGCCCCGGCGCTCGGGTGCTCGATATCGCCACCGGCAACGGCGAGCCCGCGGTCACCGCGGCGCGGGCCGTGGGAGGGTCCGGCCATGTGGTCGGCGTCGATCAGTCCCCGGGGATGATCGCGATCGCGCGCGCGCGCGCCCGTGCGCTCGCACTCGGCAATCTCGAGTTTGTCGAGTCGGATGCGGAATCGATGGCGCTGCCCGCCGCGAGCTTCGACGCCTGCGTGTGCCGATGGGGCCTGATGTTCATGCCCGATCTGGCGGGCACGCTGCGAACGATCCGCCGCGCGCTCAAGCCCGGCGCGGGCTTCGCGACCGCGGTCTGGAATTCCGGCGACAAGGTTCCGATGATCACGCTGGCCTCCGACGCGGTGCGCGAGATCGCGGGGCTCAAGCCGCCGCCACCCGGTGCGCTCGAACCCACGCGGCTGGCCGACACCTCGATTCTGAAAGCCGCACTCGAAGCGGCGGGATTCAGCGCAATCGTTATCGAACCGATGAACGTTACGTTCGATTTCGCGTCGCCGTCCGAGTTTATCGCCTTTCGCAGCGAGGTCGGCCGCGCTCAAGCGATGATGGCAAAGCTTGAACCCGCGGTCCGCGCACGCGTTCAAGAGGCAATCGGCCAGGCCGCGCGAAAGTTTCAGGGCGCCGACGGCCACGTGCGCCTTCCCAACGAGACGATCTGCTTTTCGGCGCGTGCCTGATGATCTCTGGGCACGCACTCATCGAATCCGCGCCGGCGGAGCCGCGCCGATGGCGTTGAGCGACACGCGTTGCGCGCCAGTGCAATCGCTGCTGCGGTATTCGCCTGCCATGACCGCGATCCTGATCGTGGCCGCGTGCGGCGCCAGCGTCGCCGATATCGACCTGTGGGGCCATCTGCGCTTCGGGCTCGACGCGCTCGCGCGCGGATCGATTGCGACGCGGGATCCGTACGCATACTCAATTCCGGGGCTGCCGTGGGTCAGCCATGAATGGCTATCCGAGATCATTTTCGCATGGATGTACGCGAAGCTGGGAGTGCTTGGGCTGAAGCTGGTGCGCCTGGCGTGCGCCGCCGCGATGATAATCTGCCTTGCGGGCGCCGTCGGCGAAACCGGCGCGCGAATCGAAGTGCAACTGGCCGTGCTGATCGCCGCGGCAATCGCGCTGGCGCCCGAAATGGAATTCCGCCCGCAGGCGTTCAGCTACGCGCTGCTGGCCGGAACCATGTGGCTGCTGGCTCGCGAGAATTTCCGCCCACGCGCGCCGCTGTGGCTCGCGATCCCGATGCTGGCGCTATGGAGCAATCTGCACGGCGGATTTGTGACCGGACTGGCCGCGCTCGGCATCTTCACGGCATGCGTCGGGCTTGCCGATCTGCGCGCCGGCCGCGGACTCGCACGCGCGCTGCGTCCGGCCCTCGTCACGGTGGCGTCCGCCGCCGCATCCCTGGCGACGCCTTACGGCTTCGGCACGTGGATTTCAGTGCTGCGCACGCTGTCGCATCCGCCGATGATGAACGAGATCGTCGAATGGAAGCCGCTGCCCGCCGCGATGATCGCGATCTGGCACATGCCCGGGTGGGCGCTTCTGTTCGACGTGATCGTGGTTCTCCTGTTCGCCGGACTTATCGCAGCGGTGGCCGCCGCCCCGCGCGGCGGCGACTTCCCGCTGGTCGCGATCGCGGCGGTCATGATCACCGCCGGCGTTTCCGCGCTGCGCAACGTTCCGCTGGGAATCATCGGATGCGTCACTCCCCTGACGCGCCATCTGGGCCTGGCGCTGGGCGCGGTTCCCGGCGCGCAACGCGCGCGGTCCGGGGCCGCGCCGCAGCGCGGAAGATCCGGGCCATGGGCCGAGACAACCCTCGCGATACTCGCGGTTTTCGTGGCAATCAAGATTGGAGTCTTCTCGCGCCGGATGGAAATACCGTTCACGTTTCCCGCCGGCGCGGTGGCCTTCATGCGCCAGCATCAACTCAGTGGCAACATCCTGTGCAAGTTCAGTTGGGACGATTATGTACTTTACCACTGTTGGCCGGAATGCCACGTTTTTCTTGATACGCGCTACGAGATGATTTACCCCGATCGCATAGCGCGTGAGTACGAGGATTTTTACCATGATCGCGCCGATGCCGCGGGCGTGTTGAATGGCTATCCGAATAACTATGTAATGCTCGATCCCGCGGCTCCAGCCGTCGCGCTGATGAATTCGTCACCGGGATGGAAGCTCATATATCAGGATCCGGTCGCGCTGCTGTACGCCCGCGCGGATTCAGCCGCAGCGAGTCTTGCAGTCGTGAACGCGGCCCGGCCCGCGGCGCCCCGGGAGTTTCCTTGACATGAATTCCCGGGGCGCTGGGGCACGCGGCACTTCCCTGCTTCGCTATTCGCCCGCGTTGGTGCTCCTGGCGATCACGATTGCGGATTCCTTGCGGTTCGCGGACCCTGACCTGTGGGGTCATATAACATTCGGCCAGGCGGTTCTGGCCCGCCATCGCCTGGTATTCCATGATCCCTATTCATACTCCGCGCCGGGTCATTTGTGGCTCAACCATGAATGGCTATCTGAGGTGATCGACGCGTTCTCGTTCAATGCGCTCGGAGTCTTCGGGCTGAAGGCAATGAAGCTCGCGCTGACCGGGGTTACTGTCATTTTCATCGCGCTTTCCGAGGCTGAGTCCGGCGCATCCGAGTTGGCGCAACTCGGGGTGTTGCTCGCAACCGCCGCGATACTCGCGCCCAGCATGCAGTTTCGCCCGCAGCTTTTCACGTTCGCGTTGTTCGCGATTCTGATGTTCATTCTAGTGCGGCACACCTATCGGCGCGCTGCGGGATTGTGGATTGCCATTCCGATGCTGGCGCTGTGGGCGAACCTCCACGGCGGGTTCATCATGGGGATCGCCGCGCTCGGAACATATGCCGGCGCGTCGGCCGTGCAGAACTATGTAAACGGCCGCGGACTCGGCGATGCCGTGCTTGTAGGCGCGGTCACTCTCGGAGCTATCGCCGCCACGCTCGTTACCCCGTACGGGATCGGGACGTGGGTCGCGGTCGGCCATGCTCTGGGAAATCCATACACGCGAACCGTGGTCATGGATTGGCAACCGCTGCTGCGCTCGATCGGGGCCGCGCGCCGGCAGGGTTTTGCGGTCTTGTTATATGATGCGCTGCCGCTCGTCTTGATGGCGGCACTGGCGATCGCGGTGGCTGTGTCCCGCGACTGCGAGGACCTGGCGATACTGGCGATAGCGGCGTTGATGAGTATTGCCGCGCTCGTAGCGATGCGCAACGTGCCGCTCGCGATGATCGCGATCGCGGCTCCGCTCGCCAGGCACGGCGCGCGAGCCGCGGCCCGGCTTCGAGCGCCGGCTTGCGCCAATGAGGCGTCCGCGACGCCGCGGGCGGGAGCGATGAATCAGCTATTGCTCTCAAGCGTCGCGCTCGCGATGCTGATTGGAACCGGGTTCTTCTCAGACCGGCTCGGTGCGCAAGAGCACTATCCAGCCGGAGCGGTTGCTTTCATGGACGCGCATCATATGCACGGAAATATTCTGGATAATTTTCTGTGGGGCGAATACCTAATCTGGCACACTGCTCCCGCATCGAAGGTTTTCATGGATGGCCGCTACGACACCAGCTATCCGCAGGATGTGGTGCGGGCGTTCCTGCGATTCCATTTCGATCGACCCGGCGCCGGCGCGATTCTGTCAAGATGGCCGCATGACTACGTAATGCTGCCGCCGGACGATCCCGCCAATCGGGTAATCGCGCGCCATCCCGAATGGAAACTTATTTACCGCGACCGGGACACCCTGCTCTATGCGCGCGCCGGTTCCGCCGCGGCCGGAATTCCGGGCGAACCGATCGCGGGCGTGAATCCACCGGCCGCGTTTCCATGAACGGGCCTTATTGGCGTGAATCGTCGTCCTCCATTTCCTCGGGCGGCGGCTCGATAGTGATTGCGGCGCCGTTGAGCGTCCGCAGAACCTGCATCCCGATGCGCCCGACGGCGACCCTGCGATTGGCCAGCACGATCACGCCGGTGCCAGTCTTAGCGACGAATCCGATGTAGCTGAAGAATCCGGAGACGGCGCCATTTTTCCAGACGACGGTGAGCTTGGTTCCGCGGATCGGCGCCATCTGCCACGCCAGCCCGACCGCCGAACCCTCGCGCCCACCCCGATGCCATCGCTTGTGCAGATCGGGCAGCAGAATATCGAGCGGGGTCTTGGCCCGGCCCAGGTTGAACGCCAGGTACCGCATCAGATCGTCCATCGTCGAACGCAGCGCGCCGGCACCGTTGAACGCGGGCCAGGTTACGTTGTCGTGCGGTCTGGCAATACCCTCGGGACTGTAGCCTTGCGCCTGCCGCGCCATTTCCGCCGGCGTCAGATCGATGCGCGTATCGATCATTCCGAGCGGCGCGCAGATCTCGCGCTCGACAAGGCTCTGGTAGTCCTCGCCGGACGCCCGCTCAATCGCGTGAGCCAGCAATGCGAAACCCCAGTTCGAGTACTCGAATCTCTCACCCGGCGGCCGCCTCAGGCGATACGCGCCGAGCCGCCGGTACATCGCATCCGTGCCGAGATGCCGCACGCCGCTCAGATCCGGATCCTTCGGAAGGCCGGAGGTGTGGGTGGCGAGATCGAGCAGGGTGATCAGGTGGTTGCCGTATCGCGGCACGATCACGCCCGCGGGCACGTACTTTTGCAATGGATCCGTGTAATGCATGATGCCGCGGCGCACGTACAGCGCGAGCAGCGTCGCGGTGAAGGTCTTCGTGATTGACCCGATCTCCCATTCGGTAGTCACGGTGGGCCGGGCGCCGGAGCCAAGTTTGATTTCCCCAAAGCCGCGGATCATCCGGTCGGCGCCGGAGATCACGCCGATCATGATCGCCGGGGTCTCGCCGTGCGCGACTGGGGCGGAGGCAATCTCGTCGATGCGCGCGCGCGTTTCGGCTGCGATCTCCGCATGCACCGGAGACGCCGCCGCAAGGGCAATCGTCCAAGCCAGCGCGAATCCGATAGCCGCGGCAGCGGAGCGTGGAACTCGGCGCATACCAGAGGCTAGCGGGCACGAGCACGATCATGCAAAAGGAGGGTGCCGGCGGCCAGGTTCGGGACGGTGGAAATGCGGACGCAATGTGGTAGTAAAAGGGTTCGAGACGCGCGCGCACCGCAAGTGCATCCCGCGTCGTTGCTAAATTGCCAGACAAGGAGAGCCCGAATGAAAGCCGCCGTGTTTCATGGCCCCAAGCAGCCGCTCAGTATCGAAGATATCGAGGTCGATAAGCCACAGGATCGCGAGGTGCTGATCCGCACCGTCGCCAGCGGCGTTTGCCATAGTGATCTGCATTTCGTCGATGGCCTGTACCCCTACATGGCGCCCGCCGTGCTCGGGCACGAAGCCGCCGGAATCGTCGAGGAAGTCGGCCGCCAGGTCAACTACGTGAAGCCCGGCGATCACGTGATCGCCTGCCTCAGCGTTTACTGTGGCGGCTGCGAGCAGTGCATGTCGGGCCATCCGAATCGATGCTCGAACAAGGCCGCCACCCAGCGCGACCCGAAAGACAAACCGCGTCTGTCGCAGAAGGGCAAGACGATGCATCAGTTCCTGGATGTGTCATCGTACTGCGAGCGGATGCTGCTGCACGAGAACGCGATTGTGAAAATCAGCAACGACATTCCGCTCGATCGCGCCGCGCTGGTCGGATGCGGCGTCACCACCGGCGTCGGCGCGGTGCTCAACACCGCCAAGGTCGAGCCGGGATCGACGGTCGCGGTGTTCGGATGCGGCGGGGTGGGACTCGCGGCGATTCAGGGTGCGCGGATCGCGGGTGCGCGCAAAATTATCGCGGTCGATATGTTCGAGGGGAAGCTCGCGATGGCCAAGCGGCTCGGCGCGACCGACACCGTCGATGCGTCGTCGAGCGACCCAATCGAAGAAATCAAGAAACTGACCGGCGGCGGCGTGGATTACGCCTTCGAGGCGATCGGGCTTAAGAAAGCCGCCGAGCAAGCCTTCAACTCGCTCAAGCCTGGCGGCACCGCGACGGTGATCGGCATGATTCCGGTCGGGCAGAAGGTCGAACTCGATGGCTACATGTTCCTGACCGAGCGCAAGCTCCAGGGCAGCAACATGGGCTCGAACCGGTTCCGGATCGACATGCCGCGCTACCTGGATTTCTATCTGCAGGGACGCCTCAAGCTCGACGAGATGATCAGCCGCCGCGGCAGGCTCGAGGATGTCAACGAAGCGTTCCGCGCGATGAAGGCCGGCGAGGTCGCTCGCACGGTCCTGATGTTCGACTAACGCGCGCGACGACTACCCCACTAGGAGCACGATCAAAATGAAAGCAGCAATTTATCACGGCCCCGGACAGCCGCTCAGTATCGAGCAGGTCGAGATCGATAATCCCAAAGAGCGCGAAGTTCTGGTCCACACCGTTGCCAGCGGCGTATGCCACAGCGATCTGCACTTCGTCGATGGACTGTACATGTGGCCAACACCGGCGATTCTGGGCCACGAGGCGGCGGGCGTCGTCGAAAAAGTGGGCTCGCAAGTCACCTACCTCAAGCCCGGCGATCACGTGATCGCGTGCCTGAGCGTGTTCTGCGGCTACTGCGAGGAGTGCATGTCGGGCCATCCGAACTTGTGCTCGAACAAGGCCGCGACTCAGCGCGGCCCCAGCGACAAGCCGCGGCTTTCTCAGAAGGGCAAACTGATCAATCAGTTCGCCGATCTCTCCGGCTACGCCGAACAGCTCCTAGTGCATGAAAACGCGCTGGTGAAGATTGACAGCGACGTGCCGCTCGATCGCGCCGCGCTCATCGGATGCGGCGTCATGACGGGAGTCGGCGCCGCGCTGAATACCGCCAAGGTCGCGCCCGGCTCGCAGGTCGCGGTGTTCGGCGCGGGCGGCGTGGGACTCGCGATCATCCAGGGCGCGCGCGTGGCGGGCGCGCGGATGATCATCGCGGTGGACAAATTCAAGACCAAGCTGGAACTCGCCAAGAAACTTGGCGCGACCCACACGGTGGACGCCTCGGCGGGCAATCCCGTCGATCAGATTCGCGCGCTGACCGGCGATGGCGTCGATTACTCGTTCGAGGCGATCGGCCTCAAGGTCGCGGCCGAGCAGGCCTACGAGTCGGTCCGCTCCGGCGGCATCGCGACGATTGTCGGGATGGTGCCACTCGGGCAGAAGGTCGAGGTTGACGGATTCTCGCTGCTGTTCGAGAAGCGCATCCAGGGCTGCTTCATGGGCTCGAATCGTTTTCGCATCGACATGCCGCGGATCATCGATTTGTACCGGCAGGGACGCATCGATCTGGACGATATGATCACGCGGCGCGGCAAGCTCGAAGATGTGAACGAGGCGTTTCGCGCGATGAAGGCGGGCGAAGTCGCGCGCACCGTGCTGATGTTCGATTAGCGGGAGGCTGAAAGATCGAAGCTCGACGAGCCGGCCGGATTTCCGGCCGGTTTTTTTTCGAGTCCGCGTCCGGCTTGACTCAACAAGTTCACGCGCGCAATTTTCGCGTATGAAAGTCCGCGCTCTCGACCATGTGCAGTTGGCGATGCCGCCGGGCCGCGAGGCTGAGGCGCGCGCCTTCTATTCGGGCGTGCTCGGGATTCCCGAAATTCCCAAGCCACCCCATCTCGCCACGCGCGGCGGATGCTGGTTCAAGCGCGGGGCGCTCAAGATTCATCTCGGGGTCGAAAATGATTTCGCGCCGGCGCGTAAGGCGCATCCGGCGCTGATCGTCGAAGATCTGCGCGCGCTTGCAGGCGCGCTGCGGCGCGCGGGATGCCGCGTAATCGACAACGAGCCGCTCGAAGCCTGCGACCGAATTTATACCGACGATCCGTTCGGCAACCGGATCGAGCTGATCGAGCCGCGCGGCACGGACCGCGGCTAGACGAGCCGCAACTCTTTCATCGCCGCCTTCAGCTTCTCGCTCGCGGGCGCGGTCATCGCAACCAGCGGGAGCCGCAGCTCGTTGGCGCACTTGCCCATCAGCGCAAGCGCATGCTTGAGCGGAATCGGGTTGGTCTCGATGAACAGCGCGCGCAACAGCGGCAGCATCCAGAAGTGGATTTCACGCGCGCGCTGAAAATCACCGGCCAGCGCCGCCGCCGCCAGATCATGCATCTCGCGCGGCATCACATTCGAGGCCGTCGAAATCACTCCGCTGCCGCCCAGCGCCATGATCGGCAGCGTCAGCGCGTCGTCACCGGAAAGGATCGCCAGCCGGTCGCCGCACAGCCGCAGTATGTCGGATACCTGGTCCATCGAGCCCGAGGCCTCCTTGACGCCGACGACATTTTTGATTTCCGACAGGCGGGCGAAAGTCTCGGGCGCGATATTCGACGCGGTGCGGCCCGGGATGTTGTAAACGATGAGCGGCAGGTCGACGGTCGTGGCGATGAGTTTGTAGTGCTTGAAGATGCCTTCCTGGGTGGGCTTGTTGTAGTACGGCGAGATGAGCAGCGCCGCGTCAGCCCCCATCGCGCGGGCGGAGGCGGTCAGGCGAATCGCCTCGGCGGTCGCGTTGGATCCGGTGCCGGCGATGACCGGCACGCGCTTGCGCGCCTGATCGATCGTAATCTTGATTACGCGCTCATGCTCTTCGTGGCTCAGCGTGGCCGACTCGCCGGTCGAGCCGCACGGCACCAGGGCGTCGATGCGGCTTTCGATCTGCCATTCGACCAACTCGCGCAGCGCGCGTTCGTCCACGGCGCCATCACGAAACGGCGTGACGATCGCAGTCAATGCACCCTTGAACATCTGCGGTTCCTCCGCGGCTAGTCCTTGACCGGCACCATCTCGGCGGCGCCGAGGTCGATCTCGCCGCTGAACACCTCGACCGCGTTGCCGGTCATAAAGACGTGATTCGCGCCGGCGCCGCTTTCGCGCCATTCGATGTCGAGGTTGCCGCCGCGCAGCTCGACCCGCGCTTGGCGCTCCGCCCGCCCGGTCAATACCGCCGCGACCATCGCGGCGCACGCTCCCGTGCCGCACGCGAGAGTCTCGCCGGAGCCACGCTCCCACACGCGCATCTTGAGATGAGTGCGCGAGACCGGCGTGATGAATTCCGTATTGACCCGGCGTGGGAAAAACGAGTGCGTCTCGAACTGGCGTCCGAGCCGCGCAAACTCCCACGCGGCCATGGAATGGATCGCGTCGCCGGCCACGAACACGACGCAATGCGGATTGCCCATCGAGACGGCGGTGATCTTCTCGACGCGGCCGCCGACCTCGAGCGGATAGTCGATGATCCTGCCGCCGGCGGCGACCGGAATCTCGCGGCCCTCGAGGATCGGCTCGCCCATATCGACGGTTGCGCCGACGACGGCGCCCGCTTTGAGCTCGAGCTCGATACTCTTGAGGCCAGCGTCGGTCTCGACGATCATCGGGTTCTTGCGTGCGATGCCGCGCTCATAGGCCAGCCGGGCGACGCAGCGGATTCCGTTGCCGCACATATCGCCGCGGCTGCCGTCGGCGTTGTACATCTCCATTCGGACGTCGGCGACGCGTGACGGTGCGAGCAAGATCAATCCGTCGCCCCCGATTCCAAAGTGCCGATCGGAAACCCGCATCGCCAGCGCCGCCGGATCTGCGGGACGCGCCCTTAGCGCAACGACGTACACGTAATCGTTGCCGCATCCGTGCATCTTTGTGAACTCGAGTTTCGCCATCGGCGGATCCTAGCGCGCCGGCAAGTCGATAATCTTCTCGCCGCGAATCAGATCCTCGAAGCTCTCGCGCTCGCGAACCACGTGCGCCGCCGCGCCGTCGACCAATACTTCGGGCGCGCGCGGACGGCTGTTGTAGTTCGACGCCATCACGAATCCATACGCGCCCGCGCTCATCACGGCCAGCAGATCGCCGGCGCACGGCTGCGGCATCTCGCGCTCGCGCGCGAAATAATCTCCGCTCTCGCAAACCGGACCAACCACATCGGCGACAATCAGCTTGCCCGTCTTGCGCCGATCGACCTGCACGATCGCGTGATAAGCCTCGTACAAAACCGGGCGGATCAGATCATTCATCGCGCCGTCAACGACCACAAACCGCTTCACGTCGGTCTCTTTCATGTACAAGACGCGCGTGACCAGAACTCCCGCGTTGCCAACCAGCACGCGGCCCGGCTCGCTGATTATCTTGAGGCCGAGTCCGCCAATGGGGCCTAGAATCGCAGCCGCATACTCGGACGGCGGTGGAGGATTTTCCTGGTACGGGATGCCGAGCCCACCACCGATGTCCAGATATTTCAGCGCCAGGCCCGACGCACGCAGATCCGTGACTATAGCCTTGACTTTGCGCGCGGCCTCGGTGAACGGCGCGGTATCGGTGATTTGCGATCCGATGTGGGTGCTGAGCCCCACCAGCTCGAGGTTCTGCAGCCCGCGCGCCTCTGCATAATATTCGCCCACCTGCGATAGCGGCACGCCGAACTTCGAGTCGCGATGCCCGGTCGAGATGTGCGGATGGGTTCCCGGATCGAGATCGGGATTGACGCGCAGGCTGACCGGCGCGCGGCGCCGCATGCGTCCGGCGACCTCGGATATGCGATGCAGCTCGGGAAGCGACTCGACGTTGATCATCAGGATCCCCGCCTCGAGCGCCGCGGAGATCTCCTCGTCGGTTTTGCCGACGCCGGAAAACACTATCATGCGCGGGTCGGCGCCCACGCGCAGGCAGCGCATCAGCTCGCCGGCCGACACGATGTCGAAGCCCGCGCCCATCGAGGCGAAGAGCCGCAGGATGCTCAGGTTGGACAGCGCCTTCATCGCATAGCAGATCAGATGATCGGTGTCGGCGAACGCTTCGTCGAAGACCCGGTAATGACGCCGCAGCGTGCGCGCACTGTAAACGTAGAAGGGGGTTCCGACGCGCGCGGCCAGTTCGGCCAGCGCGACCTCTTCGCAAAATAGCTGATCGTCTTTGTAATCGAAGTAATTCATTTCATCGCGAGGGATCTGGCGGCCGTGGCCGCCACTATGACGGTGAAGGTCGGTTCTACCACAGCCTGCAGCGGCGAATAAACGCCTCGCATGGACCGGCGCCGGCCACGTCGCGGCAGTGTGATCACGGCAGCGGCGCCGGCGTTGGCACCACGAAATTTTCCGGGTTCGGCGGCGGCGGCGGAATCGATCGCACTATCGTGACCTCGTTCGAGGGCAGGCTCTTGTTGCCGCCGGTCGTCATCGAGATGACCTCGTAGCTATAACCCTGGCCCAGCACCGCACCCCTGTCCAGATAGGTGAATTCGCGCTGCTGCTGGAAGCGGCTTTGATCGGTCACCTCGACGCGGCCGACCTCCTGGTATGGGCTCTGCCGGGACGCGCGCATAATCAGGAACGACCCGAGGTCGCGCATGGTGGCGCCGCCGGTGTAGGTAACGGGGCGCCCCCAAGTCAGCCTGATCGAGTGCTTTTCCGAAACCGCGTGCAGATCCAGAATTCTCTGCGGACTCGCGTACTGCAGAGGTATGGGCGGAGATTTGACCCCGCATCCCGTCCATACGGCCGCGGCCACGAACGCCGCGATGCTGACGAAAATATACGCGCGCAACCCTTTGCTCATCGATCGATCTCTCTTATGCGCCGCCCGACGGTGCGGGGCGCGGGTCCGCCGGTAATCGCGCGCCGCCCGAGCGAATTTTCGGCGCTAAGCATCGAGGCGGCGTCGGGCCGAAACTTCGCCGAGTAGCGGCGCAGATCGCGATGCGTCAGCTCTTCGAGCGTCTTGCCGCCCGCGGCGCACTCGCGCACTATCCTGCCCACGATCTCGTGCGCCTCGCGAAACGGCACCCCGCGCATGACCAGATACTCGGCCAGATCGGTCGCGAGCGCGAACCCGCCGGCAGCCGCGCGCAGCGCCGCGCGATCGAAACGCAGCGCGGGCCACAGCTTCGCCATCAGGCGCGTGGCGGGCTTGATGGTATCTAACGCGTCGAAGACCCGCTCTTTGTCTTCCTGCAAATCGGAATTGTACGCGAGCGGAAGCCCCTTCAGAATCGTGAGCATTGCCATCAGGTCGCCGATCACGCGGCCGGTCTTGCCGCGAATCAGTTCGGCGAGATCGGGATTCTTCTTCTGCGGCATCATCGAGCTGCCGGTCGAAAATTCATCGGGCAGCGCGGCAAAGCCGAACTCGGCCGAAGTCCACAGAATCAGCTCTTCGCTCATCCGCGATAGATGCACCGCCAGCAGCGCCGCGGCCGAAAGAAAGTCAACCGCGAAATCGCGATCCGAAACCGCGTCGATGCTGTTGGCGGTGATTTGCGCGAACCCCAGCTCGCGCGCCACCATCGCGCGATCGATCGGCAGCGTGGTCGCCGCCAGCGCGCCCGCGCCGAGCGGCATCACGTCGGTGCGCGCGCGGGCCTGCTCGAAGCGCTCGCGATCGCGGGTCAGCATCTCGACGTAGGCGAGCAGATGATGCGCCAGCGAGACCGGTTGCGCGCGCTGCAAGTGCGTGTAGCCGGGCATCACGGTTTCGACGTGGCGGCGCGCAAGCCGGATGAGCGCGGTGCGCAGGGCGCCCACAATCGAGATGACCTCGGTCAGTTCGTCACGCAGATAGAGGCGCAAGTCGAGCGCGACCTGATCGTTGCGCGAACGCCCGGTGTGCAGCTTGCGCCCCGCGTCGCCAATTTTCGCGATCAGCCGGCGCTCAATCGCGAGATGGATATCCTCGTCGGAGATATTGAACCGGAACCCCCCGGCGGCGATCTCGCGCTCGATCTCTTTTAGTCCACGCTCGATCGCGCGCGCTTCCGCGGCGCGGACCAGCCGCACCTTCGCGAGCATCCGCGCGTGCGCGATCGAACCGCGAATGTCGTGCCGGAACAGGCGCCGATCAAACGGCAGCGAAGCGGTGAACGCCTCGACCTCGGGCAGCCGCCCGCGCGCGAACCGCCCGCGGATCAGGCTGGACGCCGCGCGCGCGCGGCTCGGCGGCTTCAAGCGGGAGGTCACGGCCGCGAGGATGCCTGCGCGGGGCGGCATTGCGCAAGCCCGCTCATTCGGGGTGGCGCGTCCGGCACAGGCATCCGCGCGCCGCGCAGCTTACGTTGCCGTCGGGATGGACGATATGCACGTCCATTTTGTGCAGACATTTGGGGCAGTGCCCCGCGCGGATTCGGGGCACCAACTTCGGCTGCGACTTCGGCGGCCGGAACTGGATAACCTTGCCCAAGCTTCACTTCTCCACGCGGCCCTTCGCGCCTGCGCCCCGCACGCGCGCGAGCGCGCGCAGGCGAGTGCCGGCGAGCCGGATGAAACCGTCGGCGTCGGCCTGATTGTAACCGCCCGCCTCTTCAAAACTCGCGATCGCGGGATCGTACAGCGAGTTGCCCGACTTGCGTCCCGCGATGGTCGCCGCGCCCTTGTAGAGCTTCACGCGTGCGACCCCGTTCACCTCACGCTGCGCCGCGTCGATCAGCGTCTGCAACGCCTCTCGCTCGGGCGCGAACCAGTAACCGTAATACACCATCTCGGCGTATCGCGAGACCATCGAGTCGCGAAGATGCATCACCTCGCGGTCGAGGGTGAGCTGCTCGACGCCGCGATGCCCATGCGTGAGCATCGTGACCCCCGGGGTCTCGTACACGCCGCGCGATTTTATTCCGACGTAGCGGTTCTCGACCATATCGACCCGGCCGACGCCGTGGCGTCCCGCGATCTGGTTGGCGCGCTCGATAATTTTCGCGGGCGAAAGCCGCTCGCCGTTGATCGCGACCGGGTCGCCGGCCGCGTATTCGATCTCGACGTACTCGGGCTGGCCGGGCGCGTTCTCGGGCGCCACCGTCAAGCGGAACATGTCGTTGTACGGCTCGCGCCAGGGGTCTTCCAGAATTCCGCCCTCGTAGCTGATATGCACCAGGTTGCGATCCATCGAATAGGGCTTTTCGGCGGTGACCGGAATCGGAATCTTTTTCTCATTCGCGTATGCGATCATGTCGGCGCGCCCCGTGAAGGTCCAGTCGGCGCGGCGCCATGGCGCGATTATTTTGAGCTCTGGTGCGAGCCGCGCGATGGCCAGTTCGTACCGGACCTGGTCGTTGCCTTTGCCGGTGGATCCGTGGGCGACGGCGTCGGCGCCTTCCTCCCGCGCGATTTCGATTAGCCGCTTCGCGATCACAGGACGCGCGATCGACGTGCCGAGCAGGTAGTAGCCCTCGTACACGGCGTTGGCGCGCATCATCGGGAACACGAAGTCGCGCGCAAATTCCTCACGCAGATCGGCGAGTACGAGCTTGCTCGCACCAGTGCCGAGCGCTTTTGCCTCGAGACCGACGGTCTCCTCGCCCTGCCCGACGTCGGCGCAGTATGCAATAACCTCGCATCCGAACTGATCCTTGATCCAGCGCAGCATTACCGAGGTATCGAGCCCGCCCGAGTAGGCGAGCACCAGCTTTTTGATTTTTTCGGAAGCCATCTTTTGTTCGATTAAATCACACGCCGCGCGCGGGCGCCGTATGCGCCAAAACCTCCGGGCGCAGCAGCCAGACCATCACGGCCTTCTGCGCGTGGAGCCGATTCTCGGCCTGCTCGAGCACCAGCGAGCGCGGACCGTCGATCACCTCGTCGGTGATCTCCTCGCCGCGATGCGCCGGCAGGCAGTGCATCACCACTGCGTCCTTCGCCGCGTGGCGGACCAGCGCGCTGTTAACCTGAAAATCCTTGAAATCGCGGCGGCGCCGCACGGCCTCTTTCTCACGCCCCATCGAGGTCCACGTGTCGGTGTAGATCACGTCGGCATCGGCGACCGCCCGGAGCGGATCGCCAGTCACGATGCCGATTTCCTGGCGCCGCATCCGCACGAGGAAACTCGCCTCCGGCTCGTAGCCCCGCGGCACCGCGATCCGCAGCTCGAATCCCAACAGGGCAGCCGCCTCAATCCAGCTCTGCGCCATATTGAATCCGTCGCCGACCCACGCGATTTTGAGTTTCGAGATATCCCGGCCAAAGTGTTCTTGCAGGGTTTGCAGATCCGCCAGCACCTGGCAGGGATGCAGCAAATCGCTGAGCCCGTTGATGACGGGCACCGATGCCTCACGCGCCATCTCGACGCAGTTGGCGTGCGCGAAGGTTCGAATCATTATCAGATCGACAACCCGGGAGAGATTGCGCGCCACGTCCTTGACCGTCTCGCGCTCGCCGATTCCGATATCGCCCGGCGCCAGATAGATCGCGTGGCCGCCGAGCTGCGCCATCCCGGTCTCGAACGTGATCCGGGTGCGCAGCGAAGGCTTCTGGAAAATCATCGCGAGCGTTCGCCCGCGCAGATAGGGATGCTCGATGCCGGATTTGAGCTCAGCCTTGAGCCGCGCGGCGAGCGCGAGCAAACCCTGAAGCTCGCCCGCGTCGAGCGACACCATGTCCAGAAAGTCGCGCTTGGCTCGCGGCTCGGCGCCCGGATGATGCGCCGCACGCCCCTTTTGCACGGGGGAGCTCACGCCGTTCCCGGCGCGCTCATGAGCGCGCTCTCGATTATCTTAAGCCCGGCGTCAGCTTCCTCTCGCGTGAGATTCAGCGGAGGCAGCAGGCGCAGGACATTGCCCGCGGTGCCGTTGACCAGCAGCTTCTCGCGCAGGCAGGCGTCAACGATAGGGCGCGGATCGCCATTTAGAACCACGCCGATGATCATACCCTTTCCGCGGACTTCGACCACGCGCGGACAGTTCTTCGCGATCGCGCGCAGCCGCTCGAGCAGATACGCGCCCACGGTGGTTGCGTTCGCCAGAATTCCTTCCTGCTCGATAGCGTCCAGCACGGCGAGCGCCGCGCTGCACGCGATCGGGTTTCCGCCGAAGGTCGTGCCATGGCTGCTGGGCGTGAAGGCGGACGCGATCTCGTCTTTCGCGATCATCGCGCCGATCGGAACGCCGCCCGCCAGCGCCTTGGCGAGGGTCACGATATCGGGCTTGATGCCGGTGTGCTCGAAGGCGAAGAATTTTCCGGTGCGACCCACCCCAACCTGAATCTCGTCAAGGATGAGCAGAATGCCGCGCCGATCGCAGAACTCGCGCAGGCGCTTCAAATAATCAGGATGCGGCGTGACCACGCCGCCTTCGCCCTGAATCGGCTCGACCATCACGCCCACGGTCTCGTCGTGAATCGCGCGCTCGAGCGCCGCGATGTCATCGAACGGCGCCAGGCGAAAGCCCGGCACTAGAGGCTGGAACCCCTGATGGTATTTTTCCTGGCCGGTCGCGCTTAAGGTCGCGAGCGTGCGGCCGTGGAACGAACCCAGCATCGCGATTATTTCGTAGCGCCCGCCGCCGTCCTTGTGGCCCCAGCGCCGTGCGAGCTTGATCGCAGCCTCGTTGGCCTCGGCGCCGGAATTTCCGAAGAACACTTTGCCGGCGCCAAATCGAGCCGCCAGACGCTCGGCCAGACGCGCGGTCGGCTCGGTGTGAAACACGTTCGAGACGTGGGTCAGCTTTTCGGCCTGCTCCTTGATCGCGCGGACGACGCGCGGATGCCCGTGGCCCAAGCTGGTGACGGCGAGACCGCAGAAGAAATCCAGGTAGCGGTTTCCGTCGGCATCGAACAGGTATGCGCCGTGTCCGCGCACGAACGCGATCGGCAGGCATCCGTAGATGTCCACCATGTTGCGATGGGAGAGTTCAACAATTTCCGCGTTGTTCATCGTGCTGTTGCCATCCGACCCTCAGGCTTTCTTCTTGACGCCGCGCGCAAGGTCCGCGACCCGCGCCCGTCTGTGCACCACTTCGGTGCCGACCCCGGAGCGCGTGAAAATTTCGAGAAGCACCGCGTGCCGCACCCGGCCGTCGAGAATGTGGGTTTTGGCCACTCCCTTGGCGAGCGCGTCGATGCAGCATTCGACCTTGGGAATCATCCCTTCCTGTATCACGCCGCGCGCGATAAGGCGCCGCGCCTCGGCCGCGTCGAGCGTCGAGATGAGATTGCCATCGCGATCCTTCACGCCTTCCACGTCGCTCAGCAGGATCAGCTTCTCGGCCTTGAGCGCGGCGGCGATTTCACCGGCCGCCACGTCGGCATTGATATTGTAGGTCTGGCCGTCGCGCCCCACGCCGGTTGGCGCGACGACCGGAATGAAATTCGCCGCCTCGAGGGTCCGGATGATCTCGGGATTGACCTGATCGATTTCGCCGACCAGTCCGATATCAACCGCGCTCTTGCGCCCGGCCTCGTCCTTTACGACCATCCGCATCTTGCGCGAAACGATCAGGTCGCCGTCCTTGCCCGACAGCCCAACCGCGCGGCCGCCGTGCCGCGACAGCATCGCGACGATATCCTTGTTGATCCGCTGCAGGACCATCTCGGCCGCTTCCATCGTGGCCGCGTCGGTCACGCGCATCCCGCGCACGAAGCGCGACTTCAGCCCGAGCTTGCCGATCAGCTCGCTTATCTGCGGACCGCCGCCATGCACGATGACCGGGTTGATGCCGACCAGATCGAGCAGCACCACGTCCTCGGCGAATCCCGAGCGCAGCTCGTCGGACTGCATCGCGTGGCCGCCGTACTTGATGACGAACGTCTGGCCACGAAAGCGCCGGATGTAGGGCAGCGCCTCGATTAAAACCTCGGCCCGCGCGATGAGGTCTTTGGTCACGTAGCCTCCGTCAGCTCTCGATGCTAGCGGCTCGCCCGCGGAGCCGCCGTAAGAGGCAATCAAAACAGGCTTGCGCGCGCCGCGCAATTGGCGCCTGCCGCGCGCCGCGGACGCGCGTCCGGCAGCCGGGGAGCATCGATATTACAGGATGTAGCGCGAGAGATCCTCGTCCTTGAGAATCGGGTCCAGGTGGCCGTGCACGTACGCCGCGTCAACCACCAGGTCGCGCTCGCTGAGCTCGGGCGCGCTGAACGAAACCTCTTCGAGCAGGCGCTCCAGGACGGTGTGCAGGCGGCGCGCGCCGATATTCTCGGTCCGCTCGTTGACCTGCGCCGCGATCGCGGCCAGCGCATCCACGGCGTCGTCGGTGAAGCGCAGCTTAAGCCCCTCGGTCGCCATCAGCGCTACATACTGGCGGGTCAGCGAGTTTTCCGGCTCGGTCAGGATGCGGACAAAGTCCTCGCGCGCGAGCGCCTTGAGCTCGACGCGAATCGGGAAGCGGCCCTGAAACTCCGGGATCAGGTCGGAGGGCTTGCTGGTGTGGAACGCCCCCGACGCGACGAACAGGATATGGTCGGTGCGGATCGCGCCGTACTTGGTATTGACGGTCGAGCCTTCGACTATAGGCAGCAGGTCGCGCTGCACGCCCTCGCGCGAGACGTCGGGACCGCGGCCCGCCTCGCGTCCTGCAATCTTGTCGATCTCATCGATAAACACGATTCCCGATTGCTCGGCGCGCTGGATCGCCTCGTGCGCGACCGCTTCCATATCGACCAGCCGGGCGGCCTCTTCCTGGGTCAGGAGTTCGAGCGCCTCTGGAATCTTCACCTTACGAAGATGCGTTTTCTTGGGCATGATCTGGCTCATCAGATCCTTCATGTTGAAGCCCATCTCTTCCATGCCCTGCGGGGTGAACACTTCGACCATCGGGGTCGCGCTGGCCGAGACCTCGATCTCGACTTCGCGATCGTCGAGATGGCCCTGAGCCAGAAGCTTGCGCAGCTTTTCCCGGGTGTCGCGATGCGAGTCGCCGTCGGATGATTCGAGGCGTCCTTCGGGCGTGATGCCCGCGGCGCGGCGCGCTTTGGCCGGCGGCGGGAACAGCAGATCGAGCAGGCGCTCCTCGGCGTTCTCGCGCGCCTTGACCTTGACGCCGCCGCGCGCTTCCTCGCGCACCATCTTGACGGAGATTTCCGCCAGATCGCGGATCATCGATTCAACGTCGCGGCCGACGTAGCCGACCTCGGTGTAGCGCGAGGCTTCGACCTTGATGAACGGAGCCTGCGCGAGCCTGGCCAGGCGGCGGGCGATTTCCGTCTTGCCCACGCCGGTGGGTCCGATCATCAGGATGTTTTTGGGCGCGATCTCGTCGCGCAGGTCCGGCGACACGTTCTGCCGCCGCCATCGATTGCGCAGCGCGATCGCAACCGCGCGCTTGGCGTCGTGCTGGCCGACGATGTAGCGATCGAGCTCGGAGACGATCTCGCGGGGGGTCATTACCTGGGGAACTGGCATTATATGTTCGCTGGGCGGGCCGCTTCGGGCGCGCCGCGCAATGCAAAGACTAATCGCGATCGCGCCACGTGACTATAACTCTTCGACGATCAACTGATCGTTGGTATAGACGCAAATTTCCGATGCGATCTTGAGCGACGCTTCCGCGATCTGACGCGCCGATAGTCCGGGGTTATGGCGAATGAGCGCGCGCGCCGCCGAAAGCGCGAAATTCCCGCCCGATCCAATCGCCAGGATGCCGTCGTCCGGCTCGATCACGTCGCCCGCACCCGAAAGCAGAAGCGAACTCTCCGCGTCCGCCACCACCAGCATCGCTTCGAGCCGGCGGAGCACCCGATCGGTGCGCCAGTCCTTGGCCAGCTCGACCGCGGCGCGCCGCAGCACTCCGTTGTACTCCTGGAGCTTGCTCTCGAACTTGTCAAACAGCGTCAGCCCGTCGGCGGTCGAGCCGGCGAAGCCCGCCAGCACGCGATCGCCGTGCAGGCGGCGCACCTTGCGCGCGCCGCTCTTCATGATGGTCGGTCCGGCGCTGACCTGGCCGTCGCCGGCCATCACTACTTTGCCGGCGTGGCGAACGCTCAAGATCGTCGTGCTGCGGATTTTCATGATTGCTTCAGGCGCGCGGATGCGCGCGCCGATAAACCTCTTTTAGATGATTCACGCTGACGTGAGTGTAGCGCTGAGTGGTCGCAAGGCTCGCATGGCCGAGCATCTCCTGAATCGAGCGCAGGTCGGCGCCGTTACCCAGCATATGCGTTGCGAAGCAGTGGCGCAGCCCATGCGGAGTCAGCGCGATCGGCACTCCCGCACGGGTGATTCGATCGCGCACGATATTTTCGACGCTGCGCGTAGTCAGCCGCGCGCCGCGCAGATTCACGATCACGGGGCCTTGCGCCTCCCACGCAATCGGCATCGCGCGGCGCCACGCGAACAGCGCGTCGAGCGCGGGCTCTCCAATCGGCGTCACCCGATCCTTGTTACCCTTGCCGGCGCGCACCGTAAGCATCCCAATCTCCTCGTCGATATCGCGCCAGTCCAGTCCGACCAGCTCGCTCACCCGAATCCCGGTCGAGTAGAGGGTCTCGATTATCGCACGATCGCGCAGCGCGGCTGGCGTATGCCCGTCGGCGTCCAGCGCGAGGAGCTTTGCGATATCGTCCTGGCCGAGCACCTGGGGCAGCCTGCGCTCGGAGCGCGGCGAGCGCATCGTGCGCGCCGGATTCACCGCGAGGCCGGCGTTCTCGCGGTAGCGGAAGAAAGCTTTGGCCGCGCTCAGCCGGCGCTGCACGGTCGCGCGCCGATGGGTCTTCATCATCCCGGCGAGCCATCCGCGAATATGATCCTGTGTGATCGAGGCCGGATCGATCTCGGTTTCGTCGCGGCCCAGATGGGCGGCGCGTTCGAGCAAAAATCTCCGCAGCGACATCAGGTCGCGGCGGTAATTGTCCACCGTATTCGCCGAGGCGCGCGCGGCGTGCTCCAACGCGGCGGCAAACGCCGTGATCGCCTCGAGCATCGTCTCGCGCACGGGTGTCACAGCGGATATGCTAGCAGTGGCGAAGTGCTTGAAAAAGCACGCTTTCCCGTGGCTCGCGGGCGGGTTCAAAGGCCGGGCACGCGCGATGAACTGTTTCTTTTGCGGCGGTGAAATCGAATTTCGCGAACGGGTCGGCTTTCGCGACGAGTGCCCCGGATGCGGGCGCGCGCAGCACGCCTGCCGCAACTGCGGCTTTTATGATCCGGCGTACAACAACCAGTGCCGCGAGCCGATGGCCGAGCGGGTGGTTGACAAGGAGCGCGCCAACTTTTGCGAATACTTCGTTGCGGCGCAGAGCCGCGCCGCCGCGCGCTTTGCAACGCGGACCAACCCACGCAAAGGACTTGACGAGCTGTTCAGGAAAAAATGACGACCCCCCAACGAGTCCTTAAGCCCCGCGGCACGCACCGCCTGACGGCTATCGCGATCGGATTTGCGCTGCTCGCCGCATGCGCGTGTACGAAATCCAACAGCCCGCGCGGCGTCGTTGACCGTTTCATCACCGCCCACTACATGGCGATCGATCTGAAATCCGCCGAGCCGTTATGCACCGGACTTGCGCTCGACAAGCTGCATCAGGAGATGAAGCTGACCCAGGGCCAGGCGATCGACGAGACCACGCGCAAACCGGTGATTCATTACAAGCTCGAGGCGGAGCGTGACGCCCCCGATCACATTCAGTTCGTGTTCCGCGCGACTATCGACGTGCCCGAGGGCGGTTCGTTCGAGAAGAACTGGATGATCACCACGCGCAAGGAAAGCGGCACGTGGAAGGTCTCAAATTACAGCGAGTACGATTAAACCGATGGCCGACGATTCATCCATAGAACCGCGCGGCCTCGCCGCGATCGTTCTAGCCGCCGGACTCGGCACGCGAATGCGCTCGCGGCGCGCCAAGGTGCTGCACGAAATTGGTGGCGCCGCGATGGCCGCGCGGACGATCCGCGCGCTCGAGGACGCAGGCGCCGCGCGGATCGTCGCTGTGCTCGGCTATCAGGCGCGCGAAGTCGAAGCCGCCATTCGCGCGGCCGCCAGGAACGCGGCGATCGCGGTCGCGATTCAAGCCGAGCCACGCGGCACCGGCGACGCGGCCCGGGTTGGCATGAGCGCCCTTGCACTGGACTACGATCGTGACGTGCTGATCGCGTATGGCGACATGCCGATGCTCACTGGAACGACGCTGCGCGAGTTCCTTCGCGCGCATCGCCAAAGCGGCGCCGCGCTGTCGTTTATCAGCGTCAGCCTCGGCGACGGCGGCGCATACGGGCGCGTCATCCGCGACCCGAACGGCGAGGTGCGCGCGATCGTCGAGGCGCGCGACGCATCCGCCGCCGAGCTCGCCCTCGGCGAGACTAACACCGGCGTCTATATCGCGCGTGCGGACTTTCTGCGCCATGCGCTCGCCGGGCTCGAACCCCGCAACGCGCAGCACGAGCTTTACCTGACCGATATTGTAGCCGCCGCACACGCCCGCGGCCTTAAGCCCCGGGCATGGCAGGCGCCGGATGCGGGAGAATTTGCCGGCGTAAATACCCGCGAGGAGTTGGCATCGATGGAGAGCATACTTCGTGACCAGGTCAATCGCCGCCTGATGGCGGCCGGAGTGACGATCGTCGATCCCGCCTCGGCGTACATCTCCGATCAGGCGGAGATCGCCGCCGACGTGATTATCGGCCCCAACGTGCAAATCCTGGGGCGATGCCGGATCGGCGCGGAGACCAGAATCGACGGCACCGCGTGGCTCAAGGACGTCGAGATCGGCGAGCGCTGCCATTTGAAGCTCGGCGTGCGCGCCGAGGAATGCCGCATCGGCGCGGACTCCGAGATCGGCCCGTTCGCGAATCTGCGCGCCGGAACCGAGCTCGAAGGCCATAACCGCATCGGCAATTTCGTCGAGACCAAAAAGGCTAAAATCGGACGCGGCACCAAGGCCAGCCATCTGAGTTACCTGGGCGACACCACGATCGGCCGCGACACTAACGTCGGATGCGGCGTCATCACCGTCAACTACGACGGGTACGAAAAGCATCACACCGAGATCGGCGACCGATGCATGATCGGATGCGATACGCAGCTCATCGCGCCCATCAAGGTCGGCAGCGACGTGTACGTCGCCGCAGGCACCACGATCGTGCGCGAGGTCGCCGACGGCGCGCTCGTGATGTCGCATCATCCGCAGCGCGAAAAACCCGGCTGGACCGCCGCCTGGCGCAAACGCCACGGCGACGATTCCAGCGCGGACGCGAGTTCCGGTGGGGATTCCGGCATTGTCCCGGACCCGGCGAAATCCAGGTAAAGCGGCAGGCGACGGCATCTAGCCCAAATCTCGCGCTTGTGCGCGATTGTGGGGGCGCGGATAATTGCTGGCAAGGGACTCGCGGCCCCAATTCATTTCGAGGTGATGATCGAGCTGATAGAACGTATCGGACGAGAGTAGCGCCAGGACTCGGATCGCATCGGCAATCCGAGTTGACGAGGTGGAAGCTTCATCGAAAGACTCGGCGGATAGCTTCCCGGCTCCACGGCCGAAACAGGCGGACAAACCACGCGGGTGACCGCGTGA
>DATKSQ010000064.1:0-3082 GCA_035531615.1 Binataceae bacterium (SeqCode)
TCGGATCGAGTTTCCGAGCACCGGCGCATTCATCCAAGCGTGCGCAAGTGACTACAGCGGGTTCGCCGGCGCGAATCCGTCATTGTGTATCTTCGATGAATTATGGGCATACGTATCGGAGCGGGCGCACCGCCTGTGGGACGAGGCGATCCCCAGCCCGGCGCGGAAAGTGTCCGGCCGCTTGACCGTCTCTTATGCGGGGTTCGAGGGCGAGTCCGAGTTATTGGAATCGCTCTACAAGCGTGGCATCGAGGGCGAGCAGATCGCACCGGACCTGTATCGCCGCGGCGGCCTGCTCATGTTCTGGACGCATCAGCCGCCGGCGCCGTGGCAGACGGTCGCCTGGCTATCGCAGATGCGAGAGCAGCATCGGCCGAATGCCTACCTGCGGCAGATCGAAAACAGGTGGGTGAGCTCGGAATCGTCCTTCATCCCGATCGAATGGTGGGACGCCTGCGCGGATTCGACGCTATCGCCGATCGTAAAGGATTCAAAGCTGGCGGTCTGGCTGGGTGTTGATGCCAGCGTGAAGCGCGATTCGACCGCGATCGTCGCCTGCGCTTGGGATGATGAGCACAACCGCGTTCGGCTCGCGTGGCACCGTATCTTCCAGCCAAGCATCAAAAATCCGCTGGACTTCGAGGACACGATCGAGGCGGCGCTGCTGGAATCGCGCGAGCGCTTCAACGTGCGGGAGATCCGCTACGACCCGTATCAACTTGTTTCCGTCGCCCAGCGGCTCGCGAAGCGCGGGCTTCCGATGGTTGAATTCGCCCAGTCGGTCCCAAACCTGACGGAAGCATCGAGCAACCTTTACGAGATACTGAAAGGCCGCAACTTGATGGCGTATCCCGACGCTGACATCCGGCTCGCGATGTCGCGGGCGGTCGCGGTCGAGAATCCGCGCGGCTGGAAGATCTCGAAAGAGAAAACCAGCCACAAGATTGATGTCGTGGTTGCGCTCGCTCAGGCCGCGCTCGGGGCGGTCCAAGGCGGCCAGCATGGGGAGCCGGCCTTGCTGGCGTACACGCGCCAACTGGTCGAGAACGCTGAGCGGCAGGCACCGGAAGGCTCGAAGCGGCCGGCAGGATTCTCACGCCCAAAACAGGCCGAGAAGCCGGGCGCGAATCCCTATGGCGAAATCTATTCCGTTGCCCAGCGGTTGGGCGGCCTCGGCGATCCCGGAGCGGGCGTGGCGTGCCGAGAATGCGCCGAGCCAGTCGGTAATACCTACGAAACCGACGGGATCGACGTGTGGCATCGGCCTGGAGATCCCGCCTGCAAAAAGAGGAAATCGTGAAAGGTGACGCCGAAATCTTCGCCGAAGTCGAATCGGCCCGATGGACAGACCCAGCCGAGCACCTCCGCTGCTGCCTCACGGTCGTCGAGCGAACGGCATCCGAGCATCCCGAGGCCGCAGAGCACATCGCAAACCTGCTCACGCGGAACCGGGCGCGGATGGCGGCCGCCGTGGCGTCGGGTGATTGGCGCAAGGTCATGACCATCGGGTTCGCGTTAGTCCGCGCGGCCGGACGTATCGCCCGCAAGCGCGGCGCACTCTGCCCGGATTGTCGGCGCTGAACCCACGGCACGCGCCGCTGGCGCTACCCTTAGCGTTAGAGGTACGCGCGATGGTGAACAAGGAAATTCTGTTGGCTGGCGACGCGGCCGAATTGCTCGGATGCTCCGCATCGCTTGTCAAACAACGGGCCGACCGCGGCGATCTGCCGCTTCTTGGGCGTTCGCCCAGGGGCGTGCGGGTGTTCGACCGCGCGGCTATCGAGCGCCTGGCTCGGGAAGGGGTGAGTCGTCATGCCGCTTGAAGCAAAAACCGAAGCCGTCGGGGCGCTGTTACAAGCGCTGCTTGAATTCGTCGTGAACCACGAACCGAACCCGACAGGCACTATTGCGGCACTGCGCGGCAGGGCATCCGAAATCATCGAAAATACACCATCGAGCGAGCCGCCGGAGTCACTTGGCGCGAGTACGTGCGGGCTGTGCCATCAGCCGATCAGTGGCGCGACGTGCGTCATCAACGAGTCCACGGTGGTGCATCCCGCCTGCCTGGAACGGCGAGCGGGCGCCGAGGTCGGCGAACTGATGACCGTGGTTAATTCCTTGTTGGGCCGCATCAAGATCGAGCCGAGGCGATCCGGTTACGATCCACAAGGCGGGAGTTTCGCTCGCCTATGAGCCTATCGCCCGATATCGATCGCGCGCTCGACGCGATGGATCGCGCTCAGTCCCGCGGACCGGATGAAGTCGCGCGCTGTCACCAATGCGGCACAGACTTCAGGCGCGAAAAGCCCGGAAGTTTCTGCTTGTTGCTTGAGGCGTTCGGCGCCGCCGCGAAGCCTGAACCGATTGGCGCGCTGTGCTCTGAGGCTTGCGCGCGACGATATCTGCGAGCCCACTTCGATATCCGCTTGCCGCGCAAGCCCAAAAACAGGGGGAGACGGTCGTGATCGAGGCGCGTATTACTGGCGACACCGAAGTGCTCGCGCGGCTGGGTAACGCGCCGGGCAAGATCACGGCTCGCATCCGAAAGACGATGCGCGAGCTACAGATGCAAACGGTGCAGGCGGCCAAGGATGCCTATCGCTCATCGGGCCTGCATTCGCGCACGGCGAACCTGATCAATTCGATCCAGCCGGGCCGATTCAGCGCCGACGAAAGCCGGGTAGAGGCGGAAGTGGTCGCCGGCGGCGGCGAGATGTTCTACGCCCGGATGCAGGAATATGGCGGGACCGTTACCCCGAAGAACTCGCGCTTTCTGACTATTCCGCTCGATGCCGCTAAAACGCCGATGGGCGTCGGACGCTGGTCGGCGCGGACCATCATCGCCGATCCCAGTGCGGGCGGATACACCGGAACATTTTTCAAGAAGGGCGTGCTGTTCGGCAAGCGGGGCCATGAAGTCGTACCGCTATTCGCGCTGAAATCATCGGTCGCGATACCGGGCCGCGCTTTCATGCGCCCGGCTTTGACCCGGATGCGACCGATCATCTACGACCGCCTCAGCGAGGCGGTGCGCGCGGCGATCACTGAGTAATCCACAGACTATCAACTTGATGAGGTTTCA
>DATKSQ010000065.1:0-13937 GCA_035531615.1 Binataceae bacterium (SeqCode)
CAGAGACTCAGATGCGCGGATTTCCATCATGGCCACGGGCGCTACCTATGCCCGACAAACAGGCCGTATATATGACTGCAACCGTTTCCCCTCGATCCCCACTTCACCTCTTGCTCCAGGGCGGGGTCCATATATGACACAGAATTTTCCGGAATTGTCATTCCGAGCGAAGCGAGGAATCTCGCCACTCGCGCCAGTAGCCGCCGGGATTGAGTTACGCACAGGTCTCCGTACAGGGCGCTGGACCGCAGGTTCACGCGACCACCGCGCCGTAGCCGGTCCAGTAGATCATGAAATACCCCGCCGCGATCGCGAGCAGCGCCGCGAAGGCGACAACGTCGGCGCCCCGCAATGGATAATCGATATACGTCGTCGGGCGGCTGAGCCGCCCGAAACCGCGCGCCTCGAGCGCCATCGCCATGTTGTTCGCCTTGCGCAGCGCGCCCATGAACACGGGCACCGCGACGGTCGCGTAGCGCCGCATCCGCTCGAAGATACCGCCCGCGCTGAAATCGTAGCCGCGCAGCCGCTGCGCATCGACGATCGTCAGCGCGGAATCCACAAACAGCGGCGCCAGCCGAAACGACAGCGACACCGCGAAGCCCACCCGGTACGGCACCCGCAGCTTGGCGAGCCCGATCGTGAATTCCTCGACCTTGGTCGTCGAGATGAACAGCACCGACGCCGCGAGCAGCTCCGCGAGCTTGATCCCCTTGCCCAGCCCGAAAAGTATCGAGGCCTTGCGCACGTTGACCACCGGCATATGCACGCTGGCCGGTCCGGGCCGATAGGTTGCCATCCACATCAGCGTGGTCGAGGTGATCAGGATGATAAACAGCCATCTAAGCGCGTAGAAATTCCCCGACGACCCCGTTATCACGGCGACGAACAGCAGCAGCAATCCGAGCGGCAGCAGCGCGAGCGGATTGTCCACCCAGTACACCGACCAGAACATCACCAGCAGCGCGATAACCTTGACCGTCGGATGCATCCGATGGACGAAAGTGTCGCGCTCGATATACCGGTACAGCGGCATCAGGCACGCTCCTTTACCCACTCGGCGAACTCATGCGGCGACAGCACCAGCGCGCCGAACCGGCGCCCCAGCAGCGTGACTTCGGGTGGGCGGAATGAAGCGGTGCTCAAAAGCTCGTCGTTGGAAAAAAATTCCCGCACCGGACCATCAAACAGCTTGCGCCCCTTGCGAATCAGCACGACGCGGCGCGCGTACTCGGCCACCAGCCACGGCGTGTGCGTGATGATCACGATCGCGATTCCCGCGCGGTTGAGTTCCGTCACCAGCGACATCATCCGGCGCTGCTCGCGATAATCCAGCCCGGTGGTGGGCTCGTCGAGAATCAGCAGCCGCGGCTTGAGCGCCATCACGCTGGCGACCGCAAGCCGCTGGCGTTCGCCCTTGCTGAGCAGAAACGGGTCGCTGTCGCGCTCGCCGAGCAGGCCGACGGCCTCGAGCACCTCGCAGCCGCGGCGCTCGACTTCATCTGGCGCGAGTTTGAAGTTGCGCGGCCCGAAGGCGACTTCATCCCACACCGTCGCGGCGAAAATCTGATGGTCCGGATTCTGGAAAACGTACGCCGCCTCGCGCGCGGTATCCGCCGCCGGCAGCCCCGCGCGATCGCGCCCCTTTAGCAGCACGCGGCCCGCGGCCGGCTTGAGCAATCCTACAATATGTTTTGCGAGGGTGGTCTTGCCCGAACCGTTCTGGCCGACGATTGCAAGGAACTCGCCCGGATGAATCGTCAGGCTTACCGAATCGAGCACGCGCGGACCCGCGGTGTAGTTGAAGCTCAGACCTTCGACGGCCGCGAGCGCGGCGCCGCGCGGATGGTCCGCCGCGCCGGCCGGCGGCGGCGCGATTTCGGCCCCGGATGGCTGCGCGGCCGATTCGAGACGCGGATAGGCGCGCAGTATTGCGGCGTAAGCGTCGTCAACGCTGTCGGCGTGGCCGCCGATTCCGAGTAGCGCGAGCGCACGGTTGAGGCTCGGCGGATGCACCCCCGACTCCTCGAGCACTTCGAGCCGGCTCATCACGAGGCGCGGCGGTCCCTCGGCGATCACCGCGCCCTCGCGCATCAGGATCACCCGATCGGCGCGGCGCAGCTCTTCGGTCTCATGCTCGATCACGATCAGGCTGAGTCCGCGCTCGCGCAGGCTGCGAATCAACGCGAAGACTTCCGCCTTGCCTTCGGGATCGAGATCGGTGGTCGGCTCGTCGAGCACGATCACGCGCGGGCTCAGCGCCAGTACCGAGGCGATCGCCAGGCGCTGCTTCTCTCCGCCCGACAGCGACGTCGGGTCGCGATGCTCGAAGCCTTTGAGTCCGACCGCTTCGAGCGCCGGGCCGATCCGCGCGTTCATTGCCGCGCGATCCATCCCGATCTGTTCCATCGCGAAGGCGACTTCGTGCGCGACGTTGGTCGAAAATAGCTGCGCCTCGAAATCCTGAAAGACCATCCCGACCTCCGCCGCGACCTCGCACACCCGCAGCCCGTCGAGCTTGCGCCCGCCGATAATCACCGTGCCGCTGAAGGCGCCGCCCTCGAACTCGGGAATAATCCGGTTGAGGCATTTCGCCAGCGTCGATTTTCCCGCACCCGACGCGCCCATCACGCCGATCATTTCACCCCGTGCTTGACGCAGTCCGACCGCGCGCAGCGCCGCCCGCGGACCATCGTGATAGGTGAAGCAAAGGTCCGCCGCTTCGACCGCCAGCTCGGGACGCTCGGCGGCGGACTGCGCGAAATCCTGCGCGGGGTCCTTCACATCACCACCAAGCCCGCGACCGCCAGAAAGATGAACGGGCTTACGATAATCGCGACCGACTTGTCGTACGGCGCCGCATTCATGTACGCGGGCAGAAATTTCGGAGCCCACAATCCCACCGAGAGCAGATTACCCAGCGCCCACGCCGCCGCTTCTCCGGCGACCAGCATCGCAAAGCCGAGCCATCGGATCGGCGCCGAGCGCGGCTTGAGCTCCGGCATCACGTCGGTGTACAGCAGATGCCCTTTGCGGACCCGCGGATAGACCTCGAACAGGATGAACGGCGACAGCACCATCGCGGCCGTCATGTTGTTCAGGATAATCACGTTGCCGAGCGCCGCGAACGGCCGCAGCGCAAGCAGATTCTCGCCCCATCCAACCAGGTCCGCGCACATCATGCTGGCGGCCAGGCAGGTGAACAGGTACTTGGCGATCGCCCACGGCGAGCGCGAGATCGGCGCCTCGCCCTGGCCGATTACCTGCCAGACCTTGTACGGAATCCATCCGTAACTGAGATTGGCGAAAAAGCCAAAGATGTCGGCGGGCGACGCGCCGCCGAAAAAGTCGCCGATCGTGTTGCCGATCGCGCTGCCCCACGCGCCCGCCGGCCCAAACAGAAATGAGCACACGATCGGAATCGCGTTGGCGGGCCGCAGCTCCGTCACCCCCGGTATGAACGGCACCGCCTTGAACGGGATCAGCACGGCGGCATACAGCGCCGCCGAAATCGAGCACAGCACGATCATCCGCGTGTTGCGCCACATCGCGAGGATGCCGTACGAAGACAGATGCGCGGCGTCGCCGTGCGGCGTGCCAAGCTCGCGATGGTGGTCGGCGGAGATCATCGTGCCGCTGACCAGTATCCCGCCCCGGCCCGCCGATTCAAGCTCGGCCGATTGCAGACCAAGTGAACAAACGGAAGAATAGACCGCGATGCCGATCTACGAATACGAGTGCTCCCGATGCGGGCGCCGGACCAGCGTGCTGACCACGCGGGTCAGCGAACGCGTGCGCGCGGTTTGTAAACATTGCGGAAGCAAGAAGATGAAGCGCCTGATGTCGCGCTTCGCGATGCCTAAATCCGAGGAGCAGCGGCTCGATTCGATCGCGGACCCCTCGAAGCTCGGCGGCCTCGACGAAAACGATCCGAAGAGCGTCGCCCGGATGATGAAAAAGATGGGCCAGGAGATGGGCGAAGACTTCAGCGGCGAAGACTTCGACGAAGCCGTCGAAGAAATGGAATCCTCGGGCGACCCCGCCGACGGCGACGACTCCGACGGCAGCGACGATCTGTAGCGGCCATTCTCCGCACTTCCGGCAACCAGCACGCCAGCCTGCCAGCCGCGTCATGAATTGAAACCGGCGACCGATCGGCAGCAACAGCGTCGTCCGAGTATTTTCCTTCATCGAGGCCGTTTCGCCAGATTGAAGGAAAAATATTTGCCAGATAAGCGATTTTCCTTCACCCCACCACCCGTCGCCATATTTAGGAAAGCTGTCGAACGTCAATCGCTCTCGCTCCTCACCATCCACGCGACGCGCGTGATTGGAATTCCATCGAGGTCGTTCTGGATTGCCCCTCTCCCAGCGAGAATGGGAGAGGGAAGCGCGGCGCGGCGATTGCTCCTTTGGCAATCGCCGTGACGCGCCGGGTGAGGGACCGCACGAATTGAACTCTTGGCGCCCGCGCGGCGTCGATTTCGGCAGCCTGGTATGGTCGGCAACTACGCGGCTCACGCGTAAATCGCAGCTTGGAAACATGGCGTGCCGCGCGACCTCGGCGCAGGGCTCGAGACGATCAAAGATTCTTTGTTCAATGTCCCTCACCCGGCGCGCGCGGCGCGCGCCACCCTCTCCCAAACTCTTTCGGGAGAGGGAAATAAGCACTTCAGGCGGTTATGCAAAGGTTCCAGATTTGTAGGGCGAGCGCGGGCGTCGTCGCGCGCGGCAAATGGAAGCCATCGCCGCTAATCCGCTTCGAGCATTACGATTGCCGCCGCCGCCATCCCGTCGCCGCGGCCGAGCGCGCCAAGGCCTTCGGGGTTGGTGGCCTTGACGTTGACGCGATCGCGCCCAATCGAGATCGCGTCGGCGATCCGATCGCGCATCGTCTCGAGATACGGCGCGAGCTTGGGGGCCTGCGCGAAAATCGTGAGGTCGGTGTTGCCCATGCGCCATCCGCGAGATTTCGCCATCGCCCAGACCTCGGTAAGCAGACGCATACTGTCGGCGCCGGCGTAGCGCGGATCGCTGTCCGGAAAATGGCGGCCCAGGTCGCCCTCGCCGATCGCGCCGAGGATCGCGCCCGCCAGTGCGTGCGCGGCCACGTCGGCATCGGAATGCCCCGCCAGTCCCGTGTCGTGCGCAATCTCGACGCCGCCCAGAACCAGCTTGCGGCCCGCCACGAGCGGATGGAAATCAAAGCCCTGTCCGACCCGATAACGCATCGCGATCACCCGTTGCCTATCGCCGCCAGGGGCAGCGTCGCTGCTGCACGAGACGCCGCATCGGCTGCGTTGACAACGCCGATGCGCGCAAGCAAGCTTTTGCTCAGGTTACGCAGCAAGGAGAATCCGGTCATGCCGTCATTTGTGAAAAATCCAAAGTTCATCATCGGCACGATCGTAGTCCTGTGGATCATTTACGTAGTCTGGGCGAACCTCCAGCCCAATCCGGTTGACATCTATCTGTTCCCGTATTTTCTGAAGCTGCAAATTCGGCTCTCGGCGATTATCCTCGGTTCCGCGATCTTTGGCGCGCTCGCCACAATCGTCATTCAGTTCCTGTGGGGCAGACGCTCCTCGAAGAACGCCGCATCGCCCGCGTCCGCGCCAAACCGCAACACGGTAGCCTGATCACCTTTGTGCAGGTTCGCGAGCGCCGCCGGTCCGATCAGCAATCCGTCGGCACGCGATAGCGAGCTCAAGATTCCCGAGCCCTGATTTCCGGTCGGCGTGGCGACGGATTCCTCGCCTTCGCGCACGAGCCTGACGCGGACGAACTCGGTCAGATTGTTCGCGAGCTTGATATCGGCGCCGCATCGCACCGTCACCCGCGCCAGTCCAAGGTCGCCGCGCCCCGCCATCCGGCGTAGCGCGGGACGGGCGTACAGGTAGAAGCAGACCAGCGTCGAAACCGGATTTCCCGGCAGTCCGAAGACCGGGCGCGCGCCGCGCGTGTCGAAGCTGCCGAACTTGAGCGGACGCCCCGGCTTCTGCGCGACGCCGTGGAACAGCGTGCGCATCCCGAGGTCATCGAGGACGCCCTTTACGAAATCGAACTGCCCGACCGATACTCCGCCGGTCGAGAGGATCACGTCGAAGGCCATTGCCTCTTCGAGCCGCGCGCGGACCTCGTCTTTCGTGTCGCGCGCGACGCGCAGGATAGCAGCGTCGCCTCCAGCCTCGCGAACCGCGCCGGCCAGCGCGTAGGCGCTCGAGTTGACGATCTGCGCGCCGTGCGGATGCTCGTCGATATCGACCAGCTCGTCGCCAGTCGCGACGATCGCGACCCGCGGCTTTCGATATACCGCGACCATCGCGCGATTGAGCGACGCAAGCATCCCCAGGTCCGCAGGTCCGAGTATCCTGCCCGCGGAAAAGACCTGCTCTCCCGACCGCAAATCCTCGCCCCGCGGACGCACAAACGCGCCCGGCTCGGCGGCGGAGAGAAACTCGACAACCTCGCCTTCGCCACGCGTGCGCTCGACCGGCACGATCGCGTCTGCGCCGAGTGCAATCGGCGCCCCGGTCATCGTGCGCGCACACTGGCCGGGTCCCACCTGATGCTGCGGCATTCGGCCCGCAGGCACAGTCTCGACGACGGTCAATCGAACAGGATGGCTGTCGGAGGCGGCGGTAAGGTCGGCGGCTCGCACCGCGTAGCCGTCCATCGCGGAGTTGTCGAAAGCTGGAATATCGCGGGTCGAGCGAATCTCGTCGGCGAGCACCCGTCCAAGCGCCTCGAGCATCGGCACCCGCTCGACGCCGAGCACTGAGACGGAATCGAGGACGATTCGCAAAGCCTCGTCAGCACTAATCATCGTGTGGAAAAGAATACGCGGCTTTGCCCGGAATTAGAATCGCCGTGTGGCTCGAAGACCGGCTCTGCACCGAGTCGCTATGCGCTATGCCAGGAACGCGGGCGTGCCGACCGCGTCGGGCGGCAATCAACCTGCCAACGCGGCGCGGGTCAGCGGCACGCGAACAGTGTAGCTGCGGGCGTAAGGCGGCACCCGGTCATGCAGAATCGCGGGGTTCATCTGCCTCAGATGGGCGAGCGTCGTATGATGCTGGTGCGCGATAGTGGCCAGCCTGGTTCCGCCGCGGACCGAGAGGCTGCGATACGCAGGAGGCGCGTCGTAATCGATCCTGCCAATCCCGTAGGCGGCCGAGTTCTGTGCAATGAAAGTGACCGCCATGAAGCGGCCCAAAAGGCATCGCGTGTTATGCGGCAACCGGTTCATGAAGCGGTTGAAGTTGTCGCCGCGCATCACCCAGTAGCGATTGATCGCCAAGTCGCCACGGTTCCATCCGACCACCGCGACCGGCCAATCGTAACCCGCCGCGTCATGCAGGTCGGCCAAGTACTCGGCCGCGGCCCGGGTTGACAGGATAGGGTCGCGCCGTTCATCGACCCAGTGGTTCACATGCAGGCCGTACTTGATTGCGGTGCCCTTGTTGAATTGCCACGGCCCTTTGCCGCGCCGTGAGAACTCGCTTTCGGCAAAGGCCAGAAAGACCATGTCCTCCGGCACGCCATTGGACCGCATCACACGGGCCATCTCAGGCAGGTAGGGACGACTGCGGGCGAAGGTGGCCTCGAGCGTGCCGGGCTGGCTCAGGTATTGATCAACGTATTGCTGGACAAGTCGATTCAGGAGAATCGGGAATGGGGCAACGGCCTTGGGCTGGGATAGGATGAATCGCGATTGTGCAGGCGCCGAGGGAGCCGCAACCGGTGGCTCGGCGTCCGTTTGGAGCCCCCCCAACGCTGCGATGGCAGGGTTCTGGGGCTGCCACCCCGGCGAGATCGTCGAGACCTCAGCGGCGGCCGCGATACGTGCCGGTGCTCCGGCCACGATCGGCGCCAGAAGCAGCGCGACGAGAACAGCGGTCATTAGGTTACGTCGAGTCATCCCCCACCATAAACCTTGGTCACGGTAACCGCTGGAGCTGGAGTAAGCAACCCAAAATCACCCCTTCGCAGATAAAAAAATCTTATATTCACAGCCTAATCTGTTGATAAATCTCGCCATTCACACATCGGGATGTAACCGCTCAGACTCGCTTTGAGCTGCCGCGGAGGAATCCGATTCCGGCTGGGAGCTTCGATGCGTTCGAGGGTTTGTGGTAACTTCGCCTGGAACCCGTCTCGGATTGTGAGACGCGTCGTGGAAACCTGAAAATCCGCAATGAAGCTCTGGAGCGACATAATCGACAGCCTGCCGGACGCAATTATCGTGCTCTCCGGCGCCTTCGAGCCGCTGTACGTAAATCCCGCTTCGGAAACCTTGCTGGCAGCCTCTTCTATCGGTCAGGCTCAGGTCACAGACCTGCTCGAGCACAACCCCTGGCTCGACCGGATGGTGCGCAACTGCCTGAAAACCGGGCAGAGTGTCGGCGACCCGGACACCATCCTCGCAGTAGGCCCGAGGTCGATTACCATCAGAGCCGAGGTCTCGCCGCTGCTCAGCGAGGACGGCGGCCCTACAGGCGCGATTGTTCTGCTCCACGACCTGGCTCATCAGAAAGGCGCCGCACAGGCCACCGACTCAAGCGAGTTGAGCCTGCGGCTGTCTCCCGCGGGATTGGCCCATGAGGTCAAAAACCCGCTGACCGGCATTATTGGAGCGGCGGAGCTGGTGGCCGCGATGTACCCGGACGAGCCGCGCGTCCAGCAGTATTATGGCGTTATCCGCGACGGCGTTAACCGTATCACCGGACTGGTCGAAGAGGTGCTTGCGGCCAGCGCGCCCCAGCGGCTGGTCAAGGAGCCGGTCAATATCCATCAGGTGTTGCACCAGGCGCTGCGGATGGCGGGGCTGTATCCTGTTGCGCCGGGCGGAATCCGGATCGAGCAGGATTTCGACCCCAGCCTGCCCGACGTGATGGGTGACGCGGCGGCGCTTGAGCGCGCGTTTCTGAACCTGCTGAAAAACGCGCACGAAGCGATGGGCCCCGCCGGGACGATCCTGCTGCACACCCGGATGGAGACCCAGTTCCGGATGACTGCCGACGGCCAACGCCGGCAGTTTCTGCGCGTCGAGGTAATCGACAACGGCGTCGGTATCGCGCCGGACGCCTTGGCGCAGCTCTTCACCCCGTTCTTCACCACCAAGCCGTCCGGGACGGGCTTGGGCCTCGTCCTGAGCCAGCGCATTATCGCGCTCCACGGGGGAAGGCTGTGGGCGAGCCGCGGCGGACTCGGACGCACCGGAGAGGACAGCGATTCCCCGGCCGGAATGACGTTCAAGATCACCCTCCCAATCGGCGCTTCGCCGCGATCCGGCGAGCAGCAAAGCGACGGCGATGACTCGCCGAGAGGCGACCGCTAAGGTAATAGGGATTTCAAGATGCAATCCGCAGACGCCCAATCGCACGACGAAACCGCAGCCGCGATCGCACCGGCGGCGGCGAGGGTCCTGATCGCCGACGACGACCCCGCCATCCGCCTGGTTCTGCGCCATCGGCTCGAGGCCGAGGGCTACTCGGTCGAAGAAGCCGCCGACAGCGCGGCCGCGCTCGAGGACTTGCGCTCGAACCGTTTCGACGTGGCAATCCTAGATATCATCATGCCCGGCGCCGGCGGCCTCGAGGTTTTGTCCGCCGCCAAAGCGCAGGAGGTTCGCACCCTGGTCATCGTGGTGACGGCGGCCAGCACGATGAACAACGCGGTCGAGGCGATGAAGCGCGGGGCGCACGACTACCTGACCAAGCCGTTTGCGAACCTGGATCTGGTGGCCGCGGCGGTCGGCCGTGCGATCGAGGTGGCGGCCCAGGCGGCGGATCTGGACCGGCTCAAGAACGAGGTTGGCCGCCAGCTCGTGGGCGGCGAGATCATCGGCCGCGGCCCGGCGATGCAAGAGGTCTATAAGCTGGTTGGGCGGGTGGTCACCAACGACGCGACGGTTCTGCTCTCGGGCGAGAGCGGGACCGGCAAGGAGCTGGTGGCGCGGGCGATTCACTTCAAGTCCGCGCGCTGGCGCGCGCCGTTCGTCGCGGTGAACTGCTCGGCGATTCCGCAGGGTCTGCTCGAAAGCGAACTGTTCGGCCACGAGCGCGGGTCGTTCACCGGCGCCAATGAGCGGCGCGCGGGAAAATTCGAGATGGCCGAAGGCGGCACCATCTTTCTGGACGAGATCGGCGACCTGCCGCTCGAACTCCAGCCCAAGCTGCTGCGCGTGTTGCAGGAGCGCGAGTTCAACCGGGTCGGCAGCGTCGAGACGCTGAAGCTCAAGGCGCGGGTGATCGCGGCGACCAATCAGGATTTGCAGAATCTGGTCGCGGCCCGCAAATTCCGCGAGGACTTGTACTTCCGGCTGCGCGTGATCCCGATCCAGATGCCCGCGCTGCGCGAGCGCCGCGACGATATCGCCGAACTGACCGATTACTTCGTCGGCAAGGTGGTGCGCGAGATGGGCGCGCGCGTCAGCGCGATCAGTCCCGAGGCGCGCGCCAAGCTCGCGGCGCACCAGTGGCCCGGCAACGTCCGCGAGCTTGAAAACACTGTCATGCGCGCCGCGCTGCTCGCGCCCGGCAACACGATCCGCGCCGCCGATATCGAGCTGGCCCGCGGCACCGCTGCCTCCGGCGCTCCGGCGGAGGCCGCGCCCAGCGGCGACAGCGCGACGCTGGCCAACATCATCGCGGGCCGAATCGGCCAGTGGCTCGACGCTCCCGACGGCAGCGAGCCGCACGATCTGTACGGAAAGCTGGTCGCCGAAATCGAGCGCCCGCTCATCGAGATGGCGCTGCGGCGCAGCGGCGGCAACCAGGTCAAGGCGGCGCGGATGCTCGGGCTCAATCGCAACACGCTGCGCAAGAAAATCACCGATCACAAGATCCCCTTGACCAAGTACCCGAGTTGACGATGCGGATGCCGTCTCAGTTTTACGCGATGGCCGATCCGGCGGGCGGCCACGACGCGCTTGAGTTGGCCGAGCTGCTGCTCGCGGCGGGAGCGCGCATCGTGCAGCTGCGGCTTAAAGACGCGCCCGCGCGCGACTTCCTGGCGGCGGCGACGGCGATCGCATCGCGATGCCGCGCCAGCGGCGCGCTCCTGATCGTCAACGATCGCGTCGATATCGCGGTCCTGTCCGGCGCCGACGGCGTGCATCTCGGGCAGACCGATCTGCCGCTCGCCGCGGCGCGCGAGATCATGGGCGCGCGGGCGCTTATCGGAGTCTCGACCAGCAACCTCGCGATGGCGCGCGCGGCGGAGGCCGGCGGCGCCGACTATATCGGCTTTGGTCCGATGTATCCGGGCGGACTCAAAAACACCACGGCCGGGCAAGGCCTAGACAATCTGCGCGCGGTCCGTGCCGCGGTGAATATTCCGATCGTCGCGATCGGCGGGATAACCGAAGCCCGGATGCCCGAGGTGCTGGCGGCGGGCGCCGACGCGGCGGCAATTATCACCGACGTGGTCAACGCTCCCGATATCAAGGCGAAGGTGCGTGCGCTGCTCGCGATTTCGCGTCCGCCCGACTGAGATTGGCCGGACGCGACTGCGCCGGCTCATCAATAAGTGACAGGCCCGGTTTACGCGGTCGCCACCGCCGGCGCGATACGCGCCTGCTCGGCTTCGAGGTTGCGGCAGGCCAGAGTCGCGGCGGCGCCGATCACGCACAGGACGGCGAAGATTTCGAAGGCGGGAGCGTAGCTGCCGGTCACGTCGAAGATCCGCCCCGCCATCACCGGACCAACCGCCGCGCCAATCGTGTTGAATACCCCCGCGACGCCGCCGATCGAGCCGAAGCGCTTGAGCCCCATCGCATCCGCCGTGAGCAGCGGCATCAGCACCAGCGGCGCGCCGAGTGACAGGCCGTAAAACAGCATGAATATGGGAACCATCGCGCCGCTCGCGGCGCCGAGCGCGAGGATCATCGCGATCGCCTGCACGATAAAATTCGCGGCCAGCGCGACGCGCGCGCTCACCCGGTCCGATATCACGCCCATCATCAGCTTGCCGCACGCGGCCAAAAGCAGCGCCAGACTTGCCATCCCGGCGCCGAAGCTCTCGCTGTATCCGAGCCCGATCAGATAGCTGACCATATGCAGCCCCGCGGCGGCGGCGACACACGAGTACAGAAATTGCCCCGCCGAGATCATCCAGAACGATCGCGTGCGGACAGCTTCGCCCAGCTCGAAGCCGGGCAGCGCGTCGGCTGACTCCTGCACGCTCATCTCGCGCGCCTCGGGAGGGCGGGTGCGAATCATTATGAGGATGAGCGGAATGACGATCACGATCATCGGCAGCGCCAGCGCGATATAGCCGGAGCGCCATCCGCCGAAATGCAGGATCACGAAGTTGCCAGCCGCGATCATCGCGGCGCCGCCGAGCGCGGTCCCGGCAAACGTGACGCCCATCGCCACTCCGCGCCGCTCGCCGAACCAGTTCGCGATCACCATCGCGCAGGGCAGCAAAGTGGCCGCGCCGATTCCGAGCCCCAGAACCAAATAGGCGATCAGCATCGGCCCGAACGAGTGCGAAACGCTCGCCAACAGGAATGCGCCGCCGGCCAGCGCGGCGCCCACCGCCATCACGATCCGCGCCTCGATCCGGTCGAGCAGCCATCCGACCAGCGGCGCGCAGAATCCGGCCGAGAGCGCCAGCGCGCTGGTCAGCCACGCGGTGCGCGCATGGGTCCATCCGAAGTGCTTGACCAGTTGCGGAAAGAACAAGGTGCCGGTGTTGTAGCCGGAACCGAAGACCAGAAAGAGCGTGACGAACAGGCTCGCCACGATCATCCATCCCTGCCGTTCCCGTGTCGTCATCCAGGCTCCTCATTTGGCCGCGGACTGAATCAGCCGCGCGTGGATCGAGCTGCGGCGCGCAGTGTTGTATAGCCCGCGTCGCGCTTGGGTGTCGAGCCGTGCGCACGGCCGATTCCGATCGCACGGCGGCATCGGCGTATCCGTCGCGACGCGCTTGCGTGCCATGGCCGCGATGGGTTCGATTCCAAAAATTTCACAGGCGCTCAAAAAATTTTCCATTCAGGACAAGGGGTTTCGGCCGAAAAAGGTAAGTTCGCTTCGACTTGCCCGGCGCGTCGCCGCCTCGTCCCAGCCGCTCGGATGCGAGACGCGGCAAAAGGGCGGACGAGCCGTCCGCCCCCACTGGCGAAGAGGAAGCCTCTGCAATCGGGTCCGCCGCCCCGCCAGCCCGTTCACGCGCGGGAACGGCCATCACGATTCGATCGGCCACACGGGCGAGTCCTAGCTCTGGTTCCATCGCGCATATGATCGCATGGCCGCCGAAACCCGATAAGGCTGAACAGTTCAGCCTTGACAAAATCCGAAAAATATATATGCGCGCAATCCGGTAGTGGGTATCCGGTTCAGACTCCCGTGCGGAAGCGGAGATGGATTCAAAAGGCGGCGGATAGTCTCGAATCGTAAAATATGTAGATCTAATTCTATGAAATCGCGGATCTCGGCGATCAAAGCGGCGCGCGGCTTCTCGGAGCTGATGAACCGGGTCCGCTACCGCGGTGAGAGTTTCATCGTCGAGCGCGGTGGAAAGCCCATCTGCGAAATCCTGCCCGCCACGCCGGCGAAGTTCAGCGGCGCCGAACTCGCCGGCCTGCTGCAATCGCTGCCCAAGCCGGATGAAGGCTATCTCGCGGCGGTCGAGGAGATCCTCACCAAGCAACCCACGGTGGCGGAGCCGGGAGGGCAACCCTGATCGACTCAAGCGTGCTGATCGCCGCGGAACGCGGCCAACTCGACTTCAAGGTGCGGCGAATCTGAACCGAGAGGCCGCCGGGGTGCCACTGGCACGCCGGCGGCCCTCCTAAGAAACAGGATTGAGAAGCACCCTCCCGAAGGAATCGTGATTGCTCGCGAGGGCGGGCGGACGAGCCGTCCGCCCCCACTGGCATATTGCTTCCTTTTGACAGTGGCGGCCGACGGCTCGTCGGCCGGCTGGGC
>DATKSQ010000066.1:0-5434 GCA_035531615.1 Binataceae bacterium (SeqCode)
TCCCCGCGTGGACCGAAGACGCCGATGGCGCAAAAAAGAAAACGCCCGGGGCGGCTTCATCGGCCCACCGCCCAGGGCGTTCGTCTCGGATTTGGTTTAGGCGCTTAAGCCCGCTCCGCGACGCACCCGGCGAGGGCCCCGGTAAGGGCCAGGCTAAGCAGCAATCCGGGCAGCGTGATGCGGAACATAGTGACGGTGATTCTAGGCGGCCTCGAGCGCCGCAGTCAAGGCGAGTGCCGCGCGGGGAATGAGCGCCGCGCACTCGAGCGGCGGATCGGTCGCGATCGCGATGGGTTCGTGTGCCACGATTTTCGGGGTGCGGGCGCGGGAAGCTCCCGCAAATACAGGGGCTTTTTGGCGAACCGTCGAGGTTCGCCATGTCTGCCGCCATGACCACCCGACCCGGCGCGAGTTCTCGCCGACGTCTCGAAATGAGCGGCGCCGGGTTGGCCGCGGAGCTCGACGGCGCGGTCCGCATATGACCGTCACCAAACCTCGAAACTACGCGTGCGCATTTTCCGCGATGGTTCACGCGGCAAGTATCGCACAGCGGGCCAACTCCGATAAGGCTGAACAGTTCAGCCTTGTCAAACGCCCCCCGATAGTTTAGAGCGCGACGTTGCGCGCCCGGCAAAAATCGACCTAGCCCCCACCCCTTCCCGCACGGGAAGGGGAACTACGCGCGCGGCGTGTGCAATCGGATCGATCACGCGCACCTGACTACCGTGCGGCGCAAAACTCTGTCGCGCGTGGCTGAAGGAGTCCCGGGATTTCTCGCCGGGAGTGCTGATGCGAAGTTCGGCGCTCGAATGATCGCTACCGCGGGTGCTGGCTCGAAATGACGAGCGGGGGGATTGAAAGCCAGGTCGGCCGGGCTTGCGCGCTTGGCTTGCGCCGGCGCGTATGATAGTTCGGTTGTTAGCGAACAAACGAAATGGAAGACCGCACGAGCTCGAGCAATCGGACCGGCGGACCTGAATTGGTGGAGCACGATGGCTATTACGGAAACCTTGCAGGCGCTCAGCGATCCGACCCGCCGTGAGATCCTGCGTTTGCTGCGGGGGCGCGATATGCCGGCGGGAGCGATCGCAAACCATTTCAGGCTCGCCAAGTCCACACTTTCCGGGCACTTCGCAACGCTGCGCCACGCCGGTCTGATCGTGCCCGAGCGCCATGGCGCCTCGATCGTTTACAGTTTCAATCTTTCCGTGGCCGAGGAAACGATGGCGGCGATGGCCGAACTGTTGGGGACATTGCCCCGCGCCCGCGCCGCGCGAAGCGCGTCACGGTTACGCAGGAGGCCGGCATGAAACTCGATTGGCGCAGAGAATGGCCACAGTGGGTATTACTGGCCGGGATGTTCGTGCTGGCGGCAATAATGTGGAATCGCACGCCGGCCCGCGTCCCGATCCACTGGGATGCCGCCGGCAACGTTAACGGTTACGGCGGCAGGTTCGAAGGCTTGCTGCTTCAGCCATTGATCGGTATCGGCGTGTATTTTTTGATGATTGCTCTTGCGCGAATCGATCCGGGGCGCGCCAATTACGCGAATTTCCCGATCGCATACGAAACCATTCGGACGAGCGTCATCGCGCTGATGGCAGCGGTTTATCTCGTGACACAACTTGCGATCCAAGGCTCCGCAGTGAACCTAGGAGTAATCATACCGTTGATGGTCGGCGCCCTTATGATTGCGGTCGGAAATGTGCTGCCGAAATTGCGTCCCAACTGGTTCGTTGGAATCCGAACCCCTTGGACGCTCTCGAGCAAAACCGCGTGGGACCAGACTCACCGGTTTGGCGGGTGGCTGTTTATGGCCGCTGGGCTGATTCTCATGCTTGGCGTGTTGTTGCCGCCGATATTGAGAGTCATTGTTTGGTTACCAACAATCTTTGGCCTGATTTTGGGCCTCTACGTCTTTTCCTACGTAGCGTGGCGCAACGCCTCGGACAAGGTTCCGCCCGCTGGAACCACGCCGGCATAACATGGACGACATGATCGCCGTCGTGCCGCGCGAAGCCGCCGCGCGGATTGTGAGAGCGTGCAGGGCGTTAATGTTTCTCCACTGGGCGGCTATCGCGGCAGCGGGTTATTTCATCGCGGTGGAGATGCTCCGGCCTGGCCCGCACTTCGCGATGTGGTTGCTGATTGGCGCCCTGAGCGCGCTCGGCTACCTATTTTTGGGAACACGATGCCCACGCTGCGCGCATCCGTTCTTCGCGGAAAAGCCTGGGTTTGGCCTGATGTTCGGGCGATTCAAGTGTGTTGCTTGCGGCTTCGATCCGACGGCGAATGAGAATTCGGATCAGCCAAGGTGACGGCGGCTTCCCAACCGGGTTATGCAGCGGCAGTGCAAGCGCATGGAATCCCGGGATTTCTCGCCGAGGGTGCTGGCGCGAAGTTCGGCGCTCGAATGATCGCTACCGCAGCCGCTGGCTCGAAATGACGACTGCGAGCGTTGGCGGCCGTTCGGTTGCACGCCGGCTGGGTCTGCGCGGCGTTCGGAACGATCTTTTGCGCGAGGCCGCCGCGCGCCATCCTCTCCCGACGATCGGGAGAGGTCGCGCCGCAGGCGCGGGTGAGGGACCGTTCTCGCGGCGCGGATGTCTGACGCGCCGCGAGTCCGGAATGCGCCGAGCGGCTAAGAATCCGAAGATCGACCTAACCCCTACCCCTTCCCGCACGGGAAAAAGAACTACGCGCGCGGCGTGCGCTTGATATGGAACGCGCCGACGCCGCGATAAATCATCGCGGCGCCCGATGCGTCGCAATCCAGCAGGTATCGCGGCAGGGATCGATGATGCCGCAGAGGCGGTCGCACCAGGTTTGATTGGCAGGCGTGCTATGGACGGCGGCGCAGGTAATCCGCCGGACGGGCAATCATCACCCCACGCACAGCTTTTCCGAACAGGTGTCCGAAGTGGCGTTTGTCGCCGGTTAGCAAGTGGCTCGCTCCGCCGGCGATAGCAGCAAGAAGGATCGGCCTGTCTTTGGGATCGAGTCGAACCGATTTCGGAAGAGAAAGGTCTTGCGTCTCGCCGACAATCTGAACGCGCTCGAGCAGCCGGGCGAGCCGGTCAAGCGCACCGGGCCGGTCCTCGCTCAGGTTGCGCCGCGCCTCGGCGATCGCGAAGGATGAACTCAGGAGCTCGATTTCTTTTCGTCGCCACAGTTCGAGCAGCCCCGAGTCGGGCAGGTAAGCGGCCGAATAAAGGACGTTCGCGTCGAGAAAAACGCGCTCGGTTCGCGGCGTGGAGGGCAAGAGTTCAGGCCCGCGATGGCTTGTGGTGATCGATCCGGTCCGGGTCGAGGCCGAGCCGTTTGACCTCGGCCCTCACGCGCCGGTAGTCGGCGGCGTTCACGGCATTGTTGAGCAAGAACTCGGCGCGGCGGACCGGCGTATAGACTTCCACCGGGATAACGACGGCGGGGCGGATCAGGACGCCTTCTTCGCGTTCCTCCGCGACGGCATAGGTCCCTTCGTCCAAGCCGAAACGGCGGCGGAGCTTGGCGGGTATCACAAAGGTTCCGCGTTTGCCGATTCGGGTCGCCGATGCTTTCATGTAATTTGCCAGATATTCTGAATATCAGAGATTCTACCATAACAGGCCAGTGGGAGAAAATCTCGCAGCCGAGCGCGCTCAGTGGCTGAAGAATGTTCACCTCGCGCGCGGCGGATCGCTCATACCCGTGCGAAGTGGCGCCGAGCCTTCTCATCCCCCTCCCTCTGATCCCTCTCTCTTTCGGGAGGTGCCACCGGCACGCGGTTAGGTGAGGGTCCGATGAGGCGCGGGCATCGGATGGCCGCGCGGCTGAGAATCCGGAGATCGACCTAACCGCTGCCGTTTCCCGCACGGGAAGGGGAACTACGAGCGCGGCGTGGATGTGAGATCGAATGGGATCCTGACAACGCGGGTGCCTCGAGCGGCGCACTCCGGACTCGCGGCGCATCAGACATCCGCGCCGCGAGAGCGGTCCCTCACCCGCGCCTGCGGCGCGACCTCTCCCGACGATCGGGAGAGGAATGCGCCGCGCGGCAGCCGCGCGGAGAATCCGGGGATTTCTCGCCGAGGGTACTGGTGGGAAGTTCGGCGCTCGAATGATCACTACCGAAGATGCTGGCTCGAAATGACGATTGTGAGTTTCGGCGGCCGTTCGATCGTACTGGGGTGCGCGTGTTGACGCTTCAGGCGGGCGCGCGATGCGTGGCGATCCACCAGGTGTTGCCGGATGGATCGATTATGCCGCACACGCGGTCGCCCCAGGTTTGATTGGATGGCTCGCGGGAGGAGGTCGCGCCGGAGTTGAGCGCGCGCTGGTAGGTCGCGTCAACGTCGGGGACGTAAATCCAGGTGGCGGCTTTCATCGCGGCGTCGGTCCAGTAGCCCTTGTCGATGAGCAGCTTCGAGTCGCCGATTTCGAGTTCGGCGTGCAGATTGCCGGCCGCGTCGGGCGTGCCGACGCGCAGCTCGCGCGCGCCGAAGACGGTCTTCACGAAATCGATCAATTCAAGGCCGCCGTAGAGAACGGGCGTCAGCGTGCGATGGCCGGGCTGGATGTACGTTGCTCCGATACTCATCGGCTTTCCTCAGGCGGAGAAGCGAATCGAGTCGCGGTTTACGGATGCGCGGGTGGTTCGGTGAGTGCGCCGGTCTTGTGCGCGGCGGCGGCGGGGGGCTTGGCGGCGGCGAAGGTGCTCGGCATCGGGCGCATCACGGGGACCTTTTCGTGCAGCTCTTCGCCGCGGACCATCAGGTACGGACCCGAGAGCACAAATGCGGTCGCGAGAATAAACGCGGTCAGTTGCGGCAGCGCGAACAGCAGCGCGACGACGACCAAGACGGCGATCATCAGCTCGACTTGCGCGCGATGGTTGAAATCGAGGCCTTTGAAACTTGGGTAGGGCACCCGCGAGATCATCAGCCATCCGAGCGCGAGCGTCAGCGGCACCATCGCGACGCAGAGCATCCGCGGCGAGCTGAACTCGAAGTAGCTGTAGGCCAGCGCGGTTCCGGCGATCATGATCGCGGCGCCCGGCACCGGCAGCCCCACGAAGCGGCGCTTGTCCACCGTCTCGACCTGGACGTTGAAGCGCGCCAGGCGCAGCGCGGAGCAGACCACGAACAGGCCGCTGACCGCGATGCCGAGCGTGCCGATCGGCTTGAGCGCCCAGGTGTAGGCGAGGATCGCGGGCGCCATCCCGAAGGCGACCACGTCGGAGAGGCTGTCGTACTCGACGCCGAACTGGCTCGAGGTGCGCGACAGGCGCGCGATACGGCCGTCAAGGCCGTCACAGATGAAGGCGATCGTGATCATCAGGGCGGCGAGTTCGAAATGGCCGCCAATCGCCGAGATTGCGGAATAGAAGCCCGAGAGCAGGCCGAGCGAGGTTATGGTCGCAGGGACCAGATAGACTCCGCGGCGCCAGGGGCCT
>DATKSQ010000067.1:0-24973 GCA_035531615.1 Binataceae bacterium (SeqCode)
CCAGCGCGCCAACACCCGGCGCATCTCCCGTGCCCGCACTGATGTCGTCGACCCCATTCTCCCCATGGATTCCTACCTCCCAACCCATTCTGCGCCATCCGCGGATCGCCGAGGGAGATGTACTTGGCCACCCAGTTACCCCAGATCGAACTCTTCGAGCGCTTTGATCAGGCTCGCGAGCGCGGCCTTGCAGGTCGGCAGATTCTTGCGCGCGCGGGTAAGAGGATTGGAGCGCGCGATGATGAAGTTTTTCAGGTACGGATGCATCAGTCCGCGCTCCTTGCCGCGCGCGACCAGAGCGATCAGCACCGTATCGGCGCGTTCGACCTGATCGGCGCGTTCGATCCGCTCCTCGAGGGCCGCCGCGATCGGCTTGGCCAAAAATCCGTCCACCCGGCTTAACAGCGGAGCAAACACCCCACCCGAGAAGCGCGGCTTTTTCTCATACAGGATTCCCAGCGTGATAAAATGTGCGCGCTCGAACTCGAACGCGTAGTCTTTTTCCGCGCGGCGCGGCTCCTGCTGGATCCGCGCCCGGTACATCCTGATGACCTCGAGCGCCTTGTCGCGCAGGTTGTGCTGCTTTTCGGTGTTGAGCGCCAGGATTTGAAAAGCTACTTCCGGGTCGGGGATCACGATCGCGGGAATCAGTTTCGCTTTCGATTTCGCGGCCGCGGCCCGGCGATGATTCCCGTTGGGCGTGAAGTAGGTGCCGCCCGAGCGCACCGCGACGATCGGTTCGGTAAAACGATCGAGCTTCTTCATGACCTCGACCATCCGCTTGAGGTGGGTGGGCGACAGGTCACGCTGGTACGGAGTCGGCTGGACCTTATCGATCGGGAGCAACGCGAACAGATGCCAATGGTCGCCAACCGGCTCCTGATAGGCGGCCAGCGCCGCGCCGCCGTCGGCGTCGATCGCGGCGGCCAGCTCCTCGATCGCGGGGGGAGGCTTGGCGCCCTTTGGCGCAATCGAAAAATCCGCCATGCCAACGAGTTGTAATCGATTGCCAGGCCGTCCGCCATGCCCGCGCCGCGCGGCTCAGGAAGCGGCGCGAATCGCCACGATCCGGAACTTGATCGTCACTTCGTCGCTCGCATGCACGAGGCCAAACAATCCGGGCGGCACGGGCAGTCCGAACTTGGGGTAGCGGAACGTCAGCTCGCCACGCGCCTCGATACGATCGGTTCCTATCATCACGACGCTGACCAGCGCGCCTACCTGGCGCGTCTCGCCGCGCAGCGTCAGGTTGCCGGAGATCAGGGCGGAGCCGGCACCGGGGGTATCCATAGCGAGATCCTGCACGCCGGTGCTCTCGAACTTGATATCGGGATAGTCGGCCGAATCGAGCACCTCATCGGCCACGGCATGATCACGCCGGGAGTTGCCGCTCGAATAGCTGGACGCATCGAACACGAGTTTGACGATCGCCCCGACCGAGGGGTTGGCTGGATCACCCGAAATCTCGCCGGAGCGGACCTGGAACGAACCGATCGCGTTGCCACGAAATTTCGTCAGCGGCTGCGCGACCACCGAGATGACCTCGCACTGGCCCGGATCAACCGCGAAGCGGAGCGCCGCGGCGCGGGCGGGAATTACGGCGAGCACCACCGCTATAGCAAGGGTGGCGATCAAGGCGCGCGCGAGAGAGACAATCATTTCAGCGGCCCGGCTTCTGCGACATGCTACCAAGACCTGATATCGGAATCCGCAAAGCTATGTAAAGCCTCGCGTGCGGGCGGTTCGGCCGGGCGGCCCAAGTCCGCGCGGGCGTGATCAAGACGCTTCGCGGTAACATACCAACTCGAGCAGATTTCCGTCGGGGTCCAGGAAATACAGGCAATCGTGATCGCCCCAATCGATAGGCTCGGCGGTCTCGACGCCTGCGGCCTGAAGACGCTGCCGCGAGCCGGCGAAATCGCGGGCGCTTACCCGGAACGCATGATGCCCGCGACCTAGCGGATGCGCGATCAGAGCGGCGCGAGCCGCGGACGCAATCGCGGCGCGTGCGACCTCGAATAGCGCCAGGTTTTGACCGCCGCAATCGAGCAGCACCTGGTCGCCCAGGCGCGCGGCCACCGCGAGGCCGAGCACGCCGGTGTAGAAGCGCTCGGCGCGCTCGAGATCGGCGACTTCGATTCCGAAATGATCCAGCCGCTCGAGTTTCATCGCCGGTCCGATTGCGCTTGCGCGCGTCCGCTACGACGCGGACACCACCGTGCGCTGCGCCAGGTCCGGCCGCCGCGAGGCTATCACCCGATCCTTTTCGCGATGGATAAACTTCGGATCGAACATCACGATCAGCACCGGCAGGATCGTCATCGCCCCCAGCATCGACACGAACATCCACACCGCCAGCAGCATCCCCATTTCAGCGTCGAACCTGATGCTCGACCAGTACCAGAACAGCACCGAGGCAACCAGCGTAAGCGCCGTGAACGCGACCGCCTTGCCGGAGGTGACAAGCGCATTGTAGGTCGCGTCCTCGAGTTCGCGGCCGAGCGCAAGCTCCTCGATAATCCGGCTCACGATATAGATCGCGTAGTCGATTCCGAAGCCGACGCCGACCGTAACCACCGGGAGCGTGTTGATATTGATCCCGACGTCGTGCGCCCCCATGTACGCGTTGATCGCGGCGTTGGCCAGCGCGAGCGGGAACAGCAGGTAGAAGCCGGCCATGAACGAACGGTAGGTAACCAGCACGATTATGTAGATGGTGGCGAAGGCCAGGACGTTGAGCAGCAGGTCGTTGTCGATAATCTCCTGGTTGGCGGCGGCCAGCTCGCCGATGATTCCGGCGGCAAGCTTGAACTGGACGCCTTTGACCTGGTTTTCCGGCTCGGCGAAAAAGCGCTGGGTGCGCATCACTATGCGCTGCACGTTTTCGCCCTCGCGATTTTTGGCGTACACCGTAATCTGGGTCGCGTCACGCCGCGGCGTGATGATATACGCGGTCGAAAGCGGCGACGAGCCCGCCAAAAGCCCGCCCAGCAACTGGCCGGTGCCGCGCTTGGTGGTGGGCAGCACGTTCCACTTGGGCTCGAACTCGCGCAGCGCCGAGCCGCCGTTGGAGAGCAGGTCGGCGACCGAAAAGGTGCGCCCGACGGCGGGATCGCCCTCGATATAGCGCTGGTAGCGATCCATCACGTGGTACAGCTTGGGATCGTTGAGCGAATCACGGTTCTTGAGTTGCGCCACGACCACGAACTGCTCGATCGCGCCGAACTCGTCCTGGATCGACTCCATCGCGTGGTTGTAAGGCGAATCGGGCCACAGCACCGGCGACTGCGAGGACGGATCTCCCACCTTGAGGCCGGTGAAGAAAAATGCGCACAGCGCGATCGCCGCCACCGTCACCGCCATCGTGATCTTGCGCCCGCGCGGCTCGAGCATCGGATGCGCGATCGCGACCAGCATCCGCTTGAACAGACCGCGCTCGCGGCGCTCGATAACCTCGATGCGCGGCGGCTCGAGGTAGTAATAGACGATAGGATTGAGCAGCAACTCGCTCACCACGATCGCCGCGATCCAGAACGACGCGGTGATCGCGAGCTTCTGCAAAAACAGCACCGGCACCAGCAGGATCACCAGCACCCCGAACGCGTCGGTCAGAATCCCCGACAGCGAGGGCACGAACAACTCGGAGAAGGCCGACAGGATCGCGGTGTTCTTGTCCCGCGTGCGGTAATACTCCTCGTAATACCGATCGTGCATCTGGACCGAATGGCTGACCGCGCGCGCGGTGATCAGAAACGGGATGACCAGCACCAGCGGATCGAGCGTGAAGCCGATCAGGCGGATAAACCCCAGCCCCCAGATCGCGCAGATGACGCCCGAGATAGTCGGGCGCAGCGCCCCGCGCCAATCGCGGAAGTACGTATACAGCAGAATCCACAGCGCGAGCACCGTGAACAGGAAGATTTTGAAAATCTGCGGCGTGTAGTGATACACCCATCCATACAGAATCGGCTGTCCGCCGACGTAGATCCTGACGTCCGATCCCTTCTCGGGATCGACCACGATCTTGTAAACCTCGTCGAAGATGCGCTGATAGTCGAGCCGCGACTCGAGGAAGCTGCCCTCGATAATCGCCGCCTTGTCGTCGATCGAGACGAAGCGTCCGAACACCACGCCCGGATTCTTGTGGACGTTGCCGCGGACCTCGTCGATCTCTTTCTGGGAGCTGGGGACCTGGCCGCCGGGCAAAACCGGAGTATTCAGGATCACTCCGCCGGCCAGCGGGCGGAAGAAACTTGCGTTCGCAAGCGATCGCACCGAGCCGTGCTGGATCCCATAGACCAGATCCATGTCGCCGGTCATCTTGACGATCTTCGAGAGAATCGCAGGCGTGTAGATGGTTCCGTGACGCGCCTCGATCATCACGGTGACGTTGTTCACGCTGCCAAAGTAGGTGTCATATTTGTGCGCGATTTTGATGAACGGATGGTTCTGCGGAAGCAGGTCGCCGAAACTTGTCACCAGGCGGGTTTGCGCCGCGAAGTAGCCGAAAAACCCGGTCATCGCGGCGATTACGATCAGCACGAAAAAGCGCCGCTTGATTATCCATTCGCCGAACCGATACCAGACCATCGCGTTCCCCGCTTGCCGCGCGCGTGCGCCGCCTCAGCCCTGGCACAAGCGCCAGGTTTTGCCGCCGTCGGCGGTGTACAAGATTGTCCCCAGCCCGACAATCCATCCGTGCTGTCCGTCGAAAAACCGCACCTGGCTCAGCGGAAACGGCAGCGCCGGCACGCTGGTGTCGCGGGCCCATGCGCCATTGGGCTGAAGGCGCAGGACGGTTCCAGTCAGGCCGGCCGTCATGCCCTGATCGTGGTTGAACAGATCGACCGAAAACAGCGGATCCCGAGCCGGAAGCTGCGGCGCCCCCGGCACCATCGTGTCCGGCGGATCGCCGGGTTTGTCGGCCTGATGCGCGAAGGTCCAGCTCTTGCCGCCGTCGCTGGTCTGGATCACCCAGCCCTCGAGTCCGCACGCGGCGCCATGTTGCGCGTCGCGAAACGAAACCCCGAACATCGTGGGCAGCAGAAAATCGGCGAAGCGCGCGTCGTCGTTGGGACCCAGCGGGCGTTTCCATTGCTCGACCAGCGATTGCTGCTGCTCCTGCCAGGTCGCGCCGCCGTTGTCGGTCGCCCAGATGCGCCCGAGCTCGCCGACGATCCAGCCGCGATTGTCATCGACAAAGGCGGTGCTGTAGAACACTGGCTCCTCGTACGGCAGCGCGTAGTCTTCCAACGCCGGAGGAAAGGTACGCTGCAACTGGCGCTTGAGAAAAGTCTCGCCGCCGTCGGTGGTGCTGAGCACCAGCGCGCGGTCGCCGACCAGAAAGCCATGCAGGCGATCGGGAAACGCGAGCCCGAATATAAACAGATGAGTGCGCGAGTTGATCCGCTGCCAGGTCTTGCCGCCGTCGTGCGTGCGCATCACCAGCCCGTCCTGTCCGCACAGGTAGCCGGTCTGATCATCGACCATCTGGATTCCAAACACGGCCCGATCGGTGCCGATTTCGACCCGCTTGAAGTGGCGGCCGCCGTCCTCGGTCAGCAGAACCTTGCCGCGCGAGCCAACGATGAACGCGCGGGTCGGGCTGGTCGGCCACACGTCGAAAAAATTGTCCGCGAAGGTAATCGCCCGCTCGTGCAGGGGCGGCACCGCGACCTCGCGATGGCACGCCGGCGAGAGCAGCACCGCTGCGGCCGCCAGCGCGATAATCCACTTGCGCGCAAATCTGTCTGGTAGCATCCCGACCTCGAAAATCGGCTCTATACTCAAGGAAAGCCGCGAAGTGTGCAAGCCGCCAATGCGAATCCCGCCATGAGGACGGTCAGCCCAGATCGGCCAGCAGAACGCCGGTTAGATATTCGCCCTCGGCGTGGCCGAGCAGCACGGGATGGTCGGGGCCGGGGCCGAGCCGGCCGAGCATCCTCAGCTTGCGGCCGGATTTGTTCTGCGCGATTCGCACCGCGCGGATAAAATCTTCGCCCCGGAAATGCGCCGAACAACTGAAACTCGCGAGGCGCCCGCCCGGCGCCAGCACCCGCATCGCAAGCGCGTTCAGCTCGACGTACAGGCGCCCGGCCCGCTCCGCGTCGGCGCGCGCACGTGCAAGAGGAGGCGGGTCGAGGACCACCACGTCGAATCGCTCGGCGCTCTGGGCCATGAACTCGCCCGCATCGCCATGCACAAACTCGGCGGCGGCGTCCGGATGCCCGTTGAGCGCGAGATTACCGCGCGCGGCGGCGAGCGCGCGCGCCGCAGTGTCGATCGCGACTACGCGCCGGGCTCCGCCCGCCAGCGCCGCGAGCGCGAACCCTCCGCCGTAGCAGTACGCATCGAGCACGCGGGCATCGGCGGATTGCCCGCGGACAAGAGCGCGGTTCTCGCGCTGATCGAGAAACGCGCCGGTCTTCTGTCCGTGAACCAGGTCCACCGAGAATTTTATTCCGTGCTCGGTCGCGACGCTCTGGGCAACCTCGGCTCCGTACGCGACTGCAATCCGGTCGGCCAGCGCTTCCTGCTTGCGCACCGCGCCCTGGCTGCGTTCGATAATCGAGCGCGGCGTGAGCCGGCCCGCGAGTTCGGCGACGATCTGATCGCGCATCGCGTCCGCACCGGCGGTCAGAAGCTGGAGCACGATCACGTCGCCGTAGCGATCCACCACCACGCCGGAAAGCCCGTCGCCGTCGCCATTGACGAGCCGGTATGAATCGGTGTCGGCGCCGATGAACCGCGCGCGCAGCGCGATTGCGTCTTTGATCCGCCGCGCGATCAGGTCCGGTACCTCGGGCGCGGCGCCCCACTCGAGCATCCGAATCGCGATCGTGGTGGCAGGATTGTAGTAGCCCAGGCCGAGCAGGTCGCCGCCGGAATCGAGCACCTCGATGAAGGCTCCGGCGCCAAGGCCAACCGGCTCGACGCGCGCTATCGCCTGCGAAAAGATCCAGGGATTGCCGCCGCGCAGCGGACCGTCGCGCCGGGTGCGCAAGAAGATTCGTCCGGCGGGCTTCGGCGCCATGCTGGCGCTATCGGTGTTCACGTCGAGGACCGCGACGGCTCCCACAAAGTTTCGCCTGCGCGGCGGTACTCGCCGCTGCGCCCGCCCGATTTGCTGATCAGCCGAATCGCGCCGATCTCCATCGCGCGGTCTATCGCCTTGGCCATGTCGTAGATCGTAAGCGCCGCCGCGCTGACCGCGACCAGCGCTTCCATCTCGACGCCAGTGCGAGCCTGGGTTACGGCGCGCGCCTCGATCTCGAGGGCAGATTTCGTCCGGCTCGGGCGGAACTCGACCTCGACCAGATCGAGCGCGATCTGATGGCACAGCGGAATCAGCTCGTGGGTGCGCTTGGCCGCCATGATCGCCGCGATTCGCGCCGCGGAAAGCGCCTCGCCCTTGTTGAGCGTTCCGCCAATAATCGCGGCCAGGGTCGCCGGCTCCATCGCGACCTGCCCGCGCGCGATCGCCTCGCGCCGGGTGACGGCCTTCGCGCCGATATCAACCATCTTGAGGCGCCCGCGCGCGTCGATATGCGTCAGCCGCGCGCGCCCGCTCCGGATTTTATTCTTGTCCGCCATGATGCTTAATCCTTGAGCTTATGTTGACCGGCTTGGCATATACAATAAACTTGTTCGCATTCAGCCGACGAGCTTGCGGGAAATTTGCATGGCCGATGAAATCTATAAAGTTGTGATCCTTGGCTCCGGCCCGGCCGGCCTGACCGCCGCGCTTTATACCGCGCGCGCCAACCTGCACCCGCTCGTGATCGAGGGGATGGAGCCGGGCGGCCAGCTCACCATTACCACCGAGGTCGAGAACTATCCGGGCTTCGAGAAGGGCATCCAGGGGCCGGAGATGATGGAAGTCTTCCGCCGCCAGGTCGAGCGTTTCGGCACGCGCTTCCTGCAAGGCGAAGTGACGCAAGTGCGGATGGGCAAGCATCCGTTCGAGCTCGAATGCGAGGGCAAAACGATTCGTGCCGAGTCGCTGATCGTCTCGACCGGAGCGGCGGCGCAGTGGCTCGGGATCGAGTCCGAGCAGCGGCTCAAGGGCTACGGAGTCAGCGCGTGCGCGACCTGCGACGGCGCGTTCTTCAAGAACAAAGAGGTCGTGGTGGTCGGCGGCGGGGACACCGCGATCGAAGAGGCGATCTTTCTGACCCGCTTCGCGTCGCGGGTCTCGATCGTGCATCGGCGCGACGCGCTGCGCGCGTCGAAGATCATGCAGGATCGCGCGGAGAAAAATCCCAAGATCGCGTTCGTGTGGGATTCCGTGGTCGAAGAGATTTTCGGCGAGCCCAAAACCGGCGTCAGCGCCGTCAAGCTGAAAAATCTGAAAACCAAGCAGACCTCGAATTTCAAGTGCGAGGGCGTGTTCATGGCCATCGGGCATAAGCCGAACACCGACATCTTCAAGGGCCAGCTCGAAATGGACGAGCTCGGCTACCTGAAGGTCAAGCCCGGCTCGACCTTCACCAATATCGACGGCGTGTTCGCCGCCGGCGACGTTGCCGACCGCGTCTATCGCCAGGCGGTCACGGCGGCAGGCACAGGATGCATGGCCGCGATCGACGCCGAAAGATGGCTCGAAGCGCAGCATCACAAACAGTCCGGAGCCAATTCATAGCGACCGCGCGAGCAGCTTCTCGACGATGCTCTTGGCGAGCGGCTCCTTGTGGCGCATCGTGCCGAGGCGGGGAACGTCCGTCATCCGCGCCAGCGAGGCGGCGTTGGTCAGCGCGGCGGGAGTGTCGGCGGGCTCGGCGTCGTTGAGGAGCCATCCTGCTATTTCGAGGCGTTTGGCGCGTGCGTAGCTGAACGTCAGCATCGCGGCATTGAGGCATCCGAGCCGGTTCGCGATCACCACGATCAGCGGCAAGCCCAGCATCGCGGCCAGATCGGCGTTATCGAAGCCCCACGCGAGCGGCGCCGCCAGCCCACCCACGCTTTCGACCAGGACCGCTTCGCTCCCCGATGCGATCTCGCGAAAGCATCGCGCGATCCGCGCCGGATCGGGCGGCGGAAGGCCGTCGCGCTCGGCCGCTGCGGGAGGCGCGAGCGGCGAGCGGTAGCGATACGGGCAGATCAAATCTAGCGGCAGGCCGCATCCCGCGGCGAGCGCCAGCGCGCGCGCATCGGCGGGATCGAGAACTCCCGCGCCGATTTCCCCGCGCTCTTCGCATCCGGTTTCCGCCGGCTTCATCACTCCCACGCGCATCCCACGCGCGCGCAGCGCGAAGCCGAGCGCGCATCCGACGGTGCTCTTGCCGACGCCGGTATCGGTTCCGGTAATGAGAAAATTAAGGCTCATCGGAATATCTCACCCTGCCCGCCTTCGGCGATTTAGCGCGTAGCGTCGCGGACTGCGTCGCGCGGTTGACGATCGCCGGGCGCATCGCAAACGCACAGGGCCGGCCTTTTGGGGCCGGCCCTGCGTGTCAGTCAACACTCTGCGCCGACGCGCTACTGGTTCTTCGCGGTCGGACCCGGCTGGATATCGCCCTTGGCCAACTGGAGCTTGAAGGTGTTCCAGTGCTTCAGGATATCGATCGCCTTTTCGAGCTGGACATCTTTTTCCTTGACCGGCTTGCCGCCCTTGGCGCCGAGCGCCGGAGTGGTCTGGTCGGGCGCGGTAGCCGAGGGCTGCGACGGGCCCTGGGTCTTGGGCTTGGGCTTGGAATGCGCCTGTCCGTTTTTGAAATGATGCGGCAGGTCGCGCTCGTGGATTTCCTCGTCCTCATCCATCTGCACGCCGGGAATTTCAAGCGCCGCAAGGGTTGGTTTGGGCGGTTCGATTTCCACGTCCGGGGTGATTCCCACGGCCTGGATTGATCGGCCATTGGGCGTGAAGTAACGCGCGGTCGTCAGCCGCAGGGCGGATTGATCGTCGAGCGGCAGGATAGTCTGCACGGAGCCTTTGCCGAAGGTTTGAGTGCCGACGATGACGGCGCGCTTTTGATCTTGCAACGCCCCGGCGACGATCTCGCTGGCGCTGGCGCTGCCGCCGTTGACCAGCACCACCATCGGATAGTCGCTGAAGTCCCGCTTCTTGTGGGAGAAATATTTCTGCTGCTGATTTTCGAGCCGACCCTGCGTATAGACGATCATCCCGCCGTCCAGAAATTCGTCGGACACCTTGACCGCCTGATTGAGCAGGCCGCCCGGATTGTCGCGCAGGTCGAGCACCAGTCCCTTGATGCGGCCGTGGCCGTTCTTGGTGAACTGCTCGAGCGCCTTCGCGACGCCCGTATCGGTCGCTTCCTGGAAGGTCGTGATGCGCAGGTACGAGAAGCCGTCTTCCAGCGGTCTGGACTTGACCGACTGGATTTTGATCACGTCGCGCGCCATCGAGACGGTGAACAGCTCGGGAACTCCGGTTCGATGAATCGTCAGCTTGATATTGCTGCCGCGCGGCCCGCGCATCCGCTTCACCGCTTGGGTCAGCGTCATGTCCTTGGTGAAGTCGTTGTTGATTTTGACGATCTGATCGCCGGCCTTGATTCCCGCGCGGTACGCGGGAGTGTCCTCGATCGGCGCGACCACGGTCAGCACGCCGTTCTTGATCGTGATTTCGATTCCCAGGCCGCCAAAGCTGCCGCGGGTTTCGACCTCGAGGTCGCGATACAGTTCGGGGGTCAGGTAGGCGCTGTGCGGGTCCAGTGACGCCAGCATCCCGGTGATCGCGCCGTCGATCAGTTGTTTGGTTGAGACCGGCTCGACGTAGTTCTTCTGCACAATGGCAAGCACATTGGCGAAGGTTTCGAGCTGCTGGTAGGTATCGGTCGGCAGCGCCTGCGCCCGGCGCACCGCGACCTCTTCGAGTCCCATGAAGCAGGCGATCAAAAAGACCGCCAGCGTGATAGCCCATCTATTTCGCTTGAATACTGGCATCCACCACCCGTGAGTATTGGGGTTTCATCATTTAAGCAGAAGGGCACTGGCGATGCACAGGGGTAAAGTGCGCTATCGCCACCTTGTCCGGCTCAGCCTTCCCGGGCGTCCAGCAACTGCTTGAGGGCGTCCTTCACGTCGGGCCGCGACCAATCGAATGCGCCCATGTGATGCGCCACGATCCGGCCGCCGCGGTTGATGATAAAGGTCTCGGGCACACCCGAGACATCGTACGAATCGCCGACCTTGTTCTCGGGGTCGAGCAGAATCGTGAAGTGATAACCGTTTTTCGCCACGTAGGGCGCCACCACGCTGCGCCCCCTGGTGTCCTGGCTGACGGCCAGCATCACGAAGTCCTTGTTGTTCTTGAGTTCGTCGTACAGCGTCTCCATCGAGGGCATTTCCTCGCGGCACGGACCGCACCAGGTGGCCCAGATGTTGAGGAACACGACCTTGCCGCGCAATTGATCGAGCGACAGCGTGGTGCCGTCGAGCTTCTCGAGTTTGAAGTCGGCGGCTTTGTCGCCGGCGGGAACGATGGGCTGTTCCTGCCGGGCGGATTCATCGGCGGGCCGGTAAGCGCGCCGATTGCTCGCGATGATCATCGCCACGCCGGCAATCACCGCGGCGATCGCGATTGTCTGCATCAGGCGCCGATTCATGGTTGTATCGATCCGCGCGGGCTCCACGCGGTTCAGGCGCGCGCCGCCTCTTTGGCTGCGGCGGGAGCGCGCTTCTCGCCCGAGGCTACCCACGCGACGGCGCCAACGATCATCATCCCGATTGCGATAAGCTGCGCCTCGCTGAGTCCCTCGAACACACGCGGGTTCACGCGCAGGAACTCGACCATGAAGCGCGCGGCGCCCGCCAAGATGAGATAGAGATAGAGTATGCGGCCTGCGGCCAGCCCCTTGCGGCGCAGACTCCATAGAATCAGGAACACGCCGGTGTAGAGTATCGCCTCATAGATCGGCGTCGGATGCACCCGTACTCCCGGAAAAAAGCCCGAGACCAGGTTGCCGCCCGGGTCGAGCTTGAGCACGGTCTGCGAATTCCATCCCACGATCGCCTTGGGGAACGCCATCGCCCACGGCAGCCTCGAAGGCAAGCCCCAATCGCCGTCGCCGGACAGCAGGCATCCGATCCGCCCGATCGCCTGGCCGATCGCGAGCGCCGGCGCAGTCATGTCGGCGGTCTCCGGAAAGGGGATACCGTAACGGCGCGAGACGACGTAAACCGCGATGATTCCGCCGATCATCCCGCCGTACCAGACGAAACCCGAGCCCGAAAAGATCATCGACTTCGGGTCGGCCATGTAACTCGAAAAATTGTTGAAGATATCGAGTATGCGCGAGGACGCGATCCCGACGATCGCCGCCCACACGATCAGCGACGAGGCGTAGTCCGGAGTGATCGAGCGCCGATGGCATTCGGCCGTCACGACCCAATCCGCCGCCAGGAAACCCAGCGCCATCATCAGGCCGTAGCTGTAAACCGTGAGCGGACCGATATGAAACAGGACGGGAATCATCGATGCTTTAGACTATAGTACGCCGATGCGCTGGTCGAACAGCCGGTCGAGATGCCGCGGAGCAACCCGGAAGCTGGTCGCCTCGGCGCCCTGACATGATATTGACGCAACCATGCGCGCGATTGTTCAACGCGTAAGCCGCGCCCAAGTCCGCACCGGCGGCGGGAACCTCGGCGAGATCGGCCGCGGCTTCGTGGTATTGCTCGGCGTCGCGGCGGGCGATAGCGAGGCGGACGCGCAGTTCATCGCCGACCGGACGCTCAAGATGCGCGTGTTCGCCGACGCCGACGGCAAGATGAACCTGGCGCTCGACGCGGTCGGCGGCGCGCTTCTGATCGTATCGCAGTTCACGCTGATGGCTGACACCGGCGCGGGCCGGCGGCCCTCGTTCACCGCGGCGGCGGCGCCCAACGACGCGCGGCGCCTGTACGAGCACTTCGTGTGGCTCGCCAAACAAGCCGGTGTTAGAGTCGAAACGGGACAATTCGGCGCCGCGATGGAACTCGAGCTGGTCAACGACGGGCCGGTAACGATCATCCTGGACAGCCGCGAGCGCAAGTGAAAACCGGCAAGTAACTGCGATGCCCAAAGCGGGATTTTACGCCGTCGAGTCGGGCAGGATTTCTTTCCGCCGCGACGGCAACTGGTACACCGACGAGGAACGGATCGACAATCCGCGCATCGCGACGCTGTTCAGCCAGTCGATTCGCCGCAATCCCGACGGCTCGTATTTTCTCGAAGTCGGCGACGAGCGCGCCGCGATCACCGTCGAGGACACGCCCTTCGTGGTGCGCACGTTAGAGGACGACGAGCTGGGCGGATTTATGACGGTGCTGAACGACGACACTCGCGAGGAACTCGATCCGGCGACACTCGAAGTTGGCGCGGGCAATGTCCTCTACGCGCGGGTCAAGGGCGGCGAGTATCGCGCGCGGTTCCTGCGCAACGCCTATTACCATCTCGCCGACCGGCTGGAAGCTGACGACGCGGGCGGCTTCTACGTGCGGATTCGCGGCGCACGCCATCGGATTTCGCAAGCGCGCGGCTGAGCGATGCATCTGCCCGAACCGCAGCTGCACATCGTGCTCGTGCGCCCCGAGATTCCGCAGAACACGGGCTCGATCGCGCGCCTGGCGGCGGCCACGCGCACGCGGCTGCATCTGGTCGGGCCGCTCGGCTTCTCGCTCGAAGATCGATATCTGAAACGGGCGGGACTGGACTATTGGCCGCTGGTCGATCTGCGCACCTATCTCGATTGGAACGAATTCGCGCGCGAGCATCCCGCGCCGCGGGCGAAAGTGTTTTCGGCGCGCGCGGAAAAGAGTTATCTCGCGGCGAAATACCAGCGCGGCGACTTCCTGATGTTCGGCAGCGAGACCAAGGGCCTCGGCCGCGAGTTCATCGCCGAGCGCGCGGACCACGCCTACCAGATTCCAATTTTCGAGCCGGGAGTGCGCAGCCTGAACCTGTCCAACGCGGTCTCGATAGTAGTCTATGAAGCTCTGCGCCAGACCGGCGCGCTCGCGTGACGGCGCGGAACTGCGTAGTTTGTTTCGATTCCGCGGGCGGACGAGCCGTCCGCCCCCACTGACGATTCAATCGATCCGCGCTAATGCTTGCGCGTGCCGCAGGCGCCGCTCGAGCATCCGCCGCCGCATCCGCCGGCGCGCGGGGCGCTGGGAGTGCCGATATAGTAGCCGGTCGATTCGAGTTCGGTCGCGCTGATCCATTCGAGTTCGGCGGCGATCGGCGCATCGCAATGCGCGCACAGGCGCCGCTCGCGACCGTCGTCATCGAGCGCAACCCAGGTGACGACGCTCTTGCCGCATCCTTTGCAGAAGGCGACCGGAAAAGTCGAAGCGATTGGCTGAGCGGAAGGCATCGTGAAGATGAGCATAGCTGAGCGGCCGGACCGATTGGTAGGGGTCGCGGGATTTATGCAGCGGCGTTATCGAACGCAAATCGCGGGCAGGGAGAGCGGGCGGCCACGCAGGGCCGCCCCTACACGGAACCGCATCGCGATGTAGGGGCGGCCCTATGTGGCCGCCCGTTCGATTCGGTTACGGCCGCCGATACGGCTCGCCGAGCGCGGACGGTGACGCCGCCTGTCCGCCGAATCCCGCCAGCACGAATGCAATCGCGGGCAGGGAGAGCGGGCGGCCACATGGGACCGCCCCTACACGGAACCGCATCGCGATGTAGGGGCGGCCCTGCGTGGCCGCCCGTTCGATTCAGTTACGGCCGCCGGTACGGCTCGCCGAGCGCGGACGGTGACGCCGCCTGTCCGCCGAATCCCGCCAGCACGACGAGAGTCAGCGCATAGGGCAGCGCGAGAAATAGCTGATACGGGACCGCCGTGCCGAGGGCCTGCAAGCCGAATTGCAGCGCCATCGCGGCGCCGAACAGGACACTCGCCGCGGCGATGCCCCACGGATTCCATCGCCCCAGGATCACCACTGCCAGCGCAACGAAGCCGCGTCCGCCCGAGATGTTCTCGACAAAGGTGTTCGCGTAGGCGAGCGTCAGATACGCACCCGCCAATCCTGTCAGCACGCCCGAGGCAAGCAGCGCATGCCAGCGCAGCCGATAGACTCCCAGCCCCAGCGCGTCCGCCGCTTCTGGCCGTTCACCCGCGGCCCTCAGCGTCAATCCGTAGCGCGTGCGCCAGAGCACGAATCCGATAACCGGCACGGTCGCGAAGGCCAGATACACGAACGCGTTGTGATGAAAGACCACCGCGCCCAGAATCGGAATTCGCGTCAGCGGACCAAACGCGAGGCGCGCCATCGGCTTGACCATGAACGCCATCCCGGTGATTCCGAACAGCCTGCGGTAGAGGACTCCGGTGATTCCGGCCGCAAGGATATCAAGCGCGGTTCCGGCGACCACCTGGCTGACGGACAGGTTGACCACCAGAAACGCGAGGATCGCGTTGATCGCGACGCCAGCCGCGATCCCCGCCGCGATTCCGGCGATGGTCGAGCCGGTGAAGTACGCGCCCACCAGCGCGAAGAACGCACCGCACAGCATCGCGCCCTCGATCCCTATATTGATCACGCCGCTTTGCTCGACGATCAGCTCGCCGAGCGCCGCGAGCAGAATAGGCGTCGCCATCGCGATGGCCGAATTGAGAAACGCGTCAAGCATCGGCTTGCGCTCCCGGCTCGATCGGCGGCGCGGAGTCGCGCGAGCGCGCGAAGAGACCGCCGCGAATCCGCGTCCACGCGGGAGTATCGAAGGCGAGCAGAATCATGATGACCAAGCCCTGGATCACCTGCACCAGCACGGGTGAGACGCCCTGGGTGCGCTGCATCGCCTGCGAGCCGTTGTCGAGCGCGCCGAAAAAAATCGCCGCCGCGATTATGCCGAAGGGGTTAAGCCGCGCCACCAGCGCGACCGCGATCGCCTCGAAGCCCCATCCGGGCGAGAATTTTTCGTACAGGCGATGCGTTATCGCCGAGACCTGCACCGCGCCGCCGATTCCCGCCAGCGCTCCCGAAAGCGCGAGCGCCGCGATTGTCAAGCGCGCGATCGGGATCGCATAAAATGCGGCCGCGCGCCGGTTGCGGCCCATCGCGCGCAGCTCGAATCCGGCCCGGCTATGAAACAGGAGCAGGTAGCATCCCGCCGCCAGCACGATCGCGAGCACGATTGCGGGATTTAAGCGCGTCGGCTCGAGCGGCATGTACATCCGCGCGCTCGGCGCAATCGCCATGCTCTGCGGATACGCGCCCGAGGCTTCGATCAGCGGTCCGTGCACGACCCAGCTCAGCACCTGCGCCGCGACGAAGTTCATCATGATCGTGCTGATGACTTCGTTGGTGTCGCGCCGCGCGCGCAGCCATCCGCAGATTCCGCCCCAGATCGCGCCGCCGATCGCGCCCGCGCACAGCGTCAGGATGATCGCGGCGGGCCGCGGCCATCCGCCCAGGTACGGTCCGATCGCACCCGCGGCGATCGCGCCGGCGATCAGTTGTCCGTCGGCGCCGATATTCCACAGCGATCCCGAAAACGCGACCGACACGGCCAGCCCGGTGAAGATGAGCGGCGTCGCCTTGACTATAGTGTCGGCGGCGGCGTACCAGCTTCCGAACGCTCCCTCCCATAGCGCGGCGAAGACGCCGACGGGCGACGCGCCGAGTGCGAGCACGACGGCGGCGATAATCGCGCAGGCAAGCGCGAGCGCCGCGATCGATTTTCCGATCGCAGAGAGCATCGCGCTCACTGCCAATTCCCCGCCATCAGCATTCCGAGCCGCGCGGGCTCGCGATCGGCGGGCTCGGTCTCGCGCACGCGCCCGCGGCTCATCACGAAGATCCGCCCGCACAGCGCGAACAATTCATCGAGGTCGCTCGAAATCAGCAGCACCGCGCCGCCCGTGGCGGCGAATTCGACGAGCGCGCGATGCACGTCAGCGGCGCCGGCCAGGTCCAGCCCGCGGCAGATGTTGTGCGCGACGATCACGCGCGGCTCGGCCGCGATCGCGCGCGCGACTTCGAGCCGCTGGCGATTGCCGCCAGACAGCGCCGCGGCCGGCGCCTCGGGTCCGGCCGCGCGGATCCGGAAGCGCGCGAGCAGCGTGCGGCACAACTCGAGCGCGGCGCGCCGCCGCAGCCATCCATGTGGCGCGAACCGGTCGCGCAGCGCGGGCGCGAGCAACAGGTTTTCCCAAATCGGCATGTCGAGGATCAGCCCGTCCAGATCGCGATTCTCCGGGATCACCGCAATCGCGGTGGCCGAGGATGCCGATACGCGGCCGCGGCGCGCGCGGCGCGCGCCCGCGATCACTTCGACCAGCTCGGCCTGCCCGTTGCCATCGACGCCCGCGACCCCGGCGATCTCGCCCGCACGCACGTCGAACCGCACGGAATCGAGCACGCGAGCGCGGTCGCGGTCGAGCGCGAGATCCTCGACCGACAGCGCCGTCTCGCCCGCGTGCGCCGCGGGCGCTGACGGCGATCGTGGAATATCGATTTCGCCGATCATCAGGCGCGCGAGCGCGGACTCGGAGGTCTCGGCCGCGGTGGTGTGCGCGACCACCCGCCCCTGGCGCAGCACGGTGATCCGGTCGGCGACGGCAACCGCCTCGGCGAGCTTGTGCGTGATCAGCACGATCACCCTGCCCTCTGCGCGCAGCCGCGAGAGCAGTTCCAAAAACGGCGCAAGTTCGGCGGGCGCCAGCACTCCCGTCGGCTCGTCGAGAATCAGCACGCGCGGATCGAACGAGAGCGCACGCAGCACTTCGAGCCGGACGCGCTCGGCGATCGAGCGCTGCTCGATCGTGCCGCCCGCCGCGGGCAGCGTGAAACCAAGCTTGTCGGCCAGAGCGCGCGACCGAGCGGCGACGGCGGCAAGATCGAATCCGGCGATGCCGAAGCCGCCGAGCGCGAGATTTTCTTCCCAGGTGAAGCGCTCGAACAGCATCGGGCTCTGATTCACCGCCGCAATTCCGGCGCGCAGCGCGCGCGCCGCCGAGCCGCGGCGCAGTGCGGCGCCATCGAGCCAGACGCCGCCCAAGTCCGGGCGCAGACGGCCCGCGATGATATTCATCAGGGTGGTTTTGCCGGCGCCGTTTTCACCGACCAACGCGTGAATCTGGCCGGGCGCGGCCTCGAAATCGACCCGGTCGAGCGCCAGCGTGCGCCCAAATCGCATCGAGATGTTGCGCGCGCTCAGCACCTATCGTGTGGGCTCTTGCGGCGCATGATGCGTGCGCAGCCACGCCAGGGCGTCGTCGCGGGTGGCGAGCGCGCCGTCGAGCTGAAGGTCTTCGGCTTGCTGCAAAATTTCCTTGAAGCGCGGTCCCGGCGCGAAGCCGAGCGCGATTAAATCCCTGCCGGAGAGCAGGCGCGGCGGGCGAATCCCGGCCGAGGCCATCGACTCGAGCGTGCGCCGGCAGAAATTCCAGTAGCCCATGTATGACGACGACGCGAGCGCGTCGAGCATCGCCACCTGCATCAGTTCGCCAAACCCTTCGTCGGCAAGCATCCGCTTGAGGGTGGCCTTGCGCATCCGCGGCGCCATGCACAGGCGCAGATGGTCGCGCACCAGGTAGGCGACGCGCTCCTGCACGAAGTTCGAGCGCCGCAAGCGCGCCATCAGATCGGCGGCGATCACGGCGCCCTGATCGGTATGGCCGTAGAATGTAATCTTGCCGCCGTCGGCGACGCCGCGGCATCGCGGCTTGGCGATATCGTGCAGCAGGATTCCGAACGCGACCGTCTCGCTGCATCCCGCGGGCAGCATCGAGACCGCCAGCCGCGTGTGCGCCCAGACGTCGCCCTCGGGATGAAAATTCTCGGGCTGAGCGCATCCGATCATCTCGAGCAGCTCGGGCGCGAGCGCGGCCCACAGGCCGCTGTGGCGCAGCAAATCCATCGCGCGGCCGGCGCCGCCCTCGGTCATCAGGCGCACCAGTTCCGCGCCGATTCGTTCCGCGGCGATCTCGGTGATCGCGGGAGCGGCCTGGCGCATCGCGCTCCAGGTGGCCGCATCGATCGCGAAGTCGAAGCGCGCGGCGAAGCGCGCGGCGCGCAGGATACGCAGGCGGTCTTCGGCGAAGCGCTCGGCGGGATTTCCGATCGCGCGCACGATTCCGGCGCGCAGATCGCGCATCCCGCCGACCAGATCGATCAGCCGATCGTTTTCCGGATCGAGGAACATCCCGCCGATCGTGAAATCGCGGCGCTTGGCGTCCTCTTCGATCGTGCCGAAGCGCACCGCCGAAGGCCGCCGCCCGTCGAAATATTCGGCGTCGGCGCGAAAGGTCGTCACCTCGAACTGCGCACCCTCTAGGATCACCGCGACCGAGCCGAAGCGCGCGCCGACGGCGACCGTGCGCTCGAACATCCGCTGCACGACCTCGGGGCGCGCGTCGGTGGCGATATCGTAATCCTTGGGCGCCAGGCCAAGAATTTTGTCGCGCACGCATCCGCCGGCGTAGAAGGCGACAAAGCCCGCCGCGCGGAGCCGGCGCACGATGAACCGCGCTCCGGAGTCGAGTGTGTCTGCCGCGGATTCCATCCTGGGGCCGAGTTTACAGGCTCGATCGGACCCCGCGCCATACGGGTTTGCGCGGCGCCTACCGATCCAGCGCGCGGACCCCGAGCGTGATGCCGCCATCGACGGCGATCACCTGCCCGGTCACGTTCATCGCCCGCTCCGAGCACAGCCACGCCGCGGCGCGGCCGATATCTTCTTCGGTCTGCTCGCGTCCGAGTGGCACGCTCTGCCTTACGATCGCGTCGAACGCGTCGCGCGCGCGATCGTCTCCGCCACCGACCGCGGCGCCGAGTTGTTTCCAAAGCGGTGTGTAGATGAGCCCGGGCGCAACCGCGTTGACCCGGATTCCCGACGGTGCGAGCTGCGCGGCAAGCGTGCGCGTGTACGAGATCACGCCGGCCTTGGCCGCGGCATACGCCGCCAGCATCGGCACCGCCTGCATCCCGGCGATCGAAGAGGTGTTGCAAATGGCGCCGCCCGCGCGCATCCGCGGCGCGACCTCGCGAGAAACCAGATAGACTGAGTTGAGATTCAGATCGACATAGCGGCGCCAGGTCTCGACCGAGTCCCAGTTGTTGGTCTGGCGGCTGCCCTCGAACCACGCGCGCTCGCCACCGCCGGCGTTGTTGCACAGCACGTCGGGATGCGGACCGAGCTCGGCCGCGATCGCCTCGAGGGCAGAGTGGATCGAGCCTTCGTCGGTCACGTCGGCGCGAAAGCCGTGGACCCGCTTCGCGATCGCGGCGGGCGCGGGCAGCAGTTCCTTGTCGATCACGGCGATCGCTTCGACAACTTTTTCATCGAGCAGCGCAGTCACGATCCCAAGTCCGAGCCCGCGTGCTCCTCCGGTAACGATTGCATATTTCATCGAATAATCCTCTTGCGCGCGGCGCCGATTTTCACGCTAATGCGCACCGCCGCGCCGTTATGCGTGCGCGGCATCAGGTTACTAAACGTTTGCTCAGGTAACAATTGAATGCAATTCGCGGCGCCGTCGTCACTCATTATAGAGGAAGGTAGTAAACCCTCATGATTGTGATGACATTGATGGCGGTAGGTGTGTTCGCCGCGGATCTGGCAGCGGTCGCGGCGATAGTGGGCTCGATGTTTCTGGAGCGATGGCTGGGGCTGTCGCGCCGGATGATTCTCGATTGCATTTTCGTCGTCGCCGCCAGTTATGGCGTAGCGGCGTGGTTTATCGGGATGTGGATCAAGCGCGAGATGTCGCGCCGTGTGGCCGGCCCGGCGCAATCCGCGATGGTGGCGGAGCCGGCGCCAGTGCCGGTTGCGCGGCGCTTCTGAAGCACGCTCAGGCCGCCTGCTTGCGGCTTTCGCCGTAGGTCTTGCGATAGACGCGCAGCAAGGCCGCGAACACCGACATGATTGCCGGGCCGACGAACAGGCCGATGGGCCCGTAGGCCTCGAGTCCGCCCGCGATTCCGAAAAACAGCGCGAGCGTCGGCAATCCCGTGCCATGCTTCATCGCCATCGGCTTGATGAAGTTGTCGATAATCGCAAGCGCGATCGAGCACCACACCACCAGGAAGATCGCCCATCCCCATCCCGCCGTATAGAACAGATAGAGCGTCGCCGGAACCCAGATCACCGCGGTTCCCCCTATAGGCAGCAGTCCGGCCGCGGCGCTCGCCAGCGCAAGAAACGCCCAGTAGGGAACTCCGCTGAACATCAGGCCCACGCCGATCGTCACGCCCTGCAACAGCGCCGTGAGCATCAGCCCGCGCATGACGGAGGCGAGCGTCGAGCGCAGCGTTTCGAAGACCGCCTTCTTGTCGTCTTCGTGCAGGGGAGTCAGGTCGCGCAGCGAGTTGTAATAGCTCTCGCCGTCGCGCAACAGGTAGAAGAAGATCAGCAGGATAATGCCAAAGTCGATCACCACCGTCGCAACGTTGCGCGCGGCGGTGGTCAGATGGTAGGCGACGTATGCGCTGACGATCTGCGCGGTGGCGGCGGCGTGCTTGGGAATCTCGTCCTCGATCTTGATCCCGCGCGGCGCCAGCCGCCGGTTGATCGCCTGGATGAAATCGGAGTGCAGCATCCAGTCCCGCGCCCGCGCTAGTCCGTCGGCGTTGAGCATCGTGGCGGCCTGGACGTAAAGGTTCTGCGCCTCGGCGGCCAGCCGGCCCGACAGCCAAATCGCGGGCAGGATCACGCCGAGTGCGACCGCAAGTGTGATGATTATCGCCGATAGCGAGCGGCGGCGCACCAGATGGTCGAGTTCGATCAGCAGCGGATGAGCCAGGAACGCGAGCAGGATCGCCCACATCAGCGGCGTGATGAACGGCGCCAGCAGGACATATAGCTCATAGGCCATCAGGGCCAGAAAGCCGAAGAAGAAGACCTGGATGATACGCTCGCGATCCATCATTGCGGGCCGACGCTCGATACGGGGCGAGGTTACTTGGCGCGCAAGCCTAACAGAAGTCCCGCGATACGTCGCCTGCCGCGCACGGGCGCTGCAAACCACAAGCCGCGATGGGTTCGCTTGAAGAATTTTTCCGGCCCGCCTCGCAAATTCACCGGGAAATTGCTGGAGAAATTTGGCCGGATAGGGAGTTCGATCGGATTCTTGCACGCCCTGTATCGCGCGCCGCGCGACGCTCAGCAGGCACCCGTGCCGCGCCCGCGAGAAGTCCGGCGAGACGCCAGCCATCAGACAAAAGAGATAGAGCGGAAAGTTTGGTGGCATCTCCATGCGCTCGATTTTACGCAGAGCGCCAGGGCGTATAAGGCTGAACAGTTCAGCCCTGAACAAACCTGGCAAAAAACCTAACGCTCGTTAGGGAGACCGCCGCGCGCCCCGGAGCTGTGAATCGGCGCGGCTCCGCGGCCAGCGCCTTGAAGATCGACCTAACCCCTACCCCTCCCGCCGCGCGCTTCGCGCGCGCCGGCCTCTCCTTGGACAAGGAGATGCAAACGGCCCCGCCGTCAGGTGGTTACGTAAAAGCCACCCATGGGACGCGGAAAAGAGTACAATCAAGCATGGCTTGCGCCATGACTATCGAGACTGAACGGCTGCTGATCGAGGAAGCTGACGCCGATGACCGCGCGACGATCGACGGGTTGGTCGCGCTGTTCAATTCCAATCCCGAGTTTCATCGTGCGTCGGGCGAGCGGGTAATCTGGGCCGCCGCCGACCTGGAAAATTATCTCGCCGACGACCCCAATCCGCGCTTTCCCGATCTCGAGGCGCACGAGTACACCGTGCGTGAGCGCGCGACCGGCCGGATCGTCGGCACGGTCGAGCTTATCGCGCCGATTCCGTCGGAGCGGATTAATTGGATCGCCCTGATGATGATCCAGGGCGACCGGCAGGGCGCCGGACTCGGCAGCGAGGTGGTGGCCGCGATCGAGCATGAACTGTTCGCCGCGCAATGGACCGAAATCCGCCCCTTCGTGCATCGCGATACCGTGCTGGCGTATCAGTTCTGGACCCGCGCGGGATATCTGCCGGTCGGCGAGGCGCTCAGCGCCTCGGGCAAGCCCGGAATGGTCCTGCGCAAGCCGCGCCCGTAAGAAATCCACAGATTACACAGATTACACAGATTTGATTCAGGAAATTGGAAAAATCGCCGGAATCCGCGGTCTCGCTTCCGGGCCTGCCCGCGCTTGGTTGCCCGGCGGGGCGATCTCTGTTACCCCTTGGCTCTGCTTGCACGAATCCATCGACATCCGCGTCTCACCTGGAACACACAGGCATGTAGCTCAGTGGGAGAGCGCTTCCTTGACACGGAAGAGGTCGGCGGTTCAATCCCGCCCATGCCTACCACCGTGTTTTCAGTTCGATATGGCCTCGCGTCAATCCGCCGCACGTTTTCCTGCGCATCGCACCCACCGATGATTAAGCTTCTTTCATAGATGAGTCCCGAGATTACGGTATCGGTTGCAGGCGAGCGCCGCGCCGTCGCGCGTGACGCGCGGGTGCGCGACGCTATCGCCGGCGTTCCCGCCAAGGACCTGGTCGCGGCAAAGGTGGCGGGCAAGGCCGTCGATCTCTCGCGCCCGCTCGAGGCGGTATGCGGCGACGGCGCCGTAATCGAAATCGAGCCGGTGCTCGCCGACTCGCCCGCGGGCCTCGAGGTCATCCGCCATTCGACGGCGCATCTGATGGCGATGGCGGTGCAGCAGCTTTTTCCGGGTACGCAGGTGACGATCGGGCCGGTGATCGAGGACGGCTTCTTCTATGACTTCGCGCCGCCCGCGCCGTTCACCGTGGACGATCTGCCGAAGATCGAAGCGCGGATGAAGGAACTCGCCAAGGCCGATCTGAAGATCGAGCGGGTGGAAGCGCCGCGCGCCGAGGCGATCAAGACCTTTTCCGACATGGGTGAGAAGTACAAGGTCGAGATTATCGACGGGATTCCCGACCCGGCCGTCTCCATCTACAAGCAAGGCGACTGGATGGATCTGTGCCGCGGGCCCCATGTCCCCTCGACGCGTTACCTGCGCGCCTTCAAGCTGCTGTCCGTCGCCGGAGCGTACTGGCGCGGCGACGAGCACAACGCGATGCTGTCGCGGATCTACGGGACCGCGTTCGCCGGCAAAGAGGCGCTCGAGGAGCACTTGCGGCTGCTCGAACTCGCGCGCAACCGGGACCATCGCAAGCTCGGCCGCGAGATGGGGCTGTTCTTTTTCGATCCGATCTCGCCCGGATGCCCGTTCTATCTGCCCAAGGGACTCGTGATTTTCAACGAGCTGATCGACTACATGCGGCGGCTTTACCGGCGCTATGGATATCAGGAAGTCGTCACGCCGCTGGTTTTCAAGAACGAGCTGTTCCAGACTTCGGGCCATTGGGAAAACTTTCGCGAGAATATGTTTTTGACCCTGGACCCCGAGACGCCCGACGCGGAGATCGACACCGGTCCCGAAGGATGGCGCCACGGCTACGGGCTTAAACCGATGAACTGTCCGGGGCATACGTTCATCTATCGCGCGGAGAAGCGCTCGTATCGCGACCTGCCGCTGCGCATCGCGGAGTTCTCGCGGCTGCATCGCGCGGAACGATCGGGAACGCTGCACGGGATGACGCGGGTGCGCGTGATGTCGCAGGACGACGCGCATATCTTCTGCACCGAGGCGCAGATCGAAGACGAAGTTACGGCCAACCTCAAGATGGTGCGCGACGTATACGCGACGCTCGGTTTCGAGCGCCCCGAGTTCAAGCTCGCCACCATGCCCGAGCCGCACATGGGCACCGCCGAGCAGTGGCGCATGAGCGAGGAAAAGCTCGCCAACGCCCTGGGCCGCAATCAGATCGCGTTCGAGATCAATCCCGGCGAGGGCGCATTCTACGGGCCGAAGATCGAGATTTACGTGCCCGACGCGCTCAAGCGCAAATGGCAGGTCGCCACGATCCAACTCGACTACAACCTGCCCGAGCGCTTCGACCTGACCTACACCTCGAGCGCCGGCGCCGAAGAGCGTCCGGTGATGATTCATCGCGCGATTTTGGGTTCGCTCGAACGGTTTATCGCCGTGCTTATCGAGCATACCGGCGGAGTGCTGCCGTTCTGG
>DATKSQ010000068.1:0-12422 GCA_035531615.1 Binataceae bacterium (SeqCode)
TGAACGCATACCCCGGCGCGGCGAAATGCCGAGCCAGCAATGCAAGCACGTCCGCTTCTGTGATTTTTCCCTTCTGATCCATCTCTCTCACTCCAGCAGCTTACATCCTCCGCCGTGAATTCCCTGCCCGTCCGCGCCAGATACGCGATCGCGTCTATGGCCCGCGCTCTCCATGCCGCGTCGCGGTGACAGGATACGTAATCGAGATTTAGTTGGGGGCTTTGAGTGGCGGGCGTCATCGCATTAGCGTCCTCGTTTCTTTGGGCACGGTGAACCCGGACATTTCTCATAGCCGCAGACATAATGATGGCAGGCACCGCAGAGTTTCCATGCGCGACGGCTACAGTAGAAGCAGCCCCGTCTGTAGGGACGATCATATCGCTGATGCTTCATCGCGGTAGCTCTCCGTCGCGGAGGACGTGGATCTGAATATCGACGAAGGAACCCTGTCCGCAGTGGCGATAGGTGTCCGGTTTCGGGCCGCGCAGTGCGTAGAGAATTGCCGCGCCAATATCAGCCAGCTCTTCCCGGCCGGCGCGGATTTTCAGGATCGCACCCACCTGGTTGTGCGAGACCCGGATATCAATCAGTTTCGGCCGCTTCTTTTTCTTCATAGACTTTCCTCAGTCGTTGGCCGCGACGATGAAGCAATTACCCCAAGGCCCCGGTCGCGCGACATTGAGCGCGGGCAGTCCGTTGATTGCGCGGCTTTCGCCTTGCAGATTGAAGCCTTTGCGCCGCGAGAGGCGCATCCGTACCGGCGTGGGGGTCATCGCGGAAAATCCTTCAACGCCCAGATTGCATCCGAGATCCGGCCCTGCTGGCCGGGGCGTAACGCTGAATCCTGCTTGACATACACGGGCACATTGGCGGCAACGCATTGCCGGGCAACGTCCTCTATCTCTTCGACCTTGCATTCGCGGCGATTGCGGCCGCTCTCGCCGGCGACGATTACCCAGTCGATTGCGGCGCAGCCCACATCGCGCTCAAGGCGCTTCACTATTTGCGAGCCGGTCCGACGATGCGGCGCGGCCGGCAGCCACGGCTCAATATCGATTCGTTCCAGCAGCGGCTCGACGCTGAGGAATCGCACGGCCGCGGGCGTCTGCAAAAGAATCGGAATGCGCTCGTCGGCGGTCGCCTGATTCTCGACGCTGACGCAGAGATGGACGTTTGCGAGCGGCAATATACGCTGATCGCCCTGACCTTCGTCCCAGTTCTCGGAATCCGCATCGAAGCCGTGCGCAAGATTTATCAGCGGCTCGCCAATGCTTCTCATTCCCCGGATATCGAAAAAATCGCCGATGGAGGTTCCGATCGCCATTGCGCGACCCTCTATCTCTGCGAAATATCCCAGCATCCGCTCCGGTCGCTTCGTAAGCACTTGAAATGTATGCCGGGGCGCGAGTGCCATCACGGCGAAAACTTCATCGATAAACTCGTCCGGCACGTCCTCGTGGAACAAGTCCGACATGCTATTCACGAATACGCGCTGAGGCTTTCGCCAGTGCAGCGGCTCATCCAGTGCTTCCGATACGAATCGAATTTTGCCCGTCCAAACCGGCCCGCGCGCAGTCATCCGCGTCAGCCCTTCATACGGCTGCCCCTTGCCGCTAAACCGATGCGCCTGCTTCATCGCATAGCAATTCGTACAGCCCGGCGAGACGATGGAACATCCGCGCACAGGGTTCCAGCTCCGGTCGGTCCACTGGATTGAAGTTTTCGCGCTCATGCTACGTCCGCCGCGTTCCTCTCCCTGTCCAGCCGCACCCGGCTGAGCAGATAGCATCCCGAAAAACCATCGAGCCAGATCACAGGCATACCGCCGACGCGCGCCGCTTCGCTCCGCGTGCGCGTATGGACTTCATCGCCGTTATCGCGAGTGACTATTACCGCCGTTCCGATGGGATAGGGAAACGACAGATCGGGCCTCATTCCACCGCCTCCGTAAGCGCGAGACATGGTGTCCCCGCCGTAGCCCGCTCGAAGTGACCGATGACCGCCTCAAGATCGTCGCGCACCGCCGCCGCCTTATTCTGCATCTCGACACAGAGCGCTCGATCCTCGGGCCGCGCCTGGAGCATCGCCGCCGTGGCGATCGCCGCATTCAGGTTGCCAAGCGCCCAGCGCAGGTCCGCGCATAGGGCACCGTAGCGAGCCTGCCGCCGGCGTCGTTCAAAGTGCCTCTCGATACCCCGCTTCACTATCTCGATCATGGGAACCTCCTGATATCGTCTGGAAACCAGTCTGCGCAGCCGCATGGACAGCATCCGCGAGCGCCGCGAAGTCCATTGAAAACAAATCCGCAGGCGTTATCTCGGTCATCGCGAGCACCCGCACGAGCCCGAAACGCGTCGCAATCATCCGATGCGCATAGATCACGGTGCTATGATTTTTCGCGAAGGCCGCGCCGATCTTTGGAAACGACAGCCCCGTGAGTTCCCGCGCCAGATACATCGCGACCGCGCGGGCGAAGCTGATCTGCTGATGCTTCTTCACGCCCACGATATCCGCCGGCGCGAGCCGGTAGTGCTCAGCCACCACGCGGATGATTCTCGCTATCCGACGCACTAGAACGGGATATCCGCGTCATCGGCAGGTGCCGTAGCCGCCGGCTCCTCGTAGCTATCGGCATGTCCGGCGTCGTCGTCACGGGGCCGGTCGCCGACGAATTCCACGTGCTGCGCGATTACCTCAGTCGCGTATCGTTTCTCGCCGTCCTTTTCGTATTGCCGGATATCCAAGCGTCCGGTAACGAGCGCCTGGCGTCCCCTCTTGAGATATTTTGCGCAGAGTTCGCCGGTTTTGGCCCACGCCTTAACGGTAATCCAAAGCGTGCGCTTCACCTTCTCGCCGGCGCGATTGGTGTAGCTCTCGTCGATCGCCAGCGAGAAGTTAGCGACCGACTGACCGGATGGCGTCGATTTGAGCTCGGGATCGCGCCCGAGGCGTCCGAGTAATATGATTTCGTTCACAGCGTGCTCCTTGTTGCAGTGCGGTAAATTTACGCCCGCGCCGCGAGTATCTTCTTCCGTTTGCTATGGATAATCGCCTCGACCTGTGCGCGCGGGCGTCCGCTCGCGATCAGCCTCCGCCGCTCTCTGTTCTCCCACTCAGAATCGATGGTCGTCCGAACGAGCTTCACGTTCGGGTCTTTCTGTTCGTCCCGCCATAGAGCCAGCCGCTGCTCCGGCGTCAGACGCACCAATTCGCCCGGACGCTCCTCGATCTCGCGCGCATGAATGACTACAGCCGTCTGGCATTTAGGACAGAGCTTTAGCCCTGTCGGCAATACGCTGAAGCATTTCTCGCAGGTACGGGTGGCGATCTGCTGTTCCTGCCGCTGCTTGGCGGTCAGCTTGCGGCCCTCAAGTGTCCACTCACGATCCGATTGCGGAAGCCCGAACCTCTCACAATTTTTCACATGATCCAGCACGATACATGCGCTGCCGTCCGGCTTCGGACGCATGCCGCGGCCCACGGCCTGCAGGAACAGGGTTAGAGATTGCGTTGGCCGCAACAGGATGATCGCCTTTGCCGCCGGGACATCTAATCCTTCCGTGATCAAGTCGCATGATGTGAGTACGTTCAACCGCCCGGCAGCGAGATCCGCAATCAGGTTCCGGCGCCGAGACATATCCATCGTGCCGTCAATCGACGCCGCCGCGAATCCGCCCTGCCGGAACTTTTCCGCCACATGCTCCGCGTGCTTGATCGATACGCAGAACGCGATCGCGGGTTTGCTGCCCACGATCCGCCGATAATGCTCGACGGCATCGCCGGTGATGACAGCCTTGTCCATCGCGCCTTCGAGTTCGTTCTTCGCATAGTCGCCGGCGCGGATATGCACCATACTCAGATCAACGGAAGTCGGCGGTCCATACACCTCGCACGCTGCGAGATAGCCTTGTGCGACCAGCTCAGCCATCGGCGGACCCTTGATCAGTATGTCGAAAAACTCAGAGAGACCTTGACCATCCAACCTGGCGGGGGTCGCAGTACATCCCAAGCGATAGGCATCCGGATAGTGCTGAACGATCTTCTTGAAGCTGGCGGACGGGAGATGGTGGGTCTCGTCAATGATCACGAAATCGAACGGCTCATGCTCATGCAATCGCCGCACCAGCGTCATCACGGACGCGATCTGGATGCGTGCGCGCGACCGTGAGTATCCCGCGCCGATCATTCCGTACTCAATACCGAACTGCTCGAATTTATCCGCCGTCTGACGCAACAGTTCGTCACGATGTACCAGTACGAGCGCGCGGTATCCCAGCTTGAGCTTCGCCGCGAAGTGGGAAAAAAGCACGGTCTTGCCCGCACCCGTCGCCGCTTGCAGCAGCACCGATTTACGGCCCGAGCGATAGGCGGTCCGGATCGCATCGACTGCCGCCGTCTGGTATGGGCGCAGTTCTATCATCGCTCGTTATCCCGATCTCCTTGCGCCGCCGCGACGCACAGGGCCATCGTGACGATGCCGAGGGTGCCGCCGACAAATAGACCCGCTATGAACGCCACGATGATCATGTCCGTGCCTCCGGATACCGCGCGAGCAGATTGGGCGGTATCTCACCGAAACCCGCACGATCGAACACCACACGCCATGATAGCCCCCACTCGCGTGCCCGAACGCAGAGCGCGCAAAAGATGGGACCGCTCAGTCCGCAATCGAGTAAGACCTTCACCGCACAACCGGGACATCGATAGAAGCGTTTTCCGCGTTGCATGGCATCCTCCGCTAGCGAGCGAACCCTCGTGTTTCGCGTGCTGGGCCACCGTTGCTGCGGCGCTCCGGCGCGGCTGGCGCTTCCACGACAGAGAGCATCATCGGGGCATGAACGCACTTTTTCACAAGCACGAGCTGCGATTGATCGAAATAGATCGCATCCGGAACCTTGCCATCCTTGACCGTCTCCGGCTGAACTCCGATGCGAATACAGCCATGCAGCCAGGTCGTAATGCAGGTTGCGATTCCGCTGAGACCCGTCACGGGGTCTTTAACCCGATCGCCTAACTGGATCGATTGGAACTCCGACATTGTAAGTACCTCGAAAAACGGCTACGAGCGTTAGTTGGCCTTCGCGGGGCTACGCCGCGGGAGCGGCTGGCCGCGCGTGATGAAATTTTGCAGTCCCGCACGCATCCACTCCGGATGAATACCGAATGCCATGCAGATATCGTGGAAAGTGACCGGCGCATCGGTATCGTCGTCGAAAATCCACTTCTCGGCCTCGAGTTGCAGCGCCGCTGCCCGATCTGCCGTCGGACTCCCGTTCGCCTGATAGGCGTGCCCACGGAAGCATCGAATGGCGTCTTCGAGGATGGCGAGCATCAGACGTTTTTCCGGCGTCGTTTCGGATGACCGGGATAGGTCGAAGAACTGCGCCGGCGTGAAAATGTCGGGGACGGATATTAGCGAGAGCGCGTTGACGGCAGTGCTGCCGGGCTCCGCCGCGTCGGCGAATGCAGCTATTGCCGGAATCACTGGACTACCTCGATGAATTTGGTGGATTTCCGTTCGATCAGGAACGTGTCGCTGCCTGGGCATGAGACGGCTTGACTTGATGAGACAACCCACATCTGATCGACGATGCCTGTCTGCGGATCGACGCAGTAGACCACGGTACCGCCGATGAGCGGGAAGCCGAGTTTTTTCGATTGACTCCGTACGGCGTCCAATGTGTCCGGCGCGATGGTGCCGGCGCGTGCGGTGCCCATGAGGGCCGCGAATAGGATTGCCGTTGCGATTACGAATGTTGATTTTCTCATCGGGATTCCTCCGCTACGTACGCATTGAGTGCGGATTCGAGGTCATTTAGGTTCATATGGATAGCCAGTCGGCGACGCGGGCGCAGCATGTCGAGGATAGTCAGTAGCTTCTTGCATTCCGCGACAGACACGCTGTGCATGCGCAGCGCGGCTACGATCATGGCTTGGGCGCTTGGTTGGGTGGATGGGGTTGTCATGTTTCCTCGCATAAAAGTTGACGGAGGGTTTGGGGCGCCGGGCACTTTCCTGCCGGCCTTTCGGCATGTCGTTGTCGGCCCGGCACCCACGGTTTTGCGCGGCAAAGTATCATTGGCCTTTCGGCATCCTTCTGACGGCCGCGCATATTGATGGGAGGGCAAATCACTTACGGCCTTTCGGCACGTCGATAGCGGCCCCATCCATTTCATTCCGCCGCTGCTGGGCAGCGCAAGTCCGGCCTTTCGGCAAGGTTCCCGTGGCCCACACAGCGGCGATTCCATTCGTTCCAGAGATCGCGCAGAAATTTCTTCTCGATATAGCGTTGCGCATGCGCGTGTGACCGCTTCAGCGCCTCCTTCGGCGAAAGCTCCTTCCACTTCTCCGTATCGCGCACATCCAGATACGCGCGGCGGTTGATGTACAGTTCCCCATAGGGACCGAGCGCGCTGCGCACCTTCGTTTCCTTGTCCTTTCGGATCTGGGCTTTCATAAGACCGCCGCCGATATTCCAGACGACGGATCGCCTCGGCGGATTGAATGCGTGCAATTCCGCCATCATCTTGTCTTTGTGCTTGCGCTGCGCGTGACCGTCGATCACGGCAAGTCCCATCCATTTCCAGAATTTCGAGTGAGTAGAGAAACGCGACAGGTCGCCGGCCTCTCCGATAATCTTCGCGAGAGAGATCATTCCGACGCCCGAGACTCCCCCTATCCACTCGGCGACGGGAAGCTTCGCCGCGCGCGCCGTCAGTCCGCGTTCGATCTTATCGATCGGATCTTCCGATTGCCGCATCATGGCGAAAAGCGCGCCGCCGACGAGCTGGACTGCGCTCTTGAGCGGATGATCGCCATCGCCGCCGAGTGCGTCGTATAGCGCGTCGGCTTCTCGCATGTCGCGTCCGCAGAGTTCGAGGCCCGTGCATTTCTTGCCACCGCATTTGCTTCCGCGGACGGCGCGGCGGCATAGCGCCTTGATACGATTCACCAGCGCCGTGCGCGCGCGCACGAGTTCGCACCGCTCGCGATACTGATCGACAATCGCATCCACATGCGCGGAGAGGGAGCCCGACGGGGCATTACTCGTTTGGCCTTTCGGCAACCTTCCGACGGCCCCGCCGGGATCTGTGTCACGTTGCGGCGTATCCGCGGCGATCGCGAGTTCCGCCGCGGAGCCGAGTCGTTTCGAGCGGCGTGTTTTCCCGGAAGGGGCACATTCTTGGCGGCCTTTCGGCATCGTATTCGCGGCCCCTTCCGGAGCCTGTTCAATATTCATTGTGTCACCTCCCGCCAGAGACGATCGAGGTCGGCCTCGGTGAGCGCGCCGCCAACGGTCTTGTTGCTCCCGCGTAGGCGCCTGGCGATCTTCTCAAGCCATTCGATCCGGTCAGTCTCGGGCCGGATGCGATTGCGGCGCTCCGCAAGGTCCGCATGTAGATCCTCCCAGGTGGCGTCGCGGAGAATCTTGCCGCCCTCCAGCGGATAGATCATCATGGATGTGATGACCCGGCCTCGCGCGTATCGTTTGATCTTCGCCGCGCTGTCATGGTCGCCGGAGGCTGCGGAAAGCGAGACCCGGCGCCGTTCCGTGAACCAAGCCGCCATCGTAGCGCGGCAGGCGTCGCGGAATGTCGGGATCGCGACTTCCTCGAAGAGTTCGCGGTCACGCATCGCAGCCTTGAAAAACCGCTCGAACATTTCCTCGCGATCAAAGCTCCGCGCATTTGGCCCGATGGCGCGCTCAAGTATGGCCCGGAGCCGTATGCGCCATGAGGGCTTTCCCTCTATCTCCGGCGGTTCCGTACCGTTGCCATTCGGACTGCGTGGTTCTATTTCCGCTGCTGCTAGACCCATAGCCTCACCTCTGTTTGAATTTCGGGAGAAAACCCCACCGGGCATATCGGTATCGGCCTTTCGGCATGTCTTGCTCGGCCCCCGCGCCTGTCTCTTCCGGGCACATTCCTGCCGGCCTTTCGGCATCATATTCGCGGCCCCGTTCTGTTCTGATGGAGCATCCCACGCCCGGCCTTTCGGCATATACCATTCGGCCCCATCAATGTTTTGTCTGCTATTCATTCCCGGCACCGCGGCATTACGCCGCCGACTGCTGAGTAACATCCGCAATCGGACGCACCGCGCCATCCGAAATCCAATACGAAGTCCCGAAGCCCGCGGCGCGCAGGTCCGGAACCTTCTCAACCTTCGATTCCGTCATCGTGACCAGCGCCGTTTTGCCCAATGTGACGAGCGCCTTGAGCAGGCCGTTACGTCCGGGCGTATCGAGGATGTCGGCACCATCGAATATCAGAACCTCACTTCCGTCGATCTGGCCCATTGCGATCTGTAGCGCCGCGCGGATGCGCCATTGCTGCGAGGCGCTCGCGAGTACGTACCGATATCCGCCGATGCTGGTGCGCAAATCTTCATCAAGTTCGACGACCGGCCAATTTGCTGCCTCACAGATAGTCTTTAGAGACGCATTGAAACCGCCCAGGCACGCCGCAAGTTTCGTCTGCCGGACGCCCTTCGGGTCCAGCGCCGCGATGATTGATATATTGAGCAGAATCTTCTCGGCCAGCCGGTCCGCTTCCGTCTTGCGCTTGAATACGTCCAGGTCGCGATTTGCCAGCCGCTCGACTTCGCGCAGCCGGTCTATCTCGGCGGCAGTCATCGTACCGCCCGGCAGATCAGCCAGCGTCACCGTCGCGCGCTGCGCCTCCGCAAGCGATTTTTCGAGCGTGCCGAGATTGCGCTGCATCTCGTCGCGTTGCGAGCGAATATCGGTTAGCGACGCTTCCAGGGATTCCACTGCCGGGATGTCGGCCGCGGCTTTGGGCATCGCGGCGAGCTTCGCCTTGGCCTCTTGCGCCGTTACGAGCGTGGCGTCATTCGACGCGGCCCGCTTCGCTGCGGCTTCATATAGATCGCGCTTCGCCCGTACATTCAGTTCCGCCTTCGCGATCGCCGTGGTCCGATCTTTTCGGTCCTGCTCCGCCTTCGCTGCGCCTGCTGTGCCAGGAATCAGCTCACTCGGAACCGTCAGCGTCGCGCCGTTGATGCAGACTTTCTTATGGCAATGCGGACAGACTCCAAGCGTCTGCGTAGATCGGGCCGGTGCCGCATCGCCAGGCTTCGGCAGGGCGTCGCGCGCCTTCTCAGCTTCGGCGATTGCATCGAGCGTCTCTTTGATAACAGCCGCCGCACTCGCGCAAGCCGCTGTCGCGGTCGGAACCGTCGCCGCGAGCTTCTCAAGCCGCGCGCGATCCGCGCCGGCGGCGACCGCGCTACGGGCTTCCGTCAGTGTAGTGACGGTCTCTTTGATACGCGCGTCCGCCGCCGCGATTTCTGTCTTTTGCTGCGCGACCTGCGACACAAGGTTTTCCGCGCGGGCGGCTAGAGCCTCGAGCCGCGCGCGTTCCTCGTCCGATACCGCGCCGGACGCGATCCCGGCCTCCAGCGTGCTACGCGCATCGGCGAGCGCCTGATCGAGACTCTCGACGCTGCGGGACGCCAGCTCGCTCGACCATCCTTCCGGTACCCACGTCTGCGCGATCTGGCTACCCCAGTTCTCGCCCGATAGGGTTTCCCACTGGCCCTTGAGCTTCGCGCCGACCTCTTTCGAGCGTTCGTGCTGACCGTCAAAACCGTTTTTCTCGATCTGCTTCCAGAGCGCGTCGATGTATTCGGGCACCAGGTCCGGGAGCGCGGCAATGAGATCGTCGCGTGTCGGCACGGGCTTGAGATATTCCATCAGCACCTTGGACCGCTCACGCGCGTCGTCGGTCACGATCGACTGGATACCAAGTGCATAACGTGATGCGTGCGGTGGCCGTTCGCCCTTTGAATCGAATTTTCCATGTGGAATTTTTATCTGTCCGGCGCCGCCGTCACCTTCGACGATGATCTGCGCGCGGTCGGAGCCGCTCTTGATTAGTTGCCCCGCGTCGCCCGCTCTGAGCCCGTCAAGGATCACGGCGGTTCCGAGCAGCGTCGATGCGAGCGCCTGCGCGCAAGAGGTCTTGCCGCATGCGTTCGGCGCGCCGATAAGCGCGATTGGCGAGAGATCGATTTCCGCGTGCGCGATCGCGCGATAGTTTTTGATGATCAGCTTCATGGTCATCTCCCTATTTGCCAGCCTCGGACGCTGGTTAGTTTCAGCTTTCACCTAATCGCCCTCACCGGGTTGCGTGGTAAAATGCCCTCACTTTCGATTCGCCTGTTCGCCCGGCATAATCGGCGGCCGGGAGGCGTACCCGACCCAAAACGCCCACTCCTCGCCACTATCGGGATCGCCTACGGCGTCCCCTTCTGCGATCCACGGCAGCCAGATCGGCTTCGGTACGGTTACAACAAGGTCCATCGGCTCACCAAAACTTCAGGATGAAATGCGCCACGACGAACACGCATGCGAGACAAGCCGCCAGCCACAGGACTAGCGCAAGGCCGATGAACGTCGCGGTAATATCGTCGTCTTTCATGGCTCCCCCTTTGTCTCCTCTATTTTTAGAATCCGCCGTGCTTTGATCTTCTCCGGATATCCGAGCGGCAGCGGCCCGAGCGCGAGATCCTTAATCGCGACAGTGCAGGCGAGCGATTTAGTCGCATCGGGGTCAAAACTTTTCGCCATCAAGAAGCACGGCGAGAGATGCAGGCCGCCTCCGCATTCGCGCTTTTCACCGTCCCAATCGGGCGCTTCTACTGCCGTGCCGGGCTGATAGAGGAAGCCGTAAGCGGATCGGAAATCGTCGCGCACCGCCTTGTAGAGTACGCATCGGCCCCTACTGACTTTAACGCCGTGATATTCGAGCCATTTTGCAGGCGTTGAATAATCAGGACGAATCTGTATGCCCCCGACGACCCTGCCGCGATGATCATAGCCAATCACGCAACTCACATATTTTGTCGCCTCGACGTGAGCGGACCCCCGCGCCACGACGTGAGCGGACTCCCGCGCCACGACGTGAGCGGACTCCCACGCCTTCCAATATCCAGTGCGGACAATCGGAACGTCCTTCGCATTAAGGATCGCATCGAACTCGATCTGCGTGGTGGCCTCTCGTCGTTGGTTCATTAATTTATCCTTATCTTCATGTAGGGGGTTGGCGCAGATCCGGCAGCGCCGGTTTCGATATTGATCGCGATCACATCAAACAACCTGCTCAATCGTCTCCTGCACGCTGGCGACGCCGCGCGCGCCGGTTCGCCTGTCCGTCGTATCGTAGGTCGCGTGTTTTTCGCTGGAATAGATCAGAGCCAGTTCGTATTTAGCGCGGAGCACAAAATCGGCGATGGCGAAGGAGTCGTGTTCTTCGTTGCCGAGGAGACGGCCCTGCTCATCAAAATGGTGGATAATGACGCGTCTCATTGACTATCCCCTGTCCGCGAGCACGGCGAGCATTGCGAGCCCGATGCCGAGCGCGGCGATGATGGCGCATAGCGCCGCCATGTCAGTCACGGAACAACTCGTCGATCATAGGTGCCGATTTCTGCGCGGGTGCTGGTGCTGGCGCGGGCGCTGCTTCGGGCTCCGGCGTGGGCGCCGCATCAACGGGCGTGGTGGCCGTCTCCGATTCGGCTTTCTTCTTCCGCGTGCGCGGCGCGGGCGCCGCTTCGGGCTCCGGCGCGGGTGCCTGCGTCTCGGCGGCGGTAGTCTCTGCGGCATCCTCGGTCGGGAAAAATTCGTCGGCGTCCTCGACCTCGATGATCGTGGGCATCGTCGCGATCTTCTTGACCTCGGCCTCGATCACTTCCATGCGCGCGTAAAATTCTTTGTCGCCGCGTACCAGCTCGAGCGTGCGCTGCTGTAGCTCCGCCATGTCGCCGGGATATTCGATGCTGACGACATAGACGGTCGCCGACTGTCCCTTCGGTGTGGTGGCGCTTTTCGCCCGCAGTGCCATCCGCAACGGGATGCCCGCGAGCCGTCCGCCCGTCGCACTGCGCAAGAAATCCAGGCTGGCGAGAATCCCCGAAACCGTGTTCCAGCTCGTGGTGCGCAAGGTCCAGACACCGCCGACGCCGGGCGCGCCGTCGATCACGAAATTCAGACGACCGGAAACTTTGCAGCGATCCTTGCCCTCATACTCGCGGTCCAGCCGGAAGCATGGGCATTCGACCTGAGCGTATTCCGTGCTGTTCGGCTTCTGTCGCGACGCGATCTCGCCGTTGCCGGAGCACCAGCGCGTCTTGCCGATGAAGGAAACATAGGTGCTTTGGAAATTGAGATCACGCTCGTTGTAGATAAGACGGATTGGGAGTTCGGTGGGCTTATCGCCGAACCGCTTGTGCATCTCGTCGTCGCGTTTGAAGTTCCCATCCGGCCCGCGTTCGAGCGTCGTGATCAGGAAATGATCGAGTTTCTGCGGCGGCTGAAATTTGTTGCCCTGCTGCGACGTGCGCTCGGCACCCTTGATTCCGATCTTCACGCGACCACGTTCCGGGAGCGAGGGCACTAGCCC
>DATKSQ010000069.1:0-8268 GCA_035531615.1 Binataceae bacterium (SeqCode)
ACCCGCGCTCGAAGCCAAAGGGGCAGACTCAGACGCGCCCCCTGCCGCCGTCTCACGCTCCCTGTGAAACCCGACGTTTTCCTTGATCGCCTCTACGATCAAGGACCGCGGCGAGATACCGAGCCTCTTCGCATGCAGAGCAACAGCCTTACGCGAGATCCTACTGATCGGCAGCCGGACACCACGGACATCCTCTGGGACACTGTTGCCCGACGAATGGATGAATATCCACTCATCGATGGCTAACTCAACCTGCTGTTGGATGTCGTGGCCGTCTAACATCGCATACGCCCGAAAATCGCGGATCAGCCGCCCATGCAGTCGGACGCTCACCCGCACCGTTATGTCGCCGTTATCCATATTTGTAACCTACCCTTATCCCGCGTGCCGTGCAACCCACAGCGCGCGCTTAGGCACCTTAATAAACACACGGCATTTTCCGAGACGCGATATCACACCACGTCGGAAATACAGAGACCTTTTTATAAACACGGACATACACACACATACTACTGTGTGTCTAACCGTGCGTCCACGTATGATGATGATGATCTGATGTGATGTTATATTATATTATATAGGAAGCGCCTAGCTTTCAAACAATGTTTCCGATCACACTCGAAAAAAACCCTTGAGTTTGCTACATTCCCACCTCGCCAACATGTTGGAACATCCTACAATCGCGTAAGCCCGCAATATCATTCGATATTCACCCTATTTTGGGTACGAAAGTAGGATTTTTGTAGCATTTCCCTACCGATAAAAACGGGCTCCGGACGCCGTTTTCAACGGGTTTCAGGCCGAAATCGGGCCGACTGACCGATTTTCCGCAATCTTGAGAATGGTTCTCATAGATAGTTGCAGTCGGGGTGCAACTATCTCGCCGCAAAACAGGCACGCGCGCAGGTCGCTAAAATGGCGGTATGGAAGAAACGACGCCCATCGTCATCGATCCTGAGTTCGCGAAGCTGATTCCGCCAGCGGCACCGGACGAGCGCGCGACACTGGAGCAAAGCATCAAAGCCGATGGCTGCCGGGACGCGCTGGTTGTCTGGGCCGGCAAAAATATCTTGCTTGATGGTCATAACCGATTCGAGATCTGTAGCCGACTTACTATTCCGTTTCAGACCAGGACACTCGAAATAAAATCGCGCGATCGCGCGAAACTCTGGATCGAAGAGCATCAGGCCGGGCGCCGTAACCTCGGCGACGATTCCAAGGCGATGATATGGGATTCGATTCGCGAGCGTCGATCGAAGCTGCGGATGCAGGAACGGGCGAAGGCCGCCGGTGAGATGGGCGGTATCAGCAGAGCAAAAGACAATAGCTTGGAGGTCAACGTGTCCTCCAAGCTATTTAATGCACCCACCTCGCGCACCCGCGCCGAGGTCGCCCGCGAAGCCAAACTTCCCGAGCGGAAACTACGGGCCGCAGCTGAGGTCAAGAAGGCATCCCCTGAACTCGCGCAAAGGGTTCGCGACGGCGAAATGCCGCTTGCGGCCGCGCGCAGGGAGATCAAGCGCGCCGCCATCGTGGAAAAACTCGATTCCATTGAAGCCAAACACGCTAAAGAGATCGCCGGAACATATGACGTGATCGTGATCGATCCGCCTTGGCCGATGGAAAAAATCGAGCGCGACGAATACCCGAATCAGTCTGAGTTTGAATATCCCGTGATGTCGCTCGACGCGATTGAGCATTCGGTTGGCACCCAACTCTCGCAGCATACCGCGCAAGACTGCCACGTCTTCGTTTGGACGACGCAAAAATTTCTACCCGCCGCGATTAGGTTGATCGAGAAATGGAGCCTCAAGTACGTTCTTACTTTCGTCTGGCATAAGCCGGGTGGCTTTCAGCCCTTCGGCCTTCCGCAGTACAACTGCGAGTTCGCCTTGTATGCACGGAGGGGCGCGCCGCAGTTTGTCGATACGAAAGCATTTCCCACATGTTTCTGTGCGCCCAGGATTGGACACAGCGCGAAGCCGCCCGAATTCTACGATATCTTACGCCGCGCCACGGGCGGCAGGCGCCTCGATATGTTTAACCGCCGCGCGATCGACGGCTTCGACGGGTGGGGCCAGCAGGCATGAGTATTTGGCAAAAGGATAAGCGCTGGTCGGATCTATATTTGGCGAAAATCAAGCAGTGTCTTGGTTTTGCGCTATTTACAGCAGCGCCGATTGCCGAAGATCAAGAGCGAAACACGGATCTCATTGTGCTCAACATGGCGTCCGTTCGTATTGCCTGTAGAGTCCGATGCGCCGAAATCGCGGCACCCGACTTCTGTGACTGGTGCAGCAAGCCGCATTCTGTTGACGCGTGGCCGAGATTCGCCGACGAGTTCACCATTCGCGCTAGCCGGCCCACAGGCACCAAGACAGAGATGGCGAAGATACACGACGGTTGGGGCGATTATTTTTTCTATGGGCTCGGCGACCGGAACCGTAAATTCGTACGATGGACCTTGGCGAGACTGGATGTTTTTAGAAGAGTCGATCCCGTGGGACACACGCAACAGAATAGAGACGGATCGAGTAGCTTCCGTGTTTTCCGGTGGAACGACTTACCGCCAGAATTTATTGTGAAGTCCTACGACTTGAGGCTCACCAGCGCCGCGAACGACGCGGCGATCTCACACAGCGCCACGGCCCAACCATCACCAGAGCAGCGCCGCGGCTGGCGCGACGAGCAGCGCGATCCATCAGTAAAGCTGATCCCATAAGGCACGCAACCCACACGCTAAACTCAACCCATGCCTGACGACGAAATTAAAACGCGACCCGCGATCGAGAAAAAACGCGAGTGGGCCCACGGCGACGGCGGCTTCGGTAAGAACTGCAACCGCGCGGCCCGGCCGATCTATACGGCACCGCAGAAGATACCCGAGGAATGCCGATCGTGGGGCTGCGGCAACGCCGATTGGCTGGGTCGCGGCATCGTCGAGCGAGACAAGGCGACGAAAAAGATTCTCACCCGCGACGGCAAGAAGGTGAAGCAGGAAACCAACGATGGGTAAGCTCGTCGTATTAAACAGTGGACAGTCTTCCCTGGGAAGTGTGCGTGAAGCGCTGGAAATCGTGATCAAGGCTCTCGACGGCGGAAAACCTATCCGACGAATCATAATCGTAACCGAAGAAGATTCGCCGCCGGGCGACAAGGATTTGGCCCACTACGATGTGTGTACTTCAAATCTCACTGTTGAGGGTTCGTACTGGCTTTTAGAAATGGGGCGCCAGTGGATTTTAGAAAGTGGTAAGGCATAAGCCACCCGGTAATTCGGGCACGCAGCTGCCGCGATAGGGTATCAGAGGAAATAACGACGATGAAAAAATCTACGAAGAAACCGACGGCGCCGCGAAAGAAGAAACCGGCGGTGAAGTTGCCCGTAACTAAGGGCAGCGATAACGTCTACCGCGATCTGGGCCTGCCGGACGCGGACGTGCTACAAGCGAAATCCGACGCTGCGCCGAAGAAAAAATCAGAGGGCGATGAGCCGAAGCTCCCGGGTGCGGCTCTCCTCGCCGCGGCGGCGCCGAAACCGTCCGAGAATACGGAGCGCGAGTGCGACGATCCCAGATGCCCGATCTGCGCGCCCGCGAGGAAGCGTGCGGCCGCATACAGTCCCGGCATAGATCCCGATCTCGATGCAGCCTACGGGATTCAGTCCACCACGCCCGCGCCGATCGCGGATACCGCTCTGCGCATTACTCGGGTGGCATCGACCGCGCTGGCGGTACTCTGTGTGCTCGCGTTACTGGCTGTCGGGGTCCATGCGGTTCGGCAAATCACGCCCACACCACCGCGCGTCATTCCCGCGTCCGCGCCAAGCGCCGCGCCAAGCGCCGCGCCAAGCGCCGCGCCAAGCGCCGCGCCTATCGTCGCAGCGCCGATATATTTCCCGCCGCCAGTGGTGCAGCCGGTGCCCGTAGTCAACCCACCGCCGCCGCCGCGCAGGCATCACCGTGCCCTCGATCACCTGGTCTGTCTGCACGGGTATCCCGTCGGCCGCGACGCGTGTACGCAGTGAATCCGCCCGTGACGATATCCTCCGCATGGAAGCACCTGAGCTCACCCCCGAACTGATCGAAAAAATTGTCGGTTTCGTCCGCGCTGGTGCGCAGGCTATGACGGCCGCATCTGCGCTTGGCATTGACGGCGCGACATTCGAGTCGTGGATTGCCTTGGGCGCCGATCCGGAAGCCCCGGATTCACTTTACCGTACATTATTCACGAAACTCGAGCGCGCCGTCGCCGAAGTGCGCCTGCTCACTGAAGTCGAATTGCACAAGCGCCAGCCCCGCTCCTGGTTACGTAGTACGAGAAAATCCCCGCTTGCGCCGTTGCGTGTCGTTCCCGCGCCGGCGAACCCGAAGCTGCCGCCGCGCGCCGTTCTCACCGGCAAGCAGCGCGCTTTTGCGCTTGCGTATATCGAACTTGGCAGTGGCGATAAAGCTGCGCTCAAGGCCGGCTACTCGAAGGCGAATCCGCACCGAGAGGCGGATAGGCTCCTGCGGATGCCGCATGTGCAGCGTGCGATCCGTGAGATGCACGAAGACGCGATCCGCGAAGGAAAGATCACCGCGCGCCGTGTGCTTCAGGAGCTGGCCGCGATGGCGTTCCTCGATCCCGCTGATATGTATGACACGCGCGGGAACCTACTGCCCATCCCCGAGATGCCGGAACTGGTACGCCGCGCGCTTGTCGGCTTTGATGTCGAGGAGATTTACGAGCAGGGCCGCAAGACGGGCACGCCGTCCGGCGTGACGAAGAAAATCAAAAACGCGAAGCTCCAGGCGCTCGCGCTGCTCGGCAAGCACCTGAAGATGTTCGGCGAGACGCTGGAGATCGGAGGTAGCGATGGTCGGCCGCTAACCATTGTCCATCTGCTCGAGCGTCTCGGGCCGATACCACCGGGACCGTCGCGCGCTGCGATCGAAGAGCAGGCGGTCGAGGTGGAGTCGCGCCCGTCGCTTACGGCCCCCGCGATCGAACGTACAGCCGCGCCCGCGGATGAATCTGCTGACGAAATCGATCTCTCAAGTCTCCCTTCTTGGAAGCCGGAATAATGGACGACCTCGCATTAACTCCCGAACGGCGCGCGGAATATCAAGAAGCAATCCGCGATCCCGTACTATTCGCGCAGCGCGTGCTCGGCGTTGAACTCTGGTCGGCGCAGGTCGAAATGCTGCGCGCGATCGAGAGTAGTCGTCGCGTGGCGATCAAGGCTTGCCACCAAATAGGTAAGAGTTTCTCGCTCGCGATCGCTACGCTGTGGTGGCTCGCCCGATGGGACGACGGTATGGTACTGACTACGGCACCCACCGAGCGGACGACGCAGATCGCCATCTGGAAGGAAATCCATACACTTGCGGCACGCTCGCGTATCCCGTTCCCGAACGCCAATTACGGCTCGATGTGGCTACGCGATCGGAAGAAATTCCCGGACAATTTCGCTTTCGCGCTAACGGCCAACCGGCCCGAGAATTTTCAGGGCGCGCACTCCAAGCATATGATGATTATCGCCGATGAGGCACCCGGTATCGAGTCTGGTATCTGGGACGCTATCGCGGGCAGTCTTGGCGGTAGGGATGCACGCATCATCATGGCTGGCAATCCCACGAAGCCGATGGGCGCTTTTTATGATGCGTTCAATCGCGAAAAAGCCATGTGGCGCACCATTACTATGAGCGTCTTTGATTTGCCGCATCTCGCCGGTCTGACGATCGACGACCTTCTTAGGCTCGATCCAAGGCTCGGAGGTCCGCTTGACGAGATTCCGGATGCGCTGGCGTATATGCCTACGGGCCGGTGGGTAATCGAGCAATATCTACAGTGGTGGCATGGCGATGAAGAATCGTCGCCAATGTGGATGGCTCGAGTGCTCGGACAATTTCCCGGCCAAGCGCCCAACTCGCTGTTCAAGCGCGTCTGGCTTGCGCGCGCGAATCGCCCGGCAGAAGATCATAGCGATGCGCGGCTGATTGCTGGCGTTGACGTGGGCGGCGGACAGGCGGAAACCGTCTGCTATCTCTGCCAGGCGCTGCCCGGCGAGAAACGGATTTTGAAATTCGGTGCGTGGCGTTCCGAAGATACGCTCGACGACGTGGCGCGATTTCTCGATCCGTATTTGAAACGGCTAACCAGTGTGCGCGTCGATGCCGACGGGATCGGTCTGGTGTTTGGTGTTGAACTCCGCAAGAAGGGATTTCCCGTCGAACTCGTCCATGTCGGTATTCCAGCCGAGGGACATCCCGGTCTCGGCGCCGAGGATCCGTCGCTGCTGTATGTTAATCGGAAGGCGCAGTATTATCAGCACCTTGCGAGCGCCTTTCGGAACAATGAAATATCTGGACTCACAGACGATCTGACTATTACGCAACTGCTTGGGATATTGGTCGAGATGGACAGCCGTGGCCGTTTAGCGATCGAGTCGAAGGCCGCCGCGCTCAAGCGCGGCATTCCGTCGCCGGATCGGGCTGAGGCGCTCATGCTGGCGTTGGGTGCGCCCGTTCAAGAGTACGTATTTCTGCCGGTGCCGAAAACGCCGTCGCAGCCGATGTCGGATTGGGATCGTAAGCTGAATGAAGATCCGCCGCGCACCGGCGGCAGCAAATTTGGCGGGAAGGGGCGTGCTTACTGAACCGGACATCGAAGCGGACATTTTAGGCACGCGGAGACCCGTTAGAGTGGTTGCGTGCCTGAGCTAACGCCCTACCACTGCGACACCTGCGAATTCCACGTCGAGATCGACTGGATGACGGAACATACGATCACGTCGCTCCGCCTGATCCATTTACACATTACGCGACTCGCCGACGGCTCGCTCGGATACCATGCGGGCCCGTCATGTGCGGGCACGATGCTGAGGTCAGATCAATGATCATCCCGTTCATAATGTTCGCCGCGACACTGGTCGCGATCGGACTTGTGGTCCCGGTAATTTTCCTTCCGAGGAAGCAGCCGCCCAAAATGAAGGAAAGGCCGCAAGGTAAGCCCGCGAAAGTTATCAAGATGCACGGGGACGACGCGGCGTGAGGGTAACCGTCAAGATGGAGAACACCGGCGATTTTGGTTGCGGCGCGTATCCGTGCCGGAACGCCGCCGAGTATCGCATCGAATTATCCGGCGTCTTGGTCGCGCGCGTATGCCACGCGCACGGCGTCGAGTTGAAGCATGAGCTGAATCGGAATCTGGTGCCGGGCCGGCGCCGGGCGGCAGAGGAAACGCTATGATCTCCGAAATCCTAGACCTCATCGCCGCGCTATACCGTGTGTTCCGGTACACGATAGCGGCCGCGATCCTTATCCCGGCATCGCTGATAATCATCGTCGGTGCCGTTCTGATGTATGCGTCGCGCCAAATCGACACGGGTCCGCACACCGAATTACTGAGCGCGATCGAGACGACGAAGGAATAACCACGCCATGAAAGCCCCTGCGCCTGCGAAAACAAAACCTGCTGTTACGTCCTGCTTGCGCTGCGGCGGCAGCGGCGTCGAAACGACCGTCCTTGAGAAGTGGGACGAGGTATCCGGGCTGTTGCGGTCGCTGATGTGGCCCGAGAAGCGAATTACGCAATTTCGGAATAGTCTGAGGCGTGGGGATATTATATGGCAACTCCGGGCGCTCTCGGTAGAAACCCAGGCACCCGACGGAAAGCGGCGATCGTTCTACAAAGAGCCGGGCGTGAGGACGGTATGATCACACCTGCCGAGGTGCGCGCCGAACTGGCGAAGATTCGCACGGTCAGCACCGGCAAGAACGTGGATGTCCCGAAGGCGTCTGCGATGTTCGGGCGGTTACAGAGTGTCGTTTTTGATGACCTGAGCAAAACCGGGGATCAGCGCGTGCGTGCGATACTGCGGCTGATCATGGAGTTCAAATTATAATGCTGCGCGCGACCATCGAGATCATCCCGTTCGGTGACGAGGCCCGCAAGAGCGAGATCGTCACCATCGAGATCGCGAATATCGGCGGCGACCAGACCATGGGCGAGTACGCAGTCACGGAGAAAACACGGGGTAGGTCCACGCGCCTGGCGTATGTGCATCGTTTCCCGCGGCGCTTGATGGCGGCCGCGCTCGTCGCACGGGCTATCACGGCGCTTGGGGCGGCGTGATCACTCCCCCTTCCCCCTCTGTTCCCTGCGGATCTTCCGCCACCGCTTCCGATTGCGCGCGGACATGATCCGCTTGCGCTCCTCGGGCGGGATGCCCTTCCAGGCGTTTACTCCGCCTCTGTGGCCGGCCTCTTTAGTGTCCATGCCTCA
>DATKSQ010000070.1:0-7797 GCA_035531615.1 Binataceae bacterium (SeqCode)
GCGGCCGCGATTCTGATGGGCGCGATCGATCTCGATCCGTGCGCCGAATCCCGGGAACCTCACAACGTTCCGGCCACGCTCCATCTGAGCAAAGCCAACGACGGCCTGAGCAAACTCTGGCGCGGTCGGATCTTCATGAATCCGCCCTACAGCGCCGTAGATAACTTCGCCGAAAAGCTCATCCGCGATTGGCGCGGCGGCCTGGTCGAGCAGGCGATCGCGCTGGTCGCGGTGCGCACCGATGCGGCATGGTTCCGGATGTTCAAAATCGCGCCGGTCTGTTTCATCTCCGGCCGACTGCGCTTCCGGCGTGCCTGCAAAGCGGGAGTCGGTTCGGAGGAGATCACCTCGGCGCCGTTTCCCTCGGCGGCGATCTACCTCGGTCCCGAGTCCCGCAAACGCCAGTTCTGCGCGGCTTTCGCGCCGCTGGGCCAAATCCGCGACATGGTGATTGCAGGCTGAAATATGGCAGCAGGGGCAGTCAGTTTTTTAGCGACGCGGGGTAGTGAAGGGGCATCACGCCTGGCTCATATCCAGGAGATCGACGGTTCGAATCCGTCCCCCGCAACCTCCGAACTTCCTGAACCCATTGCCGAACTCGAGCCTGAAATCGCTTCGACTCAGCTTCTGCACGCGGCCGATTCTCTGGCCGAGCTGAGCCGCACTTTCGATCGTTATCTGGCCGACAACAGCGGTGACCTCAAATCCGCGCTCAAAATTTTTGCCCGGCTCTACAACATCGGCGAGATCGAGGTCTCCGCCGACACGCGCGCACGGTTTCCACAGCGCTCAGTCGGCTCGATCCAGCGCGATTGGCGCAAGTGGCGGCGCGACGGCGCGCAGGCGCTCGTGCCGGGCTACGGCAAGAGCCGCGGGCGCACGATGATCACCGAGACGCCCGGCATGAGCGGCCTCATCCTGTCGATGATCTGCGACAAGCCGCACGTCCGCGTCGCGCGCATCTACGAAGCACTGCAAGTCCGCTTCCCCGATTCCTATCCGTCGATCGGAACCCTTCAGCGGTTCGTCTCGAAGTGGAAAGCTGAGAATCCCGCGCTCTTCATGCGCCTGCGGGATCCCGACGACTACAAACGCAAGTTCTCGGTCTCGCTCGGCAACGCCGCCGCCGATATCACCCGCGTAAACCAGGTCTGGGAAGTCGACGGCACCCGGCTTGAAGTTCAATGCACCGACGGCCTGTTCCATCTGAACGCCGCGATCGACGTGTGCTCGCGCTGGATGGTGATGGAACTGTCGCCGACCGCCTCGGGCGCGGCGACCGCCTCGATGCTGCGCAAAACAATCTGTGAAATGGGTGTGCCCGATCTGATCAAATCGGACTGGGGCAAGGAATATCTGAACGCGCGGATCGAGCGCGCGATGCTCCGGCTCGGAATCACCTGGCGCAAGGTCGCGCGGCCTTATTCGGGCGAGCTGAAGCCGTTTATCGAGCGCGGGCAGGGCACGGCGCTGCACGCATTTTTCGAGCAGGTTCCGGGATTTAAGGGGCACAACGTCAAGCAGGCGAGTGAGATTCGCGCGCGGCACTCGTTCGAGCAGCGCCGCGGCGAGCGGCGAAACCTCGTGCGGCTCTACGACGTCGCACTCTCGCGCGATGAATTGCAGGCGCTGCTCGATCGCTGGCTGAACGCGATTTACGCGCGGCGGCCGCACGCGGGTCTGCACGGGCGCTCGCCAGTCGAGGCGTTTGCCGAAGGCGAATCACGCGGCGAGGTAAAGCGCGTTTCCGAGGAAAGGGCGCTCGATCTGCTGCTGCGAGAGGATGGCGCGGCGGTAGTCGGGGTAAAAGGCGTGCGGATATCCGGCGCCCTTTTCTGGGATGACGCACTGGTCGAATGGGTTGGCCGCGAAGTTCAATTCATTCGGACTCGAGACGCGGGACGCATCCTGATTTTTTCGACCGGCGATGCGCCGCGGTTTGTCGCCATCGCCGTCAATTTTGAAATGCTCGGCATCGACCGCCAGGCCGCCGCGATCGCGGCCAAATCGCGCCAGAAAGAGTACATGCGCGAGAAGCTCGACGAGCTGCGCCGCGCGCGCCGCCAGCACAAGCCGGAAAAGCTGCTGCTCGAAATTATCGAGCATGCCGAGGCGCGCGTGGCGGCCGAGCTTCCCGCGGGGAAATCGATCGTCGAGGCGCTGCCCTATTCGAGCGATGGACTCCGCGCCGCCGCCGATGCGCTGGCCGCGCTCGAAGCGCAACCCGCGCCCGCGCCGCTCGAGCATCCGGATCGCGCGCAGATCGATGCCGAGTACGAGTCGCGCGCAAACGAAAGTCGTGACGGATTCGATGAAGCCGCGGAGACCGAAGCGGTCATCGATCGCTATCTCGCGCTGTGCGCCAAGCCGCGCGCGGATTGGACCGATGACGAGACCGAGTTCGTGGAGCTGGTTCAGGAATTGCCCGAAGTTCAGGCGCTAAAAAAGCGCCGTGCATGAACCGCCGCAAGGCGGACGAGGAAAACATATGCGCGATGTGATCGTCCCGATCTCCAATGTGCGCCGTCTCGTCAACGCGACGCGCACCAGCCTGCACACCTCGCGCGGCACGCCGCGCGTCATCATGGTGACCGGCGATGTGGGCCTGGGCAAAACTACTTCGACCCAGCATGTCTGTCTGACTGAAGAAGCCATCTGGGTCGAGGCTCAGCCCGACTGGACCGCGCGCTGGATGACCGCCGATCTGGCCGAGGAGCTGGGCGCGACGCGCGGCAAAATCACCGAACAGAATCATCGCGCGATCATCGGCGCGCTGCGCGAGCGGCCGCGCGCGGTATTCATTGACGAAGCCGATCGGCTGGTCAAGCGGATGCATCTGTGCGAGACGCTGCGCGCGATTCACGATCAGTCCGGCGCGCCGCTGGTGCTGATCGGGATGAAGGATCTTCCACGCGCGGTCCGGCAAGTCCCGCAGCTCGAATCGCGCATCGCGCACTGGGTAGAGTTTCTGCCCTGCGACTTGCGCGACACCCGGATGATGGCCGAGCAACTCTGTGAGATCGAACTCGGCGACGACCTGGTGCGTGAAATTCATCGGGCGACGGCCGGCTCTGCGCGCAAGATTCGCATCGGACTCGAGCGCCTGGAACGGCTCGCGCGCCTGCGCACCAAGCGCAGCCTGGGGCTCTCCGATCTGCCCGACGATTTCGCGCTGACTTACGAAGTACGCTCGCGCGCGCAGGGCAAGCAGGCGCGCGAAGAAGTTGCGGAGCTGAAAAATGCAGCCGCCGCATGATCTTGCGGGCGCGCCGAGCGCCGCGCGCGACCGGATCTGGAAAGCGGTCCGGATGCAGAAGCGGTTCCGCATCGCGGATATCGCGCAACTGACTGGCGTGCCGCGCCGCAAGGCGATCGAAAAATATCTGTTGTTGCTCGAAGGCGCGGGCTATCTCGCCTCAGAAGGCGGGCGCGGAAAGCTCGGCAAGCTCTATCACCTGGTGCGCGACACCGGGCCGTTCGCGCCGCGCCTGGGACGCCACGGCGCGGTGCTCGATCTGAACACCGTGATCGCCGAGATGCGCGCGCGGCGCAAGGAGTTGCTCGCCGAGATAATCCGCGTCGAGCAGCGGCTTTCGCGCTTGGGCGCTTACGTCGAAAAATTTTCGCCGGCCACGCCGGCGACCAAGGGGTAATTTTGCCGATGTCGTCACACAAACCGAGTGATCTTGCGCGCAAGCTGCGCGTCCTCGCCGACCAGATCGAATATATCGGCCACGATTCGATCGTAACCGCGATCGGATCGGAGTTTAACCTCGAAGACATGCTGGGCGCGCTGCAAGGCGCGCTGGCGCGCCACTTCCACGTGCTCTCGCCCGAGGCGATCGCGCGCACCGTCGCGGCCGCGCTGCGCGTGCCGGTCAGCGAGATGCGCAGCCCGGGACGGCGCCAGCACGTCACGTTTGCGCGGCAAGTCGCGATGTACCTGATGCGCGAGGTGTCCGCGCTGACCTTTCCGCAGATCGGCGGTTATTTCGGACGCGATCACTCAACCGTGATGCATGCGCACCACCTCATCGCGTGCAGGCTCGCCGGCGATTGTGCTTTTGCCGCGACGATCGACGGGCTCAGGAGAGCGCTCGGCGCGCATCCGGAGCAACAGAAGCTGACGCTGTTCGGTCCGAGCTGGCCCAAGGCGGTGGAAACGGTGCAGGCCCTATGAGCGCGGAACTGGACCCGCGGCCGCGGCGGCTGATGCTCAAAGTCGTGGAAGAACCGTACATGCGCGCGCTCGGATTTCAGTTCGAGCTCGCGCGCGAAAGCGGCGATATTCCGCGCGCGATGACCTTCGCGCGGTTCATGGAAACGCGCGAAAACGGATTTGATCCTTTTTTGAATTGAGTTTGTCGGAGGTGAGGGCGATGGGGAAGAAGCTCTATCAGATCAAAAAACTACCAGGACGCCGATCTTTTCGTCTGGTCGATCGGCGCGCTGCGCCGGGAATTGGCGCTGATTCAGGCGGCGATGAGCGACGACCTGGCAAAGATCAAGGCCACGTACGAGGGGCAGGCCGCGCCCATCGCCGAGCGGATAGACAGCGGCGTGGCCGCGCTCGAGGCTTGGTGCGATGCGCATCGCAAAGAGCTGTGCCCGGCCGGCGCCAAGACTCATCGCTTCCCGAGCGGGAAGTTTACTGGCGGACGCGGCCGCCGCGGGTGAAGCTCAAGGGCAAGCTCGAAACCATCATCGAGTGGATTCGGGCTTATGGTCCCGCGATATTTCTCCGCCACAAAACCGAGCTCAACAAAGAGGCGATGCTCGAGCTTCCGGGCGACGCGGAGAAAGTTCCGGGCGTGAGCATCGTCAGAGATGGCGAAGATTTCTCCGTCGATCCTTTCGACGCGAAACTCTCGCCGCGGGAGGTCGCGTGATGGCCTGCGAAGTAATCCGCGACAAGAACGGCCAATCAGGCATGATCATCTGCAGCCGCGGGCAGCGCCTCGCGCAGTGCCAAATAGTTGGATGCCACAATAGCCATTCCGCGCTGTGTGACTATCCGCTGGGCGGCGCGCGCGCCGGCGCGACCTGCGACATGAAGCTGTGCAACTTGCATCGCGTGCAGCAGCCCGGCCGCGATCGTGACTACTGCCCCGCGCATGCGAAGCTCGCACGGGAGATCGCGTGATGGGCGCGCTGCTGTTGATCGTCGCGGCGTGCAGCCTGGTGCTCGCACTCCTCGCGTGGCTCGCGGATCACTTCGGCGATCCGATGAGCTGGTTCGATCACGCGGACGACTGAATTTCGATGAGCCGACGATGGGCACCGCCAAAACCGAAATCACCACAGCAGCCGTTATTTTTGCCCTCGCGCGGAAATTTCACGCCCGCGGTGAAGCTTCAGCCGGACACTGCGATCGCGGCCTCGGAGCTGCTCGGGATGCATCGTGGCGGCGATCTGGCGCGCGCGATGGTCAGCGTGATCGAGAAGCACGCCGCGCGGACCCGGCTCGGCGGCGTGATGCTCGCGATCGAGATGCGCGAGGAAGTCTTTCGGTACCTGGTCGAGCATCCCGACGGCGCGACGGCCGACGAAATCGCGCGCGCGCTCAGGCGCTCCGCTTTTACGATCAGGCCGCGGGTCAGCGAATTATTTCATTCGAGCAAAATTATCGATTCCGGCACGCGCCGCAGAAATGCAAGCGGCCGCAACGCGATTGTTTGGAGAGTCGTTGAGCCATGAGCGACCTGGTACTCAGCCTGTTTCCGGGAATCGGACTACTCGACCGCGCGTTTGAGCTGGAGGGATTCAGCGTGGTGCGCGGCCCCGACAAACTGTGGGGCGGCGATATCAAGCGGTTTCACGTTCCGGCCGGAGTCTTTGGCGGAATCATCGGTGGACCACCATGCCAGGCGCACAGCGCCTTCGTTCCGCTGATCAGGCACAACGGCTACAAGCTGAGCGAGGATCTGATTCCGGAGTTCATGCGGGTTGTCGCTGAAGGCCAACCGGATTGGTTTCTGATGGAGAATGTCCGGCGCGCGCCGGTACCGGAGATCAGCGGTTACACCGTGCATGCGCCGCTGTTTGACAACCGGTGGATCGGCGGTGAGCAGAGCCGAATGCATCGATTCTCTTTCGGCACGCGGGACGGACGCCGGCTCGATACCGGATCGTTCGAGTCGATCTTTGAGAATATGGATCGCGCGGCGCGAGTTTGCGCGCGCGGCAGTTGGGTTCCGCGTCTGGATCGCGGCGGCCGGCCGAAGAAAAAAACCCTTTCGCAGTGGGGCTATCGCAGCAACGCACTGTTCAAGCGCTATTGCGTGCTCCAGGGACTAAGCGCCGATTTCGACCTGCCCGGCTTCACAGTCGAAGAAAAAATTCGAGCACTCGGTAATGCGGTGCCGCTGCCGATGGGCCGCGTGCTGGCGCGCGCCGTCAGGCGCGCACTGGAGGTCGCATGAGCACCTATGAGGTCGATGTAGTCCGGGTCGACGGCGAGATCGCACAGGAGATCAAAACCATTCGCGTCGAGGCGGCCACGAAATGGCACGCCATGAACGCGGCGATCCACAAGGCCCGGGAGGAACGCGCCTGGAAGCGCGGCGCGGTGATCCTGGCCACCAACGTCAAAGTCGTCGGAGCGGAAAAATGACCGCGCAAAGTGGTCCGATTCTCAGGCGTTTCGGGTTGCCGCCCGCTTACACCTTTGCCGAGCTGATGCACCGTTATCCGACTGCGGTCTCTATCCGATGGTCTTCGATGGGCAAGCCGCGGCGCGATTGGACGCCGGAGTTTGCGCGGCGTTATGGAGTTGAGCGCTTCGAGCTGGAGATTCTCCAATGAGCTTTTGGGAGAATCTGCGGCGCAAGAAGCGCCTCGAGGAAAATCCGCTGTTGCAAAACGCGCGGCCGGAATACCGCGAGCCGTTGTGCGAGCGATGCGCGCACAGCGAACTGGCGCATCGCGCCGGTTCCTGCGCGCGCTGCGATTGCGCGGACTTCACGGACGATGTCGCATGACTCCGGAAGATCCGAATCGGCGCAAGGGCGAGCTGGCTGTTATCCATCTGGCGAAGAAGGAGCTGCGCCTGGACGACTGGACCTATCGCAAGGTTGTGGCGCGGGTCAGCGCGCGCTTCCGGCGCGAGGCGGTCGATTCCGCGGGGCTGCTGAATACTCGCGAGCGCGCCGCGCTGATCGAGGAGCTGCACGGGCTGGGCTTTCACCGCGCGGTTAATCGTCCGGCGCGGGCGCCGGCGCCCGGATCGTTTCAGGAAACGAAAATTATCGAGATCTGGCGCCTGCTCGACCAAGCCGGCGCGCTGCGCGACTCGTCGGACAAGGCGCTGCATGCATTCGTCCGGCGGCAGACGGCAGGCGCGCAGTCGATCCCGCGCTGGCTTACGGCCGAGCAGGCCAACAAAGTGATCGAAGGATTGAAAGCGTGGCTGAAGCGTGGCTGAGAAGAGGGGCGGCGAAAGCGGAGGTGGTGGCAGATGGCGGCGGAAACCCGGATAGCGGCCAGCGATGAAACAATCACGTACCTCTCACGCGAACGGCTGATAAAGCTGCTCGGCACCGAAGCCGCACAGCTCCTGGTACGGGCATTCGGCGGCGCGCGCTTTTGCGTGCCGGTGCCGGAATCGGCAGGAGCAAGGATGCTCGCCGAGACGCTGCACGACGGCCGCGCCGCTGAAAAACTCTGCGTCGAGTTCGGCGGCTTGCGCATCGTGATGCCGGTGCGAATCGTCCAGGTCAAGGCGCGAATCCGCGAACTCGCGCGCGCGGGCCTGGGCGCGCCGCAGATCGCGCGCGAGCTCGGCACCGCGGAACGCTA
>DATKSQ010000071.1:0-58268 GCA_035531615.1 Binataceae bacterium (SeqCode)
TCCGCCGATATGTAGCTGAACATCGAAGACTGCTGCCGGTCCGCTCCACGCATCCCCACTCCTCCTCAACTCCACTACCGCCGACTGCCTATTCTACAGCATAGTCCAGTGAAAAACGATCTTTTTTCAGCATCCTGCTAGACCCAGTTTTTCGAAGATAGTCGATCTCTAGCAGGTCACGGATTCGCTCGCCCTTTTTATGCGTAGTCGTGACTTTCAAAGTATAAGTGAAGTCGCTCAGGACTACATATGCGAGTTGCTGTCCGTCGGTCGTCAAGATGTCATCCATCGAGACGCCTAGTTTCCTAGCCTGTGCGAGCAGCGCGGTGCCTTGAGGAATCTTCCACATCGCCCTTGTCTATACGCCAAACAGATTCCCACCCGCAATATGGAAAATTTCGCCGGACGAGGGGCACATTTTGCGCCCGCCGCGTTCTGAACGATCGTTCTGAACCAGAATCCATACTAGAAACTGTACCATATTCTGGCATAAACGAACGGCATTCAGCGTGCCTTGGCACGACATGGCGACGACGGCCCGGATTGACATTGGCGCTGGTTTGGGCGTAGAAACGCGGGCAGGAGGCACGAGAATGAAACAAAATGAAAGCTTTAGACGAACATTTGAGGAAGCGATCAAAGCTGTGCAACGCGAGACCGTCGCCCCGGCGCGGGCGCTTGGCCTGCCTGTGCGGGGCACGGCGAAAGCAGCGAGTAAGGAGCTCGATATGATCCTCGAAAGGTACGGCGATGAACTACCCGACGAGTGGCGCGATTATATGCCTGCTGGCGTCGGGGAGCGTGCGGAATGCTTGTATGCGATCGAGCAGATTTACTTCAAGCCGACGCGGGAAGGGCGCGACAACGCAGAGTGGATCTACGAGTTCGCAGAGGCGCAAGAGCGGTTGCGCCGCGCATTCCCAAAGGCGCTGCGGCAGCGACTCGCGCAGATTGAGGATGCGAGCGCCAAAGCGGCGTGATTACGCGCTCGCCCAGCGCGGAGATCTCGCGGCGACGATCTCGATGCGTCGATCGAGAAACTGCGCGCCATCGAGCGCGGCGATAACTTCCGCGGCGCGGGCATCGGGTATCGACGCATAAGCGAACCCGTGCGCAGGGTTGCCATCGTTGTGGTCGAGGTAAATTTCAGCGGCGCTGAACGGCGCGAGTAGCCGCTCCAGGTCGGCGATGGTCGTCGTGTGCCGCAAGTTGCGGATTTTAATGCGCACGCTCAAACCCGCCGTCGCGTCGCGGGCGGGCGGGCTGCACCTTGAGCGGGCGCCCTGCGTACGTTTTTCCGTCCATTTCCGCGATGCACGCATCCGCACGATCGTCGGGGATCTCGATGAACCCGAAGCCGAGTGGGCGTCGGCTTCCGGCTTCGAGGATCACTTGGGCGTCTGTGCATCCGAACGGACTGAACACCTCGCGCAACTGCGCATCGGTCGTTGCCCACGAAAGATTTCCTACAAACTGTCTCACTCTAGGTTACCTCTTGTATATTTTTTTTCCGGTCTTTCCCATGCCGCGAGCGAGCGGCGCATGGTCACCGTCGTGCGCGGGCAGGCTTCGACCTCGCATCGAAAGTCCGTCGGTGCTTGAATGAAACAGCGCGGGCAACATCGCCGCGTGAGTAGCCGTCGCATTCCGCGATGAAATTTTCGTTGCGCGGCGTTCATTTTAATTTTAATACCCCGCCCAGCGGCTACGCCGGCTGCGCATGACCAGGGATCCGCGCCGCGCATCGGCCGCGGCGTCGTCGGCCGCGTCATTGTGCCTGCCCCACGCGGAGCCGGAAACGGCGCCGGTGCGCGTGACGGATCGCGGGACGGCCATGAATGCGTACTCAGTAGTGACCTGTCCCTGCCGCACGGCGCCTAATGCGGCTTGAGCCAGCGCGACTATGCAATCGATCTTATGGCTGGCTTTTTCTTTCGCGATTCTCCATCCGCGTGACGTTTCGATCGCGACGCATCGGGAGATAGCGAGTCTGATGTCATCGTCGGGATAAGCGATCAGGTTGCGGCCCTTGATCGCCTCGTAGAGATTCGTGCTCGCCTCAGTCAGGTTCGGAACGCTCTGCGCAAACTCAAGCATCGGGAGTCCCGCGGCCGTTAGGCGTTGCGCCACTGCTTGCATTTGCCAGGGGTCGAAGCGGACTTCACGGACATGGAACCGGCGCCGCAGATCGAGCAAGGTTCCCTCGATCGTCGTCTCGAAATCGAGTGGGTCAGCCGCGCTCGGCTGGAATACTCTGTGCCACACCAGGCGGATCTTTTTTGCGGTAGGATCGAATGCGCAACACACGACCGCAGTCGAGTCGCGCTTAACCGACGCATCGACACCGCACCATACGGATAGCCGCGGGTCCGCGAGCTCGGGATGCGCTTCGGGATCGACGCAGTTATCCCACCACTCCATTTCGATGAATGTACTTTCAGACGATACCCACCGATTCTCACAATGACGCAAGTAGGCATTCGGCCGCGACTGCACGCGCATGCGCGATAGCCACTCCGCATTCTGCCACGGTGCCGGCGGTGTGTGCGTCCAGTACGCGAGCATCCCGTCACATTCGTACAGGTCGGCCGCTACAGGCGTCCCAGTGATCGCGCGCTTATAGAGTCCCTCAAGGAGTTCGCTTTCGCCCTCGAATCCCGCATAGGAGACAGTCAAGCGCCCGGACACCTTCCGCGTCGGCGACGGAACCGCTTCATCCCACAGCCTGTGCGCCCGCTCGGAAACATACGCCCATAGCTCATCGAATATACATAACGATGGATTCGCACCGGCGAAGCCGCTGTAGTCGCTCGCGCACGCTTGGATGAACGATCCCGTGCTCGTAAACTCGATCCGGTCCGCCGTGATCTTGGCGCTGCCCGCGAGCATCGGGGACGCTTCCACGATGCGCTTGGCAGCCTCGAACACGCGGCCCACCGATTGCTCGTAATCGTTGCTCAGGCAATACACCTCGGCGAACCGGCCGCCGATGACTACGGCGACATAAACTGCGAGCATTCCAGCCAATGCGGTTTTGCCCGATTTTTTCGGCGCGCTGAAGAGCGTCTCCGGAAAGGGCAGGCGTCCGTCCGCGGTCAAGGTGAACGCACGCCGTACAAATTCAATTTCGGCGGGATATAACTCGAACCGCTTACCCGTCTCGGGATTGATCAGCGCACCCTCGATGAACGAAACGGGATCGGAGCGCCACGTTTCAAACTGCTTCGCCATCGTCCGAACGCTCAGCGAAGTGCGCGGGCAGGTCAACCGCCTTCTCGCGAGACATCGCGCGTAAGGTGCTCGGGGTCAGTCCGAGTTCCTTGGCGAGCCGCGCCGCCGTCTCCGCCATCCTGCGCACCGAATCATAACTCGAACGGATCTCGCCATCGTCGCCCACAACGTCGGCCGCGCGCAAGAACGAATAGCCGCGCTCCAGCATGAGAGATACACGTGCGAACGATTGCAGCGTCGGCAGGAATACCGGATTGTCCAGGTGCGGCGCGAGCGTGCGCAACCGCCGGATTATGCGGCGCACTTGCTGATCCCGCTTCCGCGTGCGCGGTGCGGTGGTGGCGATCTGGGTATTCATCGATTACTCAGTTGCCGGGGCGGGTCGGGCTGCGACGAGATAGCGCCGCCCGACCCCGCGGTACGACGCGCGTTGCCCCGGCTTGCCGACGGGGGCGTGACGAGATGAAGCGTCGCGCTTTTCGCGGGAGCGAGCCGCGCCGTCGGCAATGTTTTGAATAGTCAATTAATACTTCTCCACGACAACGACGGTGATTTGCGCTCCGACGGCATATGACCCAGCCACGGCCGGCCCGGAGTCGGGTACGACGCTGATCGAAACATCGACCATCGTGGCCGGCCCCGTTAAACCCGCGACGGCCGCGAGCGCGGCGTTTTGCGCCGCGGTCAGGTGCGCCGCGAAATTTACATCGTCGGCGGGATCGCCCAATACCGTTGACTCAGAGAACGCGTTGATCTTCGCGGTGGTGCCGGTCTTTGCGGAATCCGAAAGTGTTTTCATCCAGGACATTTCATTTACCTCTGTTTAGCGATCAGCTTTCCGCCGCGTGATCCTGCCGTCAGGATGGCGCTCGGTTACGGTGCGCGGAAATTTGACGCGCATCGGCCCGGTGCGAAGTTGAAACGCGACGGGATCATCCTCATCGTCGTCGGCCGCGTCTTCCGGAGGAAACGGCTGAAGCGCGGTGCGCTCATCCGGGATCGGCGCAGCTTTGCCGGTGACCGGATCGATGCCGGCAAGTCGCTTGGCGCGGGCGCCGATGAACGCTGAGCGAGAACAACCCGTCATGCGAATGATCGCGTGCTCTTCTTTCGAGAGCGTCACGGCGTCGCCGGAAACCTCATTCAAGTGGTAGCCGCGGCCACCGATAAAGATGCCAAGCTTCATATTTCATTCTCCCTGTGCCGCAGGAAGCGGCTTTCCGATCAAATTAGGCGGTCCCGCGCGATAGACTGACGCTTCTTTGCGCGCAACCCGCTCGCTGGTCTCGATGTCAGCGAGCACCAGGTCACTCGTAAAATTTTGGCGCAAAAAAGTCTCGTCATCAGGAACGACGCCGCGCGGGCGCCGCGCGATCGCGTGCGCGCGAAGATCGCCTCGATTGATCACGCGGCCGGATGCGAGCTCGATCTGGCGCAGTCCGATGCGCGCGATCTTGTCGCCGGGCTTGAGCATCCGCTGAATCTCGGCGGTCTCGTTTCCGTTCCAGTGCAAGGCATTAAAGGCACTGGCGTTTTGCTTGATCTGATCCTCAGCGGACCAGGCCTTCAGCGCCGGATTCGTCGCTTTTTCACGTATCACCGCGGCGCGAAGCTCGCGCGCGAAGTCTGCGATCGCGTCGGGGATCTGATCGATCTTGAAGTTATCGAACGCGAGGGACACGCGGCGTTGGAGTTCGGCCAACGGTTGTCGTAACAGGTTGGCGTGAAGCTCTATGGCCAACGTGTTTAGCTCCCGATTGCAGATCCGCGCGACCGCAGTTTTGATCCGCGTGCGCGGGTCGATCTCGATCGCGTCGATTATGGAATTAACGTTTTCGATTTCGATACTCATTCGTTTTCCTCGTTACGGCCTCACTGTCTCGCTGCAATTGATCGTCGCGCCGGCGACGCCGGGCGCGGCTAAGAGCAGCGCGATCAGTAGTACGAATCGAAGCCTCATTCGGGTCTGGTGTACCATATCGCGCGCGTGCCTGTTTTCACCGGTTTTGAATCCGTGAGATACTAAGTCGCGCCGGTTCATGCGCTTTCCGAACCCGTCGCCGACGCGGCAATGCAATGCCCTGTGATCGTTTCCGCGACTGCGGCGGCGACTTCGCGCGGAATTCGGTCCACGCTGAAACAAACATCGCCGCCGGACTGGCGGACGTTACGCGGGAGCGGCGGCGACCAGGCGAGCAGGACGGCCCAGACGCGATCGAAAATACCCTCTTGAGCCGGCGTGTTGCGCACGGAGATAAAATCAACGTGGACCGATCTGAATTTAGGGCCAAGTCTCACGACGATGTAGGGCCATCCGCGCGCCTCGCAATACAGAAACCAAAGATCCCGTAGCTGGAAACTCCCGCCGGTCAGGTAGCGGGCGCGTTTGGCCTCTTCGTACAAGACACGATCGCGCGCGGTGATTCGCCGATGGTCGGTATGACCGCCGCGTGTAGTGATCCAGCCGTCCGCTCCGAATGAATCAATCTGTTCGGGTGTATGTGGCATCGCTCTCCTATACGGAAACGCGAGTCAGAATCGGGTTACTGCGCCGCTCATCGAGCCAGATCCGCGCACGCGCGCGCTCGGCCGGAACACGCGCCGGCGACTTTTGCACGATCTCGGTCGCGCGACGGCGGATCACCGTCGCGGCTTCGAGCAGCGTTACAGCGCCGGTGCGTAGCAACTCGAAAATACCCTTTCCTTGCCAGAGCCAGCAGCACGCGTGATCGAGAACCTCGAATTTCATCTGCCGAAAATCGAGTGCAACGGCCAGTCGGGCGATGGTTTCAGTGTCGCAGCGCAAGACGTGCTCGATCATCGCGGCACGGTCGCCTGCGTGGTGTTCAGTGAGCCAGCAACGGCCGCAAAGCGATTCGCCCGCACAGATCCGCGAAACCCAGGCGCCAAACTCGATTTCACCGGCATTCGCGGTCGGAAACGGCCGGCGGCACTCGTCGCAGCGCGGCCAGCCGGGCGGCAGATCGACGCCAAGATCCAGGCTGCAATCACCGCAGAGCGGAGCCATGCCGCCGGGCGCAAGCGGCGTCGCGGCGTGGTTGAACTGGTTTCGTTCTAGGGCGCGCGTCGCGCATCGCGCGCAGGCGGTATTTGCCGACGTTCGCGGCGCGTAGTGCCAACAGCCAGACCACGCGGCGTCGCGGAGATCAAAATATAAGCAGTTTGAGATTTCGCACTGGCTGTCGGGCGTCTGCACGAACAGGCGATTCATGTTTTCATTCGTGAGCTTGATTTCGGGACGCGCCTCGATGAGGCTCAAGCGGCCGTCCAACTCGCTGCGCAACCGCACACAAGCGCAAGTGGCCGCCGCCTTTTCGGCACGCTCGGGTTCATGTAGTCTGACTACTCGATCCATTGTCCCTTTCCTCTCTTCACCGCCGGTGCGCGCCAACGCGCCGGCGGGCTTTCTTCTTTTCAGCGTTCTCTGTTCAACGTCCGCCGATTGCCCGCAGAGTCGATCAGCTCGATGCCACCCCAGCGCGGCATACTGGCGAGCGATTCATCTACCTGTAGTTCTTTTCGGATCGCGGCGATCCGGGACTCGGGCCACATCAGCGCGCGCAGCGTCATCGCCAGGCCGTCGAAGACCTCAAGCGCGGTCGGTTCGGTCCCGCGGCCGCGACAGTGGGCGCATGGAACGCCCATCACAATTTGCCCTTCAACGCGATGCCGAGTTTCGTGCGCGCCGCTTCGCGGTCCGAGACGTGGCCGGCTTCCGTCAGGCGCCGCGAAAACTTGTTCTTGCTCCATGTCTTGATTCCTTCCTCAACTGACCAGTCGCGATAAGCAGTCCACAAGGAGCCGACATCTACGCGTAGTTCCGCGCCAACGTCGCACCTCGATTCGATGAAATCGGTCAGGACATCCTCTTCGCGCCGATACGCCTTGGTATCTTCGATTACGGTCTTGGGGTCGCGCAGGCCACTCTCGAACCATTCCTTTGCGCCTTTCACCGCCCAGTTTAAGATGCCAGGCAACTCCCCCATTAATTTTTCGGCGAGTTCGTGGTCCGCCCGCCGCACCGGCGGCTCGGGCGCGGTCTTACCGGCCTCGGGATCGGCGAAGCGCACGCCAAAGTTGATCAGTTTAATTCGACGCCAGATCCCGAAATCCTGCCCGGCGATGACGGGTCGATGATTCGATTGAAGAAATAGATGGTGCGAGGGCTGAAATTCAAAAATATTTTGGCGCATGAAGCGAGCTGAGATCGGATCGCTACCCGAGAGTTTTTTGACCTTGCCCTCGTCGAGCCGCTCCGCTTCTTGCGATTCGGAGGCGACCACCAGGCGCGCGCCGCGGAGCCGGGCGACGTCGACAGGAATTTGATCGCCGTACTGCTTCATGAACAGAGACTCCGGCGCGACTTGCCCGTATTCACCGGCCACCGAAAGCATCAGCCGCGTTAGAACAGACTTTCCGTTCGATCCAGGTCCGCAGAGGAACGCCAGCACGTGATCGCGCTGGCTGGCGGTCAACGCGTAGCCAAACAGACGTTGCACGTACCCGATCACGTCCGCGCCGGCCTGCTTCGCGTCGCTGGCGTCGGCCTGCTTCGCGTCGCCGGCGAAAACCTCATCTAGGAACTGTTCCCAGCGCGGCGCGGGTGCGTCCGGGCTGTACTCGATAGCGGAAAGTTTCGTGATCAGATCGGCGCGGTCGTGCGGCCGCAGCGCGCCCGTGCGAAGGTCGATCGTACCGTTGGCGACGTTGAAGCTGAACAGATCAGAGTCCAGGTCGTCGATCTTCACCGCGACGCGAGGCTTCAAGAACTCAAGCGCACCTCGCACGCGTTCAATTTTGGAGTAGTGAGTCGCCAGCTTGCCCAAAAATTGGCGGCGCTCGGGGTTAGTCTCACGGTAGGCGTCGAGGTGCACCCGGCGTACCGACTCTTCAGCCCGCGCGACGATCTGCGATGTCTCGTCCAGCGCGAACCGGCGGCCATCCCAAAGTAGCCAACCCAGGCCCGGACACCATCGGACATCGGCGTTGTGGTCATGATGCAGCCGTTCCGCAAAAGCAATATCTGCTTCAGAGTCGCCCGCGGCGGCCGGTCCGCTTGGCACCCGCCGCCGCTTCTGTCGCAATTCGATAATTTTTCCGTCCACGCGCCGAATATGCCAAACCGCGCGCGTGCCCGAATTCGACGCGCGGAAACCCTTGCGGCTCTAGGCGAGTCTGAATTCGCAGATCGCCGCGGTGCGTTCGTTTACGAAAAAGCCCGCTAACCCCTTGAAAACAAAGGGTTTTGCGGACGCGTGAAATTTCGGCTAATTTTCGATGATCGGGCGAGTGCGGAAACCCCTGCGGCCGTAGGATGAAACCGCGATCTAAAGCTGACGGAAACCGCCGTCGCACACATTACTCGCACCGTCGGCAGGTAGAACCATCGTCGCTGCCGATGGCCCAGATCGCCTAGGCACAGGATAAATTATCCTGTAGCCTACGAAAAACCGAGAATTTATAAGCAGTTTTTTTCGATGGTGCCCACACGATGCCCACTTCGCGCGCGCGCGAGTCCAAGCTGAAGGCCGGTCCCGACACACAGCGCCAGGCTGTGAGATCCACGCCAAGCCTAACGCCGCGCGAGGTGATCTTGCTACGACGTGGCGCGGTTCCACTGATATTTTACAACGGTGTTCTAAAAAGGCGCTTTGCGGCCCTTCAACGCTTCCGCCGCGGCGAGTCTCTGACGCATTTGTCGCATTTTCAGCTTTTTCGGGTAAACGTTACGCGCGCACATACACTTAACCAGAAAACACGCGAAATACGTCAAATGCGTCAAGAAATTTTCACTTGAGAGAACGTTACATCGCGTCCGGATGCAGGCACGCGGCGCCGACATTATAATGGGTGCTATCAAGTTCGTCGCGAATTTCGCTAATCGAACGCAAGGGGTTAGCGGTGCATACAACCGGATAGGCTCGCGGCGGCGCCTTCCGGACGGGTCGTTGATGTGGAGATTCCGAATGTAGGTTGGGCGGCTGTGGTTGCGGCGGGAGAGATTCCCGCGATATTGGGTCGGCTCGCGGCGTTACAGGCTGCGCTTGCGGCGCGGCTGATTAGCATACCGCCCACCGCGTCGGCGGGGGCTATAGGCGACGCGTTGATCGACGCGCCGGCAATGGCGGCGCTTCTCGGGTGCCCGGAGTCGTGGGTGCGCACTGCGGCTCGACAAGGGCGCATTCCATTCATCGCGGTCGGCCGCTATATACGGTTCCGCGCGGCTGACGTTCAGGCTGCGCTCGCGGCGCGCGAGTCCAAGCCATGAAGTGGCCGCCGATTATCGAACGGGCGCGCACGATCGCGGAAAGCTACGACACCCCGGTGACGCTGCGCCAGCTATTTTACCGGCTGGTCGCGGAGCAACTGATCCCGAACGATCGCTCGAGCTATCAGATGCTCTCGAAGCTGACGGCGCGCTTGCGCGAGGCGGGCAAGTTTCCGCACTTCATCGATCAGAATCGCAAGATCGATCAGTTTGTAACGTTCGACGGTCCGACCGATGCGATTGAACGGCTCGCGCGGTTCCACTATCGCCGCGATCGAACCGCGGGCCAGGAAGTCTCGCTGTACCTCGCGGTTGAGAAGCGCGGGATCGTGGAGCAACTTCGTTCGTGGTTCGGAGAGCTTGGAATCCCGATCGTGGCGTTGGGCGGTTACAGCAGCGTTAGCCTCTTGCGCGATATGGCAGACGCGGTCAAGGCGTCGCGTCGCCGGGCAATCCTGATCTACGCGGGCGACTTCGATCCGAGTGGCGAAGGGATACTTGTAGATTTCGGCCGGCGCGGCTCGCGTGACTTCACGATCGAGCAGATCGCACTAAACGAGGAGCAGGTCACACACTATCGCTTGCCCCTTGGGGAAGGGAAGCCCAAAGACCCGCGCGCGGCGCGGTTCATCGAAAAACACGGACGCTTGATGCAGGTCGAGCTGGACGCGTTGGATCCACATGTGCTGCGCCAGCTATATGCGGACGCGATCGCTCGATATTGGGACGATGATATCTACACGTCTATCATCGAACAGGAAGAGGCGGAACGCGCCGAGTTGGTTAAGATCGCGGAATCGCTGGGCACCGATCGAGCTTAGGGCTTGCCTTCCAGTATATCTTCTGGTATGCTTTCCAGCATATCGCGGAGCATATGGGAGAGAGATATGAGCAGCGAGAAGGTGCGAGAGAATCGGGTGCGCCGTATGGCGCACCGCCAGGGGCTGTGCTTGATGCGGTCGCGCGCGAGAGATCCGCTGAGCCTTACTTTCGGCGGTTATCAACTGATCAGTCTTCGGAATGGCGAAATTGTGCTCGGGCACCGCGGTTGGCGTCCTGCGATGAGTGACGAACCTGAGGCGTGGCACCGCGGATACGCAGCGACGCTCGATCAAGTCGAGGCGTGGCTGAAGTCGGAGAAAAAGTAAATGGCACAGATCAAGAAACGACACGCGGCCAACTGTCCCGGCGCCGATTGCAGGTGCCCCTACCGGCTCGACTACCGCCCGACGGGCCTCGCTGGCCCGCGCAAGCGCATCGAATTCAAAACCAAGAAGCTCGCGGAGCAATACCTCGCGCATACGAAGGTCAAAGCGGTGGCTGGCGAGTATCTCGATCCCGTCAAGATTCCGATTTTCGGGGCGCTGGCCTCTCAATGGCTGATCGATCGCGCGGGGCGGCATCCGGCCACGCTCGCCGGCTGGCAGGTGCACCTCAGGCACCTCGCGCCATTGAACGATCTGCGGCTCGACCAGGTCACGGTTCCGCGCATCGAGCAGCTACGCGACGAGTTGCGAGAGAAGCTCGGCACGCGGACGGTCAACGCGATCCTCACGACACTTAGGTCGGTCTTCAAGCTAGCGATCAGGCGTAAATACGTAACCCAGAATACCGCCGCGCAGGCCGAACCGTCCCGCGAAGATACCGTCGAGCTTATGGGCACCGAAGAGGATAGCCGCAGCGACGGCTTGCGCGCGATTCGTCCCGATGAAGCATTCAGCGCGCCCGAGATTTCCCGATTGATCGAGCACGCGGACGATGGCCTCTTCCGCGCGCTTTTCGCGACGGTCGCGGCCACGGGTTTACGCCCCGAAGAGGCATACGCGCTGCGATGGTCGGATGTTGAGCTCGACAATGCGCGGCTCTTTGTGCGTCGCTCCTTGTCGTGGGCGCGCGGCGCCGCCGAAACCGGACGGGTGCGGCCGAAATTCTACGCGCCGAAGACTCGGGCCGGCGTGCGTACGCTTCCGATGCCCCCGGCACTTGTGGGGATCCTTCGCGTCTGGAAACTGCGATGCCCGAAGGGCGCCTTCGATCTGGTTTTCTGTCGTGCCGACGGGCAACCGCTGCACCGCTCGAATGTCTTACGGCAGGGGATGTATCCCGCGCTCCGCCGGGCGGGTCTTCGCGGGGGTAATCTGAAAACGCTGCGGCACTCATTCGCGAGCGGCATGATCGCCGCCGGCGCGCCGATCACCGAAGTTCAGGGCCTCATGGGTCACTCGAATCCCGCTGTCACACTCAAGGTCTATTCGCACTGGCTCAAGGATTCATCCTCGGGCGCGATCATTCGATTCGCGGGTGCATTTCTACCGGGCGCCGAAAATTGTGGGCAAAATGTGGGCACTGAAACGATCGTGGCACTACGGCCGAAAACCGCAAGATCCTCTAAACATTTGATTTAATTGGGGAAAACTGAGTGCCCCGTGCGGGAGTCGAACCCACGGCCCCAGGATTAGGAATCCTGTGCTCTATCCATCTGAGCTAACGGGGCGCAGCATCTACCCTATCGATTATCCGACGCGCGCATCGCGGGCAACGATCGCCGCGCGCGCCGCGACCGTCGTATCCGCGCCGGTTTATCCGGACCGGCCCGTGTAATACAAGAAGGGGAGAACGTGCGGCGCCGTATTCCGCTCATCGGGTTCGCCCGCACCACAGGAAGTGACATGGCAGACGACAAAAAAGCCCTACGACAAGAGAGCAGCGTACTTCTGGACGGTCCCTCGCGTGCGCCCGCGCGCGCGATGATGAAGGCGGTTGGCTACACCGACGAAGATCTCTCCAAGCCGCTCATCGGCGTCGGCCATACCTGGATCGAGATCATGCCCTGCAACTACCATCTGCGCGACCTCGCCCAGCACGTCAAGCGCGGCATCCGCGAGGCCGGCGGCACTCCGGTCGAGTTCAACACCATCGCGATCTGCGACGGGATCTCGATGGGTACGCACGGGATGCGCGCGTCGCTGATCAGCCGCGAGCTTATCGCCGACTCGATCGAGCTGACCTCTCGCGGGCATCTGTTCGACGCCGTGGTGGCGATCTCAGGATGCGACAAAACCATCCCCGCCACCGTGATGGCGCTGCTCCGGCTCGATCTGCCTTCGCTGATGATTTACGGCGGATCGATCCAGCCCGGCCGCTACGGCGACCAGAACGTCACGATCCAGGATGTCTTCGAGGCGGTGGGCGCGCAATCCGCCGGTAAGATGACCGAGGCCGAGCTGATTCGGCTCGAGAGCGTGGCGTGTCCCGGAGTCGGCGCGTGCGGCGGACAATTCACCGCCAACACGATGTCCACGGCGTTCGAGGCGCTGGGAATCTCGCCGGCGGGATCCAATTCGATTCCCGCCACCGACCCGCGCAAGCCCGACAGCGCATACCGCGCCGGACGCCTGGTGATGGATCTGCTCAAGAGCGATTTGCGCCCGAGCCGGATCGTTACGCGCAAGGCGATCGAGAACGCGATCGCGACGGTCGCGATGACCGGCGGATCGACCAACGCGGTGCTGCATCTACTTGCGATCGCGCACGAGGCGGCGATCGCGCTTTCGATCGACGACTTCGATCGCATCAGCTCGCGCACTCCGCTGCTCGCCGATCTCAAGCCGGGCGGCCGTTTCATGGCCGCCGACATGTTCGCCGCCGGCGGAATTCCGCTCATCCTCAAGCGCCTCAAGCAGGCCGGTTTGCTGCATCCCGATGAAATCACCGTGACCGGAAAAACGATCGGCCAGGAAGCCGACGCCGCAATTGAAACCGCCGGGCAGGAAGTCGTGCGCCCGGTCGAGAACCCGCTCAAGCCGACCGGAGGCCTGGTGATATTGAAGGGCAACCTGGCTCCGGAAGGATGCGTGATCAAAGTGGCCGGACACGAGCGCATGACCCATCGCGGGCCCGCGCGAGTTTTCAATTCAGAGGACGACGCTTTCAAGGCCGTGTCGCGGCGCGAAATCAAAGCGGGCGACGTGATCGTCATCCGCTATGAAGGACCCAAGGGCGCTCCCGGGATGCCCGAGATGCTGGGCGTAACCGCGGCGCTGGTGGGAGAAGGACTCGGAGAACAGGTCGCGCTGCTGACCGACGGACGCTTCTCCGGCGCGACGCACGGCCTGATGGCGGGACACGTCGCGCCCGAGGCGGCGGTCGGCGGACCGATCGCGGCGCTGCGCGACGGCGACGTTATCAGCTTCGATATCGCCAAGCGGCGGCTCGACGTGGATCTCACCGACGCGCAAATCAGCGAGCGGCTGGCGAGTTGGAAGAAACCCAAGGCGCATTACGAATCGGGCGTGATGGCGAAATACGCGCAGCTCGTGTCGTCGGCGTCCAAGGGCGCCGTGACCAATTAGCCGGCGTGCCGATGCTTCGTTGCGCCCGCGTAATTGCGAGCGCGTACGCGATACTCGCGCTCGCCGTCGGCATCGTCGCCGCGTCCGCGCGTCACGCGCACGCGCAGGACGACTGGCAGGTGATCCCGCATCGCTCGGACGCTCAGCCAACACAATCCGCCGCACCTGCGCCGGGCGACGGCGTGATCAATGTGTGCGGAGAGCGGGCGCGACCGGCCACCGAGCCGTACAAGTCGATCGTCGCGCAACTCAACGATATGTACGGGGCCAACTATCCGGTCTATGAATCGGTCGCCGACGTTTCTCCGCACGCGAACAGCGACGGATGCATTTTCTACAATCGCAAGTTTTTGTCGTTGCTGCTCGGCAACTGGATGAATATCCACGGCAGCGACGCGAGGTCGCCGATGCTCTACGCGATCTTCGCGCACGAGATGGGCCATCTCGAGCACTCGGATTTCTCCTCGAGCAATCAGTACGTCGCGCAGAAGAGCAAGGAGCTGGCGGCCGATCAATTCGCCGGGTACACGATGGAGCGCCTGGGCATCCGGCGCCTCGATCCCGACGAGATCACGAAATACTACCAGCTCACCGGCGATGATTTCGTCGGCGCGCACGGCGGCCACGGCACCGGACAGGAGCGCACCGCCGCATTCGACGACGGATGGCGGCGCGCGGAAGTCGGGCTGCCCGAAGAAGGCTCGCGCCCCGCGGGCTTCGGCGATCCATAGCGCCGCGCCTTGCGGGACGCGATTGCGGGCGCGGGCACCGCGCGTGATAATCAAACCTTGAAGCTCTCCACATGAGTACCATGCAAGCTGCAAATCCAACTGCCGCCAGAACTTCCGAGCGGGTTTCCGCGCCGCCCGCGATCGAGGCGAACGCGCTCGGCTTCAATTACGGCGAGCGCGCCGCGCTGAGCGACGTGACTTTCTCGATCGCGCACGGCGAGATTTTCGGATTCCTGGGACCCAACGGCGGCGGCAAGACCACGCTGTTCAAGCTGCTCTCGACGCTCGTGCCGATCCAAATGGGACGCGCCGTGATGCTCGGGCACGATCTCGCCGATGACACGATCGCGGTGCGGCGCAGGCTGGGCGTCGTGTTCCAACATCCGAGCCTCGACGGCAAGCTGACGGTGGCCGAGAACCTGTCGCATCATGGGCATCTGTACGGGATGCGCGGGCGCAAGCTGCGCGAGGATTCGGCGGCGGCGCTCAGCCGGCTCGGACTGGGGGCGCGCTCCGGCGATCTGGTCGAGACACTTTCGGGCGGCCTGCAGCGCCGCGTCGAGTTGGCCAAGTCGCTGTTGCACAAGCCCGAGCTGTTGCTGCTCGACGAGCCGAGCACCGGACTCGATCCGGCGGCGCGCCGCGAGTTCTCGAACTATTTGGGCCATCTGCGCGATCGCGACGGCGTGACCGTCGTGCTGACCACCCATTATCTCGAGGAAGCCGAGCGCTGCGATCGAATCGCGATCCTCGACGGCGGGCGGCTGGTCGCGATGGCGCCGCCCGGAGAATTGAAGGCGCGGGTCGGCGGCGACGTGGTGGTGATTCGCGCCGCGGCGCCCGAGGCGTTGCAGCACAAGCTGCTGCAGCGGCTGCGGCTCAAGAGCCAGTTCGTGGACGGAACCCTGCGTATCGAGCGGCCGCGCGGCCATGAACTGGTCCGCGAGGTGGTCGAGGCGTTCGGCCCCGAGATCGATTCCGTGTCGTTCGGCAAACCGACCCTTGAAGACGTGTTCGTGCATCTGACCGGGCATCAGTTTTTCGCGGCGCCCGCGGCGGGCGAGGAAGCGTAGGCGCGCGATGGAAATAATCCTGCAAGCGGGAACCCTATGGTGGCGCGAGATCTCGCGCTTCGTGCGCCAGAAGAGCCGGCTCAGCGGCGGCCTGCTCCAGCCGCTGGTGTTCTGGCTCCTGCTCGGTGCGGGGCTCAAGGCGTCGTTCAAGCCGAGCGGAATGCCGGCCGGGATGAACTACGCGCAATACTTTTACCCGGGCGTGATCGTGATGGTGCTGCTGTTCACCGCGATCTTCGCGACCATCTCGACCGTCGAAGATCGCCGCGAGGGCTTCCTGCAGGGCGTGCTGGTGGCTCCAGTCTCACGCGTTACCGTGGTGCTCGGGCAGGCGCTCGGCGCAACGACCCTGGCGCTGATGCAGGGGATCATCTTTCTGATTCTGGCGCCGCTGGCAGGAATTCATCTGAACCTCGCCGCGATAGGGGTCGCGATCGCGATGATGGCGCTGATCGCGTTCGCGCTCACCAGCATGGGACTCGTCATCGCGTGGCGGATCGACTCGACGCAGGGTTTTCACGCGATCATGAATCTGATCCTGCTGCCGATCTGGATTCTGTCGGGGGCCTTTTTTCCGGCCGAGGGCGCGCCGGCGATCCTGGCCTGGACGATGCGCCTGAATCCTCTGACCTATGGGATGTCGGCGTTGCGGCAGGGATTGTACTTAGGTGAACCGGGAATGATGACGATGACGCGGGCTCCGGCGCTGGAATTTTCAGTGGCAATAACCGTCGCGTTCGCGCTCGCGGCGTTCGCCGCCGCGAGTTGGGTCGCCCGCCGCTCATCGACGATTTAGCGGCTTCGCGAGCGGTCTCAATCGAGCAAATCGAAGTACGGTTCGACGCGGCGCTCGAAATGGAACTCGCGCGCCAGCGCAACCCAGCGGCGGTCGTCGCGATGGAGCGCGCGCGGCAGATCGTCGAGCGGAAAAAAGCGCGCGTCGAGCGCTTCCAGCGGGCTCGGGCGCAACTCGCCGCCCACGGCCACGCAGTAGAACAGCATCGTGTAAATGTGCCTGTGCGCCGAGCCTGATTTGCGGCTGTCGATTACCGCCATCAGGCGCTCGGGCAGCACGATTAGCCCGGTCTCCTCACGCGCCTCTTTGGCGGCGTTCTCGGCGGGCGACAGACCCACGTCGCAGAATCCGCCCGGATACCACCATTTGCCGGTGGGCCGCTGGATCATCAGGACTTCGCCCCGATGGTTGAACACGATCGCGCCGCAGCCGGCGCCGGGTGTGACGTAGCCCTCGTAGCCGCTGATCACCAGGTCGCGCCATCGCCGGCGGATCGCCTCGGCCCCGGAAGCGTCGCCGTCGGCGATCGTCGCGCTCAGATGCGCGGCCTCGTGCAGCAGCTCTTCATAGCGTTCGGAGTCGTAGCCGTCGGGCTTAAAGGCCAGGCCGGTGCGCGCGATCGCGCTCACGCGCTCGACGAATCGCGCGAGTTCGAGAAGCAGGTCAGCCCCCGGCATCGGCGTTCCTTTCCGCACCCGGTGTTGTCGCTGCCAGAGTGATCAGCTCCGCGCCGAACTGCAAACCGCCCACGCCGCGTCGGCCAGGGCGGGAACCCGATCGACCAATCCCGCGAACAGCGGATCGTCGGCCTGTCCGCGGACGAAGCGGGAGTAGCTGCCCTCCATGATGATCGCAAGCTTGAAGATCGCGAAGGCCTGGTAGAACGTGAAGTCGGTCATCGCGCGGCCGGTCTGATTTTCATAGCGCACGATCATCTCGCGCCGCGAGAGCCATCCGGGCTGCGCCGCGATGCTCGACACGATACTGCCGCGCGAACTCGCGTCATCGGGGTCGGGCCAGTAGGTGAGCATCCAGCCGAAATCCGCCAGTGGATCTCCAATCGTGGACATCTCCCAGTCGAACACCGCGAGCACCTGCGCGGCGCGCGGATCCCACATCACGTTGTCGAGCTTGAAATCGCCGTGCACGATTGTCGCCGGCGGCGACACGGGCAACCGCGCGCGCAGCCAGTCGCGGACTTTCTCCATCACCGGCAGCGGGCGCGTGTGCGGAAGCGTTCGCTCGAGTTGATCGACCCAGCGCTTGAGCTGCCGCTCGAGGTATCCGTCGGGGCGGCCAAAGCCCTCGAGGCCGGCTTTGCGCCAATCGACCGATTGCAGCGCGACCAGCAGATCGACCATCCTTTCGCTGACCGCGCGGCGCAGCTCGGGGGTGCGGGCGAAATGATTTCCGTCGGCGCGAATCACCTCCCCGCGCATGTATTCCATCAGGTAGAACGGCGCGCCGATATACGCCGCATCGTCGCATCCGGCGTAAACCCGCGGCACCGGCACGGCGGTGTTCTGCAATGCGTTCAGCACGCGGTATTCGCGCATCACGTCGTGCGCGGTCGGCAGCAACGGACCTCGGGGCGGACGCCGCAGCGCCCACGAATTGCCCGCGAAGTGGATTAGATGAACCTCGTTGGAATGGCCGAACGAGATATTCTCGCATCGAAGCCCGGCCGGATCGCCGAGCTTGCGGTCGAGGATGAAGCGGGTGAGCCCGGGCAAATCCACGGTCGCATTGGGACCGGTCTTCTCGGCGGCGGGTTGGCTATGGTGACGCGGTGGTTCGGTACTCATGCCGCTATTGTTTTTCTGGTTTGCAGCGCGAGGTCAAGGCCGGCCGGACCCAAAAACCGGCGCGGCCAATCGCGCGCTCGCACAGATACAGAGATACCGTTGCCCATCGCGGGCGCCTCAGAGCCGCCGGGATCCCACGCGGAAGCCCCTGGCACGAGCAGTGCGCGCAACTTTCACCGTGACAAAGACCGACGCGATGAAACACAGCAAGATCAGTGCGGTGAAGGCGCCAACGCTCGCCAGCATCGGCAGGTTCGAGTCCAGCCCAATCGCTGCGGCCGGGGTCTCCGATAAAGACGGTAATAGCGATTCCACCTCGGCGTTGATCGTCCGCACCATACGCGCGATTAGATCGAGCGGGCCGTTCAAGACCCCGCGCAGTCCTGATTGCGACCCGGCATCGAATACGGTTCTCATCCGCAAGATTGCGGCGGCCCACGCCTGCGCGAAGAACGCCTCGGCGCGCAAGCCAATGCTCTTCAGCACCGGAACCTCGGCGCCACGCGCCGTTTTATTCACCACGCCGCGTGCGGAGTGCATCGCTTTCGCGCCAAAGGCGGGCGGGACGGCGCCAACGCCGGCGGCGTGCTCCGGCTGGGCGGCGCTCGCACCGCGCTCGTGCAGGGCGTGCATACGGGCGCCATCGGTAAGCAACTCAATCGCAAAGGCGGCGCAGAAGAGGACCAGCGCCACTTCCATCAACGCACTGGAGAAAATGCGTCCGCGTGGGGCCCCAGCGGGCTTCGGGCCGCCTTTTACCCGTCGATCAAATTCGCGCTGTCTCATGATGTCCGCAAGGGCCGCGTTCATCGGCGCGCCCCGGCCTCCGCATCGCAATTCGAGCGCCGCCGCAGAAATTTCAGCGTTCGCCCGCGCCTCGCGCCGGCCCGCCCCGCCTTGCCGCCTGATGCTCCCGCCCCTCCGGCACGGACCCGCTAACTCTACTGATAGTAGCGAAAACTGTCAACCCGCAGGCAGGGCGTGGCGAAGCACGAATCGAGCGCGTACTGCGCGGCGCGAAGCGGCTTCGCGCCTCGATGCGCCGGGGAACCCGATTCGCCGTCTTGCGCCCACGCAACGGGCGACGATACAAAGGACAGCGATGGATGGCGCAGAACGCGCGGTGGCGGGCCGCGACAAGCTTGCGGCGATGATCGCGCTGATGCGGCCGCATCAATGGATCAAGAACGGGCTGGTTCTTGCGGCGCTGGTTTTCAGTCAACGGCTGTTTATCTTCAGGTACGCGGTGATGGCCGCGGCGGCGACGCTTGGCTTCTGCGCGCTCTCGGGCGTCGCGTACGTGATCAATGATATCGCGGATCGCGAATCCGACCGGCGCAACCCCGAAAAGCGCGCGCGTCCGCTCGCCAGCGGGCGGGTTACCGTGCGCGAGGCGGTCACCCTAGCGCTTGTGCTCGGATGCGCGGCGGGCGCGATTGCGCTGTGGCTCGGACGCGGCTTCACGGCGGTGGCGATTTTGTACGTCGCGCTTCAGTTCACGTACTCGATGTGGGCCAAGGGCCAGGTGGTGATCGACGTAATCGCGGTTGCGATCGGATTCGTGCTGCGCGCGTTCGCCGGCGGCGCCGCGATCGACGCGTACGTATCGCCGTGGCTCGCGTTCATCACCTTCGTGCTGGCGCTCCTGCTGGTACTCGGACGCCGGCGCCACGAGCTGGTCGCGCTGGGCGACGGCGCGGCGGCGCATCGCGGGGCGCTCGCGCAATACAGCGTGCGGCTGGTCGATCAGATGATTTCGATCGTCGCTGGAGCGACCCTGGTGAGCTACATGATCTACACCGCGTCAGCCGAGGTCGAGACCAAGCTTGGCACCCGGCATTTGTATCTGACCGTGCCGTTCGTGGCGTTCGGAATCCTGCGCTACCTGTACCTGATCGACGAACGCAATGAAGGCGGCGATCCGGCGCGGCTTTTGATCGGCGACAAACCGCTATTGATCTCCGTGATCCTGTGGATTGTGGCGGACCTGGTGCTGCTTTACTTCTAGCGGGGTGGCCTCAGATTCCCCACGCGAAATCGGTATAAAGCTCCGCCGCCGCCTGGGTCATCAACTGCTGCTTGTAGGCGACTTGCTGGGTGGCGGCAACCTGAATATCGGGCATATTGGCAAGGTCCGGGCCGCGCAGGTTTTGCCGCAGGAATTGCGGCGTGGTCGGGACAATCGCCTGGCTGACTACCGGCACGTTGAGGCGGGCGCTGATCCCGTTGGTGCTCCACAGGGCCTTGTGCGTATCGCGATCGACCAGCTTCGCCGAAATCGAGATCGTGTCGGCGTACTCGAGCGGTTCCGAGATCGAATTGGTAGCCGCGCCGTAGGTTCCATAGAACAGCACGGAGCCGCTCAGTATCAGGTCGGCTTGGGAGGGATCGGAAACCACTATCAGGCGCCCGCGCGACGAAATTTCCTGCTTAACGTAAATCGTGAATTGCTCATCGACACCCGGCACGCGGGTGATGTTGGAGAAATGCTGGACATAAATGGTCTTCGCGGAATCGGGCAAAGTTCCGTTCGCCGCGAACTGAAGGTCGCAACCTTGCAGCGCGAGCACCCACGCGAACGCGGCCAGGATCAAGATCTCGGGTATCGGCCGCCAAAGGCGACCGCTACGATTACAATCGCTTGCGCGCGCGCACAAACGATCAGGCTCGGAACGAGTCATCGAATTGGAGGCGCTCCGGACTGGATCGGTGATATCGCGTATCCTCCCGGTTGGCGGGGCAACAGGCCCATGGCCTGGAATGGATTGAGTCCGAACGGCGCTTGGCCGATGGTGCCGAGCCCGCCGAGTGTGAGTTGGAGCATGACCCCGGTGTCGTTCGGATAGTAAGTCTGGTTGAATCCGAGGTCGAGGAACCAGCAATCGCAGCCCGATTTAATCCGCACGCCGATAATATCGTTAAGCAACCGTTTCGCGTCGAGGTCATAGACCGGGGCGAAGTACGCTCCCAGGTACCTGGATATATCCGCGTATGCGCGCATATCCACCATCGAGATCCCGTTGCTCGACGTACTCGGCGCTTGCAGCACTGCGTTGGCCGCGGCGTAGGTATAGGCCAATTGAACGTATGAACCGATTGATTCGCGGCCCGTATAAATATTAGGCAGGTTCTGCCCGGGCGGCTGAAACTGAAGCCCGAAGGTGGCGTCGTCGAGCCCCTGCGGCGATCGCGGGCTCCAGTCGACCTGCCCGATGCCGGAAATTGTGCGGTTGGGAAACACGGTCGCTAGAAAATCGACATCCGACATCTGCGAGCCGTCCGGCGAAATCGCGTAATGGGTGTCGTACGCCTGCTGAACGGCTAAGCGAAGCACCTCTTCGGTATAACCGCTGGCGGACTTGAAACTCGGACCGGCGACGCCCCGCGCGAGATTGTTGGCGGTGCTGTCGGCGTTGGGGTTCTCCGCGCCGGTCTGCATAAAAATCCGCGACGAGAACCCGTAGAATACCAGGCTGCGCGCCTCGATCCGGTCGGTCTGATCGAACAAGGGGAATTGATTCTGATTCACCAGCGGAACATATTGATACTCGACTGTCGGCACCGTCAAGTCGGTTACCTTTCCCATTCCCAGCGAGCTCAGGTCCGCATGGCCTAAAAGCGCGGTTCGAATGCCGGTGTCGAGATTCGGCACGATTCTGCCCATCGTGCCGTTTGGTTCCGCCGCCCCAAGCGCCAAGCCGTTGTTGTAGAGCAGTCCCTTGGAACCGACCGGGATGACGTCCACCTGATGACCCTGAACGTCATATCCCGCCGCGTCGAAACCGCCCGTAATCCACCCGTTCAAATACTTGCTCCACATCCACGGCACGGTTAGCTGCGGATTGAGGTCAACCCGCGTCCCATCCACGCCCTGCTGGCGCCAGTAATTCACCGCCGAGGCGTTGTAGCTGAGATACGCCAGTCCGTTAGCCAGGTCCTGATAGCCATTCCAGACCAGACTCGGCAGCGTCTGCAGCGCGAACTTTTGCGGCTGAATCAGATCCTGGTTCCATACGCCGAACAGTTGCAAGTAGCTATCTTCAAATGACTGATGCAGTCCCAGGTTCGATACCGCATCGCGGCTCATCTGCCAGTTGCCGGCATTCCATCCGTAAAGCGGGGACAGCGCCGCGTCACTCATTTCCCGGAAGAACAGGCTATCGCTCGCGTAAGTCGCCGTCCCATAAGCATACAGGTCGGGGGTCAGATGCTCTTCCATCAGGCCCACGATGCCCCATCGATTGATCGGGATGGTCGGATTGGCGATCTGGGGATCGACGGTGTCGCTCTTGCGATTCGCGTTCGAGCGGATGCTCTCGTTGTAATAGCTGGAGGTGAACTGAAAGAAATCCTGGTCGCTATCCACCCGGCGATACTCGAGCAGCGCACCCACTCGCGCCGAGCTCTCGAAGTCGCCGGCCACGGTAAGGTCCTGATTGGCCCCGAGATCCAGGTAATATGGCTCCAATACGTGAAAGCCACGCAGCGTCGAGTAACCAACCTGCGGGCTTAAAAAGCCGCTGTGGCGCTGGGGATTGGTATCGTAATTCAAATAAGGCAACGGCAGGATCGGGTCATTGAGAACATTGAAGTACCCGCCGGATCCCTTCATCTGCCCGTTCACCGCCAAGTCCATTTGTTTAGCGCTCAGGCTCCAGTCGGGGCGGTCGCTATTGCAGGTGCAGGTGGTCAGCGTCGCGTCTTCCGCGTGATAGTTCTGGCCCACCGTCTTCTGCAGCTTGCTGCCAGTCAGGTAGTAGCTGTGATCGAGCGCCGAGACGCGCGCGTGCAGCAAGGTCGCTTCTTCGGTGGCCATATCCAGCGTTCCTTCGGTGGCGTAAACGTTGGAAGTCGGATCGGTCAGGTGGACATTTCCCAGCGCGTGCAATTGGGTCCGGCTCTGAAACTTGATCGTATCAGCCGTGATCGTGGTTGCGCCCTCGCTTACCTTGGCGTCGCCCTCGATCGTCCACAGGCCGAGCTTGCGGTCGTAGTTCAAGGTTCGGCCGCTGATGAACACCGGCTCGCGCGCCTTCGTGCTCGCCTGGAGCGGCTTGAGTTTTTCCTGGAACATCTCGGAAGCGGTTGGCAGATGGGTACGGCTGCCGCCGCCCTTCGCCGCGCGCGCCGAACGGGGCACGACCAAGAGCATCGCGAGCACCATCATCGCCGCCAGAAATTTAAGCACGCGCTTCAGAGAAAAGTCCTTTTCTTCCGGCTCGGCCAAGAAAGTAGGGGTAAACTTCGCCGATAAGATACACGGAACCCGTGGCTAGCACCACTTGCGAGGCCGGCGTTTGCTCGACCACACTCGCAATTGCGCGCAATGGATCGCGCTCGACCCGCGTCGGCACGTGGCGGGCGAAATGCTCCGCGAGGAGATCCGGGTCCATCGGATTTTTCCATCGCGCCCGGGTCAACGTGACCTCGCTGACCCGCGGCGCAAGCATCGCGGCCATCCGCTCCCACTGCTTGCTCGCAAGGCATCCGAACACCAGCCGCGGCCGGACCGCGGCGCCGAGCTCGACGCTGATCGTCTCGAGCAGCGCCGAAACCGAAAGCTCGTTGTGCGCGCAATCAAGGATCACCATCGGCGCGCGCTGCACGATGTCGAACCGTCCGGGCCAGTACACGTCGCGCAGACCGCGGCGGATCGCATCCTGCCCTATCGCGATTCCCTGCGCGCCCAGCGCCTCGACGGTCGCCATCGCGATCGCGGCGTTCTCATGCTGGAACGGTCCCGCCAGGCCCAGCTCGACATCGCCGAGCTCGAGCGCCATCCCGGTGTAATCGAGCCGATGGGCCGGCGCGTGCGAGCGGAACCAGAAATCGCGATCGATCATGCGCACTGGGCTGCGCCGCTGCGCCGCGATCGAGGTAAGCGTCGCACGCGCCTCGGGATCGCGCGCACCGATCACGACCGGAACCTCAGGCTTGATGATGCCGCCCTTTTCGGCCGCGATCGCCCCGATCGTGTAACCGAGATACTCCATATGATCGAAGCCGATCGGGGTGATTACGCTGAGCAGCGGCGTTACGACATTGGTCGAGTCGAGCCGTCCGCCGAGTCCGGTTTCGATCACGGCGAGATCGACCCGCTCCTCGGCGAAGTACAGGAACATCATGGCGACCGTGAACTCGAAAAAGGTAAGCGCAAGTCCCGCACGTTCGTAGATCGCGCGCAGGCTGTCGATATAGGCGAGCATCCGCGCCGGCGGCATCTCACCGCCATCGATCCTGGTACGTTCGGACAGATTTACCAGATGCGGCTTGGTGTAGAGCCCCGTGCGGATGCCGGCCGCGCGCAGGATGCTGTCGAGCATCGCGGCCACGGAACCCTTACCCTTGGTGCCGGCAATATGGATTGCACGGATGCGCCGATGCGGGTTGCCGATCAGCGCCAACGCCGCATCCATGCGCTCGAGCTTGTAGATCTCGCCGCGCGATTCGAGCGAGTAGAGCCAATCGATGGTTTTGCTGAGCCGTGGTTCCATCGCTGTGGCCCCGAGTGTACCGGGCCTGCATCGTTCGAGGAAGAATCGCGCCGACAGGCGTGGCGGGCGCCCATGAAGACATGCGCGTCCGGACCCCCGCGAATCGCTCGCAACTTTGCTGCGAATGCCGCAATATGCATCGTGATGAAAGTGTCGATCGGTCTCGCGATCATCGTTGCAACCGTTGCCCTCGGCGCTGGCGCAAGCGCCGCCCGCGCAGCGCAATGCGGTCCCTTCGGCGATCCGCCGGCCACCGTCGATCACGGGACCTTCGCGAGTTTCCTTACGCGCCACAATCCAATCTGCTCCGGGGGCGAGGTGCTAGGACCGTGGACCGATGCGGACGGCAGCGCGCGCTACTCATGCCGCTACGCGCCTGCCGCGGCGAGCATCACGAATCCGCTGCCGCTGGTGATCTTTCTGCACGGTTCGATCGCCACCGCCGATTCCGTGAAGATGACCGGTTTGCCCGGACTCATCGCCACCGCCGACCTCGGCGGCAAAACGCCGGGGTTCATACTGCTCGCGCCTCAGGGCCGCTACACGAATCACTTTTACCCCGGGATGGATTCGGCTGGATTCGGATGGGACAACTGGTATCGGCAGTTAAGTCCGCAGGGCGCGGTGACGATCGGCGGCGTGCGGTATCAGGAGAATCCCGACGCCGCCGCGATCGATCATTTCATAGCCGAGCAGGTCGCCGCCGGGAACGTGGACCAACGCCGCATCTACGTCATGGGATGGTCCAATGGCGCGGCGTTCGCGCTGCTCTATGCCCTCAATCGGCCCTCGGTCGCAGCCGCAGCGGTCTATTCCGCGCCCAACCCCTTCGGTGCGTTCGACGATCCGTGTCCCCAGACTCCAGTCGCCGTCGCCGCGTCCGGCCAGGGCCAGCTACAACTCTTCAATCCGCAGGTCCCTATGATGCACCTGCGCAACGACTGTGACATCGGCGGTATCTGCCCCAACGGCATCGAGTTCGGGAGCGAAGTGCGCGCGATCGGGGCCGACCTCGAAGACGTGATCCTCGATCCGTCGGGCAACCCGGTCACCGCCTGCGACCTCACCTGCGGCACCGATCCAACGGCGGCGGGGAAGATCGGCGCCGGCGCGACGGTCCGCGGCTTTTGGCATCACATGCGATGGCCGTCGGCGTGGAACGACAAGCTGCTCGCCTTCTTACGGCAGCACCCGCTCGGCGCCGCCGCGGTACCATCGCCATCACCGGCCAGATAGGGCTTCGCGCGGTTCAAGGCGCTTGATTGCAGAACACGTCCGGGCCAGGCGCGCGCACGGCGCACCCCGCCAAAGCGGACCGCGATGGGTTCGTTCGAAAATTTTTCTAGGGCGCCGCCGGATATCTTCCCCATAGATCCTCGCGAATTTCGTTGACGCAGGCAGTTCGATCTGTCTTGCGATATTCGGTGTCCGGGGTTTCCCTCGTGGCACAGGCTTTAGCCTGTGGTCCCACCCCTGCTGAGGCCCCGAGCCTGCCGACGGGCGCGCGGGATTGACACATCGCGAGTGTTTGGCGGGGATGCTCCACCCGATCGATTCTCCACAGATCGCAGCCGCGCGTAAGGCTGAACTGTTCAGCCATGAACAAATCTGGCAAAAAACCTAACATGTGTTAGGCGCGGCGCCCGCGAGGGAATTCTCCGGCGGGTGCGCTACTTCTTTCCGGTTCTGATCGCTTTGGGGCGGGTCAGGATTGCGAGCAGGCGGGCCAGGGTGAATCTCATCTGATGGCGGGAGACGATCGCGTCGAGCATCCCGTGTTCGAGCAGAAATTCCGAGCGCTGGAAATTCTCGGGCAGCTCCTGGTTCGAGGTCTGCCGCGTCACCCGGCGTCCGGCGAAACCGATCAGCGCTCCGGGCTCGGCGATATTCAGATCACCGAGCATCGCGAACGACGCCGCCACCCCGCCCGTGGTCGGATCGCACAGCACCGACAGGTACGGCAGCCGCGCGTCGCGCAGCCGCGCGATCGCGGTCGAGACTTTTGCCATCTGCATCAGCGAGAGCGCGCCTTCCTGCATCCGCGCGCCGCCCGAAGCGCAGAACACGACCACCGGAAGTCCGCGATGGGTGGCGAGGTTGAAAATCCGCGCCAGCTTTTCGCCGACCACCACGCCCATGCTGCCGCCCATGAACTCGAAATCCATCACGCCGACCGCGAGCGGGCGGTCTTCGATTTTTCCGATTCCGACCACGACCGCATCGTTGCGGCCGCTGGTTTCGCGCGCAGCCCGCATCCGCTCCGGATAGGGTTTGGAATCGACGAAGCCGAGCGGGTCGCCGATCGCGAGTTCGGCGAACAGCTCGCGCCAGCTTCCGCGATCGAGTGTGATCGACAGGCGCTGGCTGACGGTGAGGCGAAAGTGATGCGCGCATTTCGGGCATACGTTGAGGTTGCGCTCGACCTCTTTTCTAAACGAGATTTCCTTGCAGCCCGGACACTTGCTCCAGATGTCGTCGCTCGGCGCCGCTGCCTGCGCCTGCGCGGGCACACCCGTGGGCGCGGCGGACGGCAGCGCGGGATGGGCAGGGGCTTCCGTTTGCTCGCGATTCATCGCCTTATTCTACACTCGGGCGCGCCCGTTTGCCGAGTCGCCGCGCGCGGCGCGCATTGCGGTTTTCATTGCTTCGACCATCGCGCCTACCGCTTCGGGCACGTCGCCGGAGGCGGCGTGTTGCTCGATCGCCGTTGAGATCGCGCTGCCCACGACGACGGCGTCGGCGAACGATGCGACGCGCGCGGCCTGTTCCGGCGTCGAGATTCCGAAGCCGACGCCGATCGGAAGATCGGTATCCCCGCGCAGCGCGGCGACGTGAGCGGCGAGATCGTCGGGCAGATGACTGCGCGCGCCCGTCACGCCGGTCACCGAGACGTAGTACAGGAAGCCGCTGGCGCGGGCGGCGATTTTGCGGTTGCGCTCGGGGGGAGTGGTGGGCGCGAGCAGATAAATGAGATCGATTCCGTTCGCGCGCGCGGGTTTGGCGAGCGGCGCGCTTTCCTCGGGCGGTAGATCCACCACCAGAATCCCATCCACTCCGGCGACCGCGGCGTCACGCGCGAGCGCGTCGCATCCGTAATGCATGTAAGGATTGTAGTAGCCGAAGAGGATGATCGGGATTTGGGTCTCCGCGCGCAGCTCGGAAACCATCGCGAGGATCGCCGCGAGCGACGCGCCGGTCTTTAGCCCGCGCGCGGCGGCGCGTTGATTGGCGGGGCCGTCGGCCATCGGATCGGAAAACGGCACGCCGAGCTCGAGCAGGTCTGCGCCGCGCCGCTCGAGTTCGAGCACGAGATGCCGCGTGGTTTCCATATCGGGATCGCCGGCCACGATGTACGGGATCAGCGCGGCCTCGCCGCGCGCGCGCAGCTCGCGGAATTTGCGCGCGATTCGTTTCGGATGCGCCATCACGCGCCCTCCCTGAGCTGCACGCCGAGCGCGCGTGCGACGGTGTTCATATCCTTGTCGCCGCGCCCGGACAGGTTGACGATGATCACCTGCTCGCGGGGCAGCGTGGGCGCGAGCTTGGCGGTGTACGCGATCGCGTGCGAGCTTTCGAGCGCGGGGATAATCCCCTCGGTCTCGGACAGGAGCCGAAACGCCTCGAGCGCCTCGGCGTCGGTCACGGCGGCGTACTCGGCGCGTCCGGTGTCCTTCAGATAGGCGAGTTCGGGGCCGACACCGGGATAATCCAGCCCGGCCGCGATCGAATGAGTATCGCGAATCTGCCCGAGTTCGTCCTGCAACAGCAGGGTGCGGTTTCCGTGCAGGACTCCCGGCGTGCCGCTGGTCAGCGTAGCGGCGTGGCTCGGGCCATTTAGCCCAAGCCCGCCGGCCTCGACGAAAATCATCCGCACGCCTTTGTCCTTGATAAACGGATGCATCAGGCCGATCGCGTTCGAGCCGCCGTTGACGCAGGCGATTAGAATATCGGGCAGACGCCCCTCATGCTTGACGATCTGCTTGCGCGCCTCGCGTCCGATCACGGTCTGGAAGTCGCGCACGATCATCGGGTACGGATGCGGTCCGGCAGCCGAACCGATCAGGTAATAGGTGTCGCGCACGGTCGCGGTCCAGTCGCGCAGCGCCTCGCTCATCGCGTCCTTCAGGCTTTTGGTTCCGGAATCGACCGGGTGAACCTTGGCGCCGAGCAGCTTCATGCGAAAGACGTTGAGCGCCTGGCGCTCGACATCGACGGCGCCCATAAAGACTTCGCACGAACGCCGGAACAGCGCCGCGAAAGTCGCGGTCGCGACGCCGTGCTGGCCGGCTCCGGTCTCGGCGCTGATGCGTTCTTTCTTCATGCGCACGGCTAGGAGAGCCTGGCCAAGCGCGTTGTTGGCCTTGTGCGCGCCGGTGTGGCACAGGTCCTCGCGCTTCAGGTAGATTTTCGCGCCGCCGAGTTTGGCGGTCAGATTCGCGCAGAAAAACAGCGGCGTGGGACGGCCGACGTACTCGCGCGAGTATTTTTCGAGTTCGGCGTGAAATTTCGGGTCGCGCCGCGCCGCTTTGTAGGCGCGCTCGAGTTCGAACAGCGCGGGCATCAATGTTTCGGCGACAAACTTGCCGCCGAAGTCGCCGAAGTGTCCGTGGGTATCAGGAAATCCTGGCATTTGCGATGAAGCTCCTGAGTTTCGAGTGATCCTTCACGCCCGGCGCCGACTCGACGCCGCTGGCGCAATCGAGCGCGAACGGCCCCAGCGCGGCAGCCGCGCGCGCATTGTCCGGATTAAGCCCGCCCGAGAGGAACACGCGCGACAGATCGAGCCCTGCAAGTTCCTCGAGCGGGCGCGCGATTCCCGTGCCGCCGTAAAGCGCGGGATGAAACGTGTCGAGCAGCGCGAAGTCGGCGCGCAGCTTCTCAAGCACGGCGGCGGCGCCGCCGCCACGCATGCGCAGCGCGCGGATGACTGGCACCGGCCATCCGGCGATCGCGTCCTCGGGTTCGTCGCCGTGGAATTGAAGCATATCCAGCGCCAGCTCGCGGCGGCGCGCTTCGATAAATGCGCGCTCGGCGTTGACGAACACGCCGATCAGCATCGCACGGCGGCCGATCGCGGCGCGAATTTCGAGCGCCCGCCCGAGCTCGATCGAGCGCGGGCTGGGCGCGTAAAAGTTGATCCCGATCATGTCGGCGCCCGCCGCGATTGCCGCGCGCGCGTCCGCGGCGCTCGTCACGCCGCAAATTTTCACCCGCACGCTCACGACGCACCGCCGCGCGCTTCAAGCGCGTGCGCCAGCTCGCCAAGTTTCGCGCCGGGAGCCGAGCCGCGCAGCAGGCTTTCGCCGATCAGAAACGCCGCCGCGCCCGCGGCGTCAAGGCGCCGGATATCGGCCGCGGTGTCGATACCGCTCTCCGCGACGATCAACGCGCCGCCGCGATAATTCGCTAGAATTCGCTCGGTCACCGCAAGGTCGGTGACAAAAGTGTGCAGGTCGCGATTGTTGATCCCGACCAGCCCGGCGCCGACGCGCCCGGCCTCGTCCAGCTCGCGCGCATCGTGAACCTCGACCAGCGCCGCGAGTCCCAGGTCCGCCGCGAGCGCGTGCAGCTCGCGCAACTCCGCCTCGGACAGCATCGCGGCGATCAGCAGGATACAGTCGGCGCCCGCAGCCCGCGCCTCGTACACCTGATACGGGTCGAACATGAAATCCTTGCGCAGGATCGGCAGATCGACCGCCGCGTGCACCGCGCGCAGATCGAGCAGCGAGCCCTTGAAGTGAACGTCGGTGAGCACCGAGATACAGGCCGCGCCGCCGGCAGCGTACTCGCGCGCGACTCGGACGGGATCGAGATCGGGCATGATGTCGCCCTTGCTCGGCGAGGCGCGTTTGATCTCGGCGATAATCGCTGGACGGCGCGCGCGCAGCGCGGCGGTGAAGTCGCGCGGCGATGCGGCCTTCGCGGCGGCGGCGCGCACGACTTCGAGCGGCACGCGTTCGCGCAGCGCGCGTAGCTCCTCGCGCTTGGCGGCAAAAATCTTGTCCAGGATCGAGCTCATCTCCGATGCTTGCCTCAATTCCCGCGGCTGGCGCGGACCAGCTTGTCTATTGTAGCGAGCGCGCGGCCCGATTCGATCACGCCCAGAGCGGCGCTCACGCCCTGGAAAATGGAATCGGCCGCGCCGCCGGCGTGGATCACGGCGCCCGCATTGAGCGCGAGCACGTCGCGGGCGGCGTCGTTGTGGCCCGACAGGGCGGCGCGCAGCATCGCGGCCGATTGCGCGGCGCCGGACGCGCGAAGTTTATCGATCGGGGCGCGCGCGAGGCCGAAATCTTCCGGCGCGATCCGATACTCGGCGATCGGTCTTCCGGCGCGGACCTCGGCGACATGGGTCGGCGCGCACAGCGAAATTTCGTCCATGCCATCGGCTCCCGAGACCACTATCGCATGCGCCGCGCCGAGCGCCGCGATCGCCTCGGCCATCGGACGCAGAAGCTTGCGATCGCCAACTCCCAGCAGCATCCGCGCCGGCTGCGCGGGGTTGCTGAGCGGGCCGAGCAGATTGAAAATCGTGGCCGTGCCGAGCGCGCGGCGCAGCGCCGCCAGCCGCGCCATCACCGGATGATACGCGGGCGCGAGGATAAAACAGATGCCGGCCTCGCGAACGCATCGCCGCAGGGCATCGGGACCCGGATCGAGGTTGACGCCAAGATATTCGAGCAAGTCGGCGGCGCCGACGCTACCGGTAATCGCGCGATTGCCGTGCTTGGCGACCGCGACTCCGGCGGCGGCCGCGACCAGAGCCGCTCCGGTCGAGATATTGAACGTGCCGGCGCCGTCGCCTCCGGCGCCGACCACGTCGATCAGATTCGGATCGTCGGCGAGTTCGAGCCGCCGCGCCCGCGCGCGCATCGCGCGCGCCGCGCCGGCGAGTTCGCCTGCGGATTCGCCCTTGAGCTTGAGCGCGATCAAAAAGCCCGCGACCATCGCGTCGGGCGCGGCGGCGCCGCCGTCCAAAATTTCGGCGAACGCGCGCTCGGCCGCGTCCGCCTCGAGCGAGCGCCCGGCCAGCACCGTATCGAACGCGATGCGCAGTTCGCTCATCGGCGGAGGCCGCTTAAGAAATTGGCGAGCAGATGCTTGCCCTCGGGCGTGCCGATCGACTCGGGATGAAACTGCACGCCCTCGACGGGCAGGGTCTTGTGCCGGATTCCCATCAGCTCGTCTTCGGCGGTGCGCGCGCTGACTTCCAGGCAATCGGGCAGCGAGGTATTTTCGACGACCAGCGAATGATAGCGCATCGCGTCGAAGCCCTGCGCGATTCCCGCGAAGATCGTGCGCCCATCGTGGATGACCGGCGAGGTCTTGCCGTGCATCAGGCGCGCCGCGCGGACGACTCTGCCGCCGAACGCGGCGCCTATACATTGCATCCCGAGACACACGCCCAGAATCGGCGCCTCGCCCGCCATCTCACGCAATATGGCGAGCGACACGCCCGCCTCGGTGGGAGTACACGGACCGGGCGAGATCACGATCGCGTCGGGGTGCATCGCGCGCGCCGCCGCTACATCGATCGCGTCGTTGCGCCTGACCGTCAGTTCGGCGCCAAGCTCGCCCAGGTATTGGACCAGGTTGTAGGTGAAGGAGTCGTAGTTATCGATCATCAGGAGATTGGGCTTGCGATTCGGCATTGCGGTTTACCTAGCGCCCGATGCGGTTTCGAAGCCGCGCGCGGTTTGCAGGGCACGAACCATCGCGCGCGCCTTGTTGACGGATTCCTCGAACTCCGCGCCGGGATCGGAGTCGGCGACCACCCCGCCTCCGGCCTGGATATAGACGCGATTATTCTTGATCAGCAGCGTGCGCAGCGCGATCGCGGTGTCGGTGTTGCCGGTGTAACTGAAATAGCCGACCGCGCCGGCGTACACGCCGCGGCGGGTGGTTTCGAGTTCGTCGATTATCTGCATCGCGCGGATTTTCGGCGCGCCCGAGACGGTGCCCTGCGGAAAGGTCGCGCGAAACGCGTCGAAGGCGTCGCACTCCTGGCGCAGCTTTCCGATCACGTTCGACACGATATGCATCACGTGCGAGTAGCGCTCGACGACCATGTACTCGGTGACTACCACCGAGCCGATTTCCGAAACCCGGCCGACGTCGTTGCGCCCCAGATCCACCAGCATCACGTGCTCTGCGCGTTCCTTCGGGTCGGCGAGCAACTCGGTTTCCATCTCGCGATCTTCCGCGTCCGTCTTGCCGCGCGGGCGCGTACCCGCGATCGGGCGCAGCGTCACCTCGCGCCCCTCGACCCGGACCATCACCTCGGGCGACGCTCCCACCAGGGTAAGGTCGCCGAGGCGGAGGTAGAACATGTAGGGGGACGGATTGATGGAGCGCAGGCTGCGGTAGATATTGAACGGATGCGCGGTCAGCGGCGCCTCGAAGCGCTGGGACGGGACGACCTGGATTACGTCGCCGGCGGCGATGTACTCCTTGGCGGCGGAGACGGTCGCCATGTAGGCCTCACGCGTGAAGTTCGAGGTGATCGTCGCGTCGGTCGCCGGCAGTGCGGCGGGAGCTTCGAGCCGCGGCGCGACGGCGGGCGCTTCGAGGCGCGCGATAATCTCGTCGATCTTGACCTGCGCACTTTGATACGCCGCGCGGATCGAAGTGAATTCATCGACCGGCACATTGGCGATGATCCGCAGAGTTTGCCGCACGTTGTCGAACATCAGCATCGTGTCGGTGAACATCATGTACAGATCGGGCACGCCCAGATCGTCGCGGGTGGCTTCGGGAATCCGCTCGAAGCAGCGCACGATGTCGTAAGCGAGAAACCCGACCGCGCCGCCGAAGAAGCGCGGGTTGCCCGGCAGCTCCGGCGCGCGGAAGCGGATAACCTCGCGCCGCAACTCGTCGAACGCGTTGGTTATCGAGCGCACCTCAATGCCGCGGCCGGGGCGGATGATATCCATCCGGCCCGCGCGCGCCCGGATGACCATCGCGGGCTCCGAGCCGAGAAAGGTGTAGCGTGCCCACTTCTCGCCGCCGCGAACGCTCTCGAGCAGGAATGAGTAATCGCCGCGCGCGATCTTCAGGAACGCCGAGACCGGCGTCTCGAGATCGGCGGCGACCTCGCGCGCGACGGGAATCAGGTTGTAACCCTGCCGGGTCAGCTCTTCAAACTCTTGTTCCGTCGGTTGCAGCATCGCGCCTGTCTCCTGCATCGCAGCGCTCCCGGCTTTCGGATGCGCATAAAAAAAGGGCCGCCGGGTTTTCGCCCGCGGCCCTTTCGGATTCTGGTTTTGTCGGATCGGCTACAAAACCGGCGCGCAGGCGGATGCGACGACGTGCCAACGCCAGTCCGTCCATGCCGCGCCAATAGGGTAGCCGTTCATTACCTACTAAATATCCACGCGCGCGGCACGGATGTCAACCGTCCGCCTCCGCACCGGCGCATCTCAGGATCGGGCGTGCGCTCAATTACCGCTATAGGTCGCGCGGTATTGCTGATGGAGCTTTTCCTGCGCGGCCTTCGCCTCGTCCTCGGTGGCGTACGGACCGACGCTCACGCGGTACCAGGTCTGGCCGTTCATGGTGGTCGCAATTTCACTGGACGGGAAGCCCAGACCCTTGAGCCGCCGGACCATGTCGTCCGCGCCCGCACGGTCCATCACCGCGTCGATCTGGATATTGTACGGATGCTTGCGCAGGCCCGCGGCCGGCGCGGCATTGGCGATCATCGGCGGACTTGCGGCGGCGATCGGACGTGGCGGCGGCGACGCCGGCGCGCGCTCCGCCGGAGTCTTCATCGCCTCCGGAGCGATCGATCTTGAAGCTTTCGCAGGCGCAAGCGCCGCCACACTCGGCGCCGATGCGGGCGAGCTTTGTGCGCCGGGCGTCGCCGCGGCAGGCGTGGGTTCCAGTGCGGGCGGACTCGGCACCGGAAAGACCGATGCGATCTGGGAGGTGTCCGCGGTGTTCTGGCGCGCCATCTCGTAGCCCGCGATCAGTCCGAGCGCGAAGACCGCGCCCGAAAGTCCGACCAGTCCCACCAAAATTAGAAATGCGCCGCCCGCCCTGATTTCGAATCGCATCCCCGCCTCACATCCGCTCCGGTGCGCTGACTCCGAGGATTCCCAAGCCCGCCGCAATCGCCGTGCGCAGCAATCCAGCCAGATACAGCCGCGTCCGGCTAAGCTCGCGATCGGGGCCAATTATACGATTCGCGGGCTTGTTGTAATAGCGATGGAACTCGCCCGCGAGCTCGAGCAGGTAAAACGCGATGCGATGCGGTTCGAGCGCCTCGGCCGCGCCGGTCATCACCGCCGGCATCGCAACCGCGCGTTTGGCGAGTTCGAGTTCCTCGGCCGAGAGCAGCGCCAGGTCGGGCTCGGCGGCGTCTCCGGACACCGCCAGATCGGCCTTCACAGCCTCGCGAAAGATGCTGGCCAGGCGAGCGTGCGCGTACTGCACGTAGAAGACAGGATTCTCGGGGGCCTGCTTTTTGGCGAGTTCGAGATCGAAATCGAGCTGGCTGTCGGATTTGCGGAACACGAAAAAAAACCGCACCACGTCGGCTCCCACCTCATCGATCAGCTCGTCGAGCGTGACGTAGGTTGCCTTACGGGTAGACATTTTGATTTTCTCGCCCGCGCGCGTCAGCGTGACGAACTGGTAGATGATCGCGCGAATCGGCGCCGCGTCGTGGCCCAGCGCCTTGACCGCGGCGAGCACCTCCTGATGCTCGGCGATATGGTCGGCGCCGAACACGTCCACGATCAGGTCGAAGCCGCGCTCGAGCTTTTCAACATGGTAGGCGATATCGGCGGTGCGGTAGGTCGGCTCGCGCTCCGGCCCCGAGCGCACCAGCACCTCGTCCTTCGGCAGGCCCAGCGGCGCGCCGCGCAGCCAGATCGCGCCGTCGCGTTCGGCGAGCAGGTCGCGCGCGCGCAGTCCGTCCAGGACCCGATCGACGCGGCCCGCGTTCATCAGGTCGAGTTCGTTGGTATAGACATCGAAGCGGATACCGAGCCGCTCGCAGGTGCGATTGATATCGGCGGAAATTGTCTTAACGGCGGCGGCGCGGAAGAATTCGCGGTCCTCGGTTTCGTGGAGCCGGTCGCCGAGCCGCGCGCGCAACTCTTTGGCGATGTCAAGAATATAATCGCCCTGGTAGCCGTCTTCGGGCAATTCGGCATCGATGCCGAGTTCCCGCAAGTAGCGCACGCGCACCGACTCGGCGAGCAGCTTCATCTGGCGTCCGCCGTCGTTGAGATAATATTCGCGCGTCACCGCGAATCCGGCGGCCTCGAACAGACGCGCAACCGTATCACCCAAAAGTGCGTTTCGGCCGTGGCCCAGCGTAAGCGGGCCGGTTGGATTGGCGGAAAGAAATTCCACCTGAACCTTATCGCCGGCGCCCGGGCCGAGCTCCCACTTGCGCGGGCGAAAATACTCCGGCCCTTCGCGTATCGCGCGCCGAATCTCGCCGTGCCAGTACGCGGGCGACATCCGGAAGTTGATGAACCCCGGCCCGGCGACGCTAACTTCCGCGATCTCGGGCGGCAGTTCGAGGGCGTCTTTGATCGCCGCCGCGATCGCGCGCGGCGCTTTGCCCTCGGCGCGCGCCATCGTCAGCGCCACGTTCGACGCGATATCGCCGTGCGCCGAATCCTTGGGCGCCTCGACTCCGATCGCGGCGGCGCCCGACCCGAGCAGGCCCTTGGCGCGCGCCCGCTCGATCGCGGCGCTTAAGCACGAAACTACAATTTCCTTCATCGATGGTTTGCCGTCCGGATGAGAGCAATCGTGCCAGATACGCGCCGCCGTGTTAAGCCGCCCGCCCCGCGCTGCTTGACGCTTGGCGAGCCGCGATGCGACGCTCGGCGCTGACGAGGCATACTACGATGAATCTGGAACTGGCAGGAAAGATCGCGCTGGTAACGGGCGGGAGCAAGGGTATCGGACGCGCGGCCGCGCTGCGATTTGCCGAAGAGGGCGCGTCGGTCGCGGTCTGCGCACGCGGCATCGAGGCGCTGGGCGAGACCTCCGCGCTCGCCCGAAAAATCGAAGGGGCGAAAGTCCTGCCGATCGAGGCGGACCTGACCCGGCTCGAAGATATCCGCCGCGTCGTCCAGCGCTGCATCGACGAATTCGGCCGGATCGATATCCTGGTGAACAACGCCGGCAGCGCGCGGCCGGGCGAGTTCCAGAAAATCTCCGACGATGACTGGCACGCGGATTTCGAGCTCAAGTTCTTCGGCTACGTGCGGATGGCGCGTGAGGTGATGCCGGTGATGGCGGCGAATCGCGCGGGCGTGATCGTCAACGTGATCGGCACTGGAGGGCTGCGGCCCACCGCCGGTTACATGGTCGGCGGCGCCGCCAACGCCGCGCTGAATCATTTCACCAAGGCCCTCGCCGACGAAGGCGCGAAGCATCGCGTGCGCGTCGTGGGCGTGAATCCCGGCCCGATCCTGACCGATCGCTTGCGGCTGTTTTCCGAGCGCGCCGCGCACGGCCGCGGCATCGAAGAGGTTTACGCGCGGATGACGCCGCTCGGGCGTCCGGGAGAGCCCGAGGAAGTCGCGGACCTGATTGTTTTTCTGGCCTCGCCGCGCGCGGCGTTTATCCACGGCGCGAATATCACGATCGACGGCGGCGCGAATCCGGGACTTATCGGATAGCCGCCTCCAGCTATCCGGCGCGGCTATTTCTTGACCGAGTGCGGGTCGTTCGCCAGCGTCGGATAGCCGTTGCCGAGCTGGATCAGCACCCCGTGCGACGAGCGCGGCGAAATGAACGCCTCGAATGAAGCCGGCGACCACTGGGTCTCATCGACAACGCGCACTCCCTGCTCGACCAGTTGCGTGACTTTGGACTTCGGGTCGGGAACGTTGAACGTCAGATGATGCATCCCCTCGCCGCGCGTGGCGAGGAACTTGTGCAGGAAAGATTTATCGCCGAGCGGCTCGAGCAGCTCGATCGTCAGCCCGTTGAGATCGAACTCGGCGAGCTTGTAGCCCGCCTGTGTGCTCTCCGCCTCGTACATGAAGCGCGCGCCGAGGATGCCTTCATAGAACTTGCGCGCCTCGGCGACGCTACGCACCGCGATCCCGATATGATCGAGCTTTCCGATCGGCTCCGCCATCGTGATGCCTCCCTTAAGTGACCCTTGCGTAACTCATTGCGATCGTGCGCTTTCGCGGCTGGCGAGATTCCTCGCGATTCGTCTCAGAGTTTGCGCGTTTTTCAAACCCGGCTCGATTTTGTGTCATCCTGAGCGAGCGCTGCGCGAGCCGAAGGACCCCTAACTGCCTTGGTGCTGGAATTCCTCACTGCTCAGGTCATTCCATTCGGGATTGAGTGATTCGATTAGCTTGATCTTCTTCGCGCGGCGCCAGCCCTTGAGTTGCTTCTCACGGGCGATGGCGGCTTCAATCTCTCCGAACGCCTCAAAATAGACCAAGCGCTCAACGTGGTACTTGGCGGTGAACCCGGGCGTCAGCCTCTGCGCATGCTCTGCAATACGCCGGCCGAGGTCGTTGGTGACGCCGACGTACAGCGTCCTCGAGATGCTCGCCGGCATATAAACGTAATAGGTCCTATGGGCGGCGCTCATGAGTAATCAGGGGTCCTTCGACTCGCGCAGCGCTCGCTCAGGATGACACCAAGCGCTTACGATCAAAAAATTCACACGCTCTGAGCGGAGTCGAAGGAAATCTCGCCATCGGCACTTGCACACTCCCCCAATTGATTACGCAGAGACCTCCGCTCACACGGCGCCGTCCGCTAGGCGCGAATCGTGGCGGCGGCGCAAGCGCGCGCTGTTTTACAACGGCCAACTCTCCGCGTAGCTCGGGCGCGCCTTGAGCCGCTGCCACCATCGGTGCAGGTCGATCAGATCGGACGGCACCGCATAGCCCGCGCGCTCGTAGCTGGACAGATGCGGCATGTACGCGATATCGGCGAGGCTGAATTCGCCGGCAATGAATTCGCGGCCGGCGAGTTCGCGATTTAAGTACTCGAAGTGGCGGCGTGTTTCGCGCTCGGCTTCTTCGATCTTCGCATGATCGCGCTCCACTTCCGGCTTTCGCATCTGGAACAGAATCTTGTACATCGAGGGCGCAAGATAAGCGTCGGCGTAGTCCTCGAATGCGCGCGCCCGCGCTTTGAGCGCCGGGTCGGCGGGCAGCAGCGGATGGTCGAGGTAGCGATCTTCCAGGTACTCGCCGATGATCGTCGAGTCGTGGATGATCAGCGCGTCATCGATCAGGGCCGGCACCTTGCCGACCGGGTTGATCGCCAGATACTCGGGTCGCTTGTGCTCTCCGGCGGGAAGGTCGAGCCAGGTGGTTTCCCATTGGAGCCCTTTTTCCAAAAGGGCGATGCGCGATTTGCGCGCCCACGGTCACGGCTTGTAATCGAACATTTTGAGCATCGCGAGGCACCTCCCGATACCCGCGATCGTACGGCGCGGAGTTCGCGCCCGTCAAGCCGCGCTTGCGCCGCGCGGGCGCCCAATTGAAGGCCCGCGCGGCGCAAGCGATTTTTCTCGACCCTATAGATTGCGGGTTATTGCACCGCCGCGTGCGAACCGAAATGCACCGCCACCGAGGACGCATCGACCGTCTCGTTGCTGGCGCTCACGCCGCTGACTGCGGAGACCACGCAATTGTAGCTGCCGGCCGCGAGATCGCTCGCCAATCCCGTCGGAAACACGGCGCGGGTGCAGGTCAGCGACAGCGTTTGCGACAGGCACTGGCCCGAGTTGGCGCCGTCGGTGTAGTCGAACGAGATTTTGTAGATGTCGTTCCCGCCCTTGCTGATCTGGCCGGTCGCCGTGCCGGTGCACATGCTCGCGACGGGCGCGGCTTCTGGAATCGCGCCGTTGACGGCGGAGATCGTCAGCGCGCCGCTGGTCAGCGCGCCGGTCGGATCGGAAAGAATCGTTCCGCGCCCTTTTAGATCGACGCGCGAGGACACGGAGCTGTCCGTGATCAACTCGAAGCCGCCGACCTGAAGATTGAATTCGCCGCCGGGGCTCGAATGCCGCGCCCTCGCGGTCCCGCCCAGTCCCGTCATCGCGGCGATCACCGCGCCGACCGCCAGAATCGAAACAGATTTTCGCATAGCTGCTCTCCTTGCTCGAATGTTGTGCTCTGAACGAATGCCTATGCGCCCAGAGCCAGTTATTGATTGGGTGTCACCCACCCCGCAGTACTAGACGCTGGACAATCGAGAGCGGTTACAGATTTTTCGGGAGCGCCGCCAGCGGCCGATTGCGCCAGCGCGGCAAAACCGCGGCGGACCCGTCCACGCCGCGAGCGCATAAATGGGCGGGTCCGCCGGAAATCGGTGGGATTACGATCAGATCCCGTAAATTATTGGCAGACCGCGCTCACGCTGATCTGGTACTGCTGCACGATGATGAAATCGCGCATGCTCAGCTCGGTCGTCGCATCGGTAAACTTTCCGCTCGTGCATTGCGTGAGCAGATTTGCGTTGGCGGTCTGGGTCAGACCGTTGGGAACCGCCAGCCGCAGGATCCCGAAATCACTCGCCTGCGCGGTCACCGCGTTTCCGGCGCCGGCCTTGGTGGAGTTTGAGATCGAACTCGAGGAAATCACGATACATCCGGATGCCATGAAGGCCAGTGCACCCAGTGGTGCGATTAGAAGCTTCGTGAATCTTGATGCCATAATTAGAGACCTCCGCGTCGTTGGTAAATCATCCCCGCTCGCCCATTTTTCACCGGAACACTACGGGGTGCGGGTATGCGGTGTCAATTGGACGTGCGCACCGGCGATGTATCCGCGCGGGGCGCGATGCTACGTTGGCCGGGCGGCGCGTGGTTTTCTAGCGCACGCGGGGAGCGAGCATGAGCTATTCGGGAGAATCGATCGCGCCGTTTTTCGCAATCTGGATCGCACCGCGCGATACTATTCGACAAATAATCGATTCCGATCCGCGCCGCCACGTGATCGCGATCGCCGCGCTAAGCGGCGCGCTCAGCGGACTCGAAGGCTCGTGGCTCGGCGCGATGTCCGAGCCGCATACGGTGTCGGCGCTGTGGCCATTTTTGGTGGCGCTCAAGGTGGCGTTGTTCGCGGTGTGGGCGATAGTCGGGCTTTACCTTGCCGGATGGATGATCACTGTGGCGTGCCGCGCGCTCGGCGGAGTAGCCAATTCCGTGCAGACCCGCGCCGCGATCGCGTGGGCGAGCATCCCGGGAATCGCCGCGACCGGCCTGGGCGTAATTGGTCTGCTGGCCGGAATCGTGACACCGCACACGCTGCGGCCGGGCGCGTTTTCGTTCCCGCCTGAGCTAGCGGGGCTAAGCGCGATCCTTGGAATCTGGGGCTTGGTTCTCGAGCTCAAGTGCGTCGGCGAGGTCAACCACTTCTCTGCATGGCGCGCACTCGCGGCGCAGTTGCTCCTGCTGCTCGTGCTCGTCACGATCGCGGCGGTTGCGATTGTCCTGATGCATTTGAACCGCTGAGCAGGCGCGAGCGCAGCAATCTTGGCCGCGTCGTTACCCCTGCGGCACAGGCGTCGCCGCGGCACTCGGCGCGGGCGCGGGCGCAGCCGGAACAGGCGCGGCGGGAGCTGCGGCCACTGGCGGCGGTGCCGCTACCTTCGGCGCTAGCACCAAGCTCACCGTATCGGGCGACAGGTTATACGCACCCCCAGATACGAGATCTACTACCCATGGAATAATAAATATCAAGTCGAGAATCGTGACCCAGGAGAACCGAGACTGGAGTGTGGATGTTGCGGTCGCGTAGCCTTCCTTGGTAGCAATGATTTGATAATTGCGGTTCCGATCGAGGGTCACATCGGCGGGAGCGATTATTTGCTGGCCACCTACTGCTACAGTTGCACCGGGCGGTTCTGTGCTGATGGAAATCGTTTGCGTGCCGCCCCCGTGAATGAGCGTCGCGCAGGAGCTATTCAACAATACTGCGGCTGTGGCTAGCGCGAGCGCACTGCGCTTCGCTATTCGATTCATCGTTACCCTCCCTGGCAGCGACCGAAGCTAAATCGCATTCTGATGGCTCGGCGTAGGCTAGGCCGGCGTCCACACATAGTCAACCCGCTCTCGGAGCGTGTGAATTTTTCGGGTCCGGCTAAATTTTGTGGCATCCTGGAGCCCTTCGGCAGGCTCAGGGCAGGCCCCGACGGTTGCGGCCTCCCCCTCCGTCATCCTGAGCCGAAGGCGAAGGATCTACGCGAAGCGATTCTCTTTAGCGCGCCCAAGGTTGTTCGCACTAATCGCTTCGCGGAGATCCTTCACTCCGGCAGCCTCCGTTCAGGATGACGGACAAGGCTACCGTTTATCGACAGCCTCGATGACAGAACGGAGCACCGCGGCGGGATGCATCCGCGATGACGGAAGAGGATGGCTGCGGCGGCGCGCTCTCAGTCGATGCGCAATCTTTCCGCGAGGCGGCTTAGGCGCTGGCGTTCGTCCTGATTTCTCACTGCCTGCTGGAGCGCGGCTTTGGTTCCGACCAATACACACACCCGCTCAGCGCGCGTGATCGCGGTGTAGAGCAGGTTGCGGCGCAGCATCAGGTAGTGCTGCGGATGGATCGGCATGATCACGGCCGGATACTGGCTGCCCTGGCTCTTGTGTACCGAGATCGCGTAGGCCAGCCCAACCTCGTCGAGCTCGGCGTGATCGTAGTCGGCGTAGGTTTCCTCGAAGGCGACGGTGACGCGGCCCTTGGCCGGATCGACCGTCATCACGCGCCCGATCGATCCGTTGAATACGCCCTTGTCATAGTTATTGCGCAGTTGGATTACGCGGTCGCCCTCGCGGATTATCCGGTCGCCCGCGCGCAGCTCGCGTCCCGCGGGATTGAGCAGCGCCTGCAGCTCGCGGTTGAGCAGATGGGTTCCGAGCGGGCCGCGATTCATCGGCGTCAGCACCTGGATCTCGCGCGGATCGCTGATTCCGAAGCGCCCGACCAGGCGCTGCTGGACGAGCTGCTTGATCGTGGCCAGAACTTCCTCGGGCGCGGCGCGCTCGAAAAAAAAGAAGTCGCCGTCGGGAGCGTTCGAGATATCGGGAAACCATCCCCGATTGAGCTTGTGCGCGTTGGCTACGATCTGGCTCTCGCGCGCCTGCCGGTAAACCTCGCGCAGCTCGACGACCGGCACGAGGCCCGACGCGATCACGTCCTTGAGCACGCTGCCCGGCCCGACCGATGGTAGCTGGTCGCGATCACCCACCAGCAGCAGCGAGCAGTTGGGCATCAGCGCCGCGACCAGGCTCGCCGCCAGCTCGATATCCATCATCGAGGCTTCATCGACGATGAGATAATTGGTGCGCAGCGGAAAATCCTTGCCGCGCACGAAGCCTCCAGTCTCGGGCGCGTATTCGAGCACGCGATGAATCGTCCGCGCATCGCGTCCTGTCGCCTCCTGGAGCCGCTTTGCGGCCCTGCCGGTCGGAGCGGCCAGCGTAGGCTTGAGCCCGGCGTCGGCGAGAGCGGCTATAAGCTGGCGCAGGATTGTAGTCTTGCCGGTCCCGGGTCCGCCGGTGATTACCGTCACCGGGCTCGACAGCGCGGTCTTGATCGCACGGGTCTGCTCGAACGAAAGCGTGATTCCGCTCGCCGATGACGCCGTCTTGAGCGCGCGCTCCGCCACCGCCGCGCTCATCGGACGCCCCTGCGTGAGCGCGCGCAGGCGCTCGGCCACGGTAACCTCGGCGTCATGCAGGCGCGCCAGGTAAACGGCGGTATGCTCCCCCGCCGGCTCGACGAAGACGTCGCCCCGCTCGGCCAGCGCGTCGAGCGCGCGCGGGACCAGCTCGGCGTCCATCTCGAGTCCGGCGGCGAACTGTTGTTCCAGGTATTCGCGGGGCGCATAGACGTGGCCGTCGTCGCTCATGCGTTCGAGCAAATAGATGATCGCGGCGCGCGCGCGCTGAATCGAGTTGCGCGGAACCCCGAGCTTCTCCGCGATCGAGTCGGCGGTGCGAAATCCGATTCCATGGATGGTCCGTGCCAGCACGTATGGGTCGCGGCGCACGACCGCGAGTGAATCTTTGCCGTATTGCTTGTGGATCCGGCGCGCGTGCGCGGCGCCGATTCCGTGGCCGCGCAGAAACACCGTCAGCTCGCGCAGGCCCGAGGCGTCGCGCCACGCGGCCGTGATTCGCGCGGCGACCACAGGACCGACGCCGCTGACCTCGCGCACGCGATGCGGGCTGGTGTCGAGCACCTCTGGCAGGCTCGGGCCGAAATAGGCCGCGATCCGCCGCGCGAGTTCCGGCCCTACCCCCGGAATCTCCTTGGCCAGATAAAGTTCCAGCGCATTGACGCTGGCCGGACGCAGCGTCTCGAAATCGGTGACGTGAAATTGCTCGCCGTAGCGCGGATGCTTTTCGAACGACCCGTGCGCGCGGATTCCCGATCCGATTTCGAGTCCCGCCAGGTTGCCGACCATCGTGATCGTGATCGTCCGCGCGTCGCCGGCGTCCGCGTACGACTTCACGACCGCGACTCCGTAGCCGGTCGCGTCGTTCACGTAAAGAAGATGGTCGAGCGTGCCCTCGACCACTTCCGCGCGATGTTCCGGCTCATCCACGGGGCCAAGGATTACGCGCCGGGCCGCGCGCGTAAAGACGCGGGGCGCGCGGATGCCAACAGGGCGCGCAGTTCGCCGCGCCTAAACTTCGATCGTCGCCCACTTGCCGGTGCGAAAGCGCCAGGTCTTCATCGTCGAGCGCACGATGTAGTCGGCGAGCAGCGACCACCAAATCCAGATGATCGGCCCGTGATGCCACGCGATCAGGATGGTCAGGAACAGGCGCATCCCGTAAAACCCCGCCAGAGACCCGTACAGTGGAAACTGCGAATCGCCCGCGCCGCGCAGCGCGCCGGTGATCGTCCAGTCTATAGCCATCAGCGGCTGCGCCGCGCCGAGCGCGTACATGAACGCGACGGTGTAATTGATCACCAGCGGGTCGTCGATAAACAGCGCCGCGATCGGCCGCGCGAAGGCCACGAACAGCGCGCCCATCGCGGACATCAGCACGATCGACAACTGGGTCGAGATCCATCCCGCCTTGCGCGCGAATTCCGGGTCGCCCGCGCCGAGTCCCTGCCCCACCAGCGTCGCCGAGGCGTTCGAGAATCCAAAGCCGGGCAGAAACGAGAGCGCCAGAATCCGCACCCCGATGAAGTACGCCGCGACTTCCTTGTCCCCGTAGCTCGCCACGAACGCGACGTACGCGACAAATCCGAACTGAATCACGAGCTGCTCGATCGCGGCCGGATTTCCGACCCGCAGGATGCGCCAGCCGAGGCCGCGGTCGGGCCACAGCCGATGCCAGTGGAAATTCAGCACCATCCCGTCGATCGACAGCGCCCAGAAGAAGAGCAGCCCGCCGATCGCGATCGCGACCAGCGTCGCGACCGCGGAGCCGTCCACGCCCAGCGCCGGAAATCCAAACTTCCCGAAGATCAAAACGTAATTGAGCACGATCGCGAGCACATCGATTATCCCGCCGATCCACAGCGGCGTGCGCGTATCGCCCGCGCCGCGCAGCGCCGCCGCGCACATCAGGAACACGCCCTGGAACGGCTCCGCCAGCATCACGACTTGCAGGTAGCGCGCGCCCATCGCGGCCATGTGGCCCCTGACCCGGAACAGCGTCATCAGCGGCGCCGCGAACACGATCACCGGAATCGCGATCACGGTCGAGACCAGCACCCCCCACACCACCGATTGCTTGAGAACTTCCTCGGCGTTGTCGCGATCGTTGGCGCCGATATAGCGCGCGACCAGCGCGACGGTCCCGGTCCCGACCGCCGCGATTCCCGCGCGCACGGCGCCCAGGATCTGCGTCGCCAGACCGACCGCGCCAACCGCCTCGGCGCCGAGCCGCCCCACCATCAGCATCGCCGCCAGCCCCAGGATCGAATCGAGCGCGAACGAGATGATCACCGGCCACGCCAGCGACCACACCTCCGCGCGCATCCGCGAGATCGGGGGCAGTGTAATCGCGTCCGCCCGGCGCGCAACCGCTTCGGGGACCGACTCCAGAAATTCCGACATGACTTCGGCCAGTAAGGCCAGTCCGATGCGGTCCAGTCAAGCGCCGCGGCTTGATCCGCATCTAACCCGCTACAGACCGTGCCGTTGCTTTGCGATATATTGCGCGGCCAGAGGAGCCAGTGGTGGGGATGGCGGTGCAACGAGAACCCGCGCGCGGACCGGCGCGAATTGCGGCGCGGCCGGTTGCGATTTTCGGCGCGCTGGTCGCCGTCGCCGCGATTTTCTATTCGTTTCATCTCGGCCGCGATCCGCTGGGCGCCAGCGAGGCGTACAGCGCCTATGCCGCGGCGCGCCCGAGCCTGGGCGCAATCATCCACATCCCGATCGCCGACGATCCCGGCAAGCAGTTGCTGTATTACATCGTCCTGCATTACTGGACCTCGATCTTCGGCGGGCGCGAGGCCCCGCTGCGCTCGCTGTCGGTGATCTGCGGACTCGGCGGCCTCGCGATGCTATTCGCGCTCGGGCGCGATCTGTTCGATGACGCCGCCGGGACCGCCGGCGCCGCGATGTGGGCATTCAATCCGCTGGCCGTCGTGTTCGCGTTCCGGGCGCGGATGTACACGATGCTGATCGTGCTCGCGCTCGCGCATCTGTATGCGTTTCGCCGCACCCGCGAGCGCACGAGCCCGGGATGGATTCTGGTCTGCGCGCTGACCGGCGCGGCCGTGATCTACACCCATCTCGGCGGCGCCGCGATCCTGGCCGCCGAGGGCGCGATCCTGCTGCGCGATTTCGTCCATGGCCGGCGCAGCGTTGCCCCATGGATCGCGCTCGGCGGCGCGGCCCTGCTGTTCGCGCCGTATCTCCCGATCGCGCTCGCGCAGAGCCGCGTCCTGATCGCGGGGCACTGGCTCGATTGGATCGGCCCCGCCCATCACTACTCGACCGCCGCGAAGCTCGCGGTCGCGTGCGGCGCAGCCGCGCTCGCGCTGTGGATGATCTTCGGGCCGCGCATCGAAAGCGGCGCGGACGAACCGTTTCGATTCTGCATCCTGTGGATCGGGCTGCCGATTCTCGCCTTCGCCGCCGGATCGATCGTCGTGCGCCCGATGTTCCAATTGCGCTACGTGTCGCCCGGGCTCGCGATGCTGTCGGTCCTCGCCGCCGGACTCCTCGCCCTGGCTGGCGCGCGGGTGCGCAATCTTGCGGTGGCCGCCGTGACCGCGACGATGCTGGTGGCGGCGCTGGCGGTCCGGCCGGTGATACAGCCGTGGGGCGCGGTCGCGAGGATGATCGAGTCGGCCAACGAGCCCGCGCAGCCGATCTTCTTCGAGTCCGGCTTCGTCTCATCAGGCGCGGGACCGAACGTTCCCAATCAGGGCTTTCCGCGCGGTTATTACTCAGTTCCGTTCAATTACTATTTCGACGGACCCAATCCCCGCCTCACCGTCGCGCCCTATGACCGCGACGCCGCACGGACCGCTATCGAGGGTGCGGCCACGCGCGCCGGCGGCGCATGGCTGATCACCTGGATGGATGACGCGGACGCGCGCGCGGAACTGCCCGACCCCGCGGAGTTCACTTCCACCGTCAGGATACGCGGCGAGCGGATGATGCTCTTGCGCATCGTTCCCGCGGGCGCCCGCGCGAGCGCCCCGCCGCCTTCGATCGATCATTAGCTCGGCGGCGCCGCGTCCGGCTTGGGCGCCGGCAGGTCGAGAATCGGACCGCCAACGCGAATCGGCAATATCACCAGGCTCAGCCCATAGAGCTGGAGCCATCCCTGAATCTCGAGCGAGGTATGATTGTGCAGAAAGCGTCCCGTAAATCCATCGAGCGCATCGGTGAAAACCAGCTTGCCGGCGAAGTACACCACCTTCGTGAACTCGTGTGCGATCTCGACGCATAGACGGCGCAACTCGAGCACCACGTCGGGACCGATCGCGGAACGCAATTCCGGATACAGTCCCAGGTCGCCGGCGAAGCGGCAATACTCCTGCAATTCTTCGGCGATACGCGCTTCCAGCGCCTTGACTTCCTCCGGGCCCTTGAGCAACGCGGAATCCACCTCGCCCACCGACACGAACACCACGTTGCGAAACTGATCGCGAAACAGCCGCGTCACCATCAGCAGGGTCGCAAGGCCCAACCCGTTGAATCCGTCAACCAGCACCGCGGCCGTGGGAGCATCCGGATCGTACCGCGCGGGCGGCTGTTTTTCGATCGCGAAAAGCTGCGGAAGGATCTCGGCGCCGAGCCGCTCGATCGCCTCCGTTGCCTTCGCGTAATGGCGATGCACCCCGTAGCACAGCGCGATCATCGCACCGGTGATCAACACCGTGACCCATCCGCCCTCGTCGAACTTGAGCGTCAGCGTCAGCAGCAAAATCGAAAACGTGAACAGGCATCCAAGGCCGTTGATGAACAGCCGCCGCCGCCATCGCGGCTCGCTCTTTCGCGCGCTCCACCAGTGCACGCTCATCCCAAGCTGCGACAGCGTGAAGGTCACGAACACGTTGATCGCGTAGAGGATCACCAGGATACCGACCCGCGCGTGCGTGCCCAGCAAAATCAGCACCGCCGCGGCGCCCATCGCGATCACGCCGTCCTGCGTCACCAGGCGTCCGCTCAAATTCGCGAACCGCTGCGGCAGCCATCGGTCGGTAGCCATCGTCGCCAGCACCCGCGGACCGTCGATAAATCCGGTCTGCGCCGCGACGAACAGCAGCGCGCCCTCGGTAATGAGCGCAAAGGTGATAATCGGCACGCCGACGGCGAATCCGCCGAGCTTCCAGTTCGACGCGATATGCTCGAACATCACGGCGTTGAGCGTCTCGCCGTGCACCGGCTCGACCTTTTCGAGCAGGTAGGCGATGAGGATTCCGCCCGCGATAAACGCCAGCGAAAACGCCATGTACAGCATCGTGCGTTTGCCCGTCACGGTGCGCGGCTCGCGCAGAATCGGCAGTCCGTTGCTCACCGCCTCGATCCCCGTGTAGGTGCCCCCGCCCATGCTGTAGGCGCGAAAGAAGATCGCCGCCATCGCGATGAACCCCAGCGCGTCAAATCCGCGCCGAGTCTCGGCGACCGCGCCGTGGATGATCGCGGGGAACTGCCCCGCCCGGCTCACCAGCGCAAACCCGACCAGCCATACGTGCATGACCACGAAGGCCAGGAATACCGGCACCAGCGACATCACCGATTCCTTCACCCCGCGCAGATTCATCGCGACCATCAGGATCACGATCACGATACAGAGCCAGAACTTGAGCCATAGAAGCCCGGGCGGAAATAAACTGAAGATCGCGTCGGCGCCGCTCGCGATCGATACGGAAATCGTAAGCACGTAGTCGATCACCAACGCGCATCCGGACACCACTCCGGCCGGCGCCCCGAGCAGCTTGGTGGCGACCAGGTAGCCGCCACCGCCGGTCGGGAACAGATCGATGGTTTGCGAGTAGGAGGCCGCGATGACGAACACGGTCAGCGCAGTCATCAGGGCCAGGAAGATCGCCAGATACTGATGCGGTCCGAGCGCAAGAAACGCTTCCTCGGGTCCGTAGCACGACGAACTCAAGCCGTCGGAGCCCAGTCCCACCCAGGCAAGAAACGCGACCAGCGATAGCGAGCGGAAAATTCCGGGGTCGCGCACGTCACGCGCGGGCCCGATAATCACCGCGCCGAGCGTGCGATGCGGCTCGGCGCTCTGTTTGGTTTTCTTGGGCGGGGTCGGGTCCATCGCGAATCGCCGCGCGCCGCGCGGCCATAGGCCAAACTAGGGCAATCGAGCCGCGGGATCAAAGCCGCCCGGGCGCCGCGCTCAGTCAGGTTGAATAGCGCGCGCGTTCGAGCCCGAGCTGATAGCGCGCCGCGTCGATCAGGTTTTGCATCAGCGCCACCACCGTCATCGGGCCAGTCCCGCCGGGGTTGAGCGTGATCCATCCGGCGACTTCCTGGACCGCGTCAAAGTCCACGTCGCCCGCGAATTTTCCGGGGCCGACGCGCCGGAAGCCCACGTCGATCACGCACGCGCCCGGCTTGACCATGTCGGCGCCGATCAGAAATTTGCGTCCGGATTCGGCGCCAACGCACGACACCAGAATCTCGGCCTCGCGGCAGATCGCTTCGAGATTTTGGGTATGGCGATGGCACCAGGTCACCGTCGCGTTGCGCATCCGGCCGCCCAGGATCAGCGCCGCGGGCTTGCCGGCGATATCGCTGCGCCCGATTACCACCGCCCGCGCGCCATCGACCGGCACCTTGTAATAATCCAGGAAGGTCAGAATTCCGCGCGGCGTGCAGGGCACGAACGTACCCCACTGGCCGCGGTAGAAGCCGCTGACGCTCGCGGCGCCGACCGCGTCGAGATCTTTCAGCGGCGCGATCGCATCGAAGAGCCGGAACCGATCCACGCCCTCGGGCACCGGAAGCTGGAGCAGAACGCCGGTGGCGCCCGCGTCGCGATTGATCCCGTCGATAACCTCAAGCAGGCCGTCGGTGGTCGCGTCGGCGCCGGCGATTCTGATTATCCGCGTGCGGAAACCAAGCTCCGCCGCCAGCTTGATCTTGTTGCGCACATACTGATGCGACGCCGGATCGTCGCCGACCAGAATCGTCACCAGCATCGGCACCACGCCATGGCGCTCCGCCAGCTCGGCGGCATGCCGCCGGAGCTCGGGCATCAGATGCGCCCGCAGCGCCCGTCCGTCCATGATGATACTGGCCATCGCGCTTGACTCGAATATAGCACGCCGCCACGCGGGGCAAGCCGCTGTGGATAACGCCGCCCGCTGTGGGAAGACCCACGCGGGTTGTTTCGTTGGGTGACTTGCGCTCTGTTAAATTGTCGCCAGATGAATGCGCCAATGCGCACCACCCTGTTTCCCCTCCACCAGAAACTCAACGCCCGGATGACGGTTTTCGGTGGGTTCGAGATGCCCGTCAGCTACAGCGGGATCATCGAGGAGCATCGCGCGGTGCGCGCGGCGGCGGGAATTTTCGATCTGAGCCACATGGGCGAGTTCGAGGTGCGCGGACCGCGCGCACTGGAACTGCTGGAACGCGCGTTCACCAATTGCGCCGCGCGGCTGCGGGTCGGCTATGCGCAGTACACGATCCTGTGCGCCGCCGACGGCGGCACGATCGACGATCTGATCGTCTATCGCCTCGAGGACCAGCGCTACCTGCTATGCGTCAACGCCTCGAATATCGCGGCCGATCGCGACGCGATCGCGGAGCTGAACCTCCACGGCGCCGAGTTCCGCGAGCTCAGCGACGCAACCGCGCTGGTGGCGATTCAGGGACCGCGCGCCACCGCGCTCGCCGCCACGCTCGCCGATTTTCCGCTCGCGGCGGTGCCGCGCTTCGGCGTGGCCCAAGGCGCCGTCGCCGGTGCGAAGTGTATCGCGGCGCGCACCGGCTACACCGGCGAAGACGGATTCGAGTTTTTCATCGCGCCCGCCGATGCGGCCGGCCTGTTCGAGGCTCTGCGCGCCGCCGGCGCCGTGCCATGCGGGCTGGGCGCGCGCGACACGCTGCGGCTGGAGGCCGGACTTCCGCTTTATGGACATGAACTCGACCGCGCGACCTCGCCGCTCGAGGCGGGACTGGGCGCGTTCGTCAAGCTCGAGCGCGAATTTATCGGCGCGCAGGCGCTGCGCGCGCAGCGCGAGCGCGGCCCGGCCAAACGGCTCGTCGGGCTTCGCACCGATGACGCCCGCAGCATCGCGCGCCAGGGCTACAAACTTTTCCGCGATGGGCGCGAGGCGGGAGTCGTGACCAGCGGCACCTTCGCCCCGAGCCTCGAGCGGCCAATCGCGATGGGCTATCTGAGCGCCGGCGCGCTGCGCCCCGAGCCGGCTGCGGCGCCCGCTCTCGAAGTTGAAATCCGCAACCGCCGGGTCGCGGCGACGATCGTGCCGATTCCATTTTACCGGCGCCCCGCCACGCGCCGATGAGCCAGCCGATTCACAAGGGAACAGGGATTCAATCATGAGATTCATGCCGCAGACCGAGGCGGATATCGCCGCGATGCTCAAGACGATTGGCGCGCCGAGCCTCGACGCCCTGATCGAGCATGTGCCGGAACGCCTGCGCAACAGCGCCACGATCGATCTCGCGCCCGGCCGCAGCGAAGCCGAGGTCGCCGCCGAACTTTGCGCGCTCGCCGCGATGAACGACGGCGCGAGCCGCTGCGCAAGCTTTCTCGGCGCGGGCTATTACCGCCATTACGTTCCCGCCGCGGTCCGCGCGATAACCGCGCGCGCCGAATTCGCGACCAGCTACACTCCCTATCAGGCCGAGGCCAGCCAAGGGACCACCCAGGCGATCTTCGAGTTCCAGACGCTCATCACCCAGCTCACCGCCATGGACGTCGCCAACGCCAGCATGTACGACGGCGCGTCGGCAGCGGCCGAGGCGGTCCTGATGGCGCGGCGCGTGATGCCAAGGCGGCGCATCGTCGCGATGTCGCGCGCGCTGTGGGGGGACTATCGCGCGGCGATCCGCACCTATCTGAGCGCGCTCGGCGAAATCGAAATTATCGAGATTCCATTCGACGACGCCTCCGGCGCGACCGATCTTGCCGCGCTCGAGGCGGTCGCCGGCGACCAGCTCCTGTGCGCGGTGATGGGCTATCCCAATGCCTTCGGAGTAATTGAACCGCTGCGCGCCGCCGCCGAAATAGCGCATCGCGCGGGCGCGATGCTGATCTCGGCCACCGCAGAGGGTCTCGCGCTCGGGCTGCTCAAACCGCCCGGCGAACTGGGCGCCGATATCGTTGTAGGTGAGGGCCAGAGCTTCGGGCTTGCGCTCCAGTTCGGCGGACCCGGCCTTGGCTTCATGGCGGCGCACACGGCGCATCTGCGCCAGATGCCGGGGCGGCTGGTCGGACAGACGCTCGATCGCGACGGGCGGCGCGCATTTTGCCTGACGCTTTCGACCCGCGAGCAGCATATCCGGCGCGAGCGCGCGACCTCGAACATCTGCACCAATCATTCGCTGTGCGCGCTGGCCGCCGCGGTTTACCTGTCGCAGATGGGGCGGCGCGGACTGCGCGAACTCGCCGAGCGCAACGTCGAGCTCGCGCATCAGGCGGCGGACGCGCTTGCGGCGCGCGGAATTCAGCGGCGCTTCAGCGGACAATTTTTCAACGAGTTCGCGATTGCCCTGCCCGCGCCTTCGGCCGCTCTGGAAGCCGCCGAGCGAAAAGGGATCCTCGCGGGCATCGCGCTCGCCACCGACTATCCAGAAATCGCCGACGGCCTGCTCATCGCCGTCACTGAGATGAATCGACCCGCCGAGATCGACGCGCTGGCCCGTGCGCTCGCGCAAGGAGAGGCACGCTGATGGCGACGGCCGGAAAAATTCCCGCAATTGCGCCGCTCCATCAAGCCGCCGCACGCGAGCGCGAGACTCGCCCCGTCGGCACGCCGCTTATCTTCGAGCTCTCGTCGGACGGACGCGGCGGCGCCGACTTGCCGCCGCGCGCACCGGGTGCGCACTCGGGCGCCGAGATTCTGGGGCCCGAACTGTGCCGCGACGACCTGCACGGATTTCCGGAGCTGAGCGAGCCGCAGGTGATGCGCCATTTTCTGCGCCTGTCACAACTGAACTTCGCGCAGGCGCTCCAGTTTTATCCGCTCGGCTCGTGCACGATGAAGTACAATCCCGTCATCAACGACGAGATGGCCGCCCTGCCCGGCTTCGCCAATCTGCATCCTCTGACGCCCGCGCATCTCGCCCAAGGCGCGCTCGAGCTGATGGCGCGCCTCGAGGCCGCACTCGCCGAGATCACCGGGATGGACGCGATCTCGCTGCATCCAGCCGCCGGCGCGCAGGGCGAGCTGACGGGACTGTTGTGCGCGCGCGCGTATCATCACCAGCGCGGCGAGGCGCGGCGCAAGGTGATCATCCCCGACACGGCGCACGGCACCAATCCGGCCAGTTGCACGCTGGCGGGATACGAAGTCGTGGTCGCGAAGTCGAACCAGCGCGATTTCATCGAAGCGTCCGAGGTGCGCCGCCTGGTCGATAGCGACACCGCGGCAATGATGGTGACCAATCCGAACACGCTCGGAATCTTCGAGCCGCAGATCGCCGAAATTGCCGCCGCGCTGCACGACAAGGGCGCCCTGCTTTACATGGACGGCGCGAATCTGAACGCGCTGATGGGGGTGGCGAAACCGGGCCATATGGGCGCCGATATCGTGCAGCTCAATCTGCATAAGACTTTCTCGACTCCGCACGGCGGCGGCGGCCCGGGAGCCGGTCCGATCGGAGTCAAGCGCGCACTCGAGCCGTTCCTGCCGGTGCCGCGGCTGGCGCGAACCTCCGGCGGCGGATGGACGCTCGATTGTGCGCGGCCCGATTCGATCGGCCGGATGCGCTCGTTTCACGGGAACTTCGGGATGCTGGTGCGGGCGTACGCCTATATCCTCGCGCTCGGCGGCGACGGACTGGCGCGGGCGAGCCGGCTCGCGATCCTTGGCGCGAATTATCTGCGCAAGCGCCTCGAGGAGCATTTTCCAGCCGCGTCGGCGGAACCCTCGATGCATGAATGCGTGCTCGAACACGATCTCGAGAAGCGCACCGGGGTGACGACCCTCGAAATCGCCAAGCGCCTGCTCGACTTCGGCGTGCATCCCCCGACCATCTACTTTCCGCTGATCGTGCACGGCGCCCTGATGCTCGAGCCGACAGAGACGGAAACCAGAGAAGTGCTCGACACCTTCGTCGCCACGATGGAGCAAATCTATGCCGAGGCGCTGAACGATCCCGAGCTGGTCAAATCAGCGCCGCATACGCTGGCGCTGTCGCGGGTGGATGAAGCGATGGCGGCGCGCCACCCGATCCTGCGCTGGCAGCCCAAGCTTTGAAGCGCCCGCGCGGCCGCGCGCTACTTGCGTTTGCCGCGCTCGAGCAGTTCGAAGATGAGCGTAATATTGTCCGTGACCGTTTCGCGGAACATCGTGGTCAAATCGGGTTCGTCGGCCGGGATCTCCATCGCGGCCAGAATTGCCGCGCTGGACTCACGCAGGCGGTCGGCAAATCCCGCCGAGTCGCCAGACAGCCGGGCGACTTCTCCGGCCAGCGCCGCGAAAGCGATATTCGCCGCCACCAGTTGCAACGCCTGCTGCGAGACCATCTCGACGATTTGCTCGTCAAACCCCGGCATTTCGTCCTCGGGTTCCGGAGCTCCGGGCAAGATCAGTTGCGGGCCTTTACGGTCGCGATCGCGATTATTCGGGGACACGGTAGCTCCTTGCGCGGCGCGCAAATCTGATCGCCCGCGTCGTCGCATTGTCGTCGCTAGACCCGCCGGCGCGCAACCCTCGCGCACGAGTCGGCGTGGCGAGCAGCGGCAAGATCAAAATCGGTCCGCGCGCAGTTTGCCAAGCGCGACAGTGAACTTCACCCTGCCGCGCAGCTTTGCGCTCTTCAGCGTATCAGGCGGATTGCGCGGGCGTAGTCGGCGGGGGTGTTGACGTTCATGAAACTCCGCAGCTCGGGGTCGAGCGCGCGCAACTCAGCTTCATCGACGATACGAGTGCGAACCTCGCCCGCGATCTCGCTCAGACGATTCTCGCCGCGCGCGCGCATCGCGCGCAGCGCGCCGGCAACCTCGCGCCGATAAACCGCGTGCAGCGGCTGGAGCCGACCGCCTACGGACGGGATCACCGCGTCGTAGCCGGATAGCATCGCGAGCAGCGCCGCCGCGACCCGCGCGTCGAGCATCGGCAGATCGCACGAGCATGCGAACGCGGCGTCCGCGCGCGCCGCGTCGAGTCCTCGCGCGAGCGCATCGACCGGACCTTCGTACGCGCGATCGTCGCGAATGATCCTGGCCGCGGCGGGCACGGCGAGCGCCGCCTGAACGGACTCGGGAGCGGCGACGATCACGAGGTCGCCGAAGTAGCGGCCGAGTTCCGCCACGATATGCTCGAGCAGCGTCAATCCGCCGCGCGGCAGCGTGGCCTTCGCGCGGCCCATTCGCGAGCTGCGGCCGCCGGCCAGCGCAATCGCGGATCGAACGGGTGCGCCGTGCTCACTCATGCGCAGAACCGATGGGAAGGGGGAATCAGCAACCGGCTCATTGCGGCGCGACGCGGTTGGCACGCAGTTCGGTTGCGACCAGGCGCAGCGACTCGGGCAAAAACGGCAGCACCAGATGGCCCGCGCCCGCAAGCACGACGCGTCGTCCAAAGGGCATGCTCTGGGCGATCATTCCGGTCGGGGCCGCAACGATGGGATCCTCGTCGCCGAAGATCGCAAGCTCGCGCGCCGCCCAGTGGCCAAACAGATACGGTGAGCCGAGCGTCACGAGCGAGCGCACCGCGCCGCGGCGCGCCCAGGTCGCGTACAGCCGCGCGATGGTGCCGCCCAGGCTGTGCCCGACCAGATGCGCGCCGCCCAGCGGTCCCGCGGCTTCATCGACCATCAGGCCCAGCTTGCGCGCCGATTCGGTCATCGGCTGGCGGCGCGGATACTCGAAGTAGGAAATGTTGTCCATCCCGGCCAGACGCAGGTAGGCCGCCAGCGCGAGCAGGTTCGAGCGGCCGCCGCCGTAACCGTGGATCAAAATCACCGGCTCGCCGGGGGCTGCGCAGACCAGTTCGGGCGCGTTGCGCGCGACCCGGTCGATTGGATAGGACGCGAGCAGAGCGCCGAGCGCGGCAATTTCCTTGAGCACGGTCCCTGGCGTCATCCGGCGCGATCCTCCCAAGCCCGGCGCGCGGGCTCGCATCTGCCCAAAGGTAACCATCGCGCGGCGCCCGGACAAGGCGCGGCGCGCGCGAACCGCGCGGATACCGCCGACTCCGGCGCGGACCAGCCCCCGCGCAAGCCCGGGCCGCTGTCTAAAATTTCGCTACATAAAGTAGGGTTTGGCAAGCTCGTCGAAGTCGCCGTACATCAGCCACACATTCGCGTTATCGACGTACGGATACTTGACCGGCGCCTTGCCGACGGTCTTGAGTCCGAGCTGTTTGTAGATTTCATAGAGCGGCTCGACCGGATTGGTGATGATGAGTTTCGGGCGGCGCGAGAACAAAAACAGCTTGGCCGTTTCCGACAGCGCGCGCATCAGGCCCTTGCCCTGAAAGGTCGGATCGACCACCATCCCGCCGAACTCCCATACGTCTTCCGAGTACAGCCCCTTGAAAATCTGCGGCGGATACAGATGCCCCAGCGTCAGCGGCGCGTCGGCAAGGCATCGCGCCCAGAACGCCGCGATCAGCGGCGGGCGCTTTTTTTCCTGCCCCGGCTTCACGTTGTAGAGGCCGAAATGAAACGCGAGCGGCCACAGGATCATCGTGACGCGCTTCTGATGCACGTTGAGCATGTCCCAGGTGCGCTTGTGCAGGAGGTGCAATTCCTTGAAACCCTGCGGGGTTCCGATCGGCCGCACGTCGAGCCGCCCCTCGATATCAACGGCCTTCGGAGCTTTGGGCGGCGCCGGATGCGGCTCGGGCGCAGGCGAGGGCGCGGGCTCGGCGGACTCGGGCGACGGCGCCTCACTGTCGAGCGCGACGGATTCCTTGACGGCCGAGGCGACCGCGATTTCGACACGGCGCGACAGGCGCGACGAGATCATCGCTTCGATCGGATCGCCGTCTCTCTCAGTCGCCATCGTCGAGTCGCCCGCGATGCCTTTAGGACGTTTGCGCGATGCGTAACAGATTCACGTCCGCCAGGTGAATTATGGTCAAAAACTTGCGAAAGCACTTATAACGCGATGCGCGCAGGAACGAAAGCGCATCGTCAGGGCTGCTTATCATCCAACAAGGCACGACAAAGCATAACATAAACGCCAAATAATCCAAAAAAGAAGGGGCGCCCGATCGGACGCCCCTTCTGGTTGCTTAAATTTTCCTGCTTAGAGCTTCGTGTACACCTGCTTGATCTGCGTGTAGAGCTCGAGCGCATGCTTGCCGAGCTCGCGGCCGAAGCCAGATTGCTTGTAGCCGCCGAACGAGCCCATCGGATCGAGCATCCCGTAGGTGTTGATCCAGACGGTGCCGGCCTTGAGCGCACGCGCGATCTTGTGCGCGCGGCTCAAATCCTTGGTCCATACGGCGGCCGCGAGTCCGTAGGTGGTGTCGTTGCCCTGGAATACCACGTCGGCTTCGTCCTTGAACGGAATCGCGGAGGCGACTGGTCCGAAGATTTCCTCGCGCGCGATCTTCATCGAGTTCTTGACCCCGGTGAACACCGTCGGCTGCACGAAGTAGCCGCGCTCCTGCGGTCCGGCGGCGCCGCCGGTCTTGGCCTTGGCGCCTTCATCCTTGCCGATTTTGAGATAGCCGAGCACGCGGTCGTGCTGTTCTTTGGAGACCAGCGGTCCCATCCGCGTGTTCGGATCGAGCGGATTGCCAAGGGTCAGTCCCTTAGCCATCTGCGAGAGCGTGTCGGTGAACTGATCGTACATCGATTCCTGCACGAACACGCGCGAGCCGGCGCAGCATACCTGCCCCTGATTCATGAAGATGCCGAGCATCGAGCCGAACGCGGCGGCCTGCATG
>DATKSQ010000072.1:0-57268 GCA_035531615.1 Binataceae bacterium (SeqCode)
ATTCCGCAACCAGATCGAGAAGGCCAAGGACCCGGTGGCCGAGAAGGGCCGCCTGGTCGAGGAATACCGCGCGACGTTCGCCAATCCGTTCAAGGCCGCCGAGCTGGGCTACATTGATGAAGTGGTGATGCCGCGCGACACGCGGCCGCGCCTCATCGGCGCGCTCAAGGCGCTGGAGAACAAGCGCGACCGCAACCCGCCGCGCAAGCACGGCAATATCCCGCTGTGAAGAGGAGCCCGACGCGTGGCGGCGGCTTCGCACCGCGGCCGGTCCGTCTCGCCTGTGCCGCGGCGAACGCGATAGACTTTGTAATGGGGGCGCGCCGATGGACCGGCGGCCGCCATGACTCGTTCCGAGAGCGATGTTCAAGCGCATCCTGATAGCCAACCGCGGTGAAATTGCGGTGCGCGTGATCCGCGCCTGCCGCGAACTTGGCATCGAGTCGGTCGCGATTTACTCCGAGGCTGATCGCACCGCGCTGCATGTGCGCGAGGCCGATTACGCGGCAGGCGTCGGCCCGGCGCCCGCCGCGGAGAGCTACCTCAACACCCCGCGGATCATCGAGGCCGCCGCCAAAACCGGCGCCGAGGCGATCCATCCGGGCTACGGCTTCTTCTCCGAGAACGCCGGCTTCGCGCGCGCCGTGGCGGCGGCCGGCCTGGTCTTCATCGGCCCGTCGCCCGAGGCCATCCATGCGATGGGCGACAAGGTCGAGTCGCGCAAGCTGATGTCGGCGGCGGGCGTGCCGGTGGTGCCCGGCTCGCCCGACACGCTCAAAGGCGAGGATGAGGTTCGCGCGTTCGCAAACAAGATCGGCTATCCGATCATGATCAAGGCGGCGGCCGGCGGCGGCGGCAAGGGTCTGCGGCTGGTCGAGAGCGACCAGGATCTCGCCTCGATTGTCCGCACGGTTTCGAGCGAGGCCAAGTCGTCGTTCGGAGACGGGCGTTTCTACGTCGAAAAATTCGTGCGCAAGCCGCGCCATATAGAAGTGCAGGTGCTGGCCGACAAGGATGGCAACACCGTGCACGTCTTCGAACGCGAATGTTCAATTCAACGGCGCCATCAGAAAGTGGTCGAGGAGTCGCCGTCGCCGTTCGTCACCCCCGAGATGCGCCAGAAGATGGGCGCGGTCGCGGTGCAGGCCGCCAAAGCGGTGGGCTACTTCAGCGCCGGCACGATCGAGTTTCTGGCCGATGCGGATCGCAACTTCTACTTCCTCGAGATGAACACCCGGATCCAGGTCGAGCATCCGGTGACCGAGCTGGTCACGGGAATCGATCTGGTGCGCGCGCAGATCGAGATCGCGGCAGGCAAACCGCTGCCGTTCAAGCAGAAGGACATCGCGCAGCGCGGGTGGGCTATAGAGTGCCGCATCTACGCCGAAGACCCCGAGGCGGGATTTGTTCCGGCGCCGGGAAAAATCCATACGCTGCGCTTTCCCGAAGGGCCCGGCATCCGCAACGACGCGGGCGTCTATGCGGGCGCGGAAGTGCCGATGTTCTATGATCCGATGATCTCGAAGCTGGCCGCGTGGGGTGCGAACCGCGCCGAGGCGATAGATCGGATGCGCCGCGCGCTGGGCGAGTTCATCATCTCCGGCGAGCTTACGACCAACCTCTCGTTTCACCGCTGGATCATGACGCATCCGCGCTTTCTGGCCGGCGACTTCGACACCAATTTTATCGCGCAGGAGTATCATTCTGGGACCGGCGCGAAGAGCGACGATCACGCGCGCATCGCCGCGACGATCCTGGCGGCGATCGCAGCGCAGCGCGGAGCCAATAACAATCACGCGCAGCCGCAAACGCGGGTCGCGGCGCCCACCGGCTCGGCATGGCGCAGCCTTGCGCGCTTCGATTCGCTTCGGAGATAAGAGAAAGGAACCGCCCAGATGCGCTACCTTGCGACGCTTGCAGATGCCGAACACGAAATCGAGCTCGAGGAAATCTCGGCCGGAAGCTTCGCGATTACGTTCGGCGGGCGTCGCTTCGACGCGAATCTGCGCGCAGTTGGACCAGCTTCGTTTTCGATCATAATTGACGGCCGCTCCTTCGACCTCGAGGTCGTCAGTGACGGCGAAGAGCTGGTCGTCGCGTCGCGCGCCGGCGCCACCCGGCTGACGCTGGTAGATCCCGCGCGGCGCGCCAGGCATACCGCCGCTGAAAAACGCGAAGTCAGCGGCAGGGTCGAGATTAAGTCCGGGATGCCGGGCCGCGTGGTCGCGGTGCTGGTCGCGCCCGGCGATGAAGTCAAATCGGGACAGGGAGTTGTGACTGTCGAAGCGATGAAGCTGGAAAACGAACTCAAGAGCCCGAAGACGGGAAAGGTGACCGAGATTAGAGTGGTGGCGGGCCAGACCGTGGAAAAGGGCGAGCTGCTCGTGGTTATTGAATAGCAGGGTTTACCGATAATGGCGGAAAACGAACGCACCACCCTCGATAGCGCGCGCAAGAATTGGGAAGCGCGCAAGCTCGCTCCCGCGCTCAAACGCGGCGCGGAGCGCAAGAAAAAATTCGCTACGACTTCGGGTATCGAGATCAAACGCGCGTACGATCCCGCCGACCTCGAGGCGATCGAATTCGTCACCGATCTCGGCTTTCCCGGCGAGTATCCATTCACCCGCGGCGTGCAGCCCACGATGTATCGCGGGCGGCTGTGGACCATGCGCCAGTACGCCGGATTCGGCACCGCTGAGGAATCGAACCGGCGCTACCGTTATCTGTTCGAGCAAGGGCAGACCGGCCTTTCGGTCGCTTTCGATCTTCCGACCCAGATGGGTCGCGATTCGGATCATCAGCTCGCCGCGGGCGAAGTCGGGCGCGTCGGAGTGTCGATCGGCTCGCTTGCCGACATGGAGATGCTGGTCGACGGGCTTCCGCTTGACAAGATTTCGACCTCGATGACGATCAATGCGACCGCGTCGATTCTGCTCGCGATGTACCTGGTGGCGGCGGAGCGGCGCAAGGTCGGATGGGACAAGGTCAACGGCACGATCCAAAACGATCTGCTCAAGGAATATATCGCGCGCGGCACCTACATCTATCCGCCACGCGGCTCGATGCGGATCATCACCGACATCTTCAGCTTCGCCTCGCGGGAAGTTCCCAACTGGAACACGATTTCGATTTCCGGCTACCATATCCGCGAGGCCGGCTCGACCGCCGCGCAGGAGCTGGCGTTCACGCTCGCCGACGCGATCGCGTACGTCGATGCGGCGCTGAAGGCGGGGCTCGCGGTGGACAGCTTCGCGAGCCGGCTTTCGTTCTTCTTCAACGTGCACAATAATTTCTTCGAAGAGATCGCCAAGTATCGCGCGGCGCGCCGGATGTGGGCGAAGATCATGAAGGAGCGCTTCGGCGCGGCCGACGAGCGCTCGATGATGATGCGGTTCCACGCGCAGACCGCCGGCTCGACGCTCACCGCACAGCAGGTGGACAATAACGTGGTGCGCGTCACGCTGCAGGCGCTGGCCGCGGTGCTTGGCGGTGCGCAATCGCTGCACACCAACTCCAAGGACGAGGCGTTGGCGCTGCCCACCGAATCCTCGGTGCTGCTGGCGCTGCGCACCCAGCAGTTAATCGCGTACGAATCCGAGGTGGCCGACACGATCGACCCGCTCGGCGGCTCGTATTACGTCGAAAAGCTGACCACGGAGCTCGAAGCGCGCGCGTTCGAGTACCTGGGGAAAATCGATGACCTGGGCGGCGCGGTGGCCGCGATCGAGCGCGGTTATCAGCAGCGCGAGATTCAGAACGCCGCCTATCTCTATCAGCGCGAGATCGAGACCAAAGAGCGCATCATCGTGGGCGTCAATCAGTTCACCGGCGGCGGCGAGCTGCCCAACGATATCCTGAAGGTGAAGCCCGAGCTCGAGGAAAAGCAGAAGCGCAACCTGGCGCGAGTGCGCGCCGAGCGTGATGGCGCGAAGGCCGCGTCCGCGCTCGCGCGGGTCGAGTCGGCGGCGCGCGACGGCTCGAACCTGATGCCGCCGATAATCGACGCGGTCCGCGCGTGGTGCACGCTGGGTGAGATATCGGACGCGATGCGCCGGGTATTTGGCGAATATCAACCGGTGAACACGCTTTGAGGTAGCGCGCCGGGGCGCGATTGTATAAAAGGATTGCGATTTTTATAAGTGTGGCGCGCCATCCTCCGATGCCAGCGCGCGTCGCGCCAGGGCTTTAAACCAGTACGCCGCGGACTGACCGCGGCCTTGTGGAGAAACAAAATCGATGGGGCCGCTTCCAAAAGGCGTGTTTATGACCAAGGGCGTCGGACGGCATCGCGAGAAGCTGACCGCGTTCGAGATGTCCCTGCGTTCCGCCGGCATCGCGGAGTTCAACCTGGTCCGGGTCAAGTCGATCTTTCCGCCACGCTGCAAGATGATCAGCCAGCAGGAGGGGATCAAGTACCTGAGTCCCGGGCAGATCGTGTTCGCCGTGATGAGCGAGAATGCGACCAATGAGCCGCATCGCCTGATCGCCGCGTCGGTCGGCGTCGCGGTTCCCGCCAACCCGGATCAGTACGGCTATCTTTCCGAGCATCACAGCTTCGGCGAGACCGATCAGAAGGCTGGAGATTACGCCGAAGATCTTGCGGCGCAGATGCTCGCGACGATCCTGGGCGTCGATTTCGATCCCAACGCCAGCTACGACGAGCGCAAGGACGTGTGGCGCGTATCCGACAAAATCGTCACCACGCGCAACGTCACCCAGTCGGCGATCGGAGATCGCGACGGGCTGTGGTCGTCGGTCGTGGCAGCCGCGGTATTCGTCGATCTGCCCAACGGCAAGTAGCCGCCGCGCTGAATTGAATCCCTGCGCGGCGCGGAATACGATCGATTCCATGGCAACCGAAATCCTCTACTGCTCGGCCTGAGGCTATAAACCGCGCGCGGCCAGTCTGGCCGCCTCGCTCAACGGCCGCTTCGGCGAGGCCACGGAAATCAGAGCCGGCAAAACCGGCCAGTTCGACGTTTTGGTCAACGGACGGATGGTCTTCTCGAAGGCCGAGGCCGGACGATTTCCGGTGGACGACGAAGTCGAGGAAATTTTTGAAGCCTTGCGCGACGGCAAGGCGATACCGCCCAAGGTGGTCAAGCCCGCGCCGACGGGCTTTGTGAAGCGCGTCCTCGGCAAGCTGCTCAACTGATCGCGCGAGCAGGTGGCTCGCGCCGCCCTAAGGATGCATGTCGAGCAGGCTCTTGAAACCGCTCGGGGCATGCGCGCCGATGATCAGCATCTCGAGGATGCCCATCCCTTCGCTCTTTCCCAGCTTGGCGCGGCATACGGCCTGGATATGCTGGTGGAGCGGCTGCGATTCATCGACGGCGGCAAGCTTGAAAGATTCGTAGTCCGACACGTCGGTGCCGACATACATCCCGTGGCCCCACTTGGGATGACCGTAGCCGATTCCGTGCATGTAGAAGTTATAGAGGGTCTCGAGTTCGATGCGCTGCTCGCCGTCGGCGGTGCGCAACAGAATTTCGGCCTGACGCGCGTGGCGCGTATGCGGCAGATAGGCGACCTTCCAGTCGACGGCGCTGGCGATTTCAATCGGTGCGGAGGGATCGGCCTTGGCGATCGCTCCGAACTGATGCCAGCGCGAGCCGTCGGAATTCTCGTTCACGTCAAAATGCGTGCACAGATGCTCGAAGTTGTTCGGCGACCATAACCAGAAAAATTCCGGTGACGCGATAGCCGGGACTCCCGCCGGATCCTGCGGACCGACGGTGCGCACGCCCCACGAGCGGTCGCGCGAGCCCCAGACCCGCGCCGGATTCGCCTCGAACTTCCGCCCCGCCACCGTCAGGGAACCGCTGTAGCCGCCGTGCTGTGTGAAGCGCGTGATATCGAACATCAAGCGCGCGCCCGAGCGGCGCGTGAAGCGCGGCTCCTCGATCGGCGTGGCGCGCGCCTCGAACGTCAGGTCGGCTTTGATTTCCGGATGATCGACGCGCAAGCGCAGCGCGCGCATCGGACGCACGACCTCGATCGAAATCGGCCCGACCCTCGTGTCCATCCGGTCCGCGCCGAGAGTCCGCGAGGCGCGCACGCAATGCTGAACGCCGCCGCTGATGACGCTGAATGAAGCGTCGATGATCCCGAGGTTCGGATAGATGCCCATCCCGACCGCGAAGTACGGCTCGCCCTCGCGCCAGTAGCCGTTGAAGAAGAACCGATCGTAAAAGTTGCGATCGCTGGTGAAGACCTGCTGCACCGGCTCGGGGGTCTGGTGAATCGGGAAATCGTCGCCTGAAGTGATCATCGACATTCTCCTTGCCAATCCATCGCGTTGGCCAAATCAGAGCCGCGGCATGCGGGCAGGCGCGCGGGATTACAACTCCGGCCGGACTATTTCAGGCCGCGAGGATCTTTTCAATTTCCGCGGGCGCGATCCGGATTCCGACGTAAAACGGTCCGAATTTCGCGTACGCCGCGCTGGCTTCATCGAAGCGCATCTCGTAAACCAGCTTCTTGAACACCAGCGGATCGTCGGCGAACAAATCGACGCCCCATTCCCAGTCGTCGAATCCGATCGAACCCGAAATGATCTGCGTGACCTCGCCCGCGAACCGGCGTCCGACCAATCCGTGCTCGTGCATCAGGCGGCGCCGCTCGCCGATCGCGAGCCGATACCAGTTGTCGGCGCCGTCGCGCTTCTTGTCCATCGGATAGAAGCACAGGTAGCTGCGCGCCGGAATTTTCGGATACAGCCGCGGCGCGATCTTCTGGCGCTGGCCCGCGACCTCGGCTTCGACCGCCCGCGTCCACTCCGGCGTGCGCGGCTTGATATTGCGCTCCGCAAGATTTGCATAGAGCGCGACGGTGGCTTCGTATAGGCCGATTTCGATCATCGAGACGTAAGAGGTCGTCGGCTCCAGATAATCGCTCAGCCTGAGCCTGCCGACCGCGATCTGCGCCGCGCTGAGGTCATCGAACGTGCGGCGAAAGTGAATGAGAAACAGATCGCCCTTATGCCCCAGGCCCGCGAACGGCGCCGATTCGCCGTCCTCGCGATTGCTCATTTCGCCGAGCGCGCGCGATGCTTCAGCGGCGATACTCCGGCGCTCGGACTCGGCGAGCGCGCGCCACGGCGCGCGCCGGAGCCGAAACATCTGGTGCAGGACGCAGAAGCCCTCGAGCGTCAGCGGCGCCGCGGGCGGGTCTTCGCGATGGCTCGCGGCGCCGGAGGGATCGTCGGTCTTCATGGGCCGAATCCTAGCAGGGTGCCGGGAAACCTCGAAGAGCCGGCATCGCCGGTACGGAAGCTCGCTCGCCGCCGGGTGCGGTTTGCCTCGAAATCAAAGCGCATATACGAAGGAAACAGTGGAAGACAAAGCCCATGATCGACCTGAAGTGAATTCTCCCGAGCAGCTCAACACCTGGCAGCCGCAATCCTACGATCACAATGCAAGGTTCGTCAGCGACCTCGCCGGGCCGGTGCTCGCGATGCTGCGGGCGGCGGCGGGGGAGAGGATCCTGGACCTCGGATGCGGCGACGGCGTGCTGACCGAAAGGATTGCCGCCGCGGGCGCGCGCGTGGTCGGTGTCGATGCGTCCGAGGCGATGGCCGCGGCGGCGCGCGAGCGCGGCCTTGACGCGCGGGTAGTGAACGGACAATCGCTTCGGTTCGAGCGCGAATTCGACGCGGTGTTCTCGAACGCGGCGCTGCACTGGATGCGCGAGCCGGACAGCGTGCTCGCGGGAGTCGCGCGCGCGCTGCGTCCTGGAGGGCGGTTCGTCGGCGAGCTGGGCGGGCACGGATGCGTCGCGGCGATAATCGTCGCGCTCGAGGCGGTGCTCGCGCGGCGCGGGATAAACGGCGCGGCGCGGATTCCGTGGTACTTTCCGACCGTCGAGGATTATCGCGCACGACTCGAGCGCGCAGGCTTCTTCGTCGATTATATCGAGCTCATTGCGCGCCCCACGCCGCTTCCGACCGGAATCGAAGGATGGCTCGATACTTTTGTCGAGAACTTTCTAAAACCGCTGCAACAGGCCGATCGCAAACGCGCAGTCGCGGAAGCGATCGAGTTGCTGCGCCCCGTGTTATGCGATGAACGCGGCCGATGGACCGCGGATTACATCCGCCTGCGCTTCGCCGCGCACCTGGGCGCGCCCTCAAGATGAATCGCCGGCTCGCCCAATTTCGGAAATAATTCTCAGTTCGAGTCCGCGCCGGGCTGTGCCGCGGGAGGTGCGGAAGTTTCGGGCGCCGCGAGGGCGGGAAGGTTTTGCAATCCTGCGCCCTGCGCTGGCTGGATTTGCGTGACGCCGCTTTGGCCTTCCTGCTCGCCGCCGGCCTGGTCCTGATAGTGCTGCATGATTTGATTCTTGATTTCGCCGGGCGAGGTCTGCGGCGAGAGGCCTTCGCTGCGGGCCCATTTCTCGCGATCTTCGGGCGTCATGGTAAGCCAGATCTGGCTGGCCTGCGCGGAATGGCCGTGATTGAGCGCGTCGAGATACTGCTGCTGCGGAGTAGGACCGCGATGCGCGAATGGCCAGCATCCGGCCATCGCGAGGGCGCATGCGAGCGCGGCGATCGCGAGGAAGGCGGTGCGGAGTTTCGAGCGATTTCGTGCGAGTTTCAGAATGTCACCACGCTGCGGATCGACTTGCCCGCGTGCATCAGATCGAACGCCTCATTGATGCGCCCGAGTGGCATCGTGTGCGTGATCAGATCGTCGATATTGATACGCCCTTCCATGTACCAATCGACGATCTTCGGCACGTCGCGCCGGCTGTGCGCGCCGCCGAAAGCGGTGCCCTTCCAGGTGCGGCCGGTGACGAGCTGAAACGGACGCGTCGAGATCTCCTCGCCCGCGCCCGCGACGCCGATAATCACGCAGGTGCCCCATCCGCGATGGCAGCATTCGAGCGCCTGGCGCATCAGCTTGACGTTGCCGACGCACTCGAAGGCATAATCCGCGCCGCCGCGCGTCAGGTCGATCAGGTACGGCACCAGGTCACCCCTGACCTCGGCGGGATTGACGAAGTCGGTCGCGCCGAACTTGCGCGCAATCGCCTCGCGCGCGGGGTTCACGTCAACCGCGACGATCGTCCGCGCGCCGGCCAGCCGCGCGCCCTGAATCACGTTCAGCCCGATGCCGCCGATGCCGAACACGGCGACCCGGTCGCCGGGCGCCACTTTCGCGGTGTTGATCACCGCGCCGATTCCGGTCGTGACTCCGCATCCGATGTAGCAAATCTTGTCGAAGGGGGCGTCGGCGCGGACCTTCGCCAGGGCGATTTCGGGGATCACCGTGTAATTGGCGAAGGTCGAGGTGCCCATGTAGTGGTGAATCATCCGGCCGCCGCGCGAAAACCGGCTCGTGCCGTCGGGCATCACGCCCTTGCCCTGAGTCTCGCGAATCGCGGTGCAGAGATTGGTTTTGCCCGATAGGCACGCCTCGCAATTGCGGCACTCGGGAATGTAGAGCGGTATCACGTGATCGCCGGGCGCGAGCGTCGTTACCCCCGCGCCGATCTCGAGGGCGATGCCGGCGCCCTCGTGGCCTAAAATCGCGGGGAACAAGCCCTCGGGGTCTTTGCCAGAGAGCGTGAACGCATCGGTGTGGCAGACGCCGGTGGCTTTGATTTCGACCAAAGCTTCGCCGCGCCGCGGCCCTTCAAGATCAACCTCGGTGACTTCGAGCGGTGCGCCGGCCTGAGTTGCGACTGCGGCTTTAACCTTCACGATAGGGTTCCCTGCGGGATTTTTCCGCGCGGAATAACCGGCGCGCGCGGTCTGTCTCATTTCTACGCGCGCGCGCCATCAACTTCCATCGCGCTCTCAGTTTGCGCCAAAGTCGCCCAGGTCCAGGTTCATAAACGTCTGGCGAGCTTCTTTATGCGCCGTGCCGACGGTCATGCTGACCGGATTTTCGCCTTTCATCTTTAGGTGATAATCGCGCCCGGTGAACTCGCTCAGCAGGAATGGCTCGCCTTCTCCGGCAAGCGGCTCGGGCGAGTCGGAAATTTGAAAATGCAGATGCGGCTCGGTGGAGTTGCCGGAGTTGCCGAGCAACCCGAGGATCTGTCCGTCGGTGACGCGATCGCCCGGCTTCACGCGGACGGTGCCGGGAATCATGTGCGCATAGAGTGCGTAATGGCCTCCGCCCAGATCCTCGATTACCGAATTGCCGGCGATATTCGCAAGCGTGATCGTCACCGCCATCGTCGGCGAGTTCGGCACGTTTTCGGGAAGGCCGTCGAGGACCGAAACGACTCGTCCGTCCGCAACCGCGTGAATCTCCGACCGCTCGGCGTAATAATTGCCGTTGTCTTTCGGATCACCGTGGAACGAGTTGCCATCGGCGCCCAGTTTTATCCAATCGACGGCGTAGCGTTCGGGACTCACGACCGCCGGGCCGAGCGCGATTACGGTTCGGCGATGGATCGAATCATTGGCGGGGCCGTTGGGCGTCCACCAGTTATCGCCGCGCAGCGGAGGCGAGATCGTAATCGGCGCCGTGTGACTGACGATGATCGGCGCCGGAGCCACCGGCTGCCGGGTGTCCGGTTTGCCATCCTCTTCGACTTCGAGCGTGTTGAATATCTTCGCTCCGGGGTCGCGATCGAGAAACACGAATATCACTCCCGCGGCCCCCGGCTTGAGCACGGGATCCTGCGGGGTCAGCATGTGCCCAGCGATCGTGCTGAACATGTGCCGCAGGTCATCGCCGGAAAAACTCTGGCTCGCCGTGCCGCCGTGGTCCGCGGAATTCGCGCGTGGCGAGAGTCTAAGCGCGTCGATGCGCAGCGCGGATTGGTTGAAGTTCGCGACGTAAAGCTCGTACGCGAGGTGCGGCTTTCCATCGCCCTCGAAGATCGTGGCGGCCGCGGGCCGCGCGATCACCGCGACTTTCAGCGGCAGCGCTGGGCCGGCGTGCACCGGGCCGGCGGCCGCGGCGATGATCGCGGCGGCGGCGAAGAATAGTTTCATCAGGTTGCTCTCCTATGGATGCGCGCGCACAAACTCGATCACCGCCGCGTTGAACTCGGCTGGATACTCGGTGAAGAACAGATGGCCGCCCGGCAGCTCGACGAGCTTCGCGCCGGTAATTCGCGCGGCGATCAATTTCGAGTTTTCGGGCGGCACCAGAATATCGTCGCGTCCCGCCATCACCATCGTGGGCACGTGAATCTCACCGAGCCGTTTGCTCACGTCGTATTTCATGACTGCTTCGATTTGGCGCTGGTACGCGAACGCGGGAATCAGGTATTGCATACGGACCCGCTCGTGCTTGTCGATGATCTCGCGGCGATGGGTGATCGCGTGATCGGTGAATGCGGAGCGTTGCTGGATACTCTTCTGCTCGGCGCTGGCCCTTTCGCCGGCGACCAGCGCCGCCATCACTTCCGGAGCGGCGCGCACGGCCTCGGCGCCGCCAAAGGTGGTGCATCCGAGGATCAGGCACGCGAGCCGGTCCTGATGCGCCAGCGCGAATTCCTGCGCGATCATTCCGCCCATCGAGATTCCGAGCAGCGCGGCGCGCCGGATGCCGAGCGCGTCCATCAATCCCGCGGTCTCGCCGGCCATCTGGCTAAGCGAGTAGGGTGCGTCGGGCTTGTCGCTTCGCCCGGCGCCGCGATTGTCGAAAATCACGGTGCGGAAGTGGCGTGAGAACTCGGGTGTCTGCTCGTACCACGCGGTCAGGTTCGACCCGAGGCCGCGAATCATCACCAGGGTCTGCGGGCCGTCGCCGTGAATCTCGTAATAGAGCTCGATATCGCCGATTCGTTGTCTGGGCATGGCCGCGAATCTAGCGCCGCGCACGCGCGATGCCAACCGCCGGGGCCGGCGCGCGGATTGCCGCGCTGCGATGGCCGCCGCACCGACGATCCGCACGCGCTGCTAGGCGGGAGCGTCAACCGCCAGCGCGGGGATTCGCGGCGGCGGAAGATTGTCGTACAAGTCGGCGATCAGATCCGATTTGATTTTGCGATAGCCGGGGTCGTCCCAAAGATTTCGCCATTGCAGCGGATCCTCGACGACGTTGTACAGTTCACCCTCGACGCCTTCGTAACGAATATCGGGGACCGGACGCTGCATCCGGAGCGCCTGATAGACCAGGGCCAGATTGAAGCCGGTGTCGCGGGTCGATTTCTCGTACGCGGTGAGCACCCATCCGTCGCGATAGATCGACCGCAGATGCATCCCGAGTTGCGCGAACTGGCTGTCCCATTCTGTTATCACGCGCTCGCGTCCCGACCCCGGCCGAACCGGCAGCGGCGCACCCTGCATCCAGTCCGCGCGCGGCACCCCCGCGATTTCGCAAAAGGTCGGCGCGAGATCCAAATGGCCGACGGGCTCCGCGATCTCGGCCGGAGAGATTTGCGCCGACGGGGCCGGCCGCCAGATGAGCGGCACCCGCATCAGCGCGTCCACATGGTACGGGCCCTTGAACATCAGGCCGAAGTCGCCCTGCAGCTCGCCGTGGTCGGTGGTGAAGAAGATGTCGGTGTCGCGATCCCATCCGCGCTCGCCGATCCGCTTGATGACGCGCGCGCACGCTTCGTCGATCAACTCGTTTTTGACGTGAATCAGCGCGTTGATTTCGCGCACCTGATCGTGAGTCATCGCGCTCGGGACAAAGGTCATCGCGCCGCCTTCGTCGTTGCCAAAGCGGCCCTGGTACCAATCGAGCCAATGGCGCGGCTTCTGGCCGAGAATCGCCTCGATCTTATCGCGCGAGCCGGGATGCCCGGGCGGAAGATCCAGGTCGCGCCAGTTGATGCGCCGCGCCTCGGCGGCTGGCGGATCCCACGGATGATGCGGATCGGGAAAGCTCATCCAGACGAACCAGTTTTCCTCGGGGCCGAGCTGATCGAGATACGCCAGCGTGCGGTCCGCCACCCAGTCGGTATGATAATGCCCGCGCGGCACCGGATTGTAGGCGACTTCCGGCGCGCCCGTATCGCCGCCGCCGCGCGCACTCAGCATCGTGACGAAGCCGCCAATCTCGCCGGGAAAGTTGTCGCGCAGCCACTTCGTGTAATGCCATCGCCCCATCGGCCCGTGCATCGCCAATTCCATGTGCTCGAAGCCGCGATACGGTCCAAAGCTGCCTTCGTCGGCCAGATTGTTTTCGCGCCATCGCTGACCCGGGTCGAACATCGGCTCGAAGTGCGCTTTGCCGATCAGCGCGGTTCGGTAGCCCGCCCGCTCATGGAGCCATCGCGCGACGCTCGGAGCGCCGGCCGGCAGGGGTACGCCGTTGGAGCGAACGCCGTGGGTGCGCACGTACTGGCCGGTGATCATCGTCGAGCGCGCCGGCATGCAGACCGTGTTCTGATTGTGCGCGCGCCGATAATTGATTCCGGCGGCCGCCAGCGCGTCGGCGGCGGGAGTGCGCGCGATCCGGCCGCCGTTGCATCCGAGCGAATCGTAGCGTTGCTGATCGGTGGTGATGAAGAGAATCTTTCGGCCCATCGCAGATTGCTCCCGCTCCCGTGAGGCGTTGGGTCAACCCATATCACGGCGGCGGCCCGCATCTCGACCGATACGCGCGCCTGGATAAACGGGGACTGGACGGATGCCGGTATGGAATTGGTAGAGTATAGGGGTGCGTCCGTTTTGCGGACGCGCGAATCGCCCGCAAGGAGCAAACCATGATGCGTGCCGCCGTAATGCGTGACAAGAAGCTGGTCGTTGCCGATATTCCCATTCCTGAGCCGGGGCCGGGCGAGGTGATCGTCAAGACGCTCGCCTGCGGAATCTGCGGATCGGATTTACATACGCTCAAGCACGCCGAGAAGCTGGTCGAGAGCTCGAAGCGCGCAGGCGGCGCGTTCGTGATGGACTTGAAGCGCGACGTGGTGATGGGCCATGAGTTTTGCGTCGAGGTGGCCGACTTTGGTCCCGGTACGCAAAAGCGGCTCAAGGCGGGCACCCGCGCCTGTTCGTTGCCGGTGCTGATTCGTCCGACGGGAGTGTCGGCGGTCGGTTACTCGAACGATAATCCCGGCGGGTACGCCGAATTCATGCGCCTGACCGAAGCGCTGCTGCTCGAGGTCCCCAACGGGCTTTCGACCGAGCGCGCCGCCTTGACCGAACCGATGGCTGTCGGTTATCACGCGGTGCAAAAGGCGCGGCTCAGCCCCGACGACGCACCGCTGGTGATAGGGTGCGGTCCGGTCGGGCTGGCGGTGGTCGCGGGGTTGAAGCTCAAGGGGCAGCATCCGATTGTCGCCGCGGATTTCTCGCCGCGCCGCCGCGAACTTGCGCTGAAGATGGGTGCCGACGTGGTAATCGATCCGAAAGAGAAATCGGCATTCGAGAGCTGGAAGCAGACCGCGACCTATAGCGATCCGTCGCGCGCGCCGGCGCTGGCGCCGTGGATGCCGGGTCCGGCGCTGCGACCGTCGGTCATCTTCGAGTGCGTGGGCGTGCCGGGCGTGATCGATTCGATCATGTTGGGCGCGCAATCGGGCGCGCGGATTGTGGTGGTCGGGGTATGCATGGAACGCGACTCGATCGAGCCGATGCTCGGCATCAGCAAGGAGCTGAACGTGCAGTTCGTGCTTGGATACACGCCCGAGGAATTCGCCGAGACGCTGTTCAATCTCGCGCAGGGAAGGACCAACGCCGATCCGCTGATCACGGGCAAGGTCGGAGTTGAAGGCGTGGCGCAGGCGTTCGAGGATCTGGGTTCGCCGGAACGGCACGCGAAGATTCTGGTCGAGCCGTGGCGTAGCTGACGCGGGAGAAGACTGCGATGCCTACGATGACCGGCAAGAGCACGGTGATAACCGGAGGCGGTTCTGGAATCGGCCGCGCTACGGCGTTGATTGCGGCGCGCGAGGGCGCGCGAATAATAATCGGCGACGTATCGGAACGCGACGGCGTCGAAACGGTGCGGATGCTGCGCGGCGCGGGCGCCGACGCCGACTTCGTCCGCTGCGATGTGGCGCGCGCGGCCGACGCGGAAGCGATGGTCGCGGCCGCGGTGAGAAAATTCGGCCGGCTCGATTGCGCGTTCAACAACGCCGGGATCGCCGGCGCGCAACGCAAGACCGCCGACTATAGCGAAGACGAATGGGACCGTATCATGGCGGTGAATCTCAAAGGCGTGTGGCTGTGCATGCGCGCCGAAATCCGCCAGTTCCTGGCGCAGAAGTCCCCCGGTGCGATCGTCAACACCGCCTCGGCCGCGGGCCTGGTCGCTTCACACTCGATGCCCGCGTACACCGCCGCCAAACACGGCGTCGTCGGCCTGACCAAATGCGCCGCGATCGAATACGCCCGCGCCGCGATCCGCATCAACGACGTATGCCCCGGCGTGGTCGATACGCCGCTGGTGGCCGGAATGATCGCCGAGCAACCCAAGCTCGCCGGGCTGCTTGACCGTGTCGAGCCGGTCGGGCGCAAGGCGCGTGCGGAAGAAATCGGCGAGGCCGTAGCGTGGCTCCTGAGCGACGCGGCCTCGTTCGTGACCGGCGCATCGATTTCGGTCGACGGTGGATTGACCGCGATGTAGGCCGCGATGCTTTCGCTCGATCCGTTTATCGAAGCCTGGGAGCTGCGCGAGCTGATCCGCACGGGAGATCTTCGCCCGCGCGAGGTGGCGGAGTTTTTCCTGGCCCGAATCGAAAAGCTCAATCCCGCGCTGGGCGCGTATATGACGATCACCGCCGAGCGCGCGCTCGCCGATGCGGCCCGGATCGAATCCGAACGCGGGCGCGCACTCGAACTGCCGCTGTTCGGCGTTCCATACTCGCTCAAAGACTTGACCCCGACCGCCGGAATCCTCACTACCCTGGGGTCGAAAAATTACGCCGCCGCGATCCCGCCCGAGGACGCCGTGATCGCCGCGCGGCTGCGCGCCAGCGGCGGAGTCCTGCTCGGCAAGACCTCAACGCCGGAGTTTGGCGGACGCCCCACCACCGAGGGCGGGCTGTGCGGCACCGCGCGCAATCCCTGGAACCTCGAGTACAACGCCGGCGGCTCGAGCGGCGGCGCGGCCGCGCAGATTGCCGCCGGCCTGGGTCCACTCGCCGAGGGCAGCGACGGCGGCGGTTCGATTCGCGGACCGGCGTCGAATTGCGGCGTGGTCGGAATCAAACCCGCTCGTGGACGGCTGACCTACGCGCCGCATCGCGGCGAGGCGTGGGCAGGGTTCGCAACCCGCGGACCAATCGCGCGCACGGTGCGCGATGCGGCGCTGATGCTCGACGTGCTCGCGGGCCCGGTAATCGGAGATCCCTACTGGGCGCCTGCGCCGGCGCGTCCGTTCTCCGAGGCTCCGCGGACGGCGCCGAGCCGCCTGCGCCTGGCGGCGATTGCTGAGACCGCGCTCGGGCCGATTCATCCCGATGTCGCCGCGTCCTTCCAGAGCGCGTGCGCCGCGATGCGCGAGCTGGGGCATCGCGTCGAGCCGGTCGCACTCGATCCGGGCGCGATGCTGCTGGATTGCGCGCGCGCGCTGATTTGCGTGGGAATCGCGGCGATCCCGATTGCGGATCTCGACGCGGTCGATCCAGTGGCGCGTGAAATGCACCAGCACGGGAAGAAACTGTCAGCCGCCGAGTACGTGAACCTGGTCGCCGTGATGCACAATACCGCGCGCGCGATTGTGCAGGCGCTTGAACCCTATGACGCGACCGTGACCCCGACCATGACGATGCCGCCGATGCGCAATGGCGCGTTTCCCTCGCGCCCGGACCGCTATCTTGACGAGTTGTGGACGTGGATCGCCTTCGAGTATCCAGCCAACGCGACCGGACAGCCCGCGATCACGCTGCCGGCGGGATTCTCGCGTGAGGGACTACCGATCGGCTTCCAGATCGTGGGCCGCCCTGCCGGCGAGTTCGAGATGATCGCGCTCGCCGCGCAATTCGAAGCCACGCGCCCGTGGCGGCATCCGCGTCCCCGCCTTTTCGCCGCGTCATAGCGCGGCGCGCGAGCTGGCCTCGGGAGCGACCTCATCAGCGATGGTCCGGGCACATCTGGGCGCCGCCGGCTAGCAAGTTCGCGGCGGTTTCAGGCGTTCAGCAGCTTGGCGTCGAGGGCGGCGGCGCGCGCTGCGCCGAACAGTGCGGCGCTGTCATTGAGGATCACCCGGACCGGAATCCGGCGCACGATCTCGCTCATCCTGCCCTTGGCGGCGAACGCCGCCATGAAGGCGGGGCTGGCAAGGCGCGCGGCGATTTTCACCGCGATTCCGCCGCCAATATAGATGCCCCCGCTCGCCATCAGCCGCAGCGCAAGATTTCCCGCCTCGGCGCCATAGATCGATACGAAGACCTCGAGCGCGGTCTCGCACAGCGCCGCCTTTGCGTCGAGCGCCGCGCGTGTGATCGCCGCCGCCGCGTCGCCAATCTTCAGTTCCGCCGCCAGCCATGGAGGTTCGTCGCCGCGGCGGGTGTCGCGAAGAAAGCGGTAGATATTGCACAAACCGCCGCCAGAGAGCACGCGCTCGACGCTGACGCGCCCGAACTCCGCACGCAGAAACCGCAGCAGCTCGATTTGCAGGTCGTCGCCCGGCGCGAAATCCGCGTGTCCGCCTTCGCTCGCGAATGGGCGATGCGTATGGCCGTCGAAGTACAAGCCCGCTTCGCCGAGTCCGGTTCCGGCTGAGATAACGCCGGCGTTGCCGCGCGCGTCCGGATCGCCCTGGTTTATGGTCAGAAAGTCGCGCGGCTCGAGCGCCGCGATTCCGTATGCGTTGGCGGTCAGATCGTTGATCACCGCGGCGTGGCTGATGCCGAGCTCCCGCGCGAGCAACGCGCCGTCGATGCTCCATCCCGCATTTGGCATGTGTGCGCGGTTATCGGCCACCGGGCCGGCCACGCCGAAGCACGCCGCGCCGGGAGTCAGCGGGTGCTGCTTGAGAAACATGCGCACCACGCTTTCGAGATTCGGAAACTCGCGTGTCGCATAGACTTGTTCATCGATGCGATTAAGCCTGCCATTGGCGATATCGAATATCGCGACCCGGGCGTGCGTGCCCCCGATATCTCCGGCCAGAATCATTCAGCCGATGACCCGCCAGTGGCGGCCTTCACGTTCGAGCAGGTGATCGGCCTCCTTGGGTCCCCAGCTCCCCGCCGGATAATTCGGAAAATCGCGCGGTGGCAGCGCGCTCCACACGTCGAGCACGGGCGTGACGATGCGCCATCCCGCTTCGACCATGTCGTCGCGCTGGAACAAGGTCGGGTCGCCGATCATGCAATCCAGCAGCAGCGTCTCATAGCCGGTCGAAGGCGCCGTACCGAAGTACTGTGAATATTTGAAGTTCATATCGACCGACCCGAGCTTGACCGTAGGCCCGGGAATCTTCGCGCTGAAGCGCAGCGAAATGCCTTCGTCGGGTTGAATATGCATCACCAGCACGTTGGCGGACATCTCCTCGACGCCGGTTTCCCTGAACAGCAGCATCGGCGCGCGCTTGAAGTTGATCGCGATTTCCGTGACGCGCTCAGCCAGCCGCTTGCCGGTGCGGATGTAAAACGGCACCCCCGCCCATCGCCAGTTGTCGATATGCAGCTCGAGCGCCGCGAACGTCTCGGTGTGCGACTCCGGCGCAACCTGATCTTCCTTGCGATAGGCGGCCGCCGGCTTGTCCTCGACGGTTCCGGCGCCGTACTGGCCCCGCACCGCCATCGTGAGGACATTTTCGGGCGTCAGGATCTGAATCGCGTTTAGGAGCTTGGCCTTCTCGTCGCGCACCGCCTCGGAGTCGAACGAGGTCGGCGGCTCCATGCCGGTCATCGCGATTAGCTGCATCATGTGATTGGGCACCATGTCGCGCAGCGCGCCGGCGGTGTCGTAGTAGCCGCCGCGTTCCTCGACGCCTACGGTCTCCGCGGCGGTGATCTGGACCGAATCGATATAGCGGCGGTTCCAGATCGGCTCGAAGATTCCGTTGCCGAACCGGAACACCATCATGTTCTGCACGGTTTCTTTGCCGAGGTAATGATCGATCCGGTAAATCTGATCTTCCCGCAACACGCTCTTAATTTCCTTGTTGAGCGCCTGCGCCGAATCAAGGTCGCGTCCGAACGGCTTTTCAATTATAACCCGGCGCCATCCCGCGGCGCCCTCCGCCGCAAGCCCGGCTGCGCCGAGCTGGCGGACGATCTCGCCGAAGAACTGCGGCGCCACCGCGAGATAAAACAAGCAGTTTCCGGACGTGTCCTGTTCCTTCTGCACCTTGGCGAGCGAGTCCTTAAGGCTCGAGTAAAGCCCGGGATCGGTGAAATTGCCCCGGTGGTAATAGATCTTCGAGACGAACGAATTCCACAGCTTCGTATCGATTCGATCGCCCGCGTACTGCTTGACTTCGCCCGAGAGCAGGTCGCGAAAATCCTGGTCGCCGTATTCCTGCATCGATACGCCGACGATCGCGAATTTATCGGGCAGCAATTTGCTGTGCAGCAGATTATACAGCGCCGGAATCAGTTTGCGTTTGGTCAGGTCGCCGGCCGCGCCGAAAATCACCATCGTGCAGGGATCACCGGGCCGCGCCTGGGCCGGACTGTCAGTCTTTTTAGCTTGCTCATTCGCCATAGGGGGGTCCTCTGGATGACTGTGTGCTTGCGCGCGATCACTTGCCGGGTTTTTCGAGATGTCCGCCAAACTCATAGCGCATCGCCGACAAAAGCTGGTCGGCGAAGTCGGCCGCGCCGCGCGAGCTAAAGCGCTCGAACAGCGCCGCCGTCAGAACGTGGGCGGGCACGCCCTCATCGATCGCGGCATCCACCGTCCAGCGCCCTTCGCCCGAGTCCGAGACCCGCCCGGTGAATTTCTTGAGCTCGGGGTCGCCGAGCAGCGCGGTCGCCGTCAGGTCGAGCAGCCATGACGAGATCACGCTGCCGCGCCGCCAGACCTCGGTGATATCCGGCAGGTTGAAGTCATATTGATACAGCTCCGGATCGCGCAGCGGAGTGGTCTCGGCATCGGCGGCGGCCTGTTTCTTGCCGATGTTGGCGTGATGCAGGATGTTCAGGCCTTCGGCGTACGCGGCCATGATTCCGTACTCGATTCCATTATGCACCATCTTGACGAAGTGCCCGGCGCCGTTGGGGCCGCAATGCAGATAGCCGTGCTCGGCGGTGCCGCCCTTGACCTTGTCGCGGCCCTCGGTGCGCGGTGCGCTGTCCATCGGCGGCGCCAGCGCCGAGAAAATTGGATCGAGATGCTTCACCACGCCGGGTTCGCCGCCAATCATCTGGCAGTAACCGCGTTCGAGACCAAATACCCCGCCACTGGTTCCGGAATCGACGTAGTGGATTCCCTTGGGCGCCAGCAGCTTGGCGCGGCGGATATCGTCGATGTAATACGAGTTGCCGCCATCGACAATGATGTCGCCCTTCTCGAAGCGCTTGCTCAGTTCCGCCACGGTTGATTCCACCACCGCCGCCGGCACCATCATCCACGACGCTCGGGGCTTGGTTAGCTTGGCCGCGTATTCGTCCATCGAGGCTGCGCCGATCGCGCCTTCCTTGACGAGCACCTGCACCGACTTCGGGCTGACATCGAACACCACGCATTGATGGCCGGCGCGCACCAGCCGCCGCACCATGTTCGCGCCCATTCTGCCCAGGCCGATCATTCCTATCTGCATTGGAGATTCTCCTTTGGTTAGCGATGTCGCACCCTACCAGTATAGTACGGCTTGCGCCGCAAACCCGCCTGCCAATTGCGGCAATCAGAAGAGCGGAGTCGATCGAGCTCTACGCGCGATCCGGCGCGGATCATGCTTGGGATCTGGCGGCGCGATAGTGCTCGATTGCGTCCGAAAGCCCGGAGAATCGCTCGATACGCCGCGCGATCGCTGCGGTGAACAAATCTTCGTGGCCAAAAATCACGCACGAACGGCGGCTGCGGCTGACCGCCGTGTAGATCGTCTCGCGCGAGAGTATCGCCAGATTGCGCTCGGGCAGTACCAAGCCAACGCAATCGAACTCGGAGCCCTGCGCCTTGTGCACCGTCGTCGCGTAACACAGATCGATCGCGTCGGCGAGCATCTCGACCCGGTACGCCGCCAGTCCCGCGTCTTTTGCGAAGACCGCCGCGAGCGAGCGGCGCCCGCCGCGCTCGGCAAGGTTGACCAGCACGCCCTGATCGCCATTGAACAGCAAGTGATCGTAATCGTTGCGCAGCACCATCACCGGCTCGCCCGCGATCATCGTGGCCTGCTCGGCGGCTCCGATGCGGCGCAGGGCCTCGCGATGCATCCGGGAGTTGATCGCGTCGGCGCCGAATCGACCCACCCTGGTGAGGCACAGGATCCGCGCGCGTGACAGATGCGCGAGCATCCGTGCGATGGCCGCGGAATCGTCGGTGCGAAACGCACCGCCCTCGAGCGCATAGGTTCGTTCCACCATCGCGGCGAACTCAGCGGAATCGATCTGCGCGCGCGCGAAACACGACAAAAACTCCCCGAGCGTTTCGGCCCCGCCCGCCACGAACTCGACGCCGGAGAATTCAAGCGCACCGGCGTCCGCGCGCCGAATCATCGGGCTGTGCGGAGCCGCCATCAGATCCGCGCGGCCGTCGTTGATTAGCCGCGCCGCCTGCGCGATCGTCGCGCCGCCGGAATCATCGGATCGCGCGCGATAATTTTCCTGAAGCGCCGCGCTCATCGCGTTCATCGCGTCGGACCGCGGCGAACCCTGCGCCGGCAGCAGGTCGCGCAGCACCGCGCCAGCCGCGACCGACGGCAATTGGTCGGCGTCGCCCAGAATCACCAGCCGCGCCTGCGGCCGAAGCGCCGCGCTCAGCCGATCCATCAGGGTCAGATCGAGCATCGACGCTTCATCGACGATCACCACTGCGGCTTCGAGCGGATTTCCGCCATGATGCAGAAACGATCGGCGCGCGTTCGAGTATCCGAGCAGCCGATGAATCGTCGCGGCGGCCGGAATCGCGTCGGCGAGCGCCCGGTCCTGAGCCGCCGGATTCTGGATCGCGCCAATCGTATTTCTGATCGATTCGCTCATCCGGTACGCGGCCTTGCCGGTTGGCGCCGCCAGCGCCACCGTCGCCGGATCGATCCCGATTCGCGCCAGCACGCGCAGGATCGCCGCGATGATCGAGGTCTTGCCGGTCCCGGGCCCGCCGGAAATTACGGCCAACCGCGAGCCTGCGGCGAGCTCGACCGCGCGGCGCTGTTCCTCAGACAGGACGGCAGCCACGCCGCCGGTCATCGCGGGGCGCGCGGCGACGTCGGCGATCGCTTTCGAGATTGCGCCGCGGTCTGGCGCGTCTCGGATCTCGAGCAGGTCTGCCAGGCGCCGTCCCAAGCGCTGCTCGGCACGGTGAATTTTCTGATGGTAGAGGTAGGGGTGTAGGTACAAGAGTGGCTTTCGGGCGTCAGGCGTCCGTCCGATTATCCCCGCCGCGCCATCGCCGTCGCCGAGGATCGCCGCGATCTTCGCTCGAACCCGCGCGCGCGCCGATTCGTCGAACTCGGCCTCCATCAGTGCGGTGAGCATCCGCTCGAGCGGCGCGCTCGATTCCGCGCCGCCAACCGGGAATCGGGTGCTGCCCTCGGCGAGTGCGGCGCTCGAGATTACGATCAGCACGATCAGCGCGAAGCGTGCGTCGTCGTCGCCCTCGATGGAAGGCTCGAGCGCGGCGATCTCCGCCGCCATATGCACCGCGCCGGCATCAAGGTTAAGCTCCACCGCGCAAGCGCGAAGCCGCGCGATATCGGCCGCGAATTGCGCGCTCGCACGCGGCGCGGCCTCGCTACGCCGCCACGCGGTATCCATTCCAAGGAGAGGGTACACCGGATTCATCGATCGAGCCCTGCGGCTTCATAAGGGTTCATCAATTCGCGCTCGACGCGCACGATCTCGCTCCACGGCGGGCGATGAAAATAGACTCCGCGGCGCCCGCCGCCATCCGGCGTGATGCCGCGAATGAACAGATAGAGCAGTCCGCCGAAGCGAGTCTCGTAATCAGCCTCGCTCCGGACTGCGAGCATCCGCAGCACGCCAATCGTGTAGATCTTCGCCTGCAAGCTGTAGTTAACCAGCGCGTGCTCCTCGACCCGGGCGGGTTCATACGATTCCAGCAGGTCGCTCTTCCAGTCGGCGAAATAGACGCGGCCCTCATAGCGAAAAACGAAATCGACGAATCCGACGTACACCCCCCGTTCGATCCGCCATCGAGGATCGCCGCCGGGCGACGCGGAATCGAGCAGATGATGACTTCGTTCAGGTATCGGGAACGTGAACCCCATCTCGCGCAAAGACTCGCAGCCGGCCAGCGCCGGAATCTTGACCGCGTCCGCCGCGATCGCCGAGCGCAGGGCGTTGAACACCAGCTCCGGTCCGCGCGTCATCCAGCGCTCGTGCTCGGGGACCTGATGGCGATGCAGAGCCGAGCTGAAAAGCTCACGTACCTCCTCGGTCGCGCTCCAGCTCGCGGCGTCGGGCGCGGCCGCCAGAGCGGCAAGATCGAGTTTTTCGATAACCTCGTGAAGGAAGATTCCTGCCGCGGCGCCTCCGCCCGGCTCCGCGCCGCGCTCGATCGCCGAAGCACGATCGCGCTTGAAATCGCTCGGATCGATTTCCGATTCGGCGCCCGCGCGGCCGCGCCGCGCGAGCGCCGTGTAAGACGCCGTCCACAGCGGGGCGCTGCGGCGCGCGGCGGCGGTGAATTCATGGTCGTCGATGGCGCTGTCGGCCTGGGCGATGAGATGAGCAGGCGGCTGCCACGCCGCGATCTCGCTTGCTCCTTGCGCGGCGACGGCGTTCGGTGGCTTCGCTTTTACAGCGAGGATCTCGAACCGCTCCGGCGCGAGCGCGCGCGCCGCGTCCATCGCACTGAGCCGTCGGTTTAGCTGCGCGTAGGTACCGCGGAGCTGCTGGCCCGTGGACTTATCCGGACAATAGGGCAGGTAGAGTTTCGCCGATGCGCGCGTGATCGCGACGTATAGCTGGCGCTGCGCTTCCTCGGCTTCGTCTTGCTTGATCCTCGTTCTTTCCAGGTCTTGCGCCTGCTTTCCGATCGCCAGCCGGCGGTTTCCCTGCTCGTCGTGATAGCGCTTGACCGTGCTGGACTTGTTGCCCGTATAGAAGCCTCCGAACAGAAACACGACGTCCGCTTCGAGTCCTTTGGCCTTATGGACCGTCATGATTTGAACCGCCGCGCGTTCGCTTTCGAGGCGCAGGAGATTGGTCTCCTCGCCGGCGGGGTTGCCGTGCTCCGCGATATAAGCGGCCAGGCGATCGATAATTTCCGCGATCGACCAGCCCTCTGTGAGCGTCTCCTCGAGCAGCAATTCAAGGATGTGCTGATAGTTGGTGAGCTCGCGCAGGCTGCTGGCGAGGAACAGCTCGCGTGCGCTCAGGCCGCTGTCCTCGATCATCGACTCGAACAGCTCCGCGAAATCGCCTTCCTTCGCGAGCGTGTGCCATCCGAGCAGCAGCGCCATCAGGGGATCCGAGGGCTCCGGCTCGCCGAGCGCGCCAAGCTCGCGAATCGGGACCGCAAAAAACGGCGTTGCCCACGCTTTGAGCCGATGCGATCGATGATTGGGCGCGGCGATCGCGCGCAGCAGGTCCAGGATGTCGCTGGCCTCCGCGGTCTGGAATAGTCCCTCGCGCCGGTAGAAGGCGTAGGGCACGCCCTCCGCTCTCAGATATTCGGCGAGATTGTGTCCCTCGGTGTTGGTAAAGGTGAGAATGTAAATCTTTTCGGCCGTGACCGTGTGACGCGACCGGTCCGCGTCGGTGATTTCGATCGCGGCCGCGGGACTGGTAGTGAGGTCCTTGATTGTCGTGGCGATCAGGCTCGAAAGCGCGGACCTGAGATCGCCGGCGTTGAGCTTTGCGCCGCGCTCGATCTTCATCAGGGTGATCGGAGCCACGTCTTTTCCGTCTTGTAGCGCACGCATCGCCGGACGGCCGCATCGGGACGGATGCCGATACGAGATTGCGCCATTGAAGAGCGGCGCGGGAGCATCCTGATCAAGAATCGTGTTGATCGTTTCGAGCATCGGCGCGGTCGAGCGGAAATTCTCCACCAGCGGGATCGGATCGTTCGGCGGCGCGCAAATCTGATCGCGTGCGCGCAGATAGGCGTGAACGTCGGCGCCGCGAAACGAGTAGATCGATTGTTTGGGATCGCCGATCAGGTACAGCACGCTGTGCGCGCCGTCGGCGACGAAAATCTTCCGGAAGATGCCCCATTGCAGGTCGTCGGTGTCCTGGAACTCGTCGATCAACGCAAAGCGGTATCGCGTGCGCAGCGCGGCGGCCAGTTCCGCGCCACGCTCGCCCTTGAGCGCGTCGAAGACCCGTTCGAGCATATCGTCGTAATCGATTACGCTCTTGCGCTCCTTGTCCGAGCGCAGTTGCGCGCGCAACTGAGGCAGAAACATATCGCCGAGCCGGGCTTCGAGCGCTGGCTCCGGCCCGGCGGCGCCGGGCTGGTAGCGCGCGCTATGAAGCTCGCAAAGCACTTTCTCGACCGCGTCCGCGGATTTTCCGGTCGTCGTCATCCATTCGCCGAGCAGCGTCGAGCGCGGCGCGGCGGCGCTCTGCCGGTCGCGCAGCACGGCGCGAAACGCCTCGTGAAACAGGGTTTTTCCGTCAGCCTTCTCGAGTGCGAATCTGGCGCCGGTAGCGAATGCCATCTCGCTCAGGATTCGCTGGCAGAAGCTGTGAATCGTATGAATCGGCGCGCGCTCGAATGAGAATAGGGCGGCCTTGAGCGGAGTTATGAGATCGGCGCACTCCGGGAACGCCCGCACAATCGATTGGTCATGCGCCAGCGCGGCGCGCAATGCGCGATCGAGCCGGCCACGAATCCGCGCGCGCAACTCAGCCGCGGCCCGCACCGTGAAGGTGACCGCCAGAATCTGTTCGAGCGGCGCGTGCGCGCGCACCAGCAGGTCGATCACCAGATGCTCGACGGCGTAGGTCTTGCCGGTGCCGGCGTTGGCCTCGATCACGCGATGCGCGTCGAGGATGATGCGATCCAGCACGGCGGGGCGAGCGTAGTCGGTGCCGTTCATTCGGGCGGCTCCTCTTCGCCTTCGCCGAATATCGCCGCGATCGGCCCGAAGCGGCGCTTGAGGAGTTCTTTGATCTTCGCGGTGGCCGGTGGCTCGAGCTCGCGCCATCGGCGCATAGGACCATAACTCGAGCTGCAACGGTTGTAGTCGCCGTCGGCGTCGCGAAGCTCTTGCAGGGAAGCAATCAAACCCGGCGCGATTTTTCCGCCCGGCAGCACTTCGAGCGCCTGCTCGGCGGCTTCGATTGGAAAGAAATAGTCGTGCGGGCCGGACAAAAGGTCGCTAACGATCGCGGTCAGATATTGGATCGCCCGATCCTTGCCCAAAGCCGCGGCCGTTCTAGTCCACGGCGGCGGCGGCTTCTTCTTGTCCGCCTGCGCGCCGAGCAGGATCGCCTTGAAATGTTTTGCGACCGGCTGGCCGGCCGCTTCGAGCACGATCGCGTTAAGAAACAGCGGCAGGAAATGCTTTGCTCTCGCGTCCTTGCGCGCAACGCCTTGCAGCGCCGCCTCCAGGCCGGGCGAGAAGCGGCCGAGGCCGCCGTGCAGCCTGACCCGCCGCGTGATCGGTTTGCCGCCTGCGATGCGCACCGGCACCTCGAGCGCAAGATACGGCAGAATCTCCTGGGCCGACGATCCGGCCTCGGCGGACCGGCCGATGCGATACTCCCTCCAGCGCGAAAGATCGCCCGCGTGCGCCGTGTCGGCTTGAGCGCGCCAGTCGAGAATCAGCTCGAGGTCCTGATCGCGCAGCCAGTCGCCGATTGGACCAACCGGCGCCCGGCCCTTCATTTGCGCGAGCGTGGCGGCGCGGCGGTAGATGGCGTCGGCCTCGGCACGCGTCGTCGGCAGGGTCCAGAAGACTTCGCGCAGCAATATCGCACAGTCAAGCCGCGATATCGCGGCCGGCTCGTCGCCGAGGTCACCTTCGGGTTCCTCGTCTTCGCTCATGCCCATCGCATATCGCGCCGCTCCCTGCGCGGGACATTCGAGGAAGCTCTTGAGCGCGGAGACCGGCAAGTAGATCTCGGTCTCGCGATCGGAGCCATCGCCGGCCGGACGCGGACCGGGAATCCGCAGGACCGAACGCATCGCATTGCGCGCTTGCGGCGATAGAGCCTCGAGCAATTCGCGGCCGCCCAGCCGTTTCGCGGCGGACGCGCTCTTGTTCAAATTGCCGCGCAGCGCGGTTGCGCACGCGCCGCGCCGCGCCGCGTCATCGAAGTTCACCAGAGCACCATCGCGCGCGGCGCCCGCGCCGCGCAGATCGCTGTGACAGGCCAGGTCGTAGCGGCTCATCGGATGCGCGACAGTCAGAGCATCGACTGCCGCATCGCTAAGATACGAACCGAGAACGAGCTGGAGCTCGCGAATCACCGTCGAGGGTTCCAGCGACTCGCCGGTGTGCGAGTCGCGCGCGACGTAGGAGAACGCGATCTGCCCGCGCGCGCCCAGAATCGATTCAAGGAACAGGTAGCGATCGCGATCCGTCGCGGTAACGTCGCCGGGGATGCGCCGCGTCTGGCGCAGATCGAGCGGGTCGCGCGGGCCGCGCGCCGGAAAAAACGACTCACCCATCCCGACCGCGAAGATCGCCCGGAACGGCAGGGAATGCAGGATGCTCATCGGACCGGCCGCCACGCCGTGCCCCGCGAAATGAACCTGCCGCATCCCAAGCTCTTCGACCGCCGCCGCGGCGAGCGCCTGCGCCACCGGGTAGGATACTTCCGGAGTTTCGATTTCGCGCAATCCGATCGCGTCGATCGCGGCAAGGCATCGATCGCGTATCCGCTGGTCTTCCGGCTCGTCCGCGATCACGTAGCGTTCGATCATCCGCGCGATCGCGCGCGACCACCCCGCCAGGTTCATCCGCGCCGATCTCAGCGCGTGCGCATCGGCCAGGAGCGCGCGCGCGGTGCTGACCAGCGCGTGGGCCTCGGGCATTTCGTCCTGGTCGATCTCGAGCGGGAGCAGAGCGCCGGTGGCCGGCGAATCGAAGATCCGATCATCACCGCTGCGCTCGCCCGACATAAACGCGCCCAGTGCGATTCGTTTGAGTGCCTGGTCCCAGTTGAAAAGATTGGGCGGGATATAAGTCGCGGCCAGGTCTTCTTCGTCGGCGCCGAAAAACACCCCCGCCTCGTCGCACCACTGGTCCCACAGTTCCGCGTCGAGCATCGCGTTGCCGGCGCGCAGGGCGGGATGCTTGAGCAGGCGCAGCAAATCGGTCCGCGTCAGGCGTCCGCGCGGAAGTTTCAGCAGCAGTACGATCGCTTCGGCGACGCGGCTTTGGCGGGCGATGCTGCGGCCGCTGATCTCGACCGGGATGTTATGCATCCGCGCGAACACCGATTCGATGTGTGGCGCGTAGGTTTCGCACTCCGCGTCAGGAATCAGCACGGCGATTTCGTGGAACCGGATCGGCGCGCCGCCGGATCCGCTCTGTTTGACGATGCGCCAGATTTCGCTGGCGACGATCTCGACTTCGCGCCGCACTCCCGGACACGCAAGGAAGCGGAGGTTTGGCTCCGGCTCGGCGGCCGTCGGCGACGGCGGCGCGGGTGCGCGGTCAAGAATGTCCTGCTGAAAGCGCGCGAGCAGGGGCATGGCCGGGCCGCCGGAGTTGTCGATGAAGTTCGAGTCGAAGTCGCAATCGCTAAGCTCGTTGAGCAGCCGGATATACTCGCGCCCGGGACGGCCCCACTGCTCGAGCGCGCGGTTGTCGGCAACCGAGAGCCCGAACGGATCTTCGCTCGCGTCGAGCGCGGTGCCGAGCCGGGCCGCGCGGTGAGCCCAGTTGGCGCCGCTGGATCTCCGAGAGCTGTCCAGGTCTTCCCAGAATTCGCGGCATGGATTGAGCGCGTAGATTGAAATCGCGCCGAGTCGTCCCAGCCGCGCGAAGATCTCGGCGAACGCCTGGCCCGGCGAGGCAAGCCCGAAAACGTGCAGCTCGCCGCCCGCGGCCACGCCAAGCGCCGCGTCGGATGTGCTCGCGAAAACATCGGGCAGCGCCATCCACTCGTGCGCGTCATCTCCGGTCCATTGTGTTCTCGCGGCTCCGCTCGGGTTGAACAGGGATCGCCACAACGCCTGCTGCCACTTCTCGGTCTGCGCCATCGCGGTACCGGCGGCGGTCAGTCGACCGTGGCGCCAGTGCTCGAGCATCGCGCGCCGCGAGATCGAGTATTCCTCGAACAGCTTCGCGGTCCGCCCCGCCAGATCGAAGCATCGCAGCTCAGCCTCCGGCGTGCCGCGTCCGCCGCCGTCCGCGTCGATGTACTGATAGGCTGCAGTGAGCGCGCTATCGCCGCGCGGTTCGGCGCTCATCAGGCAATTGACGATGATGATTTGCAGGGCGCTGGCCGTGAGCACGCGCACGCGCGGATTGGCCTCTTGCGCGACCGCGGCCAGCTGCGCGCGCAAAAACGGAAACTCGAGGTTGGCCGCGACCCCCAGCCGCTCGGCGACAGCGTAGCTCACGAACCGCTCGACGGCGCGGTTGGGCACGACGATCGTGATCCGGCCAAGCGCGTCCATGCGCTGGCGCGCGGCGATTGCGCCCGCAAGCGGGTCGATCAGACCCTCGAGCCGGTTCGAGTAATGAAGCTTGAGCATCGCCGGTTATCTCCGCCCGCGGCTATCGGCGCGCGTTTGGCTGACGATATGACTTTCCATTTTCATGATCCAACCGTCTACGCGAGCGCTTTAGGAGCCTTTCGTGTTCCGGAGCCGCGCCGCACGGATTATTATACCCGACCGTAAGACAACCGTTGTCACCGAGATTGGCGCTATAATGGGGCGCCAGTAGGGAGGCGCGCGGATGGCGAGCAAGTCGAGAAAACCAAACTACGCCTCGGCGATCCGTTACGCGCGGATTGCGATGATGCTGCACGAGGAGCCGCTCGGAGTGCCGCTTGCACGGCTTACGCGCGAGCTTCAAGTCAGCGCACGCACGGTGGACCGCTACGCGCGGGAATTCATGCTGATGCGCGGCCGGCTCGGCCAAGCGATCGTCGAAGCAGTGGGCTCGGGGCCGTCGCGCAAGCTGCGACTGGTGGCCCGGCGCAGCGGCCCAAGTTCGAATGTCTATCAGGCGGCGGCGCTGTACTTGAGCCTCGAGATTCTCAGGTTTCTCGAAGGTACGGTGCTGCAGTCCGGAGTTGACGACATTTGGGAGCGCGTGCGGAGCAATCTGCCGCCGAGCTGGCAGTTCCGGCTGCGCGACTTCGATCGCAAGTTTTATGCTGTGCAGTACGTGCCCAGGGATTATCGCCCTTACGAGCGGCAGATCGATATGGTTCTGCGCGCGCTGCTTGAAGAGAAGCGGCTCAGGATCGGCTACGCGGCGATGAACCGGATTGGCGGCGGAGAGTTGGTCCACGACTTCGATCCGTACACGCTGGTCCAGTATCGCGGCGGCCTGTATCTGCTCGGCCGCAGCCATCGCGGCTCGGCGATCATATATCTGGCGGTCGAGCGGATGCGCGCGGTCGAGTTCATCAAGGATCCATCCGGGGGCGATGAAAAGTTCAAGTTGCCCGCGTCCTACAATCCGGCGGCATTTGTCCAAGGGGCGTTCGGAATCGTCACCGAACAGCACGAATCGGCCGTGGTACTGAAAAGCCTAAGCGCCGAGACCGACGCACGGCTGCGCGCGCGCACGGTGCATCCCTCGCAAAAGCTGTCCACCGCGCGCGACGGCAGAACGCTGGTCAAGCTCAAGGTGAAGGGCACCGCCGAACTTGCCAACTGGATCATGGCGATGAACCCGTACCTGGCGGTGCTCGAACCCGCGGCCCTGCGCCGGGAGATCAAGGCGCGCACCCGCGCGACCATGCGCCTCTACCAGCAGCGCGGCGGCGCGCGAGCCTGAATCCGGGGAACGCGCGCGTTTGACATAATTCGAGACTTCCATCTATATAAAAATATGGAACGGATGACCGCGATCGCGGCGCTCGGCGCGCTCGCCCAGGAAACCCGCCTCGACATCTTTCGCCTGCTGGTCCAAACCGGCCCCGCCGCAATGGCGGCTGGGCAAATCGGCGCGCGGCTTAAGCTGGCGCCGCCCACGCTATCATTTCACTTGAACCAGCTCCGTTTCGCAGGCCTGGTGACTTCGCGCCGCATCAGCAGGTCGATCGTTTACAGCGCCAACTTCCAGGTGATGAACGAGCTGCTCGGGTACCTGACCGAGAACTGCTGCGGCGGGCGTGCCGAGCTGTGCGCGCCCGCGCCCGTGGCGGCTGGTGGGCGCCGCGCGAAGCCCGCGGCAGGACGCGCCGAAGGCAGGGCGAGGGAAGCCGGCCATCTCAAGCGCTCGTGGAGGACGCGATGAAGCAGTCCGAATCGAAACGCGAGCCGGCCCCGGTACTCCGGCGGCTCGGATTTCTCGATCGCTACCTGACCGGATGGATTTTTCTGGCGATGGCGGCTGGGGTGGCGCTCGGCGATCTGTTTCCCGGCGTCAAGGTGGTGTTCGGCAGGATGAGCATCGGCGCCACTTCGATTCCGATCGCGGCCGGGCTCATCATCATGATGTATCCGCCGCTGGCGAAGGTGAATTACGACGAGCTGGGAATGGTATTTCGCGACCGGAAGATACTTGGACTCTCGCTGGTGCAGAACTGGATAATCGGACCGTCGCTGATGCTCGCGTTGGCGGTGATCTTTCTGCGCGATCGCCCCGAGTACATGGCCGGGTTGATCCTGATCGGCATCGCGCGCTGCATCGCGATGGTGATCGTGTGGAATGATCTGGCCGGCGGCGATCCGGATTACTGCGCCGGGCTGGTTGCTTTTAATTCGATCTTCCAGGTTCTGTTTTACTCTGCGTATGCGTTCGTGTTCGTGACGGTCGTGCCGCGATGGTTTGGCCTGAGAGCAGTGGCGGTGCAGGTGACGATGGCGGATATCGCGGCCAGCGTCGGCATCTACCTGGGCATCCCGTTCGTGGCGGGATTCGCGACCTGGCGAATACTGACGGCGCGCAAGGGGAAGACCTGGTACCGCGAACGCTTCGTACCGAAGATAAGTCCGCTCACGCTCGTCTTCCTGCTGTTCACGATCGTCATGATGTTCTCGCTCAAGGGTGCGGCGATCATGCGGTTGCCGCTCGATGTGGTCCGAATCGCGATTCCGCTGCTGCTCTACTTCGTGATCATGTTCTCGGCGTCGTTCGCGCTCAGCCGCTGGGCGGGGGCCAGCTATCCGCAGACGGCGACGTTGTCGTTCACCGCGGCCTCGAACAATTTCGAACTCGCGATCGCGGTCGCGGTCGCAACTTTTGGCCTCGAGAGCGGCGCCGCATTCGCTGCGGTTATCGGTCCGCTCATCGAGGTTCCGGTGATGATCGCGCTGGTCGATGTCGCGCGCTGGGCGCGGAGCAGATATTTTCCGGACTCGGCGGCGCGATTGATTTCGGCCGAATGCTGCGTGGGCACACCCGAGTCCACGCCGGTCAAGAGCCGCGCTTGAGTCTGGACTGGCCGGAGATGCGCTTGTGCTATTTCGGGGGCGTCGGCAACAACTGGATTTCCGCCGCGATTTGACGCGACAGGTCGCCGAGCGCCGAACTCATGGCGGCAACCACCGCCGCGGCGCCGTGCGCGGCCGCGACCGCGGTGAAGGTGGAATCGGTGACATACAGCAGCTTGCCGGCGCCATCGAGGATCTGCCAATGCGCGGTCAGGGTTACGTTGCCGGTAAGGTCGCCTTCAAAGCGATAGACGTCAACCCGCACCTGATAATCGATCATCGTGGCCTGGTACCAGGGAAAAAACACGATGCGCTGAGTGCCGAGGGTCGCAGCCAAATCCTGCGCCATCACCTGCGTGAAGTTGCCGTCGAGTCCTTCCGCCCAGCGGTTGTTGCCCGACAGAACCATCCGGTTCGGCGCGGCGCGAGTCACGATTTCCTGGCGTTCGAGATAGGCTGGCAGCTTGATCGGGCCGAGCCCGATCACCAGTCCGGTGCTACCCGCCGGCGGCGATTGTGGCATCGCGATGGTCGGCGAGAGCAGGAAGAATTTCGACCGGTCGGGCCGCGGCTGAAGGCCGAGCGAGCAACCGGCCAGCGTGGCCACAGCGGCCACCCACAGGATCGTGATCAGTGCCGCAGCGCGCTTCATCTCATTTCTCCCCGCGAATCCTCCGGTCCCGGACGCCCGCGCAACACCGCGCTCGGGTTGCGTTGCAGGTAGTCGGTCAACTGTTTGAGCGAGCGCGCCGCCGACGACGTGTCCTCGAGAGTCTGCGTCAGCTCGTAATTGACCGGCGAGCCGGGTCCCAGCGTCGCCTGGACCGCCGCCAGAGTCGCCTGGGTCTGCTTGAGGGTCGCGCGCGTCTGCTCCGTGGTTGCGATCAGGCTGTTTGAAATCGGATCGATTTTGCGGTTGAGCGTGTTGGAGAGCCGCTCGATGCTCTGCGCGCTCGCGCTCATGCTGGTTGCGGTTCGATTGAGCGCGTCGATGGTGGCGTTGAGCTTCGGCGAGGTTACCAGGTCCGTGACCGCCTGCGAGGTTCGGGTCAGCTCCTCGACCAGCTTGTTGAAATCGATTTTCTCGAGCGCCGCGAGCACTCGAGCCACGGCGATCTGCGCCTGCTCCAAAGTTGTCGGCAGGGTCGGAATTTCGGGGTAAGGCGAATTTTTGCCGAGAAAAAACTTGGCCGGCTTCGTCGGATGCATGTCCAGATCGACGTACTGAAGGCCGGTCAGGATGCTCTCGGTCGCGAGCTGCCCGCGCAGACCCATCGCGATCGCCTGCTGCATCTCTTCAGGATCGTCAAGGTTGACCTCGACGCCGTGGCTAAGCAGCTTCGCCGAGTCGAGCTGGATCACGACCGGAATCCGGATCTGGCTGCTGTTCTGCGTCAGTCCGCCCTCCATGCCCGGCACGCTAAGCATCACCGCCACGACCGAGCCGATCTCGACGCCGCGGAACTTGACCGAAGCGCCGACCCGCAGGCCGTTGACGTCGCTCGAGAAGTACAGGACAAAGCGATGCGAACGGCGGAAGAGGTTGCCTCCGCCGATCACGATTATGCCGATAGCCACCAGCGCGATCGCGCCCAGTACGAAAGCGCCGACGACGGTGGGATTGACCTTCTTGCCCATTGCTTATGCTTCCCGGGTTGCTACTTTGCGCCCGCGCCGGACTGGCCGTCGGCGCCGCGGGTCAGAAAGCGGCGCACGCGCGGGTCGGTCGATTGCACGAGCAACTGGCGTGGGTTGCCCTCGGCGATCATCGTATGACTTTCGGCGTCGAGAAAAATGCTGTTGTCGCCGATCGCGAAGATGCTCGCGAGTTCGTGCGTCACCACCACGATCGTGGCGCCCAGGGTATCGCGAATCTCGAGAATCAACTCGTCGAGCAGCCGCGAGCTTATCGGATCGAGTCCCGCCGAGGGTTCGTCGAAGAACAGCACCTCGGGGTCGAGCGCGATCGCGCGCGCGAGGCCCGCGCGCTTTTGCATCCCGCCGCTGATCTGGCTCGGGTAGTAATCCTCGAAACCCTTGAGCCCCACCAGCGAGAGTTTTAACGCCGCGACCTCGCGGATTTCGCCGGCCGACAGATCGGTGAACTCGCCGAGCGGCAGGCCGATGTTCTCGGCCAGCGTCATCGAACTCCACAACGCTCCTCCCTGGTAGAGCACGCCGAAGCGCCGGAGCGCCTGCTCGCGCGTCTCGGGGTCGGCGCGTGTGAAGTTGAAGTCGGCGTAAAAGATCTCACCGGCGGCCGGTTCCTTGAGGCCCAGCAGATGTCGCAACAGCGTGCTCTTGCCGCATCCGCTGCCGCCCATGATGATGAACACCTCGCCGCGCTTGACGACGAAGTTGAGGTCGCGCATCAGGACGAAATCTCCGTACGCCATCGTCAAGCCGCGCACGATGATGTGCGGCGCGGGCGCCGGCTCGCGGGGCGGCGCGGCTTCGATTCGGTGGGCTTCGCTCAAGGCTTGCTCCGGTTCATGCGCGTGCTCGGCATCGGCGCGATCAGATTCCCAGAATGTTGAACAACAACGCGAACAACCCGCACGCCATCACGACGTAAACAATTCCGGTCACCACCGCCGAGGTCGCGGCGTCGCCGACCGCCGAGCTGCTGTTCCCGCATTGGAAGCCGCGCAGGCATCCCGCGGTCCCGATGATCACTCCATAGACGGTGGCCTTGAAGATCCCGCCGAAAACTCCGCCGAGTTGAATCGCGGCCGCCGTCTCACGCATGTAACTCCCAGGCGAGATTCCCAGCATTCCGGCTCCCACCGCCGCTCCGCCGACGATTCCCATCATATCCGAGTAAACGCAGAGCAGCGGCATCATCAGCACCAGCGCCGTCACTCGCGGCAGCACCAGAAACTCCATCGGCGATAGCCCCATGGTGGTCAGCGCGTCGATCTCCTCGGTGACCTTCATGGTGCCGAGCTGCGCGGCGAACGCCGCGCCGGTGCGGCCCGCCATTATGATCGCGGTCATCATCGCGCCCATGTCGCGCACCATCCCGATCCCGACCAGGTCGGCAACGTAGATCGACGCGCCGAACTGCTGGAGCTGCACGGCGCCCATGAATGCGAGGATCACGCCGACCAGGAAGCTAATCAGGGTGACGATTCCAAACGCGCGCGCACCGCAATCCTGGATCGCGATCATCAGATCGACCCGCCGATAACGCGCGCGCCCGCTGACGAATCTGCCAAACGCGATCGACAGGGCGCCCAGGAAGGCGACAAATTCCGCGCCGCCGCGCAGATGTTCGAGCGTCGCGCGGCCGACCCGCTCGAGTAGCGGACGCGGATCATCCTTGATGCGCGCGGCGGTGTTTTCGGGCACCGCGCGGGCCAGCTCGATCATCTTGCGCAGGCCCGCCGGCAGTCCGGAGACATCGGCGTCGATTCCGCGCGCCGCGCAAATCTCGAGCGCGCGGGTCACAAACACCGGCAGAGCCGAGTCCCAGCCGCCGAGGCCGCTGGTCTCGAACACAACGCGGCGTGTCGCGCCGGTGCGCATCAGTTCTTGCACCATCAGGTCGCCCGAGGGCACACCGTGGCGCATCCGCCAGTGACCAGCGAGATGAACAACGAGCGCCGAGTCCGCCGCGCGCTCGAATGCGACCGTGGCCGGATCGGCGAGCTTGCGCTCAGCAGGCATCACGCGCCTCGAACTGTGAGGGCAGAAGTGACATCGCTTCCGCGATGTTAGCGAATATCGCGAGGCAATGCGCGCTCCGTTCTCGTGCGCGCCGCTGTCCCCGGGGGCCGGGATTCAGGCGGTGGCGCGCTCCAGGAATGCCCGCACCGCGGCATTGAACGCGGCGGGCTGATCGATATTGGCCGCGTGTCCGGCGCCGGCGAGCACGACTTTTTCGGCTCCGGGAATTTTCGCCGCCATGTAATCGGCCGAAGGCACAAAGCGCTCGTCCAGCGCGCCGACCAGCACCAGGGCCGGAACCCGAATCGCCGGCAGCGATTCGATGGCGCGGCTGTCGCGCTGCATGAGCATCCCGCGCGCCGCGTGGGCGAGTCCCTGCGCGCTGCGATGCTGCGCGACGCGGGTCTCGGGGCTACCGCCGGCGGCCTCGAGACCGCCCCGCTCGAAATTCCGCGCGGTCGCCTCCGTCATTCGATTCCATTCCTCGCGCGGGCCGTCTTTCTTGTAGCCCGGACCGGTATCGAACAGCATCAACGCGATGGTTCGGTCCGCATGGGCGAGATGAAACGCGAGTGACATGTACCCGCCCAGCGACAATCCCGCGATCACCGCGCGCCGCTCCCCGCACGCGTCGAGCACGGCGGCCATGTCCGCGACTGTGGCCTCGTGCGAGTAGAGCGCCGGATCGGCGGGAGAATCCGAGCGATCATGCCCGCGCATATCCCACGCGATCACGCGATAGCGGTCGGACAGCGCCTCGAACTGCTCGCGCCACATCCGCGCGCTCGCGCTGTAGCCGTGTGAGAGCATCACGGCCGGTCCGGAGCCGCGCTCTTCGTAGTAGATTTTCACTCCGCTTTCACGCTCAAGATATGGCATCGATGATTCTCCCGCTGGCGTTTAGCTGGCGTGCTCCGGGCTGGGACGGCGATACCCAGGTCGCGATTCATTTGTGAGCTTAATCCACCAGGTGCGCGATGAAACTATAGTATTTTCCGTCACCGAATCCACCGGAGATTGGCCTCGCGCTTCGCAAGCCGGGGCCCGGCTGCGACTATATTCTGGCGGATCTCATCAAGGCCGGGCGGCGATCGCCAGGATGGTTTGACGGCCAGTTTGTTCTTCAGCGGTCGCTGAATATCCGGGCGTAAGTCTTCTGCGTCGCGGCGGCCTGCTCCTGAGCTTTGCGGCGCTCTTCGGGAGTCGCCATAGCGGCGATCATCTTGTGTTCGAGGGCAATGGCATCCGCCAGCGGCAGCGCGGCGCCCCGATTGATCAGATGTTTCGCCGTCTTGAGCGCATAGCCGGCGCGCTCGATATACACACGGGCGATTTTCTCGCACTCGCCGATCAGGTCGGCGGCGGGAACCACGCGATTGACCAGCCCCACCCGAAAAGCTTCAACCGGCGTCCAGGGGAGTCCGCTGAAGATCATTTCCTTTGCAACTCCGGGTCCGACCAGGCGCGGAAGGCGCTGGGTTCCGCCGCCGGCGGGCAGCGCGCCGAAGCGAATCTCGGGCAGCCCGATCGACGCGCTATCCGCGATGACTCTAACGTCGCACGCCAGCGCTATTTCGCATCCGCCGCCCATCGCAGCGCCATTGATCGCGGCGATCACCGGCACGCGGGACTCTTCGAGTGCGGTGAACAGATCGAGCCGCGGCATCGCCACCGGCTCCGCGGGAGTCGCCTGCGAGGCGCCGGCGCGGCGCTCGCGGGCGCGCTCCGCGAAATCGCGCAGATCGGCGCCACCGCAAAAGTGTCTGCCCGCACCCGTGATGATCACGACCCGGCACTCTGGATCGGCTTCGACCTCATCCATCGCGCTTACGACTTCGCGCATCAATTGGAAGCTGATGGTGTTGGCGCGGTCGGGGCGGTTAAGAGTCAGGTAGCCAATTCCCTGTTTGCGCTCGAGCAGTATAGTTTCGTATTTCACGGTGATCTCCGCTTGGCCGGCCCGGGCTACATCGCGAATGAGTAACCGCCGTTGACCGGAATAGTTTGTCCGGTGATCCAACTCGAAGCGTCCGAGCACAGGAACAAAATCATGTTGGCCGCGTCTTCGGGCTCGCCCAGACGCTTGATCTGGTAAACCTTGAGCATACGTTTGACGACCTCGGGGTTCGAGGCCGCGCGTTCGATCGCAGGGGTGCGCGTGGCGCCCAGCGCGACGCAATTGGCGGTGACTCCGGCGCGGCCGAGATCCTTGGCTACGGCGCGCATGAAGCCTGCCGCGCCCGCCTTTGCGCCCGAATAGATTTCGAGATTTGGCTCGCCGACCCGGCCTGCATCGGAAATCACGGTCACAATCTTGCCGTACTGGTTCTGGATCATCGCGGGTCCGCAGGCGCGCACGCAGTTCAGGACCCCAAACAGATTGGTGCCAAGGAATGGCGTCCAGTCCTTGGGTTCCTGTTCCCAGAAGGGTTTGCGCGCGACGGCGCTGGGATCGGCGCCGGCGTTGCCGGCATTGTTGACGAGTATATCGACCCGGCCGAAGACCGAATGCGCCCGCTCGACCATCGCGGTGACCGCGTCGAAATTGGTTACATCGCACTGCGCGGGTATCGCCTCGACGCCGAGCTTCTTCGCTTCGGACGCTACGGCGGCCGCGCGTTCGGGGTTGAAGTCGTTGACGATTACCGCGCCGGCGTGGTTCTCGGCCAGCCGCAGGACGACGCAGCGGCCAACGCCTTGTCCCGCGCCCGTGACCAGCGCGATGCGGCCCTTGATATCTAGAATATTCGTGCTCACTGTTTTTCCTCCTGACGATCTTTTGCTCAGACGAGCACTCCCGCCGAGAGCAGCACCGTAGGTCCGGCGCTGCGCTCTTCGCAATCGATTTTCACTCCGCTTTCACGCTCAAGATATGGCATCGATGATTATTCCTCAGGTCGTGTGTGGCGCTGGTCCGGACCCGGCGCGCCCCCCTGCTTACGCTGGTAATCGGCGATCCGCTCGAGCAGGCGGGCGCCGAAATCCGAGAGTTTCTTGTCGCCCATCCCGCGGACCGCGCGCAGCCCTTCCATCGTCGCGGGCCGCGAGCGCGCGAGATCGCGCAGCGTCGAGTCGTGGAGAATCACGTAAGTGGGAACGACCCGTTCGGCGGCGATTTCACGGCGCAATTCACGCAAACTCTGGAACAGCGCCTCATCCACGTCGCGCCAACTGGTTTGCTCGAGGTGGGTCCGCTCCGCCTTCGGCTTTTTAGCCTGGAACAGGCGGACCGAGCGCTGCCCGCGCAGAACTTGCCGCGAATTGTCATTGAGCTTGAGCACCGGGCGATCGCCGGCCGTTCGCTCGACGAGCTCGGCGTCCACGAGTTGATAGATCAGGTTCGTAACCGTCTTGCGGGGAGAATCCTTCATCAAGCCGTAGGTGGATAGCTGCTGATGGCGCCAGCGACGCACGCGCTCGCTGTCCGCGCCGATGAGCACATCTACCACGTGCTCGACGCCGAAACGTTGCTCGACCCGCGCGACGCAGGAGAGCACCTTCTGCGCGAGCACGGTGGCGTCGTCCACGCCTTCGACCTCATCAAGGCACTGGTCGCACGCGCCGCAATTCGGGCCTGGGTACTGCTCACCAAAGTAAGCCGACAGCGCGGCATGACGGCATCCGGCCACGGTGGCGTAGCGGCGCATGTGTTCGAGCAACTGTTTGCCGTTGTCGGCCACTTGCGCGGGAGCTCCGGCCTCTGCGGCGCTGCGTTCGAGCAGGCTCTGCCAGCGCATCACGTCGGCGGCGGAGTAGAACAGGACGCACTCCGCGGGCAGGCCGTCGCGGCCGGCGCGGCCGGTCTCCTGCTGATAGTGCTCGATCGATTTCGGCAGCGCCGCGTGGATTACGCAGCGGATATCGCTGCGGTCGATTCCCATCCCGAAAGCGACGGTGGCGACGACCACATCGATCTCCTCGGCGGCGAAGCGGTCCTGCGTGCGGCGGCGATCATCCGATTCCATCCCGGCGTGATAGTGCGCGGCGCGCACCCCAGCGTCGGCCAAGTACGCCGCCGTCTGCTCGGTGTCTTTTCGCGTGATGCAGTAAACGATGGTCGCCTCGCCGGCGTGTCTGCGCACAACTTCGGCCACCTGCGCTTTGACCGACATCTTCGGGATCACCCGGTAGAGAAGATTGGGCCGATCGAAGGAGCCGATCAGCACCGCCGGCTCCCGGAGCTGGAGCTGCTCGACGATATCGCGGCGCACGCGCTCGGTGGCGGTCGCCGTGTAGGCATGCAGGCTCGCGTTCGCAAAACGGGACCGCAGCTCCGCGAGCTGGCGATACTCGGGCCTGAAGTCGTGGCCCCACTGGCTGATGCAGTGCGCCTCGTCGATCGCGAAAGTCGCGACCCCGATACGCTCCGCAAGCTCGAGAAATCGCGGCGTAAGCATCCGCTCCGGCGCGACGAAGATGAGATGCGGACGGCGCGCGGCGATCTCGCCTTCGGCCCGGCGAATTTCCGCCTGATCCATCCCGCTATGCAGCGCGAGCGCCGGATAACCGCACGCGCGAAGGGCGTCAACTTGATCCTTCATCAGCGCGATTAGCGGCGAGACCACGATATCGGTGCGCCCGGCGACCGCCGGCGGCACCTGATAGCATAGCGACTTGCCGCCCCCGGTCGGCATCACCACCAGCGAATCGCGCTGCTCGAGGCCCGCGCGAATCGCTTCCGCCTGCAGTGGGCGAAGGCGCTCAAAGCCCCAGAAACGGCGCACGGTGGCGAGAATCTCCTCCGACACTTCCGCGCTCCCGGTTGGCGCTGGTGGAGCACTCTCGAGGGTCACTTGAGCCGCCTCATAGGATGGCCATTATTGGATGATCGCCGGACGATGATCGTCATGCCCACAACTGCCCATCGATTGATTAGTATCAATCGGGGGCGCGCCCGCAAACCACCGCGCAATCGAAACGCACCGCTACTCGCCCGATGACGCGCAAGTATTGTGCCCCGCGATCGGCTCATCCTATCATCGCGTTCGTCGCGTCATCGCGCGCGGAGGCCGAGATGTCCAATCGCAAAGCAGTTCATCCTGAACTCTACCCGGCCGATCCGGCCGGCGATCCGGTGATCTATGCCGGCAAATGCGCCGCGTGCGGATATGTATTTTTCCCGCCGCAGCGTTACGGATGCGAAGCCTGCGGCGCGCTGCCCGAGCGGCTCGAAACCGCGCCGATGCCCGCTCGCGGCCGGCTGCATTCCTACGCCACGGTGCATCTCTATCAGGGAAAAGATCTCGCGGCTCCGTTCGTGATCGGGGTGGTCGTACTAAACGGCGGCCCGGCGATTCGTGCGACCCTTACCAACCGCGACGAGGCCGGCCTTGCAATCGGCGACCCGATGCGCGGCGTGCTCGTTGGTGCCGGAACCGATCCGGATGGCAGCGAACTCGTCGAGTTGCGCTTCGCCAAAGATGAGGCACGCCGATGAAAAAGACCCTGCGTGAAATGCGCCCGGTTTTCGTGGTCGGCATCGGGATGCATCCCTATCAGCGCCTGAGCGAGACTCCATACGTGACGCTGGGGCTGACCGCGGTGCGGGAGGCGCTGGCCGACGCCGCGATCGATTGGCCTGCGGTCGAATCGGCATACACCGGCACCGCGCTTATCGGGATGGCGGCATCGCGCCCGATGTTGCGTCATCTCGGCGCCAGCGGAATCGCGATGGCGCAGGTGGAAAACGCTTCCGCGTCGGGATCGACCGCCGTTCGCCAGGCCTGTATCGACGTTGCCAGCGGACTGACCGACGTGTCGCTCGCGCTGGGAGTCGATAAGCCGGGTCCGGTCGCGATGGCTCCGGGAAAGACACGGATGCGCGACCTGGTGGGCTCCCGGGTGGTTCCTTTCACCCATTTCGCGCTGCTCGCGCAGGAATACATGACCCGCTACGGCGTGACGGCCGAGCAGATCGCGCAGGTTGCGGTGAAGAACAACCGCAATGCCGCCAGCAATCCAAATGCGCAGCGGCGCAAGGCGGTGACGTTGGAAGAGGTGATGGCGGGACCGGCGATATCGGGCTGCCTGACGCGCCTGCAATGTTGCCCGGTGGGTGAGGGCGCCGCGGCCGTGATTGTCGCTTCGGACGACGCGATCGCGCGGTTGGGAATCGACCGCCGCCGCGCGATCAGGGTCATCGCCTCGGTCACGCGGACCGAGCGTGTGTACCGCGAGGCCAGGAACTTCGACGCCGAGTTGTCGCGCGAGACCGTCGAGCTGGCATACCGCGATGCGGCTATCGAACCCGCCGATCTCGATCTGATGGAACTTCACGACGCGTTCACGATCGAAGAGCTGCTCTACGTCGAGGCGATGGGCCTGTGCGCCCCCGGCAAGGCCGCGGCCGCGATCGCGGCGGGCGAGTTCGATATAGGAGGGCGATGCGCCGTCAGCGCATCGGGCGGCCTGCTCGCGATGGGTCATCCGATAGGTCCCACGGGCGCTGGCCAGATCGCCGAGCTGACGCGCCAGTTGCGTGGCGAAGCGGGGCCGCGGCAGCATCCCAATGCGAAGACGGGGCTTGCGCACATGGTCGGCGTCGGCGCGGTCTGCGTCGTACACATCCTCCAGAAGGATTCGTGATCGACGATCGCGTCCGAATCGGATTGCAGGAGAAATCGCGCGGCGTCGATGGCCTAATCCTGCTGACTGCGGATGCAGGCGGACAGACCGGATGGCTAAATCCGAATTCCATCACGTGTGAGGCGCGAGTAGGGGCTGCCCCTCCTCGCGCCTCGCGTGAAAAGCGATCGATGTTGAGCGGACATGGCATCGTCGATCGCCCGCCCGCTGTCAGTCGCGATCGTTGCCTCAGCGGCCCTGGAACACCGGCTCGCGTTTTTCGACGAAGGCCTTGCTGGCTTCGCGGTGGTCCGCGGTCTGGCCGCAGTGGACATGGTGGGTCGCCTCGAGGTCGAGACAATCGTCCACCTCGCCGGCCATCGCGCGGTTTAGATTTTCCTTCATGTAGCGGTAGGCCACCGTCGGGCCCTTGGCGAGGCGCAGCGCGATCTCGCGGGTCTTGGCCTCCAACTTGTCCGGCTCACACACCCAGTTGGTGAGGCCCAGGCGCAGGGCCTCGTCGGCGCTGACCCGGTCGGAAAGAAAGTACAGCTCGCGCGCCTTGGCGGAGCCGACCAGTTGGGTCAAGAAATACGTGCCGCCGTAATCGCCGGAGAACCCAACCCGGGCGAAAGCTGTTGTCAGGATCGCGTTGCTGGCCATGATTCGCAGGTCGCAGGCCAGCGCGAGGGACAGCCCCGCTCCCGCAGCGGCGCCGGGCAGGGCCGCGATAGTAGGCTTGGGCATCTTGAAGAGCTTGCCTGCGGTGGCGCGCTGGTTGACCCGCTGGCGGTGGATGGCGCCGTCGAGGGTGATGTCGCTCGCGGTCCCGTCGCCACGGGCGGCCATGCCCTTGACGTCCCCGCCGGCGCAAAATCCCTTGCCGGCGCCGGTGAGCACGATGCACTTAACCGCGCTGTCCAGTTCGGCGCTGGTGAGTTGTTTGGCGAGTGCGTCGGTCATGGCGCCGCTCATCGCGTTGCGCGCTTCCGGCCGGTTCAGGGTAAGGGTCAGCACGCCTTCATCCATCGAGGCGAGCAGGTCCGTCGTTCCGGTATCGATCTGTTTGACGCCCATGTCTTCAATCTCCTTTTTCGGCCGATGCGGGTCGCCCGGCCGCCGAACGTTTTAGGTGACACACCATCGCTGGCACCGTTGCAGCGATCATCATCGACCCTTCCAGCTCGGCGCGCGCTTTTGCGCTGTGATGATTGCGCCCCAGAGGTCGTTGATCCGCACGGTCAGGATATGGCCGGATTCTTCAACCAGGCAAAACTCAGTCTTCATACAATCTTCCGTACCGTCCGGTTCGGCGGTGGACCCTGGCGCTGCAAACGCGACGCGACCCGATCTGAAAGTTCCAGGGAGCGGTCGATGCTCTGCCGCAGTCCCGCTAGATCAACGCCAACCGTGCTCTTCTTGCCTTCCATGTATCGCGCATAAACGCCGTGAACGATTGCGGCGGACTTCCAGCGGCAGAAGCCAGCGTAGTAGTCGAGGCCGGAGAGGTCTCGTCCGGTGCGCGCCGCATATCTCGCGGCAAGCTCAGTGCGCGAGGGAAACCCCGGAAGTGCGGTTGCGCCTTCGGGCAGCGGCGGCTCCGGGTCCGTAGGGTCCGGCCATTGATTCAGGGCATAGGCAAGGTCGGCCAGCGGATCGCCAAGCGTTGCTATTTCCCAATCCACCACCGCGGCGACCATGCAATCCGGTCCGAACAGGCAGTTGTGGATGCCATAGTCGCCGTGCACGATCCGCGCTGGTCCCTGGTCCGGGATGTTGGCGAGATAGAATTCCTGCAGCCGGTGGGCGCGCGGGTCATCGTACTGCGCCGGCCCGATCGAGGCGGTCCAGGATCGATACCAAGTCTTAAGCTGTCGAGCTATGTAGTCATTCTTCTTGCCCAGATCTCCCAGGCCGATGTCGTCTGGATCCAGCGCGTGAAGTTCCGCCAGGACGTCGATGAACGAGTGGGCAAGCCGGGTCCGCGGTTGCTCGGGTACCCACTGTTGCGTGTCCGCGGAGTTGTGTAGCGAGTGTCCTGCCACATAGCCCATTACGTAGAACTTGGCGCCCGTCACACCGGGGTCCTCGCAAAAGCCAAGCGCGGCAGCGACCGGCACGCGCGTCGGGCCAAGCGCGCTGATCACGGCCCACTCCCGAGCCATGTCGTGCGCCTTGGGCAATAGTTCGCCAAGCGGGGGGCGGCGGATGACCGCCGCATGACCATCGGAATCGTCGAGCCGGTAGGTCAGATTCGAATGGCCGCCCTCAAACCGCGTCCACTTCAGAGGCGGGTGCAAGGACGCAACGTGCCGTCCGATCCAGGCTTCAACCGCCTGGGTGTTATAGCCCGGCAGGGGTTCAGTGACCGTCATGGTGCAGTCTGCAGGGCGCTGGTCGCGGTTGCCACGGCCACAACCGCCTCATCGCGCTGTGGACCTTGGCAATCATGTCTGGCGCCGCCCGCCAAGGTGTCGATAGGTCCCACCTGCTCGTGCGTAACGTTCACCAGCGCCTCTGGCTGGTACTTGTAGCCGGTGTTGCAGTCGAAGTCGAACGCGAGCTTTTTCCCGAACGACCTTCCGCCGAAGCCAGCGGTTCGGCTGAAAACCATCTGAATTCAACGCCTCCGGCTCGGCTGCGCCGACCACATCGATTGGTATCCCGCTCCATGGGAAAGGGCTGCCCGGGTCCAGTCGTGTCGTCGCTCGCGATTGAAGATTCAAGCTGGATCGATTATCTGGCCCGCCACGTGGGAGATCGCTTCTCGGCGAACGCCTTGGCCCCTTCGCGGGCGTCTTCAGTTTTGGTGAGCCATTCGTAGGCGTCGTGTTCCAACCGAATCCCTTCGGCTAACGGAAGGTCCATTCCCCGCAGCGCCACCTCCTTGATCTTCTGGACCGCGAGCGGCGCGCTCTTGCAGATTTCGGATGCGATTTCCTCGCATTTGGGAATTAGCTGATTCATCGCGACGACATAATCGACGAGGCCGAGCCTGAGTGCGTCAGGCGCGTCGATTAGCTTTCCCGTGTAAAGCATTTCCAGCGCACGGCCAAGCGGAATCAGCCGCGGCAGGCGCTGCGTGCCGCCGCCCCCCGGCAACCATCCGAGACGAACCTCGCCGAGACCGAATTGCGCGTGCTCCGCCGCCACCCTGATATCGCACGCCAGCGCCTGTTCAAGGCCGCCGCCGTTCGCATGGCCGTTGATCGCGGCGATTATCGGCTTGGTGAGTTCCAGCATCACCGGGTATGGCGCCCGGGCGCCTTTGGCCCCGGTTTTTTCGACATAGTTCGATTTGATATCGCTGCCGGCGCAAAATGCCCGCTCGCCGGCGCCGGTGAAGATTGCAACGCGGAGGGCGGGATCGTCCCGAAACTCCGTCCAGATGTCGGTCAGGCGAGTGTAGGTATCGAAATCGCAGGCGTTGAGCCGTTCCGGCCGATTTATGGTGACGTAGGCGATCGGGCCTTTCTTTTCAAAAATTACCTTCATGACCGTTCTCCCGTTTCGAGAAGGTAGCCTGAGAACCGGCGCTCCTACCAGGTGTCGATATACGGATACTTCTTCTCCGTTCGCGCCGGGACTGGTGGCATCCGGCGCATGCTGTTGACGATCCAATTACGCGTATCGGCCGGATCGATCACGTCGTCGATTCCGCCCCCCGCGGCCGCGTTGACGGCCTTGGCGCTCTCATAAGCTCGCGCAACGCGGCGATCGAACTCGCGGCGCTCGCGTACCCCGCGATCGGATCGATGCGCGGCCGTGAGCCTGGTGACGGCTGCGGCCTGCGCTGGGTGGCGTCGGTTCCGATGTGCATGCTCAGCGGCAGGCCCGCTTCCTCGTCCATCGCCCAAATTGGCTCATAGACGGCGGGCAGGGCAGAGCGATCTTCGGCAGACTGCGGTCTTCCACAACGACATTGCTAGACGCGCGCTCGGTGGCTCGCGGCCAATTGGCGAATCTTCTCCTCGAATTCCCCAGCGCGGGTTCCGGCGGGGAAAACGGCGCGGATTCCGATGGCCTCGAGCCGTGGGATGTCTTCGACGGGCAGCGTCCCGCCAAGTATTACCGGAACCTCCAAGCCGCGCTCGCGCAGCAGGGCCAGGATCTTCTCGGCGTACTGCAGATGCGCTCCGCCGAGCGAGGACAGTCCGATCACGTCCACGTCCTCTTGGATCGCGGCTTCGACGATCGCCTCGGAGCGCTGATGGATGCCCAGATAGATGACCTCCATCCCCGCAGTCTGCAGCAGCTTGGCGACCACTTTCACTCCGCGGTCATGTCCGTCCAGACCGACCTTGGCGAGCAGGACTTTAGGTTCGTGGGTCATGGGTTCACAGTCTCGGCGGTTGCAATACCCCCATCGGATCGTAGGGCCGGCCATCGGCGAGCCGAATCGTGCCCATCATTTCGCCAATCGTCGCGTAGGCGCGGGCCGCGTCGATAAGCGGCGGCAGCAGGTTCACGCGTTCGCCGGCGCGCGCGCACTCATGCAGACGAAGCAGTGCTTCGGCCACCCGGCGCTGATCGCGGCTGCGTCTGAGTTCCCGGACCGAGGCGGCAATCGCCTCGCCCTGCCCGGGAGGAAGCTGGTGAACTCCGCCCGGGGTCGAGGTCTCGCGCGCGGCTTGGAATGCGTTCACGCCGATGACGATTTTGACACCGCTTTCGATTTCGCTCTGGCGCCGCAGCGCCGCGGCCTCGATCTCGCGCAGAACCCAGCCCGACTTGATTGCGGCTAGCATCCCTCCCTGCTTTTCGATTTCGGCCATGATCTCCTGAGCTTTGGCCTCAATCTGATTCGTCAGACTCTCGACGTACCAGGAGCCGCCCAGGGGATCTGCCACCTGCGCCGCGCCGGTCTCGTAGGCGAGAATCTGCTGAGTGCGGATCGCAAGAGCCTGCGAGGTCTCGGTGGGGAGCCCGATCGGCTCGTCGTACGAGCAGGTATGGATCGACTGCGCTCCGGCAAGCACAGCGGCAAGCGCCTCGTAGGCGATCCGGATCGCGTTGTTCAGCGGCTGCTGCGGATAGAGCGACACTCCGGAGGTATGTACGCCGAAACGGAACTGCAGCGAGCGCGGATTTTTTGCGCCGAAGCGATCCCGCATCAGCCGCGCCCACATTCTGCGCGCGGCCCGGAGCTTCGCCACTTCCTCGAAGAGATCGATATGGCAGGAACAGTAGAAGGCGCGGCGCGGCGCGATGTCATCGACGTTGAGCCCTCGCTCAATCGCCTTCTCAATGTAGGTGGCCGCGAGCGACAGCCCGAAGGCGACCTCTTGCGGAGCGTCGAGGCCGTTCTCGCGCATGTCGTACAGGTTCGCGTTGCCCGTGTACCACAGCGGCATGCGGCGCGTGCAGAACTCGATGATATCGACCGAAGTCTTCAGGCCCATATCCACCGGGCAGGAATCGCCGAAACCGCAGAACTGGTAGTGCAGCGTGTCGTTCTGAATCGTGCCGCGCAGCGCGGCAAGGTCGATCCCCCGTTTTTCGGCTGCCGCCACGTACATTGCCATCCAGGCTATGCAGTTCAGGCCCGAGAGGTCGAACGAAACGCTCACCTTTTCGACCTGGATTCCGTCGAAGAGATCCTCCATGTCGCGCAGCGAGTTGACGCTCACGCCCTGCAGACCCGCTTCCGGCGTAGCCATCGGATGATCGGCGTCAATCGTAAGCGAGCTGTTGTTGTCGCCGATAATCGAAAGGCCAGACACGCCTTGCGAAATCTGGAACCGCAGCCGCTGGTTCGTGTCGCGCCCGGAACCGAAACCGCACACCTCGCGCTTGGTCCAGAGCCGACCCCGGTACATGTCGGCGTGGACGCCTCGCGCGTACGGAAACTCGCCGGGATCGTTAAGATCGCGAGAGTAGTCGAGGCCCGCGCCATCCGCGGGACCGTAGCAAGGTTTGGTGGGCAGGCCCGACCAGGTGGTCGGGGTTTCGAGTTTCTCGAAATAGGCTTTGAGGGTATCGTTTTCGCCCCCGTTGGTCTGTCTGTCTGACGCCACCGTAAGCCTCCGTTTCCTCTTACGAATTCAGCGAAATGCTCGCACGCTGAATTTCTTCGCACTCGTTTCAAGTCTCCCGCGAGTTCCGACTCCGCGCAGCAACCGCCGGGCAAGCAAATCGCCGATTTGCGCGACACTTGAGCTTCCCTCCAGCCGATACCAGTCCGGCGCCCAGTTGGCTGCGCCCGAAATCAACCTCCCAAGAGCGCTCCGATCGACCACCGGATCGAGCTGGTCCGCCTTAATCGCGCCGCCAATCAGCTGGTCGAAGAACTTTTCTCGATGCGAGCGAAAAATCGAGTTGGCCCGCGACCACAAATCTTCCGGATATTGTCCGATCGAACGAACCACCGCGCGTGCATAGTCGCTCTCGACCAGCCGGAACTTCACATGCGCTCGAAGCGCGGCCGTCAGGCACTCGAGCGCCGAGGCGCCCACCAGCAGCGCATCAACCACCGCCCGAACGCGCCCAAACGACAAATTGGCGCCCCTGCGGAGAACCTCTTCGATCAGCTTTTCGCGCGATTCGAAATGGTAGTAGAGACTGCCAGGCTGGATTTCGGCTTCTTGCGCGCTTTCCGACAGTTGCGTGCCGGCATAACCGCGCCGGGCCAGCACACTCGCCCCCGCATCGAGGCTCCGCCGACGTTCGATTTCGCCGCGCGAGGTGAACTGCGGCCTCTTTGCGCGCAAATTGGTCCGGGCTTGCCTGAGCGCCACACTCCGCCGCCGTACCTGATCGATCACGCTTCGCATTTAGTCCATTTTTAATTGGAATTTGTCTTGCGGTATCGCCCGATGCACTTGGACTCCCTGCAAACTCTCTGCCAACCGGAATTAGCGCTTGTTATGCGAGCAAGCAGATTGCTCAAGTATGCCGCGGAATTTCGTGCGAGGTCTTTGAGCTACCGACACCCTCGCCGACAGCATTGTAGCAGCCCGCTACAGGCTGCGGCCTTGAGCAGCATGCCATGTAGCTGTCAGATGCACTAATTCCAATTTGAATTCAAATAGGGCAATCTGCATCTGATCTTCCCACCTCTTTAATTCTCCGGTGATTTCGCCGCGCAATCTTGCAGGTGCCGGTTCCCGTGCGAATGGCACGGCTGATGCCGCTTGCCTAGCCACTGCCGAGCCAGCGAATCAAGCGAGGTAATGTTCGATGTCCGATGCAACTTTCGACGCGGTCATAATCGGCTCAGGCCGCAACGGGATGGTGCTCGCCGCCTATCCCGCGAAGGCGGGAGGGAGCGTCGGCCTGATTGATCCCGGGAACATGCTCGATCATCGCCCCGGGCTGATACCCTCCGGCGTTGGCACCTGGCAATTCGTTGTAGTTGGGGCCCGCGCTTTAGCCCGGTTCCTGTCCTGTGCGGCAGTTATCGGTACGAAGTTTATTGTTTGACCGGTCGCACGCCGACTGCGATTTGAAGCTTCCAGCCTTCTAGTACCGGCACGCCCGCTTCGCTTTTTGCGTCGTCCAGATTCAAATGGCTGGTCAGATAGTATAGTCGCTGAATATCGTCCTGGTTTCCCGGTCCCTGCGACGCATCTTGAAAGCGTTGCTGCAGATAGAACGGAGGAATCGACTGGTAGTAGAGGGTGGCCTGAACATGATCGGCGCGGCTCAGGGTCTCGGGATCGAGGGGGATTTGATATTCGATCCGGTCCGCGCCGGTGAGATTGGGATTCACGTAATCGGGATCGTGCGCCTCCTCACCATGAAGCACCGCAAGCTCGCGGATGTATGGCGAACTGGAATGAGCGAAGAATTGCGGATTGAATCCCTTCGGCCGGATGCGATTGTCTTTGATGATTTGGACGCGCCTTAAAAAACTCGTGGTCAGAATTCCGCCGGAATCTCTGATCAATTCCTGGTAGATTTGCACTTGGTTCCCCGAGTTTATGACCTGGTAATGCGGCTGGATTGGAGCGTCGGGAAACCTTACCGGCTGCTCGCTGTCCAGTACATTATCGGTTAGGCCATCGAGGATAAATCCCAAATCATTCGTCCGTCCCGAAGCCCACAGCGTGTTTCCCTGGTTATCAAGGACGAGAAACTGCAGGAACATCCGGCGGAAACCGACCCCCGTCGGGAGATCGTGCCCGGTGAGATTGCTCACCGTTACGACGCTGCGTAGCAGTCCATCCCGCGTCTTTCGTACGGGTCCGACCGCCACTGTCGCGGTTTGATTCTCAGCCATGTCGAGCATGGATTCGAAGCCGGTGAACAATGGAAGCTCCATCACGAAGTTGGTGCCAAATGGCGGCGCCGGCGGGTCGAGCGGCGACGGTTGCTCCGACATCCAGTCCACCTGTTGAAAGCCCAGGATGAGCGGGAATTGCTGAACGAACTCGTTCAAGAATTCATTTAGCCCGTGCAGCGAATGCCGGTAAAACCGGCTGCGTTTGGTCAGCTTGATCTCGTTGTCGGGGAGCCGATTAGTCGTCGGAGGAAATTGATCGTTCGATTCGCTGTTGGCGATCTTGAAATGGAGGTTGCTGCCCTTGTACTGGGTGGGCATATGACAGTCCTGGCAGGAGCGGAATTGTGGACCAGGATGCCCGCTGTCGCTGTTGAGCCATTCCAAATGGGTCGATTGCTCGTAACTCGCGCCGACTTGCCGCCCAGCGTTGTCAAAGACGGGGAGCAAGATGTCGTGACAGCTCCCGCAGAGCTCTGAACTGCGGATCTGGGGAGCAAACTTTGGACTTAGGCTCAGCGCATGTTCCATCGGCTTGGTCACGATGGTGTTGTCTTTGTACGGACCGTACACCACGTTGGGGTCTCCGGCGATAAAATTGCCGGTGGCCGTGTTTTCCTGGCCAAGTTGCGTACCGCTGATATGGTGGCACACGGTGCATGAGACCCCGTCGCGTCCCAGTCCCCCATAAATCTGTTGGTCCGACGGTGCCGTTCCGGGCCATTCCTCCAGCACGCTTCGCTGCAAGTGACCTGCCCCCCGTCTATGGTCCGCGGATAATGAGAGTTCCCGGTTAGTAGCATGGTTCTGATATCAGCTTTCCGGCCCGCCCTCCACCCGGTTTGAGGGCGGGCCGGAAAGCGTTATAGGCTCCGGGTCCGCGGCCGGCGCGCCGTGCATCGCGCCGGCCGCCAGTTGGTTTGGCGGCCCAGCGATGCGCGCGCCGGGCGCGCTCCTTTGATTGCTTGCGATCGCCGTGATGAACTCCGCGGGACTGCGATAGCCGAGGCTCGAATGCGGCCGTTCGCTGTTGTACTCGACGCGCCACGCTTCGATCTTCCGGCGCGCGTCGTCGAGGCTTAAAAAGTAATTGGCGTTAAGGCACTCGTCGCGCAGCTTGCCGTTGAAGCTCTCGACGTACGCGTTCTGAGTCGGCTTGCCCGGCTCGATGAAGTGCAGCTTAACCCCGTGGCGATACGCCCACTCGTCGAGCGCGCGTCCGGTGAACTCGGGCCCGTTGTCGCTCACGATTTCCTCGGGCACCCCGCGCATCTTGCGCAACCGCTCCAGCACTCGGACCACTCGCTGGCCCGGCAGCGAGGTATCCACTTCGATCGCCGGGTTCTCGCGGCTGAAGTCGTCAACGATGTTGAAGGTGCGGAACTTGCGCCCGTCGCTCAGCGTATCGCGCATAAAATCCATCGACCAGCGTTGGTTTATCCGCACCGCCGCGGCCAGCGGCACGCGGGCTACTGCCCGCCGTTTGCGCCCACGTCTTTTCACCGCCAACCCTTCGCGCCGGTACAGCCGATAGAAGCGCTTGTGGTTCACCCGCCAGCCCTGGCGCGCCATCATCACCTGCAGGCGCCGATAGCCATAGCGCGGATGCTCAACCGCCAACAGCTTCAGCATCGCGATCTGCTCGGCCGGCTCCGCGCGCCGACTCTGATATCGCACCGTCGAGCGCCACACTCCGATTAGTCCGCACGCCCGCCGCTCGCCCATCCCGTACGCTTCCCGCATCCAGCCCACGGCCGCCCTTCGGGCCGTGGGCTTAGCTACTTTCGGTTGAGCAACCCCTTGAGCGCCTGGTTGTCCAGCGTCAGGTCGGCCACCAGCTGCTTGAGCCGCCGGTTCTCATCCTCGAGCTGCCTAAGCCGCCGCGCCTCCGAGACCTCCAGGCCGCCGTACTTGGCCTTCCATCGATAGTATGTCGCATCCGTGATCCCATGCTCGCGGCACAGCTCGCCGATCGACTTGCCCACCTCCGCCTGCTTCAGGATCCCGATGATCTGCTCCTCGCTGTACTGGCTCCGTCGCACGCTGTCCTCCTTAGCATCGGAGAACCCTACATTTCAGCCGGTCCACTTTCCGGGGGGCAGGTCACCTCGACTATCTCTGGCCTATCAACTACGAAAGGAGCCATCCAACGGAATTCCGCACAAGCCCAACACTGTCTACTGAAACGGGGCAAGTTCACACCGACCCCTTCGGGCGCTGCTGGTCGCGCCGAAGACCCGAGCTGACGCCTTGCGGGCGGAAGAGGTTTTGACGTAAAAGTCGTTCAGATCGCCGAGTCAAAACAGAAATTCCGGTCGATTGCCGATGCGAGAGGAAAGGAGGTGTGAAGAAGTGTCCGCACGAAATGAGCTTCGTCACCAGCAAGAACTTATCGCCTCGTTACAGCCCGCGCTTCATGTGCCCCAAAACTGGAATTACGAGGTTGACGGCCCGCTTTACACAGCCTACGTGCACCCACCCCACGATGTCGGCGGCCAATTCGACGTTCCCGTTGTGTACGAGGAGAAGGAAGAGGAGCAATGGGAACTCGACACTTATGTGACGTGCGAGGTTCTCGGTTGGAGAGGCGTTTGGAACTCTGAGGAAAGACGACGTCGAGCCGATAACGATTTGGGCTACGCCCTCTATGTTGGGGTTCCATACTATGGGCGCTGGATTTTGTCCGCGGCGCGAATGCTGGTCGACAAAAACCATGTTCCGCTGACCGAATTGGTGGAAAAGATTGCGGAGGTGAAATCTCGCTATGGCAAGAAGTAAGCCTCCGGAAAATGCTCTGAATACCCCTGCCAACGCCCGGTTCAAGGTGGGCGACCGCGTTCGGGTAAAGGACCTGCCAAACCTGTTCTACACCCGCACTCAGATGTATGTCCGCGGGATTGTCGGCACTATCGCCGCTTGCACATATCAGGACGTTATCCCTGAGGACGAAGCTTTCAATCGGGATGGCCGACTCGAACAATACTACATCGTGCGGTTCCGGCAGAAGGATCTCTGGCCTGAGTACCAATTCGACAACGACACGGTGCAGACCGAGTCCCCGGAGCGCTGGCTCGATCCCGTCGATAACTGAGCGGATCGAAAAAGAAGGACGCAAATAAAGTGAGCCACACACACACGCCGGGAAATGGCGGCGCCGACCCGGGTCACGCGGCGCCGATGGTAGAGGAAATAACTGACTTCGAGGTCCTCGAGATTGCAGTGCGGGAACTTGCAATAGAGCACGGTCTTTTTACCGCGGAGGATCATCGCAGGTTCACTGAGTGGACCGAAACAATCGGACCGGCGGCTGGCTCTCGATTAGTAGCGAAGGCATGGACCGACCCCGCTTTCAAAGCTCGTGTCATGGAGGATGCCGTCAAAGCCTGCAAGGAGATCGGCATCGATTGGGCGGAACCCACCGGATTCGGCACCCCGAGCGACTACATGAATCTTCGCGTACTCGAAGATACGCCAACGCTACATCACGTAATAGTTTGCACGCTCTGCTCGTGCTATCCGCGCCCCTTGCTCGGCATGTCACCGGAATGGTACCGCACCACGAACTATCGGCGTAGATTGGTTCGCTGGCCGCGCCAGGTCCTCGCAGAGTTCGGTTTGATACTTCCTCCCGAGGTGGAAGTACGTATCGAGGACTCCAATCAGAAATGCCGCTTCATGGTCCTTCCGGTGCGGCCCGAAGGCACGGAGAATTGGACCGAGGAGCAACTTGCAGAGATCGTCACGCGCGACTGCATGATCGGCGTAGCCCTGCCACGCCTTGGCAGGACGGCAGACGTTCATCCGGTTCATAAGGCGCGCCGGCCCGTTCAGGGTTCGACGCATTCCGGGGAGGCTCGACATGAGCGCAAAGAGTGAGGTTGACTCCGGCCGGATCGAGCTGCTCGAGGCCTTGCGGCAAGCGGAGAAGACTTGGAATGTGCTTGCGCCGCGTTACGGCGTTACCAATCCAAATCCTCCGTGGAAAACAAGCCTAAGCGCAATTTGCGACTGCCTTGCCGCCAGCGGGGCGCTTCCTACGCTGGACCGCCGCCGAGCCGAAGATGAGCTTGCAGAATCTGTTTATAGCGACGTTCCCGTGCCAGAGCGTCAGTTGCTCGCACTCGTTCATGTTATGCTCAGCCGCAGTCTGCTAGACGAAAGCGATCTCGCCAACCGCATGCGCGCCGTCAGGACGCGGCTCGAATCGGCTTAGGGCGGCATTGGAGCGGGTGCTGAAGCCGCTGCCCCTTTGGCAAACTGCTGGATATTCGCGTTGAGCGTCAAACCGCCGGGCAGACTGGAGTTACCCCGGTTGAGTGGACGGCGGCGGGCTTGCGGTAATCCTTGTGACTGGTGATTTCTTGCGTAGTTGATTGGTGACAGATGGTCGATAGCGGAATGGCGACGGTGCGGATTGTACCAGTCTTCGATGAACTCGAAGGCCGCCATGCGCGCCTCGGCCTGAGTGTGAAAGCTGCTGCGGTCGAGAAGCTCGCATTCCAGCCTGGCGAAGAAGCTCTCGCACATCGCGTTATCCAAGCAATCGCCGACTGAGCCCATCGACGGCCGCACGCCTAGCTTGCGGCAGCGCATCCCGAAAGCGATTGAGGTGTACCATGTGCCCTGGCCGGAATGATGGATCACGCCGGTGGGTCGTCGCTGCCCCAGCGCCATGTGCAGTGCTTCGAGCGCCAGCTCGGTGCGCAGATGAGTCTCCATCGCCCAGCCCACGATCAGGCGGCTGATGCGCGGCGCACCGCAGGTCCCGCGCGAGCGCTCATGAATCGCTCGCATCCGCGAGCTGAGTTCCGCGTCCGCCCGGGCACGCGGCGGCGGCGGCCTTTGGCACCACGCGTAATACCCGCTGGTGGAGACTTCCAGCATCCGGCACATCGTCGCAATCCTGTACATGGCCTGATTCGCGCGCACGAATTCGAACGCCGTGACGGCACCGAACCGGTCTCCGTCGCGAACCAGGCCGCGGCTTTTGACAGCATCTCGCGCTCTTCGCACAACACCCGGTTCTCACGCCGCAGCCGGGCAAGCTCCCGCCGCTCCTCGCTGCCCAGCCCATCACCAATGAGATGGTTGCCCGGCCGGTCACGACCTCGGCTGGTTCGTTGGTCTCCGGTATTTCCCGAAAATGTCGTTTATCAGCGCCGCGGGCAAAAGCGTTTTTCGGTTTGGGATCGCACGCCGGCGCGCCTGGAGCGCGCCGATCGAGTCCGATTTGTCGCGCTTGCGCTTCACAAAGACGCAGAGCTCATGCCGATCCCGCCCCGAGCGCATCGACTCGCCGATGAAGCGTCGCCTTCTACCGGCGCGCGCGCAGGCCGGCTACTTAGGACACGGCCCCAGATGTTGCTCGATGATCGTCTGATCGGCGTCGTTGGTCAGGCCGTCCTGGTTGATGTCAGCCCAACTTGAGTTGCCCATCGACGCCTGTTGGAACATCGCCCATTGCGCGATGTCCGCCTGGTCGACCACTCCGTCGAGGTTGATGTCGCCGGGGCAGGCGGGTTGCGAGGAGAGTAGCTGCTGGAGGTCGGTGTTCAGGGCGTCGTAGTTCTGCTGCTGTTCTGGGGTCAGCGTGTCCCCGCTTGCCAACAGGTTGGCATCGGCGGTGTCCAGTTGCGGCACCGGAACGTCTTCGTTGATCTGGTAGAACTCCGTGCTCTGCGTGGCGGTACAAGAGTTGGTGGTAGCGTCGTAGGACTGGTACTTGCTCAGGACCAGTTTGTACTGGTCGTTGCGGATCCCGTAGGCCTCGAGCGGGTAGATATCGGTGGAAATCGGCAACCCATGGTCGGCCTGCCAGACCGCCACGTCGCAACACAGCGCCAGCCCGGTGCTGGGAATGCCGGTGGTGCTGGGATCGGTGGCGCCGGCGCCCCACCAGATGCCGCTATTGTCTTCGCAAACGCCTTTGGTGGGCGCAATCTGCGTGCATGTAGTGGTGTTATATACGCAAGGGCCGTTGATTTGGCCGTTGGCATGCTCGTTGGTGCCAATCTGGGTGAAATTAGTTTGGCGGATTTCCGCCTGGTTGGGATTTTGCAGGTAGGGAAGCACCGACTCCGAGTCCAGCGTCCATGGTACGCTGGCGTGCACGTCGATCCCGGCGATTTCGCCGAAGAGCTGGTAGAGATCCACGATGTTGACCATCGCGTCCACTTCGCGGCCGGGCTGGACGACGCCCGGACCCGACACGATTCCGGGAACCCAGACCCCGGTTTGATACGGCGTGGACTTCGCGCGGGTGAGATCGAAGGGTGTCTTGACTACGCTGCCCAGGCTTCCATTGTCGCTGACAAATATAACGTAAGTGTTGGTTTGTTGCGGGTTATAGACGAGGTTGC
>DATKSQ010000073.1:0-13498 GCA_035531615.1 Binataceae bacterium (SeqCode)
GGACACGATCCTGACCTCGAGCGGGCACAACAACCCCGCGAGCTTCGGCACCTACCCGCGCATCCTGGGCTACTACGTGCGCGAGCTCGGGATGCTCTCGCTCGAAGACGCGGTCCACAAGATGACCGGGATGGCGGCCGAGCGGATGCATCTCGGCGGACGCGGCTATGTGCGCGCGGGAGCGGCGGCGGATTTCTGCATCTTCGATCCGGCAACCGTCGGATGCGACGCCGACGCGCGCACGCCCGACCGCGAGCCCACCGGAATCGAGCATGTGATCGTCAACGGCCGCTCGGTCGTCGCGGACGGCAAATGGTGCGGCGACGGCGTGATGGCCGGCGACTGGCTGACGCGCACCTAGCCGCGCGGAGCCTGCGTCATGACCGGCATCTACGATCAGAGCGGCTTCGATGCGCAGTTCGAGTGGGGACCCGATGGCGCGCGCGAACTCGGCCGCGGCGCGCGCGTCATGATCGTCGTTGACGTGATGAGCTTTTCGACGGCGATCGATGTCGCGGTCTCGCACGGAGCCACTGCCTATCCGTGCCAATTCGCGGGCGGCGCGGCCAATGAACTGGCGCGGAGGGTCGGCGGAATCGAGACGGTTGCGCGCCTGGCGACGACTTCTCAAAGCCCGTTCTCGCTCTCACCGCCGACGATGGCGCATGCGCAGCCGGGTATGAAGATAATAGTCGCGTCGCCCAACGGTGCGCAGGTCTCGCTCGCTGCGGCGCAATCCGGCGCCACCGTGATGGCAGGATGCCTGCGCAACGCATCGGCGGTCGCACGGGCCGCGCTTGCGATCGGCGCTCCGATCGCGATAATCGCGGCGGGAGAGCGATGGAGCGCATCCGACACGCTGCGTCCCGCATTCGAAGACCTGGTAGGCGCGGGCGCGATCCTGGCCGCGCTCGGAGCAATCTCGATGTCTCCCGAAGCCCACGCCGCGCTAGCCGCATTCCGCGGCGCGGAGAACGAGTTGCTACCCGCGCTCGCTGATTGCGCATCGGGGCGCGAGCTAATTGACCGCGGTTTCGAGCAGGACGTAACCTGGGCATCCGAGCGCGACGTGAGCACAACGGCGCCGATTCTGCGCTACGGCGCATTCGTCGCAATGGCCGCCAGCGCGCAGCCGCACTAGCTAATAGCCGCAACCGACCGGGCTATAGGTGGTAACCTCAGTTCGGTAGCCTTCGATCTTCGGTGGAACGAGACGGCGAACCTGCTCGATCTTGTCGTCTTCGGTGACTTCGACGTTTATCGCGAGGTCGTCATTTTCCGTGTCGAGTTCGACCTTGGCGACATAGGGGATCTTCATCAACTCGTCGAGCTGGCTGCGTCTGGCTTGGTCAGCCGCGGCCAGCTCCGGCGGGTAATCTCCGGACCCAACCAGCTTGAAGACCTGGAGGTGTGGACTGCCGGAGCCGGTGGTGACGGACACCCGCACCTCGCCGTGACTTTCCCCCGCCTGCGCGGGGCAGAACTCGATCGATTGCCTGCAACTCTGTCCTGGCTTGAGCGAATCCCCACAAGGGTTTCCATCACCAACCCGAATGGACGTGCCCGAAGCACACTTCTCATACCCGTATCCATAAGCTCCGCCCCCGGCACACGGCTGCGCGAATCCGGATCCGATTATCTTGATATGCAATTTAACCGGCGAGCCAGACTGATTCCGAATCGCCAGATCATCGCAGTCTGAGCATTTTCCGAATTTCGCGCTCCCGCACGAGGTCTCGCTATTCGGCGCGGACAGGTGAGCATCCTCTCCGCAAGCCCAGTTGATCGAGTTGGACGAACTGAGCATTCCGGTCTGGACTGAACCGCCGGCTGCGATACCAGGCGAGATCGCGAATAAGCCGGCGAGCGCGAGCGTTGTGCCGAGCTTCAGATGCATCAGGTTCCTCTGTGCCCGAGCGCGAGACGCGCCGCGGCGCGGCGTTGATGGCGCTTGCCGCGCCATGATCAGCGCCGCTACGCGCGTTCCAGCGGCAGGCTTTTGCCGTCGATATGCCGAATCTTGATGGCCGCAAGGTCGAGTCCGTCGATACATCGCGCGTTGACCGAGAACTCTTCCGGTGCGCCGCGCGGATGGCGCAGCACGGCCACGCCGCAGTGCTTGCAGAAGTAGTGGCTGGCGCGGCCAGTTCCCCATTGGTAATTCGTCAGGTCTTCCCAGGGCGTCAGCAGCTTGAGTTGCGCGGGCTTGATCCGCCAGTGCAGATAGGCTGACTTCGCGCAGATCGAGCAGTTGCAATCCGAAATCTTGGCAGGGTCGCCTTCGACCTCAAACCTGACTCGCCCGCAATGGCATCCGCCGCTATGCATCGTCATCGCCTGTTCGCCTCCCGCGGCCCCTCGCACACGAAAAAATCAACGGGCCGCCGGAGTTTCCGCGCGGCCCGTCGTTAGGCACTAGTGGCTAAGCGCGCTCAGCGCTGCTCTTCCTGGAGCTTGGTGTCATACTCGCGCAGCTTGGCGAGCTTCTGATCGGTCGGAGTCGTATCGCTGTTGGTCTTGGTCGTGGCGATCTGCGTGCTGTGCTGAGTCGGAAGCTCGCCGTCGATCTTTTCGAGCGCTTCCTTTGACAGCCGCCGCACCATCGGACTCTTGTCGTTCTCGGCGGCTTTGATGAGCAGGGGGGAGGCTTTCCCGTTGCCGATTTCACCGAGCGCGAAAACCGCAGTGCCGCGCGCGCGGTCGTCGGTTTCCTCCTGCATGTACTGCATGACCGGGAGCGCTCCTTTTGCGTCGCCGATTCTGCCCAGCGCAGCCACCGAGTGCAGTTTCACCGCGGGTTCGGTCTGGCGCAGGAACAGCACCTGCGACAACGCGCCAACCGCGTCGTTGGCCTCGCGCGCGCCGAGAATATCGACCGCTTTCATCTTGACCCGGATGTCCGGGTCGCTCATGGATTGAATCAGGATGCGATTGACGTCGGGATCGTCAAGCTCGCGCAGTTTATTGAGTTCGGCTACGCGAACGTTGGGGTCGGCATCCTTGAGCCCCAGCTTTACATCCTTGATGATTTTGAAGGCGGACTCCTTCATCGCGCGCGACGCTATGTCGTCAACGCCGGCATGGACCACGCCCTGATGCATCAGCGGATCACTGCTGGTCGCGCTGCCAATTCCCTCACCGCCGTACTCGGCTTGAGCATGCGCGGCGTAGGGAAGCGCGAAGATCGCGCAGGAGACCGCGCACAGGACGGCCGCTCCGGCAACAAATCGGCTCTTCCGCATTTCACGATCCTCCCCGATAGGGCAGAATTATCAGGCATCATGTTTCGCAATGCAAGTAATCGTGAGGCGAAAAAACGGCGCGAGCGAGACCGCGCCGCGCACGCGAAACTCGGCCATGGCGCGGGTTTGCTCGCGGCCGCGATTTGCGCGCTGATACTGCTGCGCGCCGGCAGCGCCGCGCCAGCCGATCCGGCCCACCCGCGCCGCCGCCACGCGCGCGCGTCGGTTTCGCCTACTCCGCAGGCGCTTCCCGCTAATATCCGGGTGCCCGCGTACCGCGCGGGAGCGATGCCTTTCCACGACGGCGAGCGGCTCTTCTATGAAGCTTCGTGGCTGGGAATACCCGCCGCGCGCGCGCGCTTCGAGTTGCATCGCAACCGAAAGGATCCGGACCAGTGGAAGGCCGAAGCGTGGATCGAGACCACCCAGGTCGTGGATGTCCTGTTCAAGATGCGCGATTACATGGCCGAAAGCTTCGCCATCGGATCGCTGGCCACCACCGACGTCTATCAGCGCCAATCCGAGAACCGGCGCTTCGACGAATACTCGATTAGCTTCGATCGCCGGAGCCATCTGGTCACCGCGCGGAAAAAGAACCCGCGCGAAACCGAGATCCGCCAATTCATCTCCGGCGACCCGTGGGGACCCATCTCGGGCGCGATGATGGCGCTGACGCAGCGGCTCGATCCCGGCGCCAATTATGAATACGACGTCTTCAGCGGCACCACCCGCTACGTCTTCAGCTTCCATGTTGACGGCCGCGAGCGCATCCGCACGCCGCTCGGAGTGTTCGACGCGATCAAGATCATCCCGGGGGTGGTTTACCTGAGCAACGGCAGGTACCAGGACGAGGCCACCACCACCACCATCTGGGTCAGCGCCGACCGGCGCCGCCTGCCGCTCAGGTTGCAGGCCGCGGCGTTCATCGGGCAAGTGACCGCCGACTTGACCCAGGTGGACGGCGATGCCCGCGTCGCCACGCGCTGAGCGCGGACCGCGCGCTGGAACTCGCCCCCGCCATTCTTCTATTGTGGCGCTATCGCGATGAAGTGCCCGGAGGCGCGCCGATGCCCAGGAAACTGGAATTTTTCTACGATTGTTCGAGCCCGTGGACCTATCTTGCGTTCAGCAAAATCGAAGCGGTGGCCGCGCGGCATCAGGCCGATCTAATCTGGCGTCCGATTCTGGTCGGCGGCGTGTTCAATTCGGTGAATCCGTCGGTCTATGACACGCGAAGCAATCCGGTCAAGGTCAAGGCCCGTTACTACGTTAAGGACCTGCAGGATTGGGCGCGCTTTTACGGACTCAAGATCGGGAATCCCACCGTGTTCCCGGTCAACTCGGTCAAGGCGATGCGCGGCGCGTTCGTCGCGCTCGAGCACGGCAGGGTCGCGCAGTATTCGCGCCTGGTGTTCGAGAACTATTGGGGCCAGGACCGCGACATCAGCCAGGACGACGTCCTGCGCGCGATCGTGCGCGAGGCCGGGCTCGACGAACGCGAGTACTTCGAGAAAATCGCCGCACCCGCATACAAAGATAAGCTGCGCGCCAACACCGACGAGCTGATCGCGCGCGGCGGCTTCGGATCGCCGACCATGTTTGTCGACGGCGTCATGTTCTTCGGCAACGACCGCCTGCAACTGGTCGAGTGGGAGCTCGGGAAGTAGCCGCCCGCGAGCGGGCCGGCGGCCGCGGCGCTGTACGGGCAACTCTCGATCGGCGATAATCGCGCCCGAGGAAGAGGACACGGCGATGGCGGAAATTATCGATCTCGCCGAAATTGTGGCCGAGCGCAAACGGCATCGCGCCGACCTCGGCCCCCGGCGCGATAGCCTGGAGCGCGCGGTCGCGATGCTCGAACAGAGCCTGGCCGACACCGCACAGACGCTGCCCATCGCGCCGCGCGAGGAGCACGCCGAAATCCTCGAGCGTATCGAGCGGCTTGCGATGCTCGTCCGGTACGGAATGCGGATGCTTGGGCAGGCCGGCGACGCGGGACTCGACTCGACGCGCAATCGAGCTGGACACTGACTCGATAATTTCGTGAGCGACGACATAAATCTCCGCATCACCGCAATCGAACCGGGCGACGAGATCGCGGGCGCGCGCAAGCTCGTGATCCGCACCACCCGCGGCGGCATTCCGATCCTGTTGCACTCGGCCGCACAGCCGGGCCGCGCGGTGCTATGCGTAAGCGGCGCGCTGGGTGGGCTCGACGGTCCGGCCCGGCTTTACGCGCGGCTGGGACTTGAGCTGCCCAAGCTCGGCATCGCGGTCGCGCGGCTCGATTATCGCGCGCCGGGAGAATTCGCCGAATGCCTGGTGGATACGATGGCGGCGTTGACTTTTCTGCGCGGAATCGAATACCCGCGCCTGGCGACGCTCGGCCATTCGTTCGGCGGTGCGGTGGCGATCAACGCCGGCACGATCGCGCAAGGCGTGACCACGGTGATCGCGATTTCGAGCCAGCTCGCCGGCGCGCACATGGTCGGCGAGCTTGCGCCGCGCCCGCTGCTGCTGGTGCACGGAACCGCCGACGCTATTTTGTCGCATCAATCGTCCGAAGCGCTGTTCGAGCGCGCGCGTGAGCCCAAGCGGCTCGAACTGGTCGCCGGCGCCGATCACGGCTTTAGCGCGCATGGCGACCGGATCTTCGACCTCGCCGAAAAGTGGCTGGCCGAGCATACCTGACATTTGCGCAGGCGCGCGCTATAACCGTTCTCGGATCAAACTCAGCGGCTACGCGCGCCCTTCTGTGGCGGGCCGAAAGGAATTGCCACGATGGCTGAAGAATACGCTGCTCCCGGTTCTCCTCAGAGCCTGATCGCGATGATGCAGGGTGCGGCGAGCACGGCCGCGATCAAGGCGGCGATCGACCTCGAGGTCTTTACCCATATCGCGCACGGAGATGACACGCCCGAAAAGATCGCCGCGGCCAAGAAGCTGCCGATACGCTCGACCCGAATCCTGTGCGACGCGCTGGTGGCGTTTGGCGCGCTGCTCAAATCGGGCGGGCGCTATGCGAATTCGCCCGGCGCGCAGGCGATATTCGTCAAAGGCGCCCCCGGATATGCGGGCGGCATGACGGCGATTGCCGCCAATCCGCTCATCTGGAACGAACTCGCGCGCTTGACCGATATCGTAAAGGCCGGCCACACGCTGCTCGACAACCGCTCGGCCGAGGCCGAGGACAATCCCTTCTGGCAGGACTTCGCGCGGGGATCGCGGATGATGGCGCAGCTTGCGGGACCGGCGGTCGCGGAGACTGCGGCCTCGATGTTCTCCGGCGCCGAGCCGAAGAAGATTCTGGATATCGCGTGCGGCTCGGGCTTTTACGGTTTCAGCGCGCTCAAGCGTTTTCCCGGCGCGCGGCTGGTGAGCGTCGATTGGCCCGGCGTGCTCAAGCATACGCAGGCCAACGCACAGCAGGCCCAGGTCGCGGATCGCGCCGAGTTCCGCCCCGGCGATATTTTTGCCGACGATTTGGGCTCGGGCTACGACCTGGTACTGGCGGTGAATATCTACCATCACTTTTCGATCGAGAAGAACCTCGAACTCTCGCGCCGGCTACACGCCGCGGCGACGCCTGGCGGCGCACTCGTGATCGTCGATATGGTTCCCGACGAAGGCCGCGAACAGCAGCGTTTCGCCCTGGCGTTCGCGCTCACGATGCTCATCTGGACCCGCGACGGCGACACCTATACGCTCTCCGAATACCGCAAAATGCTCGAGCCCGCCGGCTTCCGCGAGGTCAAACTCGCGTCGGTTCCGGGACCGACCCAGTCCCAGGCGGTGCTCGCGCGAAAATAGGCGGCGCATCGCGCTCCGCGCATCGGGCGAATTGGACTACATGGCAAGTGGACAAAGAATCGCGGTGGTTGGCGCGACCGGCGCGGTTGGCCAGACCACCCTTAGGCTGCTCAAAGAGCGCAACTTCCCGGTGCGCGATCTGCGCGCCTTCGCGTCGGCGCGGTCCGAAGGCAAGACCGTCAGGTTTGGCGACGAGGATATCAAGGTCCAGCGCCTGGGCGCCGACTCGTTCAAGGGTATCGATATAGCCCTGTTCTCCGCCGGATCGGATCAGTCGCGCGAGTTCGCTCCCGCCGCGGTCAAGGCCGGCGCGGTCGTGGTTGACAAGTCGAGCGCGTTCCGCATGCACCCCGAGGTTCCGCTGATCGTGCCCGAAATCAATCCCGCGGCCGCAAAGGCGCATCGCGGGATTCTTGCCTGCCCGAACTGCACCACGATCGTCACCGTGATGCCGCTAAAGCCGCTGCACGACGCGGGCCGCCTGCGCCGGGTAATCGCGACCAGCTTCCAGGCGGTGTCCGGCGCGGGCGTGGCGGGAGTCACGGCCCTGCGCGAAGAAACCCTCGCGTGGGCGCGCGGCGAAAAAATCGAGCCGCGCCATTTCCCGCATCAGATCGCCTTCAACCTGATCCCGCATATCGATAAATTCGGCGCAGATGGTTACACCGGCGAGGAGCTGAAGCTGGTGGGCGAGATCCGCAAGATTCTCGGCCTGCCCGAACTCGCGATCTCTCCCACCACCGTGCGCGTGCCGGTCTTCACCGCGCACTCGATCGCGGTCAACGCCGAGACCGAAAGCAAAGTCACCGCGGCCGCCGCGCGCGCCGCCTTCGAGCGCTTTCCCGGACTGCGCGTGGTCGATGACCCGGCGCACAATCGGTACCCGATGCCGCTCATCGCCGAGGGCCAGGACGACTGCATGGTCGGCCGCATCCGCGAGGACCTGGGATGCGCCAACGCGCTCAACTTCTGGGTCTCGGGCGATCAACTTCGCAAGGGCGCCGCGCTCAACGGAATCCAGATCGCCGAACTGCTGATCGCATAGCAACCTGTTCGGGAAGGGCCGCATCGCAAAAGATGAAAGCGCCGGCCCTCGGAGCAGGACCGGCGCTTTTATTCACGCATCGGTTAGGGAAAAGTTACTGCGCTAAGTACGTCACCAGCCCGGTCGGGAGCGGGCTGGTCACCGTATGGCCGGTTCGCGGCGCGCTCAGCAAGCCCTGGAGATCGACGATGCCAAGGTAGGCGTTGGTGCTGTCGCCCAGCACGGCGTACGCCTTGTGATTGTTCGGACTGACATAAGCGGTGACGGTGTGTGGATCGTAGCCCATATCGAACGGGACCGCGCTCGGTTCGGCTGGCATCGTAAACGCCACATAATCGACCGCCGCAGGGACCCCGCCTCCCGAGGTGGATGGTAGTTGGATGACGCCTTCCAGATTACCGCCGAATTCACCCGTCACCACGCCGAGATGCGTTCCGGGAGCGATTGCGATACCATTGGTGCCGGCCGAGAACGAATCGAATTCGGGGAAGTTCTCGAGCTGGCTGCCGGTGTCGGTCCAAGTGCCGGGCGTTCCCGAAGTGAAGCTCGCTTGAGTCAGATCTGCGATGAGGAGATTGCCCGTGCCCTCGCTTGTGGCCAAGGCGATGCCGGTCGTGCAATCCTCGGCGGCCGAGTCATACACTCCCGCCGCGCTGGTGCCGCTGAGATCGTTATTGAAGATCGCCGGGGTCGCGGTGCTGACATTGGCAATCTGGTAAACCGAATCCTCGTTGGGCGACAACACCAGGTGGCGGCTGGGATCGATCGAAACGTCTTCGGAGACGTCCGTTCCGGCGGCGATGGGGGTCTCAAACGCGAGCGGGGTCGCGCCAAGGTCGAGGAATTGGTAGCCGCCGGGCCCCCCCGTTGCCAAGCCGATCGTGACCAGCGCCCTGTTGGTTGACGAATCGACCACCACGCCGCAGTTTTCGCAACTGCCGCCGGAGAATCTTTCCGTGCTGGTCGCGCCACTGGTCAAAGTGCTGGTCAATGTCGTGCCGTTGATCAGGTAAACGTCGGTGTTGTTGGCGACGCACACGGTTTCACCGGTGTTGGAATTGCACGAGCAGGAGTTCGGGACGTTCGTCGTCGTAACCGTGGTCGGCGCCGCGGCGGCAACCGCGTCGTTGGTAAGAATGCCACCGCTGGTTTCGATCGGCACGACCGCGACCGCAGCCGTACCGCCGCCCCAGTTTCCCTGTGGAACATAGGCAGTGACATTCGTGCCCTGAACCAGCACCCCGATCGAGCTGGACGGCAGGCAGGCATTGGCCGCCGCGGTGGGCGTCGCGGTGGGCGTCGGGGTTTGCGTCGGGGTTGGCGTCGGGGTGGGAGTGCGCGACGCGGTCGCCGTCGGCGAGAATGTAGGCGTCGGCGTCGGCGTCGGCCTAACCCGTTTTGTGGAACAACTCGGACAGGGATCGCATCCCGCAAGTGCCGCGATTACGATCGACGCCATGAATACTCGCGCAGCAAGTGCGTTTCGGCGCGTTACTACCACGATGCCCCCTCCCCAGATCGCTATGTCGGACGTGAACGGTCCCTCGCATGCACCGGCCCCGATGTATGCGCTGGCGCAGGCTACCTGACTTGTAAAAGTTATTTCAAACCGCCGCACGGAAAATTTCCTCGCGCCCTGCGCAGCGATCGCTTTTCCGGCGCTCGCGCCAACTCGTCGAGGTTTCCCAATCCATACCGCCGTCCGGATATCCCGCCGGTCCGGAGGCTCGCCTGACCAAATGGTCCGGCGATTGACATCATTCCCACCCTCCTATAACTCTACCTAAGCCATTGACGGCCTTATCGAGAGCGGCGGAGGGACTGGCCCGACGATGCCGCAGCAACCGGCTCCGCAAGGAGTTGGTGCTAACTCCTGCAAGACCTGTCCGCTACACCGGTCTTGGAAGATAAGGCGAGAGTTCTCGAACCCTCGTCGTTATCACAGGAAGAGGGTTTTGTTTTAGCCCTAAATCGTCGGCACTTTCGCCCGTCCCTCAATCTACAGGCCGCCGATCAGGCGGGGCATGCAGTGTTGATCGGGCGCATACTGATTGTCGGAGCAGGCGGGCTGGGAGCACCGGCCGCGTGGGCGCTTGCTCGCGCGGGGGCCGCAAGCCTGACGCTTATCGATCCCGATCCGGTCGAGCTGTCGAATCTCGCCCGCCAGGTAATCTATCGAAGCGACGACCTCGGCACGCTCAAGGTCGAGGCTGCCGCGCGCCGCCTGCGCAGGTCGTTTCCGCGCCTCGAAATCACCCCGCTTGCGCTTGGTTTCGGCGCCGATAACGGCGGCGCACTTGCCGCCGCGCACGATTTCATAATCGACGCGACCGACGATCCCGCCGCCAAGTTTCTGATTAACGACTTCGCAATCTCCGCCGGCACTGCGTTCGTCTATGGCGGCGTGCTCGCGATGACGGGGCAGGCGATGACCGTCCTGCCCGGACGCTCGGCGTGCCTGCGATGCCTGTTCGAGGCGCCGCCCGACCCGGGCGAAGCCGCGTCATGCCGCGATGCCGGAATTATCGGACCGGTCGCCGGCCTGATCGCCGAGATTCAGGCCGCCGAGGCGCTCCGCTTTCTTGGCGGCGAACCTCCGCGGCTTGCGGGTCGGATGCTGACCTACGACGCGGCTATTGCGCCGCGCCTGCGGATCGCCGCGGTGGCCGCGCGCGCCGGATGCGGATGCGGCGCCGCGCTCCTCTCCGAGCCGGCCGCCGCCCGCGCGGCGCATCCGCATCAATGAGGGAACCATGAGCTTCATCACCAATCTCAAGTGCAAGGAATGTGGACAGGAATATCCGATCGCGCCGCTGCACGTATGCGAGACCTGTTTTGGCCCGCTCGAGGTCATCTACGACTACCCGAAAATCCGCGCCGCGATCTCGCGCGCGAAGATCGAGTCGCGCCCGCATAACCTGTGGCGCTACCGCGAGCTGCTGCCGGTCGATTCCGAGCCCGCAATCGGACCGCATTCGGGCTTCACTCCGCTGGTCCATTGCAAGCGCCTGGGCGCCGAACTGGGAATCAACCACCTCTACGTCAAGGACGACACCGTCAATCATCCCACGCTTTCGTACAAGGACCGCGTCGTCTCGGTCGCGATCAGCAAGGCGATCGAGTTCGGCTTCACCACCGTGTCGTGCGCCTCGACCGGCAACCTGGCCACGGCGGTGGCCGCGCACGCGGCGCGCGCGGGGCTGAAATGCTTCATCTTCATGCCCGAGAACGTCGAGTCCGGAAAAATTGTCGGCTCGACGATTTACGGCGCGCAAGTGATCACGATCCGCGGCAATTACGACGACGTTAACCGGCTGTGCAGCGAGATCGCGGACAAGTACGGATGGGCCTTCGTCAACATCAATCTGCGCCCCTACTACACCGAAGGCGCAAAGACTTTCGGCTTCGAGGTCGCCGAACAGCTCGGATGGAAGCTGCCGGACAATATCGTCGTCCCGACCGCCGGCGGCACGATTCTGCCCAAGGTCGCCAAGGCGTTCAAGGAACTCAAGGAAGTCGGCCTAATCAAGAGCGACGCGTTCAAGATTTTCTCCGCCCAGGCCACCGGCTCCGCGCCGGTCATCCACGCGCTGCACAAAGGCACCGACCTGATCACGCCGGTCAAGCCCGACACTATCGCCAAGTCGATCGCGATCGGAAATCCCGCCGACGGCTACTATGTCCTGCGCGCGGTGCGCGAGTCCGGCGGATGGGGCGAATCGGCCACCGACCCCGAGATTATCGACGCGATCAAGCTGCTCGCCCGCACCGAGGGAATTTTCGCCGAGCCCGCCGGCGGCACCACCCTCGCGGTCGCGATCAAGCTTATCGCGCAGGGCCGCATCAAGCCCGGCGAAACCACCGTCATCTCGATCACCGGCAACGGCTACAAAACCCTCGAAGCGGTCGCCGGATCGATCGAGGCGCCGATGGTTATCGACGCGCGCCTGGGCGAGTTCGACGCGCTCTTCGAGCGCCTGGACAGCGCCAAGCGCGCCGCGGCCGGCGCCGCCTGACAATTATCGCGCCGCGCGGCGGCGGCTTGTCTAAGATACGCGCGCGGCATATTCATCAAGATCCAATACGGAGGCACAGAGCATCACATGCCAATCAAGGTCAGAGTCCCGACCCCGCTGCGGCGTTTCACCGCCGGGGTTGACGAAGTTCCCGCCGACGGCGCCTCGGTCCGCCTCGTGCTCGAGGACCTCGAGCGGCGCCATCCGGGAATCCGCGAGCGCCTGCTCGACGACAAGGGCGAGCTGCGCCGCTTCGTCAACATCTATCTCAATGGCGACGACATCCGCTTTCTCGATTCGCTCAACTCGAAGGTCAAGGATGGCGACGACGTTTCAATCGTCCCCGCGATCGCGGGCGGACGCTGATCCCGCCGCGCGCGATCTCGAGCACGAAGTTGTGCCGGTCGCGCGCGCCGCAAGCGTGCTCGAGCTGATCGGCAACACGCCGATCCTCGAAATCACGCGCCTGGTGCGCGGCACCCTCGCGCCCGGGGTGAGGATCTTCGCCAAGCTCGAGGGCTTCAATCCCGGCGGCTCGGTCAAAGATCGCGCCGCGCGCAAGATGATCGAGGTCGGACTGGCCGACGGCAGCCTGCGCCCCGGCAAGACCATCATCGATTCGACCTCCGGCAACACCGGAATCGCCCTTGCGATGGTGGGCGCGGCGATCGGCTATCCGGTCGAGCTGGTAATGGCGGAAAACGCGAGCCGCGAGCGCAAAAAAATTATCCAGGCGTTCGGCGCGAAGATCACGTTTTCCGATCCGATGGAATCCTCCGACGGCGCGATCCTGCTGTGCCGCAAGCTGATCGCGCAAAATCCCGGCAATTACTTCAAGCCCGACCAGTACAACAACGAGGCCAATTCCATAGCCCACTTCGAAACCACCGGGCCCGAAATCTGGCGTCAGACCCGCGGTCAGGTCACCCATTTCGTCGCCGCGATGGGCACCAGCGGCACCGTGATGGGCGCCGGGCGGTTCCTCAAGTCCGTCAATCCGGGGATCCAGGTGATCGGCGTCGAGCCGGACGACGCGATGCACGGGCTCGAAGGTCTCAAGCACATGGCCTCATCGATCGTCCCCGGCATCTATCACGAGAACCAACTTGACGCGAAAATCGCGGTCAGCACCGAAGAAGCCTACGACATGGTTTACACGCTCGGCCATGACGAGGGCGTGCTGGTCGGACAATCGTCAGGCGCCGCGATGATCGCGGCGATCAAGGTCGCGCGCTCGATTCGGGAAGGATGCGTGGTCACGATCTTTCCCGACTTCGGCGACAAATATCTATCAACCAATCTGTGGATCGGATGGCCGGAGTGGCATCGCAAGCGCTCCGCGGGTGAACCCTGAATGGAACGCCTTCACGAGCGCTATTACCTGA
>DATKSQ010000074.1:0-7114 GCA_035531615.1 Binataceae bacterium (SeqCode)
ATCGGCGGCGGAGCCGTTTTGACCCGCTTGCGATGAACCTGCTTTGGGACCGGCTTTGGCGCCACACGAGGCACCGGCGCCGCCGGCGCGGGACCGGCGCCGCCACCGCCGGCGAGACCGCCGACGGGTATTTCGATAATCCGCGCTTCGACCGCATTCTCGGGAATTGCGCGCGGCGCCGTTTGCTGCAAGAGCATCGAGAAGCCAAACAGCAGCGCCGCCCACGCGATGACCGCGGCGGGAATCAGCCACGGCAGCCGCCGCCACGGATCGTCGAGCGGCGGCATCCGGACGATTTGCGCGCCGGGGTTCATTCACGCTTCACGGCGATCATGAAATGATCGACTCCGGCACGCCGCGCCTGCAGCATCGCCTGCACGACGATCCCCTCGGGCGCCGCAGCGTCGGCGTTGACCACCACCCCCGGATCCGAGCCGAGCATCGGCTTGAGCGCGAACGCGAGCGTATCCAGAGTGATCGGAGTCTTGTCGAGAAACAGCTTGCTGTCAGCGGTGATCGTCAGGGTCACGGGTTCTTTGTGATTCAGGTTCTCCGCGTTGCCCCGCGGCAGGTTTACCGTGATCGAATTGAGGCTCTGCATCGAAAGCGACGCCAGCATGAACGTCACCAGCAGAAAGAACATCACGTCGATCATCGGGATGATCTCGATACGGCCGTGACGGGACTCGCGCGCGCGCTTGAGCTTCATCGCAGGCTCCCGGCCGCCTTCTCTGCGGGATCCGGAGAACCCGCGCGAATCGAATCGCGCAGTTCGACCGTCCCGCTGTCTTCCCGGTCGAGCCGGATATGGTCCACCAGCCGCGAGCCGAGCCGCTCCATATGATCGAGCACGCGCGACTGGGTCCGTGAAAAGTAATTGAACGCAAACAGCGCGATCAGCGCGATCAGCAAACCCAGCGCGGTCGAGATCAATGCCTGCGCAACACCGGAAGTGACCTTCGCCGGCGCTACCAGTCCCGCACCGCCGATCACCTGAAATGCCTCCATCATGCCGGTGATCGTACCGAGTAACCCCATCAGCGGTGCGGCGGTGACCACCGTTTCCAATACCCAAAGTCCGCGGCCGAGCGACTTTTCGATCTCTCCCGCCTCATCCCCCGCGCGCGATTCGACCCACCAGGCCGGTTTGTCGCGGTTGGCGAGGATGACACGGATGAAGCGCGCGTAGGCGTTGCGCACGCCCAGCTCATCGACCTGGCGCGCCAGCGCCTCCCACGAAAAGCCGAAGGTTTCGATCAGCTCGGCGGTCGCGACCGGCAGCCGCAAACATCGAGCGTACATAACCGCGCGGTCGAGAATTATCACCAGCGCGATCACGCCCAGCAGCAGCAGCGGGTACACCATCGCGCCGCCGAACTTGATCGCCTGCCACGCGGTGTTTAATTCATGCATATACGCGACCTCGTTCCGCACGTATCGGTGCGGATTGACTATTCATGGCCTTACCGCCACCGCCCGAATATTACTAACACTGCGCAACGCCGCATCACGGCAATTCACCTCATTATCGGCCAGGCGGGGACCTCGCCGCGCGGCTAAACCGAACACCGCGATTGCGCTTCCTTAAAAACTCGGCAAAGGTACCGCAACGGAACCATAAAGCGCCTGCCGCGGCCCATACGCGGGCGTGAATATCCCTATTCCTGTGCCTTCGCGCAGAATATTGGTGCGATCAAATGCGTTGATCAACACCACGCGCGTGGTCACCTTCCCGACCTTCGTTACATCGAAGCTGCGCCCCGCTCCAAGGTTAATCTGCCAGTTGTAAGGAACTGCCCCGGTATTGGCGAAACCGGCGCGCAATCCACTTCCAAAGTTGCCATCGATACTGAACAAGTAAGGACCCCAGTTATAAGCCGCCCAGCTCGAAGCGGTATAGAACTGCTGATGGTCAAGATAAATGTAGTGACTGTCGGCGTATTTCAGTTCCCCGGGAGTGAAGTTAAACTGCCCGGTCTCGACCTGCGTTCCCTGCGCCACCGAGTATGAGAAGTTGGCGCCGAACGATAGTGCCTTGCCGAGTTTGTAGCTAGCGGTCGTTTCGGCTCCGTATATTCTCCCATTGGTGTAATTGAAAGGCGCGAAGATCGGAACGAAGCCGAACTGGCCGAGGTCAAGCAGATTGTGTGCGAGCTCGAAGTAGGCATCCTCTCCCACCGTCAGTCCCGGTAGCAGGTCGGCGATCGAGCCACCCACATCGAAATACCAGTCGCTTTCGGGCAGCGGTGTTGCATTACCGGGCAGGACCTCGGCGGTAGTATGATTGAAAGCGCTGAAGCTCCGCGGCGAGATCGTATAAAACGAGGGGGTCTGGAAATATCGCGAGAACCCCGCATGAAACGTCAGATTCTGACGAGGTTTGTACACCAGGTTCGCCCGCGGACTGAGCTGGTTGGCCGATCCGACAAAACCCGCCATCTGATCCCAGCGCAAGCCGTAGTCAAGACTGACTTTCTCGGTCAGCTGCCAGTGATCCTGTCCGTATATGCCAGCCAGCCATGCAATGCCGTTGAGGTTGTTGACGATGCTGACAGGGATATCGCTGGTCTGTTTTCCCGACGAGTTCGCCGGGAAGGCTCGGGAGGTGTCGTCGAGCGTCTCGCCGTATTCGCCGGCATAAAAGCCGGCGGCAAAGGTATGCGATTTATTAAATCTATAGGTTATATCACCCTGCAAGGTGTTGGCGAGCTCGCTGTGAAACACGGTCGAGGCAACCCCCTGGTAAATTAGATCGCCGATGGGGTCGGGAGAGAACGTGACCGTGTTGTACTTGGCTGTATATGCAATTTGATAGTCGAGCTTGGTCCCGACGGCGCCCTGGAGCGCGAAAATGCCGAAGTAATACCGTTGGCTCAGATTTTCATCGAGATTGGTGGAAGGATAGTTGATTGGGTTTACTCCCGCGAGCTTGTATAGGGGGACCTGCCCCGGGTAGTTGGGAAACTGATTATCAGCGACCGAAACGCCGGAGGTAAGAGTTAGCCTGGTGGTTGGATCGAGAAAATAGGAGAAATAGCCAAACCATTGCCCCTGATCGGTTACGTCGTGAAGCGGATTCGGTCCCGCGGTGGCTGAGCTCAGGCCTATATTGTCGTGCAGGTAAAAGCCGGTCGTGTAAAAGCTGAAATTTCCTTTGCATCCCCCATACTCGACGCTGGGCCGGGCGGTATCGCGCTCCCCACCGTACAGCTCGAAGTGGCCCCCCGGATCGCTGCATCCGTCTTTGGTCTGGATATCCAATATTCCGGCGTCGCGGTAACCGTACTGAGCCGGCAGCGCGCCATCCACCAGGCTGAAGCTGCGGATAGAGTATGACGAGAGCACCTGCCCGAATCCGCTGAAGCTGTCCAGGGGAAGCATGATTCCGTTGATCCGCCACTGTAAATCCGCGTGCGCACCACGGATATGGACCTGGCCATTTTCATCCTGCGCGACGCCGGGCATCTGAAGCAGCACCTGGCTCACGGAACTGTTCGAGCCCGCGGGCAGCTCCGAGATATTCTTTTCGTTCATCGTGTATGCGCTGTTGCCGGAGGCCGAAAGCTGGTTGGGCGCACGGCTGAGTTGGGTCGCCGAAACCGCCACGGTGAGCGGCTTGAGCGACTTCATCGCGAGCGTGACGGGCGCAACTACCGCTCCCGCGGCTATGGTTACAACCTTGCTGGCGACCGCAAATCTCCGCTTCTTGGCAACCACTACAAACAGCCCCGCCGGCACACCGGTTAGTTCAAATTTACCTTTGGAATCCGTGACCGTAGAGCTGACGACGCGCCCATGATCGTCTTGAAGGGAAACCTCGACCCCTTGTATTGGCCGGTCGAGCGCGTCGCGAATTTCTCCACTGACTATTCGCCCCGCCTGGGGTTTCGTGGGACCCGCGCAGGCCGCGCCGCCCGCCGCAACGGCGATCACAATTACACTGGCCAGGATCGTGAAAGCCACACTCCGCATCGCTCACTCCTTTAGATTCCGGATTGCCCACCGGCCGCGCGCGGGTCGCGCGTGCCGGGTTCGGCCACGCGGCAGAAGCCGCGCGGCCGGGTAAATCACCAATTTCCGGGAATCTGCTTAGAGCAACGCGGCTGGAGGAGCGCGACCGAACAGTAGCGACTTGAATTCGAGCGGCACGATTGCGTGCTGCGCGGGCGATCGCACCTGAATCATCGTGGGCGGATGCCCAATCGAGGGCGCCGCCGCAAGCACGGAGGGCGTGTGACAGTGATGCAGACAGATCGGGCAGAGATCGGGATCGGCAAAGCTTGACGTACTCTGCGCCGCAGCCTTCGATCCGAAAAGCGGATGAACGTGCGCGGCGCCCAGCAACTGAACGACGACCAGCAGCACCAGCGCCGCCCCCGTCATCCCGCGCTTCATCGCACCGCTGTGCTTGCCGCGTTTTCGTATCATCTGTTGGCCCGTTTGTTGCCCGTTCGGCTTGCTTACTCGCACCGGCGCCACAGCAACCCGCCGCCCGGCGGAAGGCCTAGATTATGCCCTCGCGCCTCAGCGACTCAAGCGCGGCGCCGTCTATTCCGAGCAGCTCGCGATAGACCGCCTCGTTGTCCTGCCCGAGGAGCGGGGCCGGTTTGACTTCGACCGGCGAATCTTCGAGCCGCACCGGGCATCCGGGCATCGTGAAGTCGCCGCGTTGCGGATGCTTTATCGTCACGATCATCCCGCGCTCGCGCATATGCGGATCGTTCATCAGCTCGACGCTGTCCAGCACCTTGCCGCACGGCACTCCCGCCTCGCCAAGGATCCGCATGACCTCGTGCTTGGTGCGGGTCGCCGTCCATTCGGTGATGATCTCGCTGAGCGCATCGACGTTCTTGAATCGCGTGCGGGCGTCCTTGAAGCGCTCGTCCGCGGCGATTTCCGGCCGTCCAATCGCGGCGCACATGCTCTGCCACATTTCGGGCGTGGTGCAGAAGATATAGCAGAAGTCGTTGGGACCGCCGGGCGCGCATTTGAAAATATCGCCCGGCGCGCCGAGCCGATTGCCGTTGCGCCCCGCCGGCTTGCCCGAGGTGTACATCCCCATGATCGCGACGCGACAGAAGTTCAGCACCGCCTCCTGCATCGCGACTTCCACCTTCTGCCCCTTGCCGGTCCGCTCGCGCTGGATATACGCGGCCAGCACGCCGATCGCGGCGTGCATCCCCGTGCCGGTGTCGCCGATCGTCGGCCCGGGCTTGAGCGGCAGCGAGCCCGGAGTCCCGGTCACCGCCATCGCGCCGCCAGCGGCCTGCGCGATCATGTCGAAGCTCTTGTAGGCGCTGTACGGTCCCGAGGTTCCGAAGCCCTTGATCGTCAGGTAGATCAGCCGCGGATTGATTTTGCGCAGTTGCTCGAAGCCGAGGTCGAGTCCTTCGAGCGTGCCCAGTGAGTAATTCTCGGTCAGGATATCGACCTTCTTCACCATCTCGAGAAACATCGCGCGGCCCTGCGTGCTCTTGAGGTTGAGCGTGATGCCGCGCTTGTTGGCGTTGAGCAGCATGAAGTAGTACGAATCGACGCCGGGTTTTTCCGCCAGCGACCAGCGCCCCTGCTCGCCCATCTTGGGCGACTCGACTTTGATCACGTCGGCGCCCAGCCACGCCAGCATCTCGGTGCACGACGTGCCGGCCTCGAACTGGGTGAGATCCAGCACCTTGACGCCAGCCAATGCTTTTGCATTTTCCATCGCTTCTCTCCTCTCGCGCGCGCCCGCGGTTCCCGGCCCGATCGCCGCCGATGCGCAGCTTGCCCTTTGTAGCGCCGCGCAACCGCAATCGGCAAGCCGCCCGCGCGGCGGGGGCATTTCGTGCTCACGCCGTGGTCTGATAGATTTTCCGCTTGACCGCCATGCCGACGATACCCACCGCCCACGCCAAGCTCGCCTCGATTCGCGAGGAACTGAACAGAATGTTCCTCGAACGCTCCGAAGTGATCGACGGCGCGTTGGTCGCCCTGCTCTCGAAGAGCCACGTGCTGCTTATCGGGCCGCCGGGCACCGCGAAATCGATGCTGGCCGAGGAGCTATGCACGCGAATCGACGGCGCAAACTATTTCCAATGGCTGCTGACCCGCTTCAGCACGCCCGAGGAAGTCTTCGGCGCGGTGAGCCTTAAGGGTCTCGAACAGGACGACTACCGGCGCGTCACCACGCACAAGCTGCCCGAGGCGCATATCGCGTTTTTGGACGAAATCTTCAAGTCCAACTCGTCGATTTTGAACGCGCTGCTGACGGTGGTGAACGAGCGTATCTTCCACAACGGCCGCGAGCGCGTGCGCGTTCCGCTGGTCACGATGTTCGGCGCGTCCAACGAGCTGCCCGATGAAGACGAACTGACGGCGCTGTACGACCGCTTCATGCTGCGCTTCATGACCGGTTACATCACCGAGGATTTCCGCTTCCTCAAGATGCTCGAAGGCGGCGCGTCCGCGGCGAGCACCCGGCTCGGCTTCGCGGAGCTCGAGGAACTCGCGGCGGCCGCGGGCGCCGTGGCGATTCCCGGCGCGATCCTGCGCTCGCTCGCGGAGCTGCGCACGGCGCTCGCCCACGAGCAGATTATCGTCTCGGATCGGCGCTGGAAAAACTCCCTCGGCGTGATGCGTGCGCACGCGCTGCTGATGTCGCGCGCCGCGGTCGCCGAGGACGACCTGATGTTCCTCGAACACGTCTTGTGGAAGGACCCCGAAGAGCGGCCCAAAGTCACCGCCGCGCTGCGCCGTATCGTGCGCGGCTTCGAGGAAGAAGCGCGCGAGCTGCTCATCCAGAGCCAGGAGCTGCGCGAGTACGCCGAGCGCCGCTGGGACAGCGAGGAGCTGCGCCAGCGCGCGGTCGTCGAGGCGCACGCCAAGATTGCGAACATCCTGGTGCGCTTCGACGATCTCCTGCGTGAGGCGTCTGAAGCCGGCCGCGCCGTCGCGAGCGCCGACTCGATGCGCTCCGAAGTCCGCGCGATTCAGCAGGCGATGCTGCGCCGGTCGATCGGCGCGTAACGCTCGCCATGCCGGCCGAGGAATCGACGCCCGCGATCGTCCTGCGCGCGCGCGATTACGCCGAATCCGATCGCATCGTCACGATTCTTACCCGCGATCACGGCAAGCT
>DATKSQ010000075.1:0-49096 GCA_035531615.1 Binataceae bacterium (SeqCode)
GGGCCGGGAGTTCTTCGGCTACACGGGGAAGGGCGACGGGGCGTTCAACTTTCGCCGCATCAGCAACGGGATCACGCTTAACTTTTCGTCTGACGAGTGGGCCGCCGTGTGCGAATTAATGAGCAGGGGTCTGGCGCTGCCGGAGCTACAGCCCGCCTTGGAGGACTCGGAACTGGCCTACGGAGAGATTTAACCTGACGATGGAGACGCGCTGAGGGTGACTCGGCTGTGGTCGTGGTGGAGGACAAGCGCGATGCTGAAGTGAAGTCTTAAGAAATCCGCGCGAGGAGTTCAGTGCCATGGAACAGCCGAGAGCAGACGAGCGCGAGAGTGGGATCGAGAGCGAAGGCGAATATCTGACCATTCCGCAATTGGCCAAGAAGCTGCACTTAAGCCCGAAGACCATTTACAATTGGATTCGATTCGGCGACATTGGCGAAGAAGACGGCATCTTCGAGGTGCATGGGCGGATGCTGATCCACTGGCCAACCTTCCACAAGCGCCAATTCAAACCGCTGCGACGGCCAAACGGTGCCCTCTAAACTTGCCGAGGAGTAAAGCCGATGGCGTGGCTGGAAACCGTCAGCAAGGATGGCAAGCGATACCTGCGGGTCGGGTTCAAGCTTCCCGGCCATAGCGGCAAGTTCCGGGAGCCGCTTGGCCTCGAGGATAATCGCAGAAACCGGGCGCTCGCGCGGGCGCAGGTTCAGCAGGCTATCGAGCGCGAGATTGCCACGGGCACGTTCGATTATGCCAAGCGCTTTCCGGATAGTCCGCGAGTCAAACGCCTTGGATTGCAGACGGAAGAGCCGATCACACTCGGCGAATTTGGCGAGAAGGTCTGGCTGGTCGAGCGCCACGCAAGCCGAATCAAGCGCTCAACGCATCATGGGTACGTGGACGTTTTTCGTACGCACATTCAATCGGCCAAAATCGCCACGATGCAGCTCCGGGAGATCAAGGTCAGCGACGTCCACGCATTCAAGCTGGACTTGAGTGCTAAGAAAACGAAGATCGGCCGTCCGCTCAGTGCGCGACGCAAGATGATGGCGTTGCGCGAGTTGGGCGCGATCTTTAAGCTGGCACGGCGACTGGAACACATCGACAAAGACCTCATGTTCTACGTTGACAAGAGTTTCGCTGACGAGTCGGTGATCGAAGATGCGCCGGGCGAAAAGCTGAGTCCCTTCAGCGCCGACGAAGTAGGGCGAATACTGGAATCGGCGTCAGATGATGACCCGTCAGGATGGGAGCGCAGGCTTCTTGAGGTTTCATTTTTCACGGGCATGCGCCGCGGTGAGGTTTTCGGCCTGCGATGGTCAAACGTGTTCTTCGACCGCGGCGTAATCGCGGTTCGCCGGAGCCTTACTATTCACGGCGAGAGTTCGCCAAAGACGGCCAGGAGCATCCGGGATATCGAGATGCTGCCACGGGTGCGCAACGCGCTGCTCGAACAGCGGCGCTGGGTGACGGGCAGATTCGAGCTCGGGAGCGAATTCGTCTTTCCGAACGGAGTCGGCAGCCCGCAGGAAGTGCATAACTTCAGCTTCCGCGTGTGGCCCAGAATCGTGAAGCAGGCTGGCGTCCCATACCGAGCCCTGAAGCAGACACGGCATACCTTCGCGACGCTCATGCTTCAGCAGGGTGCGCCGCTCGACTGGTTGCAGCGCCAGATGGGTCACCAGGACCTCGATACCCTTATCAAGCATTACTGGAAGTACATCAATCCGCAGCGGCTAAGCGCGGACGTTGTGGATCGGCTGGAGGCGCTCGGGCGGGACGAAAGTCATGCCCAGAATGCCCAACTTTTGCCCAACTCAGCCAACTCGCCGAAAAATTCGACGGAAATCGAAGCTCGATGATAGCGTTAACTACGCGATTTAACTGAGGAAATTGAACATGCGCGCCCGTAGCTCAACTGGACAGAGCATCAGACTTCGGATCTGAGGGTTGGGGGTTCGAATCCCTCCGGGCGCGCCACGCTTTCATTTTTGTTTCACGGCGCCGATTCCGAGCGTGCTGTCCCACGCTCTGCCGTAAAAATCGCTGTCCGGCGCTCCGTATGCCGCCGTTCCCGTGCCGATTGCGGGCGAGCCTGGCAGCGGGGTGAAATCCCGCGGTGGATTCGCGAGCTTGGGATTGGCGCCGTGCGCGCCGTCGTACTCGAGGTTGTTGCGCCACACCGATTTGTCTCCCGCGGCGACGATCGCGGAATTGTGGCGATTGAAGCGCGGATTCGCCCACGCGATATTGTTTACCCATACGATGCCGGCGCCGTATTCGTCCTGCAACTCGCCGCGCCATCCGACCGAGTTGGTGGTGACCGCATGATTCCAGTAGGCGGTGTTGTTGCGCACGATCACATGCGAGGATTGGAAGATCTGGATTCCCGCGCCGCCGTTCCCGTACACGATATTTTCCTCGATCAAGCTCGTCTCCCGATAGGCATAATGATCGGACTGGCTATGATTGCCGTCGTCGAAAATGATTCCATTGCCGTCGGTGCCGCCGGGCGGATTCGCATTGTCGTAGGACAAGTTGTAGCTAATGACATTGTGCGGACCGGACGCGTGATCGGCGGCGACTGGATGATAAATCGAGATGCCGGACCCGCTGCCGCTCCATCCCTTGGCGCAATCGTGGACGCGGTTATGTTCGATAATCCGGTAGTCGCCATCATTTAGCTGGATTCCGCTCGCGGCGGTGAACTTGATCTCGCATCCGGCCACGCGCGTGTGATGCGCGAAGCCCGATGACACGATTCCGAACGCGCCGCCGTCAATCACCAAGTCCCTGATTTCGAGGTAGCTCTGTCCGTTTAGATTGACCGCATCGGCGGATTGCCGCAGCGCGACAATTTCGGCTTTGCCCGGATGCACGGCGCGCAGCGTAATCCACGCTCCAGGAGTGCCCGAGCGGGTGAATCTCACGGGCGAATAAACGCCGTCTTCAAGGCAGATCGAGGTTCCCGGCGCCGCCGCTGACAGCGCGTCCTGAACCCGGCCGCCGCTGGGGATCACTACGCTGCATCCGGGAATTGACGGCCCTGCAGGAAGCGCGGGCTCGAGGCCTGCGCACTGCGCGCACGCGAGCATCATCAGCATCATCAGAAGGATGATCCGTGCGCGCGCCGGTCGCGAAGATTTTGGGTCAGGCAGCATCGCCATGATAGACAAAATACGCCGCGCGGCGCCGTTTCAGAAGAGCGTGCCAGAAGTGGTTGGAGCGAGCGGTGCGATTTCCGGCGGCCGGCGTCGTTGAACCGAATGCGCCGACGTGGCAAAACATGGAACCGTCGCGCGACATTCCGGGGCCGATCGAATCCTGCCGTGACTTGCGCGCATGACGCGCTTTTTGCGATGCCGATCAAGCCAGGGCGATGGTTTCCCAAAAGTACGAGCGCCGATTCGCGCCGAATCCTGACCACGCGCGCGATGCGTGGATTCGCCGACGGATTGGTGAGCGTGCTCTTGCCGAGCTATCTGCTCGCGATCGGATTTTCCTCGGGCCAAGTCGGCGCGATAGTGTTCGGCACTCTGCTCGGCTCCGCGGCGCTGACCCTGTGGGTGGGTCTTGCCAGCCATCGCCTGGGCAGAAAGCGGGTGTTGATCGCGGCCGCGGCCTTGATGTTCGCGACCGGACTCGGCTTCGGGGCAGCACGCGGCTTCTGGGCGATTTTCGCGGTGGCGGTTATCGGTACGCTTAATCCGTCGGCCGGCGACGTGAGCCTGTTCCTGCCGGTCGAGCAGGCCTCGCTGGCCGAGACCGTGGAGGGCTCCGATCTGACCGCGACGTTCGCGTTGTACAATGTGGGCGGCGCCTTCGCCGGGGCATTTGGCGCGCTGGCGAGCGGCTTGCCGGCGGCGCTCGCGCCACGGCTCAGATGGACTCTCGCGGCGGCGTATCGCTCGGGGTTTTTTGTCTATTCCGCGATCGCCGCAATGGTCGCCGTGCTGTATCTTTCGCTCGGCGCCGGGATCGAATCAGCTCCGCTGCCCGCGGCGGCAAAGCCGCTCGAGCGCTCGCGCGGGATCGTGATCAAGTTGTCGGCGCTCTTCAGCCTCGACGCGTTTGGCGGCGGGTTCACGGTGCAGTCGCTGCTCGCGCTGTGGCTGTTCAAGCGGTTTGACATGTCGGTCGCGGAGGCGGGATCGTTTTTCTTTTTCTCGGGATTGCTGGGCGCGCTGTCGCAGTTTCTCTCGTCGTCGATCGCGGCGCGGTTCGGCAGAATCAACACGATGGTGTTCACGCATCTGCCGGCCAACGTGTTTCTGATTGCGGCTGGCGTGATGCCGAGCCTGCATCCGGCGATTGCGTTCCTGCTGCTGCGCGCGTTGCTCTCCTCGATGGACGTGCCGGCGCGGCAATCCTATGTGATGGCGGTGGTGCCTGCGGAGGAGCGCGCGGCGGCGGCCGGAGTCACAAACGTGCCGCGCAGCCTCGCGTCGGCGTTTTCTCCGCTTCCGGCAGGACTGATGCTCGATTACTCAGTCTTCGGATGGCCGCTGATTTGCGCGGGATCGCTCAAGGTGCTGTACGATTTCTTATTGATGCGCGAGTTCAGGCACGTTCGTCCGCCGGACGAGCAGGTCATCTGAAGTGTCAAGTCGCCGCCGCTCAGTCGCGCGGGCGGACTGATACGTAACGGTTGCCCTTTTCATAGAAGCGCCAGGGTTTTGCGGCCCATGCGCCCGAGGACTCGACGTTGATTCGCGGCGAGCGCCCGATCGCGCCGCACGGGCGATCCGCGGGTTCGAGGAACAGCACGTCGCCGCACAGGTCGCAGCCGTATTGCGCGCCGGTGATTCCTAGCGCGTGCGCCAGCTTGCCGGGGCCGTTGGTCAGCTCGCGCGAGTCGGGCGGCCGAAGCCGCCGCCGCGCCATCAGCTCGAGTCCGCCCGTCGGCTCGAGCGCTCGAATCAGCACCGCGTGCGGCACGCCCGGCGCGCCCACCACCAGGTTCATCGCCCAGCTCACGCCGTAGAGCAGATATACATAGGCGTGGCCCGGCGGGCCGAACATCGCGGCCGTGCGCCGGGTGAGACCTTTCGAGCTGTGAGAGGCGAGATCGAGCGGTCCGCGATAGGCCTCGGCTTCGACGATCCGGCCGGCGACCTCTGCGTCGAGGGTGCGATGCACGAGGATCTTGCCGATGCACTCGCGGGCAACGGTCAGGACCGGCTGCTCATAGAAGGCGCGCGGGAGTATTGGCGGCCGACGTTTCATCTTGGCGCAAAAGCTTATATTACTTTCGACAGGCGCATAATGCGCCGTGTGTATAGATGGCCAAGGTTGAACAGCTACGTCGGCGTGAGCGTCCGAACGTCCTCGGGTCTCCCGCCAAGGGGATTCTGCGGGGCGAGGATCTGACGAAAATCTATGGTTCGCGCGCCGTGGTTGACGGGGTCGCGGTGCACGTCAATCCGGGCGAGGTGGTTGGGATGCTGGGGCCCAATGGCGCCGGCAAGACCACGACCTTCTACATGCTGGTTGGGCTGGTCAAGCCCGACCGGGGCAAGGTGCTGTTGGGTGATGACGAGATCACGATGCTGCCGCTTTATCAACGCGCGCGGCGCGGCATCAGTTATCTGCCCCAGGAGCCTTCCGTATTTCGCAAGCTGACCGTCGAGCAGAACCTGCTGGCGGTGCTCGAGACGCTGCCGCTGACCCAAGAGGAGCGCGAGAGCCGTCTGCAATCGTTGCTCGACGAGCTTGATATCGCGAGGTTGCGCAACGCGAAGGCGGGTGTGCTCTCAGGCGGAGAGCGCCGCAAGGTCGAGATCACGCGCGCGTTGGTGCTGAATCCGTCGTTCCTGTGCCTCGACGAGCCATTTGCCGGAATCGATCCGATAACAGTCATCGAGATTCAGCGGATCATTTCCTACCTACGCGAACGCGGGATCGGCATCCTGATGTCCGACCACAACGTACATGCCGCGCTTTCGATTATCGACCGCGCGTACGTGATTCACGGTGGCAAGATCTTGATCGAGGGCACGCCCGACGCGATTGTCGCCAGCGAGCAGGTCCGGCAGGTCTTTTTGGGCGAGCGCTTCAAGCTCGCGGAATAAGCGCGCAGCGCGAATCCGAATCAAGGATAGGGCGGGTAGGGCGGTCCGTAGCCGATTCCCGGTGACGGCGGATAGGCGGGATATCCGTAGCCGCCGTAGGGGCCGTATCCGGTTCCAAACCCGCCGAACGATCCGCCCATCATCCCGCCGCCGCCGCCCATCATGCCCCCGCCCATGATGCCGCCGAGCATCGGAATGATCGTGCTGAGCATGCTGGGACTCGAACTCTGCGATTGATAGGACTGGTAGCTCGAGTACGGGTCCTGCGCCGATTGCTGCTGGTACTGCTGGGCATTGCCCAGCGCCGGGTCATAGGTGCTGCCCGAAGAACTCGAGCCGCCGCCCGCCGCGGGCGCGGTCCTCGATCCTGAGCTTGCCAGTTCGGGTTGGATAGTAATCCGGTTGACTACCGTGACTGTAGCGTCCTTCATGTACGCGTTGGCTTTGTTCTCCGCGTCCTGCTTTCCGTAGCCGGTGGCGACATAGCCGAACAGGATCACCTGCCGCTCGCCGTCCGGGGCGGCGAGCACCTGCGCCCCGACCAGCGGCAATCGATGGTCCTTCAGGTAATCGGTCAAAGTCTGGCTTTGCGTCTGATCGACGGTCCCGTTCTTGAGGGGAGGAGGTTGGGCGTGCGGAGTGTAAGTCATCGACGGCGAATTCATGCCCGAGCCAGCCGAGGAGCCGAGCATCGAGGCCCCGCCGCCTGAGGTCGGTGGCTGCAAGCACGATGTCAGCGCCATCGCGAGCAGCAGGAAAAAAGCGGCTTTCACACTCTGGCGCATCGATTCAAGTATATGCCTGTGCGGGTCAATCGACAATTGAGGGCTTATCGCGAACTGCGTCGCAATTGGTGGGCGGTTATCGGGGCTGACTCCGATCGCACCAGCGCGCGGGGAGCAGCGTAGCCTGAAAGCGAGACGATCCGCGGAAAATGCCACCAGCCTCAGGGAGATTCGAGTTGGCACGCGCGATGCTCAGAGTCGAGCAGGAGCGGCGGCGAGCGCTAGATTGCGCAACCGATCGCCTCCTGGAGGCAATTATGAGTGCAATCACCAATCGGCAGGCGCCTGTGGGCAAGCGCTCCGCGAGCCGCGATCGGCAGGTGATCGCGGCGCTGAATTTTCTCGAAGCGGAGGATTTTCAGATGCGATCGCATTTGCTCGACGCCGCGGTGGCTGGCGCAATCCTGGCGCGTGATCCCGGCGACAAGGCGCTCAGGCATGAAGCCACGCAGGCGTGGCAATCGCTGGCCGCTACGCTATCGCATCATGTCGCCGCCGAAGAAGCGATGGCGGCGAAATGGGTGAAGTCGAAGAGCGATACTCCGAAGCGGGTAATCGTTGGCGCGCGCGAAAGATTGGCGCGGCTGCGCGGTCTCGCCGCGGCCGTCTCCGGCGTCGATTTCGCCCGCGCCGCGGACTCGGATGTACGCCGCGGAGCACGGGCGCTGTGCTCGCTCGCGATGGATCTGGATGATCTGATCGACAGCGACGAGCGGGAGTTGTTTCCGCTTTTGCAGCGCAGCCTGTTCGCGCATCGCGACCTGGCGCACGCCGGCCCGCGGCTCAAGCGCAAATAACTCGTCCGGGCGGCGATGGCGCCGGCCAGCCGCCAGCTTGACTCATTTGCCGCGCTTCACTTTCCGTATTTGATATCGATCAGGAAATCGCGCACCAACTGATTGAACACCGCGGCCTGCTCGAAATAGACCGAATGGCCGCAATGCGGAACGCTGGCGAAGCGTCCGTCGGGCAACCACGCCGCAAGAGTCTCGATCATGGTGGCTGGAATCAGGGCGTCGTCCTCGCCGGCGATGCACAGGATCGGCATCGTGAGCCGCTCCTTGACCCGCGCCAGTTCATGCCGGGTAGCGCCGAGCCGCGTGGTCGCATCGGCGGGCGGCCGTGCGCCGGAGATCATCAGCGAGTCGTACAGAAAGGCCAACTCGCGATGGCGCAAATAAAAATCGCTTGCGTAGGTTGGAAGCGTTCCGATCGCGGGCGTGCCGCCAAGCAGCACCGGACGCGTCGCCGGGAATTTCATTTCGGGAGTGAAGATTCCGCCCGGCGTGTCGGCCATCACCATCCCGGCGATTCGATCGCGATGTTCGAGCGCGCAGCCGACGATCGTCCATCCGCCCATCGATTGCCCGACCAGCACGGCTTGGTCGATCTTGAGATGGTCGAGCAAGCGGGCGAGGTCGGACCCGTGCGCCTGATTGAACAGCCCGTCGGGGTCGGGCGACATCCCGAAACTGCGCTGATCGAGCGTGACGCACCGGTACCATCGCATGAAGTACGGCACTTGCTGCCACCATGAAAGATGGTTGCCGCCGAGTCCGTGCAGAAAAACCAGGGCGGGTCCGCTGCCCGCGGTTTCGTAATATAGCGAAAATTTGCCGATTTCGAGTCTGCCGCTAATCAGGTGATGGTCGGGCTGCCCGGAGGTTGACATGGTGCGATATTATCATCACGTAGCGTTGCTCTGAAAGCAGGGCGGCGGTCATACGCGCGGGACGGGGGTCTGGGTACGATTCTTTCTTGCCCGTGTGGCTCTCCTCCACGTAAACTTGATCGCAGCGATCCGAGCCTGAACAACGCGTTTGCTTCCGGAAAATCGCTGCACGAAACTTCGCAACCGAGACTACGGCATCTACATGCGCCCAACTTCCCTGCTTAAAATCATCTCGCGCTATCGCATCGCCGCAACCGCAACAATGATCGCCGCAATCGCGCTTGCCGCTTCCGCCTGTGGCTTGGTCGAGCGCACGATCACCAGCGGGGGTGAGCAGAAGCTCACGCACAACCATCCGGCGCCGCTGGCCGCGCCGCGCGTGATTATCTTTGCGCTCGATGGCGCGGGCCACGATCAACTCATGCAGGCAATCCGGTCGGGCAAGGCGCCGAATATGGCGTCGGTGCTGGGCAAGGATGAAGGTAATGGCCTGTTCAAGCACGCCTATTCCGCGCCGAAAGCGTTGGACGTGCTGCCTTCGAGCACGATCGCGAACTGGTCGGCGATCTTCACCGGCCAGGCGCCCGCGTGGGACGGCGTGACCGGCGACGAGTGGTTCGAGCGGCGCACGATGGGATTCTATGCGCCGGTGCCGGTCTCCGTGGTCGATACCACTGATCTGACCAAGGTCGTGGATGACGATCTGGTCGGCGATGCGCTCACGGTTCCTACGCTCTACGATCAGATTGGCGGGCGCACCAACGTCTCGCTGCTGTCGGTGTACAAGGGTGCGACATTGTACACGACGGTCGCGCCGAGCTCGCTGGTTGGGATGATCGCAGGATTGCTCGAGGGCACCGTGCAGGGCGAACCCGCGGAAAAATCACTCAGTGCGGACATCGATTCTGATTCCGTGCCCATGCTGATCGATGCGATCGAGCAGCACGGAATCCCGAATCTGCAGGTGGTGTATTTCCCGGGTATAGATATTTACACGCACGAAGCGAGAAACCCCCTGCCATCCCAGGTCGAGTATCTGGAAAGGGTCACCGACAAAGGCGTCGGTCAGGTTCTCGACGAATACCGCAAGCTCAACGCGCTCGACGGAACCTACGTGATGTTTATCGCCGACCACGGGCACATTCCCGTGATGAACGATCGCGCGCATGCGCTGGGCGCCACCGGTGACGCGACGCCGTTCGCCCTGGTGCGGCAAATGGGATTCCGCGTGCGCAAACCGAGCGTCAACGTAACCATCGATGAGGACGACTTTCAGGCGGTGCTCGCCTACCAGGGCTTCATGGCTTACATCTATCTGGCCGATCGCTCGACCTGCGCCGCGCCCGGCAAGAGGTGCGATTGGTCGCGGCCCGCCCGCCTGGAGCAGGACGTGATGCCGGTGGCGCGCGCCTTCGATGAGGCGAACCGGACCGGGAAGAGGGTTCCAGCGCTCAAAGGAACGATCGATTTGATCTTCGCGCGCCCGCCCGCGGTGCCGGGGCAGAGCACGCGCGAGTTTCAGATTTACGACCGCGGCCATCTCATCCCAATTTACCAATACCTGATGACGCATCCGCGGCCCGACCTGATCGACCTGGACGAGCGGATGCGATGGCTCAGTGCGGGACCGCACGGCGATCGCGCGGGCGATATTCTGCTGCTCTCGAAGGCGAGCATGTCGCTGCCGATGTCGAAGCGGTACTACTTCTGCGAGGTTCCACACTTCTCGATGCATGGGAGCGCCGAATGGCAGGACGGTCACGTGCCGCTTATCCTTGCGCAGTTCGGAGGCTCAGGGGCGAAGATGCGCGCGATCGTCACGAAAGTAGGCGGCGATTCGCCCTCGGAGCGCTCGGTCACTCCGATCGTGCGCTCGCTGTTCCAGAAGTAAACGCCGGCAAGCCTCCGGCAGTGCTTTTTTGCGCGCCTTTCAGATCGCCGCCTGATGTAGCAGATTGATGCGCTGAATCACTCGTGGTCCAGCGGCGATGAGCAAGCGGCGGCGTAGCAGAAAAAAAACCCACGAAGTTCCCGCGGTGGGATGGAAACCCGAAACCACCGCCGCGATGACGGCGGTGATGCTCGGGGCTCTCGCCCTGCGGGTTGGCGTCGCGGCCGCAAGGCCCAACGTTAATTTCCCTGACGAGATCTTTCAGGTCACGGAGCAGGCGCATCGCGTCGTCTTCGGCGCCGGCTTCATCCCGTGGGAATTTATGGTCGGCACGCGCTCCTGGCTGTTCCCAGGGATCATCGCCGGGGTGATGGAATTCGCCCGGATTTTCAGCAGCGCACCGGGCTTCGTCATCGGATGCGTGACGATAGTCATGGCGATTGCGTCGCTCACCGCGGTCGCATGCGGATTCCTGTGGGGCTATCAAATTGACGGTCTGCGCGGAGCGATCGTGGTCGGGCTGGTCAACGCGCTCTGGGTGGAGCTGGTCTATTTCTCGACCCATACGCTGTCCGATGTGATCGCTGGCGACCTGCTGGTCGCGGCGATCTATGTGGGCTATCCGGGCGGTACAGCGCTATCGCGCCGCCGGATGTTTTGGGCGGGATTGCTGTTCGGGCTTACCCTCGCGATTCGGATTCAAGTCACCCCCGCGATCGCGCTCGCGGTTATCTGGATCTGCCGCCGCGAGCTGCGCGCGCGGTGGATTCCGCTAATGTCGGGCGCGCTCGTGCCGGTGATGTTCTCGGGCGTGCTTGACTGGATCACGTGGCACGGGCTCTTCCGCAGCATGTGGCTAAACCTTTGGATGAATCTTGGGTTGCATATCGCGGCGGGCTTCGGCGTGGTCCCGCATTACTGGCTCGCGATGAAGTTGTGGAGCTTGTGGGGATGGACGACGGTGCTGATTGTGGCGGCGATGATCGTCGGGGCGCGCCGGTTGCCGCTTCTACTGGCGGTGGTATTGGCGATCTTTCTGACGCACTCGAGCCTGCGGCATCAGGAATATCGCTTCCTTTATCCGGCGATGCCGCTGGTGGCGACGCTGCTCGGCGCCGCGGTACTCGAGATTTCCCGAACGGCGCGCGAGCGTATCGAACTTCCCTTCGGCGCCGGCGTCGATGCGGCCGTCGGGGTGGCTTTGTGGTGCGCGGTATCCTATTGGATCGCGGTGTCGAGCGCGTTCGCGGTGCTGTGGTCGCACGGCAGCGGAGAATTGGCGGCGTTCCGCGCGGTATCGGCGCAGAAACACCTTTGCGGCGTTGGGCTGATCGGGGTGTCGTGGCTGGATACTCCGGGATACAGCCATCTGCCGCCCGGCATTCCAGTCTATATGATCTCCGGACGCGACTTTCTGGCGCATCCTCTTGCGGTCAACGCGGTGCTTGCGCCCGGATGGGTAAGTCCCGAGCGTAGTGGTTATAGCCGCGTCGAGTGCTTCCGCGATGCGCCAAATCCCGAGGTTGTATATGGCTTGGGCCCGGTCTGCCTGTGGACGCGCCAGGGAAGTTGCGTGCCGGGCGGCCTCCCCGGTCCTCCGGTCAATTGGCCGCGCGCATTGATTGGGCATCGCCGCCAATGGATCGCACGCTGAACCATTGTCCGCTCCGTGCACCGACGCGGATAGCCGCTCAGCGCTTTTTACAGCCGCCGGCGAAGGCTATCCTGACAGAAGAAATTCCGCCGTATCGCAATTTCGACCGGGAAGGTGATTCGTATGCCTGATGCCACAAACCTCGCGACGACTCCGGCAACGGCGCCGCTGGGTGCCGATGCGCTGCGCCGGATCGACGCCTATTGGCGCGCCTGTAACTACCTGTGCCTCGGGATGCTTTACCTGCGCGACAATCCTCTTCTGAGACAGCCGCTTCAGCCCGATCACATCAAACGCCGCCTGCTCGGTCATTGGGGCTCGGACCCCGGTCAGTCGCTGGTGCTGGTCCATCTGAATCGCCTCATCAAGGCGCAGGACCTGAACGTTCTGTATATCTCCGGGCCGGGGCATGGAGCGCCGGCCGTCCTGGCGAACAGCTACCTCGAAGGCAGGTACACGGAAGTCTATTCCGATCGCGGTCAGGACGAGGCGGGCTTGCTGCGATTCTTCAAATTGTTTTCGTTTCCAGGCGGAATCGGCAGCCATTGCACTCCGGAAACCCCGGGCTCAATCCATGAAGGCGGCGAGCTCGGCTACAGCCTGTCGCACGCGTTCGGCGCGGCCTTCGACAATCCCGACCTGATCGTGGTTGCGATGGTTGGCGACGGAGAGGCGGAAACCGGGCCGCTTGCGACTTCATGGCATTCCAACAAATTCCTCAATCCGGTTCGCGACGGCGCGGTCCTGCCGGTGTTGCACCTCAACGGTTACAAGATTGCCAACCCCACCGTGCTCGCGCGTATCCCGCCGGCCGAACTCGAGGCGCTGTTTGCCGGTTATGGATATGAACCGTACGTGGTCGAGGGCGATGATCCGATGACGGTGCATCAGAAGATGGCCAGCGTGCTCGAGCATTGCGTCGCCTCGATTCGGACGATCCAGCACGACGCCCGCCACAATCGCGCCACGCACCGCCCGCGCTGGCCGATGATCATTCTGCGCACACCGAAAGGATGGACCGCACCCAAGGAGCTGGACGGGCATCGGATCGAGGGCTTCTGGCGCGCGCATCAGATACCGATTCTCGACGTAACCACGAATCCGGCGCATCTCAAGATTCTGGAAGACTGGATGCGCAGCTATCGCCCGGAGGAGCTGTTCGATCGCGCGGGCCGTCCGGTCGCCGAACTGCGCGAGCTTGCGCCCAGCGGCGACCGCCGAATCAGCGCGAATCCCCGTTCGAACGGCGGCGTATTGCGCAAACCGCTCAGCCTGCCGGACTTTCACGAATATGCGGTCAAGGTCGAACATCCCGGACGCGCGGAGGCCGAAAATACCTATGTGATGGGTACCTTCCTGCGCGATGTAATGCGCCGGAACATGGACAGCTTCCGCGTCTTTGGTCCCGATGAAACCGCGTCGAACCATCTGCAGGCGATCTACCAGGCCAGCAAAAAAACCTGGCTCGCCGAGCGCAAGCCGGAAGACAACGACGGAGGCGAGCTGTCACCCGACGGCAGGGTAATGGAAATACTCAGTGAGCATACCCTCGAAGGCTGGATGGAGGGCTACGTGCTTACCGGCCGCCACGCGGTATTCTCGACTTACGAAGCCTTCGCGCACGTGATCGACTCGATGGTCAATCAGCACGCGAAGTGGCTCGAGAAGTGCCGAACCGAGGTCGCATGGCGCGCGGCGATATCCTCACTCAACATACTAATCAGTTCGACCGTATGGCGCCAGGATCACAACGGCTTTACGCATCAGGACCCGGGCTTCATCGACGTGGTAACCAACAAAAGCGCGCTGGTCACGCGAATCTACCTTCCGCCCGACGCGAACTGCCTGCTCAGTGTTACCGACCATTGTCTGCGCAGCACCAATTACATCAACGTGATTGTCGCCGATAAAATGCCGCACTTGCAGTTCCTGGATATGGAGTCCGCGGCGCGCCATTGCGCGCAAGGCCTGGGACTCTGGGAGTGGGCATCCACGGATCGGGGGGCGGAACCCGACGTGGTTATCGCATGCGCGGGTGACGTGGTGACGATCGAAGCACTGGCGGCGACCGCGATTCTGCGCGAGCGATTCCCCGACTTGAAAATCCGCTTTGTCAACGTGGTGGACCTGTTCAAGCTGGTGCCTTCGACTGAGCATCCGCACGGGCTCAGCGACCGCGACTTCGACAGCCTGTTCACGACCGACACGCCGGTCATTTTCAATTTCCACGGCTATCCATGGCTGATCCACAAGCTGGCGTACCGGCGCGCCAATCACGTGAATTTCCATGTGCGCGGCTACAAGGAATTTGGGAGCATCAATACTCCATTGCAACTGGCTATCGGCAATCAGGTGGATCGTTTCAATCTGGCGATCGATGTAATCAATCGCGTGCCGCGCCTGCGGTCGATCGGCGCGCATACCAAGCAGTGGCTCACCGATCAGATCTACGACAACCTGGAGCATGCGTTCGAGTACGGAATCGACAAGCCCGAAATCGAACACTGGAAGTGGCCGTTCTGACCGCTTCGCGACCGGTGCAACCACAAAGGGCCGACTGCGCAGCAGGGGGCGGACCCGATCGACGGGACTGAAAAAATACTTAAGACGATCGCGTGAGTGCCCCGGCCGGGAATCGAACCCGGACTTAAGGTTCCGGAGACCTTCGTGATGTCCTTTTCACTACCGGGGCGTAAGGTCGCGGAGCATGATCAATATACCAGCGCTCCCGCGCGGACAAGCACGCACCATCGCGCCGGCGTCGCCGTCACAGCGGCGAGCGTTCGAGCTCCTCGCGAATCGAGTACATCTTCTGGCGCGCCTCGCTGATATAGCCGTCGAGGTTGCGGCGATGGTTGGCGAAGATGCCGGTGGGCGAGCCGTTCAAGATCACGATCGGCTTCATCGTCGCGGCGGGCCCCAGCGCCTCGAGCGTGTCATCGAAGAGCTTCTTTAAGACCGGGTCTCCGGCCAGCGTGGTCGCGTATTCCCGCTGCAACGCCTGCGTCATGTAGAACATCACATGAGCGTAGCCTTGCGCGTGATAGAAGTAATCGTCGCAGTCCCAGGTGTGAACAGGGCTGCCGTCTTCCTGGACCATCTTGTAGAGCATCGCGTGTCCGTCGCCGAGCAGATCGGTCCACACCTGGAACAGGCGCACCAGCTCGACGGCGCGCTGATTGAGCTCGCGCGAGGTCTCCGGAGTCGCGCGCAATCCGGCGACGTACATCCGCAGATGGACCACGCCGTCCTGATATTTGCGCTCGGGCGAGGGCAGCGCCCAGCGCGCCGCGTCGTTGCGGAAATCAGTATCGGCGATCACCAGGTTGGGATCGTATTGATTGGACGAGACCTTGGTCAGATTGTCCTTGAACACGCGGGTGGTCTCGCGCACCGCCATGATGATCCCGATCTGGCGGTTCGAGTTGTTGTCGGCCATCAGGTGCGGTCCCCAGAAGAACAGATCGTTGGGACGCCATCCGAAACCCGAGTGCAGCTCATGATCGACTATCGCGGCCAGGGTCGAGGCGAAGATCTCGCCCGGCTTGAATGGCTTATTGGGCGGGTACTCGGCGCTGATGGAATAGGGCAGCCGGTCATGATGAATCTGGCCGAAGTGCAACGCGAGGATCGCGGCCGACCACAGGAGCGCGGTTGCGGCGGCGGCGATGATCAGGTTGCGTCTGGTGAGCATCGAAAAAATATCCGGCGGCGATCCAGATTTATCGCGCGCGGCGCGGCTCTACAACTTACCCAAAATCCTGCCCACGATGCCGGCGGGCCGGCTGGGCACATCGGCGGGTGCGACCAGCGCGACGGTCGCTACGGCCTTGCCGTCGCGGGTGACCTCGGCGGTCCCGATGCGCTGGCCGGCCTTGAGCGGCGCGGCGATCGACGGCGGCAGGTTATAGGCGACCTCGACGGTTTTGGCCGAGTCGTCGCGCCGGATGAAAACCGTGGCATCGCTTGCGAACACGGGCTTGATGCTGGCGACGGAACCTCCGGTAACCGCGATGGCTCCAGGAGCCTGCGCGCCTTTGGCGGCGACGGAATGCATCTCGTACTCGCGGAAGCCCGCGGCCATCATCTCGGCGGCTTCCTTGAAATTGGTCAGCTTGTGCGGCGTGCCGAGCACCACCGCGATGAGCCGCAGATTGCCGCGCCTGGCCGTAGCCACGACGTTGAACCCGGCCTTGTCATAGAAGCCGGTCTTGAGCCCGTCGCATCCCTGGAACGTGCGCACGAGATGATTGGTGTTGCGCAGCACGAATGTTCCGTTGCGAAACGGCGCCGTGTCGATCGACGACCAGCGCAGCACGTCGGGATATGCGAGCAGCGCGCGCGCCAGAAGCGCCTGGTCATAGGCGCTGGCGACGTCGGCATTCTGGCCGCGGCCGGGCGGCAATCCATGCACGGAATAGTAATGCGTGTCTTTCATTCCGAGCCGCGCGGCCTGCTGATTCATCATCGTGACGAACGCTTCGGTCGATCCCGCCACGTACTCGGCGACCGCGACCGAGGCGTCGTTGGCCGAGTGAACCACGACGGCCTTCATCATGTCGTCGAGCGAAAACGTTTCGCCGTCCTTGAGATAGACCTGCGAGCCGCCCATCTTCGCGGCTTTGACGGAAGTCGCGATCTGGTCGGTTGGTTTGAGACTGCCGTCGTGAAGTTTCTGCGCGACGATCAGCATCAGCATCATCTTGGCCAGCGATGCGGTTGGCCAGGGCTGATGGTCGTTTTTCTCGAAGATGACGGTGCCGCTCGTGGGCTCCATTACGCAGGCTTCGGCGTACGGTTCGGGGGTTGCGGCGGATGCGGGCGCGGAAGAGTGGCGCAGGCGGTGATGATGCGCGGCGTGCGCAAAATTAGGCGCGAGGGTTATCGCGGCGAGAATTGCTGCAAGGGAAATTGCGAATCGATAAACGCCGCCGGCGTCATGCGCCGACAGGCGAAGCAGCCTCTCGTTCCCCATCCCAACACCTCCGGTCACAGCGTCCGCAATGCAATAACGATCCGCCTTCGCGCCTCGATGAGCAAGATGGCGCGGCGGCGCGCGGTTAGAACCGGTCCGCGGTCCAGAACAGCGAGCGGTCGTCGGCGAAGATCGAATAGGCGCGCTCGGCTGCCGCTTCAGGCGTGGTTCCAAAGCGCGCGGCGAGCTTGCCGGGCGCGATGATTCGCCACATGTAGTTGTTGTCGATGTGATGCATCACTGGGGCCCCGGCCGCGGCGAGGCGGTCTTCCAGATGCCGGTCGTGCGCGGTGTGTGTGATGATCGCGCCGGTCGGCGCGGTTGCTCCCAAGCCCGAACCCGGACCGGGGCGCAGGCGCGCGGCGCGGCGATGGTCTCCGCGCAGGCGAAATGACGATGCTCCCCCTTGCGCAGCCTGGGCCAGATGGCGCAGCAGAGCGAATAGCGCGTCCTCGGCTTGCGGCCGGTAGCCGTACTCCATCACCATCGTGACGCCGTAGAGCCGAATTGCGCGGGCGTAGGCGCGAATCGATGCGCCGCCGCGCGCGAGGACGAAATATTCCTCGGAGCCTTCGCCCGGATGCATCGGCTGATTGCCGGCGAAGGAATAGTTGGCGCGCCATTGGCTCGGGCCGCGCACCGCGCTGACGTTGAAGCGGCCGGTGTAAGCGCGATGGATTTCCGCGACCTCGGCGAGGTCGCGTTCGAGATCGAATACGTCGATCTCGAGATCCGTTGCGGTCTTGAGCGCGGCCGCATCGGCGAGCACGCCGAACTTGCGTCCGACTTCGCGCCATCCGAACTGGTTATAGAACGTGAGCCGCTCGGCGAACAGCAGCGAAAGCTCGAAGCCTTCGCGTGCGAGGGTCTCGACCGCCAGGCGCATCAGAGCCGAGGCGACGCGTTGGTGGCGATAATCCTCGCGCGTAAAGACGCTGCCGATTCCGCCCATCGGGACGGCGGCGCCGTCGAGGTTTATCGCGCGGTCGAAGATCTGGACGGTCGAGACAATCGCGCCCGCGTCGCGCGCAATCAGGCAGAGCGCGTCGCGGAAGCCGGGATCGTTGTGGTTGTAACGCTCGAAGAACGCGCGATCGTTGTACCACAGCGCCAGAAGGTCCAGGACCTCGTCACGCTCGCTCGGCAATGCTGCGCGGACTTCCATCGCCACGCTCAACGAATATCGTAATGCAGGTCCACCGTGCGGCCGTCGCGGATCACGCTCACATCGATCGAGGGCCGCATCTGCAGCGTCGCCAGCATCCCGGCCGCCACGGCGGGATTATTGACCGGGCGCCCGTTGATCTCGGTGAGCACGTCGCCGTCTTCGATCCCCAAGTCCTCAAACAGCGAGCCGGATTCGATGTCCGTCAGCTGATAGCCGTTCTGCTGGCTGCCGTTCATATTCGGGGTCGCCTTGAGCTGGCTGGCGAGGTCGGTCGAATGCGCCAGCGCGACGCGAACGTCGGTGCGCTTGAGGCCGTATTTGTTGGGACCTTCATCTTCGACATTGATGTCCGGCATGGGACCCTGTGGATGGGATCCGGGAGGGCCACGAAGGGCTCCAAACCCTTTGAAGGCGGGATGAATGGCGGGCGCCGCCGGGGCCTGCACGCCGCCGGGCATTTCGTCGGAGGGGATATCGAGGGCGACGTGCTGGCTGCCGTGCGCGATGATCGCGCGGTTTTTCTCGATCGAGACGACCCGGCCCGCATCGGGGATCTCGTCGCCGATATGATAAAGCGATTGTTGACCTGCCTGGTCCTCGATAATCGCTGACGGACCATGCTTGGTGGCGGCCGACGTTCCCAGGAGCTTCAGATGCAGGTCGATCGCGGTCAGGGACTGCTCGGGTTGACTCGCCAGGGGCACCAGATTGAAAACGTCGCGCTTGACGATACTGTCATAGAAGTCGCGGCCGTGGACGGCGGCGCCATGGCGGCCACCGGCGTTCGAGGCGGGGACGGGAATCGTGGCCATGCTCTGCTCGATGAATTGATTGACCGCGCGCGCCGCAAGGAACGCGATCGCGGCGATCAGCAGAAAGTTGACCGCGACGATATGCCTCTGGTTTAGCCGGAACTCCATTACATCATGCCCTCGGCTTCATATGAGGTCGCCTGCACCATGCGCCCCACGTCGTAGTTCCATTGTCCCTTCCAGCGCGCGATCGTCAGGCTTGCCTGGGTGACGCCCTGGCGCACCATGTCCATCATGCGCAGCAGATAGATGCTCTCATCCTCGCCGCGATCGTTCAATCGGTGCGCGCGCTCGAGGCCGGTGGCGGCGATTGTGAGCAGCTCAGTCGCAATTTCGCCCAGGCGAGTGCGCCCCGCCCGCGCCTCGAGCCCGCCGCGCTGGGCCGCGTCGGCGATTTCGTGGCGCTCGCGGTAGTTCCATCGCTTGACGAGATCCCACGCCCCGAGCAGACAATCGTCATTGTACAAGATTCCTTTGAGCAGCGCCGGCAACGCGAGCATCTGGGCGGGAGGCTGGCTGTCGGCGCTCCGAATCTCGATATATTGCTTGAGCCGCACCTCGGTGAAGATGGTGGTCAAGTGATTGGCCCAGTCTTCGAGGCTCGGGCGCTGGCCGTTCCATCCGTCTTTCATATAGCGGCGGAACGTGATGCCGGGCGGCCGGGTCAGATCGATATACTCGTGTTTGCGGATCAGAAAATACATCGGCACGTCGAGCGCATACTCGGCGTAATCGTCGAACGAGCAATCTTCGCGGAACACGAACTCGGGTATCCCGCAGCGGTTGCGGTCGGTGTCGCTCCAGATGTGGCCGCGATAGCTCTGGTAGCCGTTGAGGCCGCCGTCGCATAGAGGAGAGTTGGCGAATATCGCGTACATCAGCGGGACGATTCCCATGCTGACCCGTAACTTGCGCATCGCGTCCGCTTCGTCTTTGTAGTCGAGGTTCGCCTGCACGCCCGCGGTCTGCTTCATCATCCGCTGCCCGAGCGAGCCCATCCGCGCCATGTACGGGTACATGATGTGGTAGCGGGCCTTGGGCAACAACTCGATTTCCTCGATCCGGCTTATCGGCTGCATCCCAAGGCCCAGGATGGCGGCTCCGACCTCGCGGCCGGCGTCGATCAATTGCTCGGTATGCTCGGAGAACTCACGATGCGCGCAGTGAATCGTCTCGCACTGCTCGCCGGAGAGCTCGATCTGGCCGCCGGGCTCGATAGTTATCGAGGCGCGCTCGGTCTTGAGCGCGAGAATCCTGCCGTGTTCGTCTTCGGGCTGATAGCCGTGACGCTCGGCGAGCAGCTTGAGGATAGCCTCGACTCCGCGCGGTCCCGAGAAGGGCAGGGCGCGGCCGTCGCGCGCGGAGACGGCGATTTTTTCGTACTCGGAGCCGACCCGCCAGCGTTCCGGAGGCTTCGAGCCGGTCTCGAAATAGCGTATCAGGTCCTCTTTTTTTTCCACCATCTCAGTCATTATCAAACGGCTCCCAAAAGAGGCCCACCCGCCAAGCGCGCCTATCATGTCGCCCCAATTGCCGCGACGCAAGCAGGTTGCGTTATGCCACTTACCGCGGACGCCCGCGAAAACCCGCGCCGCGGATGCGCCTGGCATTTGCCCTCTCCACCGGGAGGCGCCACTGGCACGCGGGAAGCGCGGCGCGATTGGTATTTGCCCTTTCCCGCCGGGAGTGGGAAGCGCGGCGCGATACTTGCGTTTTTTTTCGCAAGCATCGTGACGCGCGGGTGAGGGTGCTTACTGCGCGGCCTTCGTATCGAACAGTCAGGAGTAAGAACCCTCATCCGCCCTTCGGGCACCTTCTCCCGGCGGGAGAAGGAATAGGGTGGAGGCGCGCCTGGCGCGTCACGCCTAACACTCGTTAGGTTTTTTGCCAGATTTGTTCAGGGCTGAACTGTTCAGCCTTACGGGTTTCCGCAATCGGTGCATAATGGGTTCATGGAATATCGCCACCAACTTTCCGCCATCCGCTTGCCGGGTAGCCCCGTGCCTGCGATGCGTGGCAGCGCGGGCGGAAAAATGCGCCCCCAACGCGGCGTCACGAAGTTGACCTTTGGATGAAATCTTCGAGCATCGCCGGGGCTTTTGGCCGTACGATCGCGACAATTTTTTTCAAACGGACCCATCGCGATCCGGCCCGTGGCGGCGCGATACGGCCGAGCCTCGGCCGCGCCCGCGTTCGAGGCCGCCGATTGCCCGGGCGGCTGCGCGCGCGCTACAAGGGCGCTGGGCCCGACGAAGGGATGCGCGCGATGGCTGACCTCATACTGTCGATCGACCAGGGAACCACCGGCACGACCGTCTTCGTGATCGACGCGCGCGGCAAAATCCGCGGCCGCGCTTACCGCGAGATTCGCCAGTTCTACCCGCGTCCCGGATGGGTCGAGCACGACCCGGAGGAGATCTTCCGCTCGACGGTCGCACTGGCGAAGGCGGCGATCGCAAAGGCGCGGGCCGGCGCGGGTGATATCCGCGCGATCGGAATCACCAACCAGCGCGAGACGTTCGTGGTCTGGGAGCGCCGCAGCGGCCGCCCGGTGCATCGCGCGATCGTCTGGCAATGCCGGCGCAGCGCGGCGATTTGCGACGCTCTGCGCGAGCGCGAAAGCGAGGTCGCCGCGCGCACCGGACTGCTGCTCGATCCGTACTTTTCCGGCACCAAGCTCAAGTGGCTTTTGGACGAGCGCCCGGAACTGCGCGCGCGCGCCGAGCGCGGCGAGCTATGCTTCGGGACGATCGACACGTGGCTTATCTTCCGGCTCTCGCGCGGCGCGGGATTTGTCACCGACTACACCAACGCGTCGCGCACCATGATGCTGAATCTCGCGCGCCTTGAGTGGGACGCCGAGATGCTCGCGATGCTCGAAGTGCCGCGCGCGATGCTGCCGGCGGCGGTGAGCTCGCGCGGTCCCCTGGCGGAGGCGGCGGCGGGAACGATTGGCGCGCGCGCGATTCCGATCGCGGCGGTGATCGGCGATCAGCAAGCCGCGCTGTTCGGCCAGGGCGCCGTGAATCCCGGCGAGTCGAAGGCGACCTACGGGACGGGCGCCTTCCTGCTCATGAACACTGGCGGCGAACCTGTCGTATCGCACCATCGATTGCTGACCACCGCCGCGCTCGGACGCGAAGGCGCGCCCGCCTATGCGCTCGAGGGGTCGGTGTTCGTGGCCGGCGCGGCAATCCAATGGCTGCGCGACGGGCTGGGGCTGATCCGCACTGCGCCCGAGAGTCTCGGCCTTGCGCGCAAGAGCCGCGACCGTTCGCAACCCTACCTGGTGCCGGCCTTTGTGGGGTTGGGCGCGCCGTACTGGGATCCGGCGGCGCGCGGCGCGATTGTCGGAATCACGCGCGGGACGACGCGCGCCGATATCGTGCGCGCCGCGCTCGACAGTATCGCCTACCAGGTGCGCGACGTGATTATCGCGATGGAAGCCGACACCGCGCGGCCGATGGTCGAGTTGCGCGCCGACGGCGGCGCGGCAGGCAATCCGTACCTGATGCAATTTCAGGCCGACCTCCTGGACAAGCCGGTGCGCCGTCCCGCGATTGCCGAGACCACGGCGCTGGGCGCCGCGATGCTGGCGGGCCTGGCGACGGGAGTGTGGGCCTCGCAGGAAGCGCTGGGCGTCTTCCATCGCGGCGCCAAAACGTTCAAGCCGCGGATGGCGTCCGGCGAGCGCGAGCGGTTGCTGGCAGGATGGAGCGACGCGGTGGGACGAGTCCTGACGGTCCGCGCGGCGCCCTAATAGGAAATCACCATTTGCGAGGTCGAGCCCATATTGATTGGTCCCAGGCTCTGAAACGGCGCCGTGAAGTTGAACTGGTAGGTTACGTTGACCAGCACCGTGCTGCCGGGCTTTTCGGTGGGATCGCTCCAGGTCGCGGCGACGCTCATGTTGGACAGGTTCAGACCGCGGGTTTCGCCTTCGACGTAGCTGCTCACGTCGCTCGCGGTGGTCATCGGGGTCCCGCTGTTGACGATATCGGAGCCGCGCACCGCCGCCCATCGCGAGCCCTCGCGCGCGGCGTAAGCGACCCAATTATAGGCGTATACGGCCTGCGCCATGTTGGTAATCGCGAAGACGAAGAACAGCAACGCGAGCGCGATGATTCCGAACTCGAGCGAGGTCTGTCCGCGGCGCAAGCTGCGCGGCCAATGGCTGATATCCATGTTGATGTTGATCACTTTGCGCATAATAGATTCCCCTGCGCGCCTTACCGCGCGCGGATTACTGCGAACGCATGATCGCCTTGCCGGTCAGCGCGATCGAATGTGGAATTCCCGGGTAGTTGATCAGAGTCGTAAAGGTGCCCTGCGTCTGCACTTCGATATAAGTCCAGACCTCCGAAGACGCGACGCACGCGGCCGGCGGCGGGCTCGGGCAATCATAAGGGTTGCCGCCGGGAGGGCAATCGCACCACTGCGAGGCGTTGATCGAACTGATCTGGAGCGATGGATCGTCGTTGTGCGCCGCGGTCTGCATCCCGGTCATATCGGCGGCGGTGATCGCGCTCTGCGCTCCATACTGGACACCAGCCCGCGCCGCGTTGTTGAGCGACACCACCATGAAGAACATCCGCGCGAAGTCGGCCGCGGCAAGCAGCACCAGGCCTAGCAACGGCGCGAGCAAGGCGAGCTCGATCGCGCTCTGGCCGCGCGAGCCGCGGCCAATCAGGCGCCGAAAGCCGGCGCGATTGCGTCTGGAATCAAGGTTTCGCATGGCTTACTCCGAGACCACCGCGTCTTTGATCGGCGATCCGCCCGGCAGCGACGTGTAGTTAGCCCCGATCGTGGCGGAGCCGTTGATGCCGATACTGTCAGCCACCAGGATTGTATATTGCGCCGATGCGGCTCCGTTGTAGGTCAGTGCGGTGGTCGGAAAGTACAACGCGCCCTGATACACCTGGGTCGAGGAGCCGTTGAACGTGTTGCCATTGTTGGCCGCGGTGGTTCCGGTGATGGCCCGATCCTGAAAGAACAGAATTCCCGCATACGGCCCGGTGGTCGGCGCGGTCAGGCTCTCGGAGCTAGAACCGTCGATCGTCACGCCGCCGTATGGCTCGCCCGGTCCTCCGGTCAAGAAGAGTGTCACGCCGTTACCGTTGAGCGTCGAGGTGCCGTCGACGGTGATTCCACCACCGTCGATTATGTAGTTGCCCGGATTGAGGATCACGTTCGACGACTTCTTGACCGTTATTCCGCCGCAATAGGTACCGGGGTTGAGGGTAACGGTTCCGCCGCTTTTGTAACTGTAGTTCGTGTAAGTGCAGGAGCCGACCGAGGGAAACTGAAGGTATGCGAGCGGGTCGGCGACATGCGAGATTCCGGTTACGGGCGTGGGGTTGAAGGTCGCCGAGCTTTGCTTCATTGCGCCGACGATTCCGATCCCGCTGGTGTTGACGGTGCCCGCGCCGTTGACGATCAGCGCGGTCCCACTCGAGGAATTTACGATAACGCCGCAATCCGAGTTGTAATTGACCGATCCGTTGACCTGAAATGAGCCCGAGGCGGTCGGGTCCATCGCGTAGACGCAGGCGGGTCCGTTGGACTGTCCCGAGATCGCCGACGCCCGGACGGGCACGGTCGTCAGCCCAATCACGCGCAAGAAGTAGGTCGGTACGTTGCGCTCGACGATTACCTGGACGACGCCCGTCTTGGAGGCGAAGTTGGGATCGGTGATCGCCGCTCCCTGATTGACGGTTACCGTAACGCCGTTGGTTCCGTTGGTGAATCCATTCTTGGAGGCGTCGAGGTCGGCCGCCGCAACCACCTCGGCGTTGTCGTTGGCTTGCAGCTCACGGGCGGCGGCGACCGCGGCGCTGTCGGCGGCAGTTTGGGCGGTACGGCGCTGGTTCATGAAGAATCCAACGTCGACGGCCAGGCCCGCGAACGTCAGCAGCGCGACCACCACCAAGGTGACCACGACCACAGCCTGACCGGATTCAGGCTGTCGGCGCGGTATCCTTGGGAGTTCGCGGGCTGAACCATGTCCGCGCGAAAAACTCAATTGCGGCATGAGCAGCACCTCCCGGCTACGTCTCGAAGCCGACAGGACGCACAAAGCATGCCCGCGATTTCGCGAGCCTGATCACGATCAAAAATGCTGCGGTAGAGCAGTCGTTGCTAAAATTGCTCGCCGTGAATCTCGGGCCGGTGATTCTTTTACAGGCGCCCGTTCGCGGATCGAATCGGCGCCCGCGGCGCTGTAGCAGGTTGGAAACGCCATTGCCGGCTTGCCACGCGTCTCAGTTGCAAATCTGCCAGCTATTTCGCGCGATAGCGGCCCTGCGCGTTGCGGTACGGGAAGCGGATTCGCCGCCGCGCTCGCCCGCCGCGGGGCTACGGTTCTCGCGGAGCTTCGGCGCCGACGCGTGGACGGATGGTGGTGACGCGCAGCCCCTTCGAGGTCCATCCGACGTCGAAGCCGATCACGTCGCCTTCACGCAACAGTTCGATTCCCGCCATCGTGCCACCCAGCCCGGCGCCCAGCACCAGCACGAACGGGAACACGAACTCGATCTCGCGCCCGCTATGCGAGCGCACGATTCCGCGCCCGCGCGCGCGATCGAGCCGCAGGATCATGCCGGGATAGAAATTGCCCGGAAAGCGCTCGCTGTCGAAGTCGTCGGCCACCTCAATCGAGTAGCATCCGCAAGCGTGCGGGAAAAGCACCCTATAGCGGCACGGCGGTGCGGAACAGGATAAACCGCCCGAGCATCTCGCCGACTATCGCCGCCATCACCGCGATATACAGAAGTCCCGTCGCCGCCATCGTCTGCGGAACCTTGAGCGTCTGCCAGGTCATCCAGGTGAGGACCAGCGTGGCGATCGGGCCGAGAATCAGCCGCGCGGCCAGCAGCATCGTGTGCGTGTCAAACAGCTCGGCCACCGCCGCGTGCGGCGCTCCGCCCGCGATCGCGAGCACCGCGAGCGCCGCGAGCAGGGCGGCCAGGTCGGCGCCCACGGCGAATGCGAGCGTCTTGACCAGCGAGCGCAGATACTCGACCGGCAAATTGGGATCGATCAGATACCAGTGGCCGAACATCATCGCGCAGCTCACCAACCCCAGCATCAGGGCTGAAGTGATCGCCGTCATCGCATAGAGCAGCGCCGCGAGCGCGCCGAAATCCGCAGGCTTGAGCAGCATCACGGTGGCGATAACCGCCGCCAGTCCCGCCGCCAGGGTTACGGTGTATGCGCGCGCGCGAAGCGCTCCGGCGTCGGTCCATAGCGTCACCACGTAAAGAGCGCCCGCGCCCGAAAACACCAGCCACAGCGCGGCCGCGATCCACAGGGCGAAGCTTCCCGGCGCGCCCGGATGGGTTGCGCGCGCCGCCAACATCGCGAGCCCGATCATCGTGACGATGCCGGCGCTGACATAGACGCCGCCGGTCGATTTGTAGAAGCCGCGTTCGATTTTGAAAAATGGCGGAATTGCGAGCGCGAACATCCCGCCGAACGCGAGCTCGCCGAAGACGAGAAGAAAACAGGCGGCGAATTTGGTCACGCGCGCATCATAGCCGCGTCCGCGTCAATCCCAAAATCCTTTCCACCGGCGCAAGACGTTCCTTTCGAGGCGATCGCGCCGGTTTGCAGTGCGACCCCGTGAAATGGAATAAAGCTAGGCACAGCACGCGCCGGGGGCAGGGGACCGTTCGACATTCGGGCGACCGGCACTATAATAAGACCAACCCATCAGGGGAACGGAGCAGGGAATACACGATGCGTTCATCCACAATACTGAAACTCATGGCAGTCGGCCTTGCCTTCACGCTGACGGCTTGCGGCGCGATCCAGGCGCAGCGCCAGGCTGAAGAAGCCAAGAAGCAGGAGTTCGTTCATCGCGTCGATATCGCGCACATCTGGGTGACCACCGGAGTGCCGCCGCCCGGGAAGCCGTACACGGTGCTGGGCGATATCTCCTACACGGTGCCCTTCAGCCCCGACGCGATCGATTCCGCCGAAATGAAAGAGAAGCTCAAGAAGATCGCCTACGAGAAATGGCCGGACACGATCGACGCGATCATCAAGGAGGACAGCGCCGTCTCGAGCGACTCGACGAAGGTCACCGTCACCGCGCAGGCAATTGCCTACGACTCGACGGTTGATCGCAACGCGCTGCATCATATGAACGAAGGATTGGTGGCCTCACCGAGCGGCGACTGACCCGAGTTCCAGAGATATAAAAGCGCGGGCGGTCCGGGAGCAATCCGGGGCCGCCCGCGTTGTTTTCCGGTATATACAGACCCAGGTGCAATGGCTCAGGCGGGTTGCGAGAGGAGCTTGTCCAACTCGCCGCGATCATTGAGGGCGCGCAGTTCGTCGTATCCGCCGACGATTTCGCCGTTGATGAAGATCTCGGGTACGGTGCGCCGTCCGCCGGCCAGCTCGACCATCTTTTCGCGCAGCGCGTCGTCGTCGGTCACGTCGATTTCGGTGAATGCGACGCCCTTGGTTTTGAGCAGGCTTTTGGCGCGCACGCAGAACGGGCAGAAAGTGGTGGTGTAGATTTCGACTTTGGCCACGGCTGAGATTCCTTCCTCTATCGATTGTTCACGCGATTTTGGGCGCTGTCCAGTCCGTATGCAAGTTAACCCGCACGCGGATTGATGATCGATCCCGCACCCAACTCGGGACCGGCGTAATCGCGGATCAAAACCTTGCGTCCGGAAATCGCGAGCCGTCCTTGCTGGAAGAGCCGAATCGCCATCGGGTAGATGCGATGCTCCTCGGCTAAAATGCGCTCACTCAGCCGGGCCTCGTCGTCGCCGGGCAGGACCGGCACCGCCGCCTGCGCGATGATCGGCCCGTCATCGACGCCCGGCGTCACGAAGAACACTGTGCATCCTGCCACCCGGACGCCATGTTCGAGCGCGTCGCGCTGCGCGTGAGTACCGGGAAACGCGGGCAGCAGGGAAGGGTGGATATTCATCACGCGGCCGGGGTAGGCATCGAGTAGCACCGGCGAGACGAGCCGCATGAAGCCGGCGCACGCGACGAGTTCGATCGACAGCGGTTGCAGCACGGCGAGCATCGCGCGATCGAAATCCTCGCGGGTGGGGAATTTGCGATGCTCGATCAGGTGAGTCGTGAGGCCGGCGTTGCGTGCGCGTTCGAGGCCTTGGGCGGCGGCTTGATTGGAGATCACCACCCGGATCTCGGCGTCGAGATCACCGATCGCGATCGCGTCGATGATGGCTTGCAGGTTGGTTCCCGATCCGGAAATCAGGACCGCGAGTCTGAGCGGTGCGGCGCCCGAGGGCGAGGAATTGGACATCGCGAATCTCCTCGCGGCGCGGATCAGGCGAACACCACGCCGCGCGGACCGCGGCGAATCTCGCCGGCGAGGTATGCGGCGTGTCCGCGGCGCCGCAACAGGCGGATTGCGCCGTCGGCGTCGGCGGGCGCCATGATCGCCGCCATCCCGACGCCGTTGTTGAAGGTCCGGTCCATCTCGGGCCCGGAGATTTTGCCGAGCCGCTTGATCAAATCGAAAATCGGCGGCACGGGCCATGCGCCGCGCCGCAACACCGCGGTGGCGCCGGGCGGCATCACCCGCGGCAGATTTTCGATCACGCCGCCGCCGGTGATATTGGCCAACCCCTTGATCCGAAAGCGATCGAACAGTTCGATCGCCGCGCGCGCGTATATCAGCGTCGGGCGCAGCAGTTCATCGGCAAGCGTGCAGCCGAGTTCCGCGATACGCGCGCCCAGGCGCAGGCGCGCGCGTTCGAGCAGGACCATCCGCGCCAGCGAAAATCCGTTCGAGTGGAGCCCGTTCGAGGCGATCGCGATTATCGCGTCGCCGGGCCGAACCTTGCGCGGGTCGGGAATCTTGGCGCGCTCGACGATTCCGACCGCGAAGCCGGCCAGATCATATTCGCCCGGATGATAAAGGTCGCCGGCCTGGCAGGTCTCGCCGCCGACCAGGCTCGCGCCGGCAAGCTCGCATCCGCGGGCGACTCCACGAACGATTTCGAGCGCGATTTGCGTCCTCAGCTTTCCGATTCCGATGTAATCGAGAAAGAACATGGGGCGCGCGGCGTGGCAGATGATGTCGTTGACGCACATCGCCACGCAATCGATGCCCACCGTGTCATGGCGGCCGGTCGCAAACGCGATCTTGAGCTTGGTGCCGACGCTATCGGTGCCGGCTACCAGGATCGGGTTGCGCATTCTTCGCGCGGCGCCCACAGAGACCATCGCGCCGAACCCGCCGATTTCGCCGATCACTCCGGCTCTCGCGCCCTGCCGCGCGATCGCGCGGAACATCGGCACGAGCCCCTGCTTGAGCTCGATATCGACGCCGGCCGCCTTGTAGGTCATCCGCTTCGCCATCTGCCGCAACTCTCCCGTCTCAGCCCGCAGGGAAAAGATACTCGGAAATCTATCCAAGACGGCGCCGGCAGGCCATATGGCGACCGCCGCGCCGTCAACAACCTCGGCGCGAGGTTCACAGCACTCGCGCCAGAGTGAACACGTCAACCTCGCGCGCGCCGGCTTCGAGCAGGACGCGGGCGCATTCGTCGGCGGTGGCGCCGGTAGTCATCACGTCGTCAACCAGCAGGATCGTGCGCGCGCGGATTCGATCGGGCCGCGCCACGGCGAAGGCGCGACGCACGTTGCGCCGCCGCGCATCATGATCGCCAGAGGTCTGCGCGGCAGTGGCGCGCGTGCGCACCAGTGCAGTCGCGTCCAACGGTACTTTGAGCCGCCGCGAAAGCTCCTCGCCCAAAATCGCGGCCTGGTTGAAGCCGCGCCACCGCAGCCGTCCCCGATGCAGCGGCACCGGCACGATCAAATTCACCGCGCCGGCCTCGATTGGCGGCGAGTCTCCCAGGTATTCGGCCAGCGCCCGGCCCGCCGCCTGGTCGAGTCCGTACTTGTGCCGCCGGAGCATCGCGGGCAGCGAGCGCGGATCGTCCTCCGCGCTGGCACGATAACGCGCGACCGCGCGGGCGCGGCGAAAGTGCGGAGGATTCGCGATGCATCGCGCGCATCGCGATGCGCCGCTCGCCACCGATTCCACCGTCCCTCCGCATACCGCGCACAGCGGCTCCGGCAGCGCCTCGGCGCGGGCGATGCATTCGGGGCATACTCGACGATGGGTTCCGGGAGCGAAGCGCACGCCGCACGCCGCGCAATGGGGTGGGTAAAGGAAGTCGATCAGCTCCGCCAGCGCCGCCATCGCTCAAACCATGAATCGCGCCCGCGCGAAACACAAGCCATCGAAAACAATCCACAGATTACACAGATTTCACAGATTATGAGATTCAGAAATGATTGGCGGCCGCCGACGCAACGCCGTTGGCCGCCTTATCTGTGTAATCTGTGTAATCTGTGGATTGTTTGATGTCTCGGGATTTACCGCGATTATGGTATAGAGATTGCCATGAAGGGACCGCTTACCGGGATTCGAATCATCGACTGGACCATATGGCAGCAAGGTCCGGTCGCGACCCAGATGCTGGCCGACCTGGGCGCCGAAGTGATCAAAATCGAAGAGCGCGACAAGGGCGATCCTGGCCGCGGGATCGCCACGGTCGCGGGGGCCTCGACCGGCAAGTCCGGGCGCAATTTCTATTTCGAGGCCAACAACAAGCACAAGCAAAGTATCGCGCTGGACCTCAAGCGAGCCGAGGCGCGCGAGATCGTTTACCGGCTGGCGGCGAAGAGCGACGTGTTTGTGCAGAATTTCCGCAAGGGCGTCGCCGCGCGGCTCGGACTCGATTACCCGGCTCTGCGCGCGCATAACGACCGGCTCATCTATGCCAGCGCGTCGGGCTACGGACCCGAAGGCCCTGACAGCGGCGAGCCGTCATTTGATTACCTTGGGCAGGCGCGCTCGGGAATCATGAACGCGGTTGGAATCGACGGCGACACTCCCACCTATATCCACGGCGGAATTGCCGACCAGATGGGCGCGGTGATGCTGGCGTACGGAATCCTGGCGGCGCTGCTGGCGCGCGAGCGCTACGGCATGGGACAGGAGGTTGGCGCGTCGCATCTGGGCTCGATGATGGCGCTGCAGGGACTTAACGTGGTGTCGCGCACGATTCACGGCAAGGAGTTCAACCGCACCACCCGCGATAATGCGTTCAATCCGCTGTGGAACCACTATCGATGCGCCGACGGCAAATGGCTGAGCCTTGCGATGCTCCAGCCGGATCGTTACTGGAAGGATTTCTGCACCACGGTTGCGCGCCCTGACCTGATTGATGATCCACGCTTCGCCGAAATGCGCGCCCGCGGGAGCAACGCCGCCGAGTTGATCAAAATCCTGGATGCGATTTTCGCGGCCCGAACCCGCGCCGACTGGATGCGCGCGCTCAAGGCCGGCGGCGACTTTATCTACACCATCGTCAATTCGGTTTCCGATTTGCCCGACGATCCGCAGGTCAAGGCCAACGGCTACGTGGTTGACTACGAGCATCCTGAACTCGGTCCGACCAAGCTCTTGGGGATGCCGGTGAAGTTGTCCGCGACGCCGGGCGATCCGCGTGGGCACGCGCCCGAACTTGGGGAGCATACCGAGGCGATCATGACCGAAATGCTCGGCTACACGTGGGAAGATATCGCGCGGCTGCGCGAGGCGAACGTCATCTGACTCCGGCGTGGTGCGCGAACAGGAGGTGAAATCCGATGGGGAATTTCAGCGGGACGATCGAGGACCGCGAGGAGATTCGCGATCTATACGCACGCTACGCCGACACCCTGGATAATCGCCACTATCAGGAATGGATTGATCTGTTCACCGAGGATGGCTCCTTCGAGAGCACGCGTTTCGGCAAGCACTCCGGGCGCGAGGGGCTCGAGAAATTCACCCGGATTTACCGCGACAGCCTGGGCGGTGCGCAATCGCGCCACGTGATTGCCAACGTGTTATTCACGATCGACGGCGACCACGGCGAAGGGAGCTGCTATCTGCTCTATTACCACTGCAAGGAAGGGCGCGTGCAGCAGAGCACGATCGCCAATTACCGCGATACGCTGCGCCGCGACGGCGGGCGCTGGCGCTTTCATACCCGCAAGGTCTGCGTTGACGGCCGCGCCTGACCCGCGCGCTCAGAAGCGCGCGTACCAGGGAGCAGGATCGGGCGGCTGCATCTGGAAGCGAATCTGGAAGCTGCCGAGCAGCGTGTTGTCGGCATGGCGCACCGCCAGCTTGGCCTTTTCCAGATCGGTTTCGGCCTGCACTTGATTGCCCTCGGCGCTGACTTCCTGCTCCTGGAACTGGAGCAGGTCGTGCGTCGTCGCCATCCCGACCCGGAAGCGCACTTGCTCGTCGTGGAGCGCCTGGCGGGCATAATCGGTGGCGGCCTGGGTGGCCCTGGCGCGCTTGAGGTCGGCTACCACGCTGGCGCGGGCGGACTCGACTTGCAAAACCAGTTGCGAGATGGCGGCGGCGTACTGCGCGCGCATCTGACGCGCGAAGATCTTGGCCTGCGCGAGTTGCGCCTCGATCGGCGCGTTATCCATCGGCATCTCGAAGCTGAATGCGAACGCGTAAGTGTAGTAGTGACCGCCGAACATCTGGTTCAGAGCGCCGCCATAGCCATTAGAGAAATTCGGCCTGAACCCGCCAATCTTGGTCGGAACGCCGCCAACTGTGGATGTCCCAACGATGCAATTGGAGGTTGCACCGAATGACGGGGTACACACATCCGAACCTCCGAGCGAGGTGATCGCATATTGCGCGATAAAGCTTGCCGAGGGCAGGAGCTGATTGCTCTGATATTTTACCTGCAAATTCTGGCTGCGGATCTGTTCGCGAATCGCCGCCAGCGACGGATTGCTGACGATCGCGGTTTCGAGCAGCCGTTCCTCTTCAATATCCACCGGCTCGGACGGATGCGGATGCTCGGCGGGTTCAATCCGCTGCGGAACAAAGGCTCTGTGCGGCGACAGCATCACATCTTCGCGGAGTTGAGCCTGCGCGTCTTTCAAGTTGGCCTCGGCGCTATAAACGTTGGCCTGCGCGGTAGCCGCGGTCGATTGCGCCTCCTGAAGGTCGATCGGTGCGAGGGTACCCACCTTGACCGAAATCGAGTTCTGGCGCACCAGATCCGCGTTGAAGCGCAGGGCGGCCCGCGCCACTTCAAGATTCTCCTGGGCGTTGACGACGCTCCAGTAATCGTTGCCGACCGACTGCACGAAGTCGTTTAGCGTCGAGGCATAGGTGAGCTGGCTCGTGCGCTGGGCGGATTCGGCGAAGCGCACGTTGATGGTGGCGAACTGCCAGCCGAAATTTCGCAGCAGCGGTTGAGAGAGTCCCACCCCCAGCTCCGGTGCGTAGGCGGGCACCACGCCCTGAAAGAGGTTGTTGGTAAGCAGGCGGTTGTTGGTGAAAAACAGCGTGCTTACGGCATTGCTGGCAAGCAGCACCTTGTTGAGCGTGAAATTCCAATCGTAGTTCTTCACCACCAGGGAGCTGCCACTGACCTCGAGCGGAGTGGTCGCCGGCAGAACCGTTTTATTGGTGTCCGCGGTGGCCAGGAAGTCCGGATCGAGCGGCGCTCGCGCCATCCTGACCCCTTCGGTGGCTGCGATCGGTTCCAGCCGCGCCGCGATCACGTTGGGGTTGTTTTTGATCGCGATGAAGATCGCCTGCTTGAGGGTCAGCGCCTGTTCGCTGTCGTCAATCGAATTGGCCAGCCCCGGTCCAAGCGCGTCTTCCGGCGGAGCCTCTGAGGCTGGGAAAAACTGGCGCATCACGCGCTTAGGCAGCGCGGTGACCGACTCGTCGTATTCGAAGACGTCGGCGGCGCTGGCGGGCACGTTTACCTCCGGCGCGGTCTGCGTCGGCAGCACCGTCATCGGCGCCGCGTTGGCGGTGCTCGAGGGCGAGGGCGCGGCGGCAGCCGCCGGCGCGCCATAGGCGCGTGAAGGATATTGCGCCGCCGCCGCCAGGATCGCGGCTCCGGCAGCCATTGCGGCCCTCTTAAGAACTCGCTTCAGCTCGATCGCCCCCGCCATTGCATTTTCCCCCAGTCCACTAAGACCCGCGTGCGAAAATCCGGCACTCCCAACACCAGCCGCGCCTACATATGGGCATACCAGGGCGTGCTGGCCGGGTGCGCGAGCTCGAACTCGATCTGGAAGCTGCGCAGCAGCGTTCCAGTCGAATGCAGGTAAGCGAGCTTGGCATTCTCCAGATCGATTCGCGCCTGCACCTCATTGCCCTCGGCGCTGATCTCTTCTTCCTGAAACTGAAGCAGGTCATGCGTGGTCGCCATCCCGACCCGGAACCGAATCTCCTCGTCATGCAATGACTCACGGGCGTAGAAGGTCGCCGAGGTGGTCGCCTTGACGCGCTCGATGTCGGCGGTCACCGCGGCAATCGCGCTCTGAACCTGGACGACGGCCTGCGAAAGCGACGCGCGGTACTGCTGGTGAGCCTGCTCGAGATCGATCCGCGACTGGGCCAGCGCGGCGTTGGCCGAGGCGTTGGCCAGCGGGCGCTCAAAGGTGAAAACGACCGCGTAATTGTAGTACTTGAAATTGAACATGTTATTGAGTCCGGAACCATAAGTGCCGCTGAACGGAAGCTGGTAGCCGTTGTCCTTCCCGGGAGTTGAACCCGGACCGGGCGCGAAGCAGTTGGGCGCGATCACTCCAAAGGTTGAGCCGCACAGTGTATTGCCGACCTGAGTGGTGGTCGCAAACTGCATCTGCGCATTGACCTGCGGCAGAACCTGGTTGTCCTGAAAGCGTGTCTCGATGATCGAGGTCCGGATCGCCGCTCGCAACGCCGCTAGCGAGGGCCGGAATTCGACCGCGCGTTCGAGCGCATGGCCCTCATCGAGGATCACCGCCGGCGAGGTTCCCGGCTTTTCGACCGGCTCGATTTCCTGCGGTAGGAAGGCGCCGCTCGGATTGAGCATCACGTCCTGGCGCAGCGTTGCCCGCGCGATCTTGAGATTGGCCTGGGCGGTGTAAAGGTTGGCTTCCGCTGTCGCCGCGGCGGATTGCGCTTCTTGCAAGTCGAGCGGGGCCAGCGTGCCGACCTTAACCGAGATGCCGTTCTGGCGGACCAGATCGGCGTTGAATTTCAGCGCCGCCTGCGCGACTTGCAGGTTTTCCTCGGCCAGCACGACATTCCAGTAGTCGTTGCCCACCTGCTGTACAATCTGGTCGAGCGCCCCAACGTAATTCCATTGCGCCTGCTGCTGCTGCGCCTGCGCGAGGCGGACATTGATAGTTGCGAACTTCCATCCGAAGTTGCGCAGCAGCGGCTGCGAGAGCGACAGCGCCAGGGTCGGGATGTAGTAGGGATTGATCGTCTCGGTCGCGTTATTGGTGATCGTGCGATCGTTGGTGAAGGTCAGGCTCAAGGTGCCGTTGGTCTGCGCCAGGATCTTGTTGACCGCGAAGTTCCAGTCGTACTGCTTGGTCGATAGCGCCGTCGATCCGCCGCGGGTCTCGAACGCGGTGGTCGCGGGAATGACGGTCTTGATGGTGTCGGCGGTCGAGGTCAGATCAGGGTCGAAGATCGCGTTCTGTATCGCCACCCCCTCGGTCGCGGCGAGCGGAGAAAGCTCCGCGACCTTGACGTTGGGATTATGCTCGAGGGCCAGGAAGATCGCCTGCTTGAGGGTCAAGCCCTGGATCGTGCGGTCGGCGGTGCCGATATAGGTGCGGTCGATATAGTTCTCTTTGGGAGTTTCGCTATTGATCGGAGCCCATTGGCTGGCAAACGCGTTCTTGATCGACTCGACTTCGTTGCTCGGCTCATAGGCCTTGGCGCGTTTGGCGGGCACGTTCACGTTCGGCGGCGTCTGCGCGATCATCGCGCTGGCCGCCACCGCGGCCGGCGAGGGCGCTGCCGCCGGTGGCGCTGCGGCAATTTGCGCATCAGCGCGCGATGACAGCAATATCGCGGCGCCGAGGGATGTCGTTATCAATATCAATGCGAGCAGCAAAAATTTCCTGGCGAGCATCGTCGTTTCCAGCCTCCCGATCCCGAAGTAATCCGGCTCACTATGCGCGGCAGCAAATGCTTTATCTAGAGCAATTCGGTTCGCGATGCGATAGCCGCGCGCGCCACTTCGAGTCATCGCGGGGGCAGCCGCCACGGCGGCGCTGTGGATACTGGCCAGCATGGCCGCTGGGTGCGATGCTTGCGCGGCGCGATTCAAGCCGCGATTATGGCGCAAACGATTCGAGGCCGTGGCTCTTCCGTACGCGGACGGGTGCGTGCCAACAGGGCGCTGAAGCGATGCGATATGGAAGGATTGTTGCCGGGTTGGTGATCGCCACCTTCGCGATGGTGCTGATCTCCGCACCTCATGGGCCGGGTTCCGAAGTTTGGGCGCAGATCGTCAATGGGCCGCCGCCGCCGCTGCCACTCCCGCCGCCGGCGCCCGGGGCCGCCGTTTCGCCGGCCGCGCTTCCGAGTCTGCTTGGGGTTGCGCCGTCGCCGCTGGCCGGGTTCGCAACCCCGACCCCGGTGCTGCACCGATATCAATGCTCGTGCTACGGGCCCGGGACGAGTCCGCGCTGGATGGGCAACGTTGCGGGCGCCGATCACTTTCAGGCCCGCCAGGCGGCGGTGAATTCGTGCGTTGCGTACAACTTCAACCGCCGTCCCGGCAGCGCCTACATCCCTCCGCAACGCTTCGCCTTCTTCCCGACCCCTGCGCCTCCACTCGGTTCTTCGGAGGCGGAGCCCGGACTTCCGAATCTTACCGCACCCGGAGTCTCGGGATTTTCCCTGTTGAATTCGCCGCGCGCGATCATCCTGCGCCTATGCTCGCAGTGCGCGTGCAACTAGGGCGGTTCGCGCTCAGCTCAAGAAACTCCGCAGGTCGGGCGGCACAGGAGCCGCAACCTTGATCCGGCCCGCCGCCGGCGAGTCCAGTTCGAGTTCCGTCAGATGCAGCCAGAAGCGTCCGGGAGCCAGCCCCGGTGCCGCGGGACCGCCGTACAATCGGTCCCCGAGGATCGGAAATCCGGCGTCCGCCAGATGCACGCGAATCTGATGGCGGCTGCCGGTGCGCGGCGTCACCGTTACCAGCGTGAATAGCTGTCCGACCCCGCGCGCCGGTTCGACATCGGTGCGCGCCACGCGTCCGATGCGCCCGCGCTCGAGGCTCTCAGGATCGCCGATTATCATGCGGCGCGGGTTTTTCGGATGATGCGCGATACGCCGATCCAATTCGAGCGAATGCCCAAGGCGCCCCGCGACGATCGCCTGATAGCGGCGCACAATCGCGCCCGACCTGATTGCCGCGCGCAACCGCACCAGCGCATCCGCGGTGCGCGCGATTATCAGCGCTCCCGAGGTTCCATTGTCCAGGCGATGCACCAGGCCGCCTTCGAGTCGCTTGTCACCGAGCGCCGGGGTTTCCGGAAAACGCGCGGCCACGGCGTTCATCACGGTATCGATCTCATGCGCGCCAATCGGATGACAGGCGAGTCCGCCCGGCTTGTTGACGACGATCAGCGCCGGGTCGCTGTACAGCACTTCAATTTCGAGCGCGGGGTTCGGCGCGATACCTGCCGCCGCCGGCGCCTCGGCCACCTCGACCGAATCGCTCGGCGCGACGATCGAACTCTTGACGCAGCGCCGGCCGTTGATGCGGACGCCGCCCCGCTCGATCATCGCGCGCGCCGCGCGGCGCGAAGGCGCGAAGCCCAGCCGCACGAGGTAATGATCGAGCCGTTCGGCGGAAGTGATGCTCACGGGTCAGCGCGGCGCGGATGCCGTCGCGGCTCCTGGCGCCGTCGATGGCGCGGGGTGGTATGCCGGGAACTGCAAGTAGGCGGCGAACAACAGAATCCCGAGCATGATGGCCGCGACCAGCGCGTCGGTGAAACCGAGCTGGATTGCGCCGCGCCGGGAGGTAAAGCGTTCGGTAATGCTCATCGATTCAAGCCTCGCCGCGAGTTTCGCATATCGCGGCGCGGGTCCGCGAGCCGCCAACACTCATGACTGCGCCGCGCTGATCGCGCTCTGGACGGCGGCGCGCCGCGCGTTGATTGGCAGTCCAAACAGGCGGCGCAATTCGCGCCCGGTGATCGATTTCTCCGAAGCCGCAATCTTGAGCGGAGAACCCGCCGCCACGATCCGCCCGCCTTCGTCGCCGCCGCCCGGTCCCAGATCGATCACATAGTCGGCATGCGCGATCAGCTCGAGGTTGTGCTCGATCACGATCAGCGTATTGCCCTCCGCCGTCAGCCGCGAGAGCACCCTGAGCAGGCGCCGCACGTCGGAGGAACTGAGCCCGGTCGTCGGCTCGTCGAGCAGAAACATCCGCGGCAGCCGCTTGCCGTGCTCGGTCACCGGCGCGGGCTCGAGATCGGCGAGCAGGAAGCGCGCGAGCTTGAGCCGCTGCGCCTCGCCGCCCGACAGCGTCGAAGTCGTTTGGCCCATCCGCAAGTAGCCGAGTCCGACCGAGCTGAGCGCGTCGAGCCGCTTGACGGTTCCCGGATGGCGCGCCAGGAAGCCGCGCGCCTGATCAACGGTCAGATCCAGCACCTGGTCGATATTCAAGCGGTTGTATTTGATCGCGAGAATATGGCTCTGGAAGCGGCGTCCTTCGCATACGTCGCACTTGACCTCGAGGTCGGCCATGAAGTGCATCTCGATCGTCACCGAGCCGGTGCCGGAGCATTTTTCGCAGCGTCCTCCCGCCACGTTGAACGAGAAATCGCGCGCCTTGATTCCGAGGCGGCGGGCCTCGGGCGATTCGGCGAACAGCTTGCGGATTTCATCGTATATCTTCAGATAGGTCGCGGGATTCGAGCGCATCGAGCGCGTCGGCAGCTCCTGGCCCATATGTACAATCGCGCCGATTTGTTCGAAGCCCTCGATCCGGTCGCACGCGCCCGCCTCGGCGGATTCGCCGCTGCGCCGCAGCCAGTGGTGGTAGATTACATCCTCGACCAGGGTTGATTTTCCCGACCCCGACACTCCCGTCACGCAGGTCATCATTCCGAGCGGAATGGCCGCATCGATACCGGCCAGATTGTGCTCGCGCGCGCCGTACACGCGAAGCGCCGGGTCGCGCCGCGACACGCGCCGCTCGCGCGCGATCGTGCGCATCAGCAGCACCCGCCCGGCCGACCCCGCCATGCTCGCGAGCTTCACGCCCGCGGGCGCGCCGGCGTGGATCAGATGGCCGCCTTCGCTGCCGCCGCCGGGGCCGAGCTCGACCACGAAATCGGCGCCCTCGATCATCGCCGCGTCATGCTCGACCAGCACCACCGTGTTACCGAAGTCGCGCAGATGGCGCAGCACGGCCAGCAGCCGGCGCGCGTCGCTGGCGTGCAGGCCGACCGTGGGTTCATCGAGCGCGTACAGCGTGCCGATCAAGATCGAGCCGAGCGCGCTGGCCAGATGGATGCGCTGCGCTTCGCCACCGGAAAGTGTGCGTGCCTGGCGCTCCAAAGTCAGGTAGCCGAGCCCGACCTCGGTCAGATAGCCGATTCGATTGCGCAGCTGTCCGAGCACGACCGCGGCGCGGGTGGTGGCCGCCTTGTCGCGCGCGACTTCACCGAGCCAATCGCCCAGGTCGCGCACTGCGAGCCGTCCTATGTCGGCGATCGAGCGGCCGCCGATTTTGACATTGAGAGCCTCGAGCTTGAGCTTGGCGCCGCCGCAGGCGGGGCAGATGACAAAGCGGCGATATTTGGCCAGGAGGATTCGGACGTGGGTTTTGTAGCGCCGCCCCTCGAGCCATTTGAAGAAGCCGCGCACTCCCGGCCACTTGTCAGGATCCCATTTCGCGCGCGGACCCTCGTCGCCATCGAGCAGCCATCCGCGCTCCTCCGCGGTCATCTCACGAAACGACACCGCCGTCCGGATCTTGCGCCGCCGCGCCAGCCGCAGCATCCAGTCGTTCATCTCGCGGTACGCCGGCGTGCGCCACGGCGCGATCAAACCCTGGCGCAGCGAGAGATTCGGATTTGGAATTACTTTTTCAAGATCGAGCTCGACGGTGCGGCCGAAGCCTTCGCATTCGGGGCACGCTCCGATCGGACTGTTGGACGAGAACAGCGCCGGAGCCGGCTCGGGGTATCCACGGCCGCATCGCGAGCAGTTGAAGCGCCGGTCGAACTCGAGGCTCGCGACCGAGCGCAGATTGCCGTTGTCGCGCTCGACGCGCACGGCGCGCGCGCGCCCGCCGCCCAGGTAAAATGACTTTTCGAGCGCCTCGCGCACGCGTTCGGATTCGGCCGCGCCGGTGACCGACAGGCGATCGACGACCACCGGCATCGGTCCGTCGATCGAGCGGCGGCCGTCGGCGAACTCGATGGTTTCCGCGATCGCGCCGGCGTCGAAAATCCGATGGTATCCGTTCTGGATCAGATAATTCGCCGCGTCGGCCAGCGTGCGCGAGCCGGCCTCGAAGGGCGCAAGGAACAGATACATCCCCGGGGCTTCAAGCACCCGCGCGCAGGCACTGGCGATCGAATCGCGCCCGACCTCAAGGCCGCAGTGCGGGCAAATCGTGCGGCCCACGGTCGCGAACAGCAGGCGCAGATAGTCGCTGATCTCGGTTACGGTGCCGACCGTCGAGCGCGCATTCTTGATGGTGTTTTTTTGGCGCAGCGCGAGCGCCGGCGGTATCCGCGAGATTGAATCGACGTCGGGGCGGTCCATCCGTTCCAGGAACAGCCGCGCATAGGTGGAAAGACTCTGCACGTAGCGGCGCTGGCCCTCGGCATACAGGGTATCGAAGACCAGGCTCGACTTGCCCGACCCGGACACTCCGGTCACGACGGTAAGTTTGCCGCGCGGAAGATCGAGCGAGATATTCGCCAGGTTGTGAGTGCGCGCGCCGCGAATACTGATCGAGCGGTCCAAGCTGATTTCCAGCGCTTAAGTGGGATCCGTCAGGGGGCGGGCTTTCTTTTTGCGCTCGCCCGGATATTCCTGCGCGACCTGGGCATACAATTCGCGCAGTTGCACATCGAATTGAGCTTCGAGCCGGTGGCGCTCGGCGTCGCGCTCGGCGCTAGGGTTGTGGTCAAGGCGCCCGAGCGCCTCTTCGAGCGACTGCATCAGGCGGTTGCGGGCGATAAGATATTGATAGCCATCCATCGGAACGCTCCAAAGCCGCAAATTCCAAAGATCAAATTTATAGGTTATCCTTCAACGTACCAACAGCCCGCAATGGACCAACGACCCGCCCGCCGCTGATCAAAACCGTGCAACCCCACCGCGAGACACTCTCAGAACCCCGCTCGGCCGAGACGAATGAAAATTCCGCCGTGCCGATGTTGCTGCCGTGGCCCAAGCCGGGTCTGGCTGCTGGCTTCCTCGGCCGTCTGGGAGGAGTGAGCCGCGGCGCGTTCGGGTCGATGAATATGTCGGACCAGATCGGCGACGAGCCGCGATGCGTTGCCGAGAACTGGCGGCGGCTCCTCGCCGCACTCGCGCCGGGTCTGATCTTCGCGCGGTCGATCCAGGTGCATGGAATCGACGTGCGCGTCGTCACGCGCGCGGACGCCAATGAACGCCCGCAGGCGGACGCGATGGTGACGCGGGAAGCCGGAATCGTCCTCGGGATAATGACGGCCGATTGCGTTCCCGTGCTGCTCAGTGCGCCCGACTATGGGACGAGCGGGGCGATGCACGCGGGATGGCGCGGCGTTATCGGCGGGATCGCGGGCGCCGGAATCCGCGCGATGAACTCGATCGGCGCGCCGCCCGAATCAATCCGCGCCGCGCTCGGCCCTTCGATCGGACCGTGCTGCTTCGAGGTCGATCGCACGCTCGCCGAGCGTTTTTCGGCGGAAGTTCCCGGCGCGGACCGGCATCGGCGCGAGGGTCGTTCCGGTAAGGCCTATCTTGATTTACGCGCGATCGTGCGCGACCAATTGATCGCGGCCGGAGTCGCCGCCGATGCGATCGAAAGCGTCGGGCCGTGCACGCGATGCGCCGCCGACCGGTATTTTTCACGCCGCGCCGCCGGCGGTGCGACGACCGGCCTGCAACTCAGTTTCGCCGGGTTCGGCCATAAATAAGCCGAGGATCAAAAGAACGATTAGCCCCTATGCCAGTGCGAGGAAAAAAGCGGCCCGCCAAGAAGCGCCTGATCGCGCGGCTGCGCAAGCCGATGGCGCCGCCCGCGCGGGTCGAAGATGATCCGACGAAATATGACCGCCAGCGCGAGCGCGAACGTATCCGCCGCCAGACGAAAACGGAACCCGAATGATCAAAAAGCCCATCACCGGACAGGTGCGCGTGGGACTCATCGGGGCGGGTCTGATCGGCCAGACGCATTCGATGATGCTGCGCAAGGTCGCGGATTTCACCGACGGCAGCGCGCGGATCACCGCGATCGCCGACGTGTCACCCGATGCGGCGCAGACGCTGGCCGCGCGATGGCCGGGCGCGCGCGCGTTGTCCTCGGCCGCCGAGATTATCGATGACCCGGAAATCGACGCGGTGTGGATCTGCACCCCCACTGCGATGCATCGCGAGGCCTGTGTTGCCGCCGCGCAGGCAGGCAAGCACGTCTTCTGCGAAAAGCCGCTCGCGATGAACGCCGCTGAAGCAGCGGCGATGATGCACGCGCTCGAGGCCAACCAGGTTCAGAGCCAGGTCGGATTGGTGCTGCGCTTTTCGCCGGTGTACACCGTCATCCGCGCGATGGTGCGCGAGCCGGAGGCGGGCCGGCTTATCGCAATCACGCTGCGCGACGACCAGGACTTTCCGATTCGCGGCGCTCATCCGAGTGCGTGGCGCAACGACCCGGCGGTGACCGCGGGCGGCACGCTGGTCGAGCATTCGGTGCATGATTTCGATCTGTTGCGCTGGATGTTCGGCGAGCCGGTCCGGGTTTTTTGCCGGACGCGCAACCTGCGCGGCGCGGCGGGGGTCGAGGACTTCGCCGCAACCCATCTCGAATTCACCGCCGGCCATCAGGCGCAACACACCTCCGTCTGGCATCGGGTGCTGCATCGCGCGAGCAACCGGCGCCTCGAGGTCTTTTGCGAAAATCTCTTCATCGCTTGCGACACCGACGCATCCGGGCCAATCATCATCCAGCGCGGCGACGACCGGCGCGAAGCGATTATTCCGGAGCAGGACGTGATGGCTCGCTTCGCCGAAAGCCTGCTCCGCGAACGGCCATATCTTGCGCCGCTGCGGGACTGGTTCGCGGTCGGATACGCGCTCGAGGACGCGGTGTTTATCGCGGGACTGCGCGGCGCATGCGAGATCGATCCCGGTTTTGGCGAAGGCGTCAAAGCGCAGCGGATTGTCGAAACCGCCTATGAATCGGCGCGCCGGGGCGTCCCGCTGGATATCGGAAGTTAAAGTAGTAGTTGAGAATTATCAAATGAGGACGCCAACACGTAGATGATCGACTTCGAGCTCAGCGAAGAACAGCGGATGATCCGTGACACCGTAGGCGCCTTCGCGCGCGATGAGATTCGCCCCGCCGCGCGTCCCGCCGACGAAAGCGGAGCAGTCGCGCCCGCCCTGATCGCTAAGCTCGCGGAGCTTGGCCTGGTGCGCGGCGCGATTCCCGAAAACTACGGTGGCGACGGCGGCGAGCGCTCGGCGGTGACCGGTGCGATCGTCGCCGAGGAGCTTGCCTACGGCGACCTTGCGATCGCCATTCATTGCCTCGCGCCGCGGCTGCTCGCCTATCCGGTCCTCGAGATGGGTACCGAGGCGCAGAAGGAATCGCTGCTTAAGGCGATGGCGGCGTCCGGTTTCGTCGCGGGCACGGCGGCGCTAATGGAGCCGCGCTGGGACTTCGATCTGACCGATCTCAAGACGGTGGCGCGGCGCGAAGGCTACGGATGGATTCTGGGCGGGGTAAAGTCCGGCGTTCCAATCGCCGCCGAGTCCGAAACCATGCTGGTTTACGCACGCAGTGGGGCGGGTGAGGGTTTCGCCGGCGTCGAGGCGTTTATCGTGCCGCGCGCCGCCGCGGGAGTCGCGCTTGGCGCGCGCGAGAACAGCATGGGCCTCAAGGGGCTTGCGACTTACGAGGTGCAGTTCAAAGACGTGAAGTTGGGCGGGGACGCGCGGCTCGGCGGCGACAAGGGCGTCAACTATTCCCGCCTGATGAGCCAGGCGCGCGTCGCACTGGGCGCGATGGCCGTGGGGGTGATGCGGGCGGCGTTCGAGTACGCGCGCGATTACGCAAAGGAGCGCAAGGCGTTCGGTGTTCCGATCGCGACCAAGCAGGCGGTGGCGTTCATGATCGCCGACATGGCGATCGAGATCGACGCGGCGCGGCTGCTCCTGTGGGAAGCGGCCACCCGGCTCGACAAGGGCGGCGACGCGCTCGAGGAAAGCTATCTGGCCAAAAATTACGCCGCCGCGAGCGCGCTGCGCGTGACCGACAACGCCGTCCAGGCGCTCGGCGGCCACGGCTATATCCGCGAGCATCCGGTCGAGATGTGGTTTCGCAACGCACGCGGATTTTCCGCGCTCGACGGCCTTGCCACGGTCTAGTCCTCAAGCAAGCGGACAGGGATTTACCGGAGAATTACCGATGATCGATTTTGAACTCGAACCGCAGGTGGTGGAACGGCTCAAGATGTATCACATGGTCGCCGAGCAGGTGATGCGGCCGATCTCGCGCGAGTATGACGAACGCGAGCACGAGGAACCCGAGCAGTTCTTCAAGACCATGTGGCAGGCGCAGTCGCTGGCCGACGTCGCGCCCGGCGGCGATCTGAAAAAAGACGCCAAAGGCGCCACCCCACTCGCCGGTCCGAAGCTCCGCAATCTCCTGACTTGCGTCACCACCGAGGAGCTGTGCTGGGGCGATGCGGGACTGTTCCTGGCGACCCCGAACAGCGGACTTGGCGGAGCAGCCGTGATGGCGGCCGGAACCTCGGAGCAGAAAGCACGCTTTCTCAAGCGCTTCTCCGAGGGCGAGCCCAAGTGGGGCGCGATGGCGATAACCGAGCCCGCGTGCGGCTCGGATTCCGCCGCGATTCAGACCACCGCGGTGCGCGACGGCGACCATTGGGTAATCAACGGAACCAAAATTTTCTGCACCGGCGGACAACGCGCGGTCGAGAAATCCGACGGCTTCGTGGTCGTGTGGGCCACCGTTGACAAGAGCGCCGGCCGCGCCGGAATCAAATCGTTCGTGGTCGAGCGCGGCGCGCCCGGGATGACGGTGGCGCGAGTCGAGAACAAGCTCGGCATCCGCGCCTCGGACACCGCGATGATTATCTTCGACAACTGCCGGGTGCCGCTCGATCATCTTCTGGGCAGCGCCGAGGTGCGCAAGGACGGCGGCTTCAAGGACGCGATGGCGACCTTCGACGCGACCCGCCCTATAGTCGCCGCGATGGCGATTGGGGTAGGGCGCGCCGCGCTGGACTTCGTGCGCGGCTTCCTGCGCGAACAGCAGGTGCCGATTCGCTATGGAATCTCGCCGCGGCGGTTGACCGCCGTCGAGCGCGACTTTATGGACATGGAAGTCCAGCTCAAGGCCGCACGCCTGCTCACCTGGCGCGCGGCGTGGATGCTCGATACCGGCAAGCGCAATAACCTCGAGGCCTCGATGGCGAAGGCGAAGGCGGGTCTCGTCGTCACGCAGATCACGCAGAAGGCGGTCGAGCTGCTTGGGCCGTTGGGCTACTCGCGCAAGTTGCTGGTCGAGAAATGGATGCGCGACGCGAAGATTAACGACATCTTCGAGGGCACCCAGCAAATCAACATGCTGATCATCGCGCGCCGCGTGCTGGGTTATGGAAACAAGGAGTTGAACTAATCGGACCTGCGCCGTCGCCGTCCGCTGCGCGGCTCAGACGGCGGTGGCGGGACGCCGGTCATCTGAGGTCGAACCAGCTATTCTTATCCCATCGGAAAATCTCGGTGGTGTGAGTGTCGTCCACCGGGGTCGCTTTGGCGGTTTTCTCCTCGTCAGCGTTCTTCGCTTTGATGAGGTAGTGAAATTCCTCGTAGCTGAGCTTGCCGATCGCGAAACCCTGCGCCGACTGGTGCGACTCGCAGCTCTCGACCGTGCTGTAGCCCGTGTAGAGCGCTGTCTGGAATCCGTTGTCGAAGCGCCACGCAATGTGTGCCAGGTTGTTCTGCTCACGCTGCTTGAGCTTTTGTTCCCAGGTTTTGCAGAACGCCGGAAACGCGGCGGCGGCCTTGGTGAACTGGTGATCCATCAAAATCCGTGAGGGGTTCAGGCTCTTGACCACGGCCCTGACCTTTTCCCGGATGGTTTTTTTGGTGGGCGGTGCGCTTGCGATCGGTGATGGATTCGCGGCAGGCCCGCCGAGTTTCCGCGGTAGCTGCTGCATCGCCGCCGCGCTCGAGGCCGCTTGCGGCGACTGCGGCGTCGAGTTCTCGGCCGCGGCCGCCACGGCCGCGGCATGATTGGCGCCCTGCGTGACGTTGGGCGCGATCGCGGCGGGCGCGTGGGGTGCACTCGAAGGTTGAGCTTGAGCCAGAGCGGGCGCCGTCCACGCCGAGACGATCAGAGCAAGCGCCGCCGCCGTGATTGCCTGAAATCCTGCCGATGCCATAGCGAGCGGTTATAGCAAATTTCCAACGCCTCGTCAGGCGGGGGGCGTGGCGAAGCTAAACTTCTCGGGCGGACAGATCGGTCAATTTCATTCGAGCGGGTGTTGCCGGACAGATCGAATGGAACGATCCCGCAAAAGTAACGGCCGGAACCCCTGTTACGGGGCTCCGGCCGTTTCGAGCAGAGCTAATCGGACAGTGGCGCGGCCTTATTCGAGCGGCACCAGTTCGACACGGCGGTTCTGGGCACGGCCATCCGCAGTCTCGTTGGGCGCGACGAAATCGGTCTTGCCGTATCCGTGCGGGATCAGGCGGTCAGCCGAGATTCCCTTGCCTTCAAGGTAGGAGGCGACCGCGTTGGCCCGTCGATCGGACAGCTTCAGGTTGTACTCTTCGCCGCCGATCGCGTCGCAGTAACCGTTGACGTCAATCTTGACGTTCGGATTGGACTGCAGCGTTGCGGCCGCTTCATCCAGCACCGCGGCGTCGCCGGGGCGGATGTTCGACTTGTTGAAGTCGAAATTCACGCCGCGCAGCACGATCTTCTGCTTAACCGGCGGCGGTGGAGGCGGTGGTGGCGGCGGCGGTGGCGGCGGCGGAGGCGGTGGCGGCGGTGGAGGCGGCGGAATCACCGGGTCGCAGTAATAGTGACCCGCGAGTCCTCCGATGATGGCGCCAATTGCCGCACCCCCGAGCCCCGAGAAAACCTTCGCGTCGTTCGAGGAATTGTGGCGTGTGCTGTTGTCTGCGATGACGATGCCTGACGCCGCACCAGCCGCAGCGCCTGCCCCGGCGCCGATAAGTGTGCAGGTGCTCCACTGACGCGGTTCGCGCAGGTACGCGCATCCGGCAAGCGCGCTGGCGGCAAACGCGGCCCCCGCGAACGCGACTACGGATTTGACCAAACCTGACTTTCGTCTCATGAACTCCTCCTCACCCAGTGCGTGTGTGCGCGGTGTTCTGGACCCCTCACGCGCCGCTACATCGCGTCATTAATAAATCGTAATAGCGGAGCAAATATAGTTGGATTCGTCCCCCGAATGCAACTAGGCTCTCGAAACTTTTCCCCTGCCTTGGGTCGCCCACCCACGGCTGCCTGGCCGCGAAACCGGTAGGTTTGGCGTCCTCCGATACCGGCCCGGCACTCGCATCACGGGCCGGATCGCCCATGCGATCCGGCCCGTGATCAACCTCGTCAAATCAGGGCTTAGTGGTTGCCGGGACCATGATCGGGACCGTGATCAGGACCGTGCCCGTGCCCGTCGCCGTGGCCAGGATGCCACTGGTTCCACTGGTCAGGATGGTTCTGCTGCCACCATTGGGTGTTATGCCAATTGTGCTGCGCGTCGTAATCGCCGTCGTTGTACCAGTGCGGATGGTTCTGGGCCCATTCGGGATGATGCTGGCGCCACCATCCGGGATTGTTCTGCTGCCACCATTGAGAGTTATGCCAATTGTGGTGTTCGTCGTAATCGCCGTCGCCGCGCTGGGCGTATTGACGGCCCGGGCCACCCATCATCCCGCCGCCGTTATACTGTCCGCGAATCGTTCGGCGGACGTTGGGATGATTGCCCAGATATTCTTGCAGCCCCGGATGCTTCTTGATCCAGTTGTGATTGTCGATGAGGCGCGGGTTGTTCTGAAGAGCCCGGGCTTCGTTGGGATGATGATTGAGGAACCTCTGGAAATCGGCATCGTATTGCCCGTTCGCATTGCCACCCGGGTACGCACCATTTGGGAGCATCCCCATCTGGGCGAACGCCGGGGCCGCGGCCGCGATCGCTATCAGCGCGGCGGCCACTAACGTGATCGTTTTCTTCATTGTTTCTCCTCCATGTGTCGCGAGCTTTGGACCCGGTGCGCCATGCCTCCGATGGTCCTCCGCCGCATGTCGCAAACCTCTGTGATGTGGACCTAAACGTTGGTTCATTTGCCAAGCCATTGTCGGCGCTGCGCTATCGAGAGCAATCGAGATGCCATCGCGCCGCCGACCTTTTGGCGAGCTTTCTTTTATCAGAAATCACCGTCGAGAACGAGAATCTTTCCGTACCCCCACTGTGAGGCAATACGGGGTCACCCTTGCGATGCGCATTTGGTTCATCTGGTACCCCCTTTGGTATCCGGCGGGGATGACGCTCAGGCGTTCGGATATGACCCTCCAGGATGCTAGACTCGGGCCTTCGCCATGCTTTCCCTCGCACGCGGCAAAGAAGGCAGCTTCCGCCTGGTCTCGAGCTATAAGCCTGAGGGCGATCAGCCCGCGGCGATTGAGGCGCTGGTGCGTAATCTGCGCCAGGCAATCCCGCATCAGGTGCTGCTCGGCGTGACTGGCTCGGGCAAGACCTTCACGATGGCCAACGTGATCGCGCGGATGAATCGGCCCGCGCTGGTGATGGCGCCCAACAAGACCCTGGCCGCGCAGCTCTATAACGAGTTCAAGAGCCTGTTCCCCGACAACGCGGTCCGCTACTTCGTCTCCTATTACGACTACTACCAGCCCGAGGCCTACGTGCCCTCGACCGACACGTTTATCGAAAAGGACTCGAGCATCAACGATGAGATCGACAAGCTGCGTCATTCCGCCACCAAG
>DATKSQ010000076.1:0-46258 GCA_035531615.1 Binataceae bacterium (SeqCode)
GTTGGCCGCCGCCTACGACAGCGTGCTGATCGATTCGCCGCCGGTCATGCCGGTCAGCGATTCGGTGGTGCTGTCGCGCCTGGTCGATGGAGTCGTGGTGGTCGTGGGTCCGCGCACGCCCAAACAACTGGTGCGCCACGCCTGCGCGCGTCTCGGGCAGGTCGGCGCGCGGATTCTGGGCGTGGTGCTCAATCAGGTAAACATGAAGAGCCCCGACTACTATCATTACCATCGCTATTACGCCTACGCGGACTATTACAAACCCACGGGCACCGTGAATCAGCGCTTGTGAGAATAATTAGCGCATCGAATCCGCTCGAGCGCCCGCGCCACTACCAATCCCGCCACAAGTTCGTCTCGGCCGAGGGTGGGAATTGGTACGACCGGGCATTCGTGACCGGAGTGCTTCTGCTGGTGACGCTCTCGCCGCTGCCGATGGGTGCGGTGCATCCGTGGGCGTTTATCGCGATCGAGCTATTGATCTGCGCGCTGGTCTTCGTGTGGATGGCGAAGACCGCGTTTGCGTCGCCGATCCAGTTCCAGCCCGCGCTGTCCAATCTGCGCCCGATAGCGCTGCCGCTCGGACTGTTCGTCGGGTTCGCGGCGTTCGCGCTGGTTCCGCTTCCGCCCGCGATGCTGCGCGCGATATCGCCGGCGACCTACACGATGTACTCGAGGTCGCTGTCCGGATGGCCCGGCCAGGCGCCGTACGCCGCGATGATGCGGCTGCCCAACCGCAACGCGGCGCAGCATCTCGAGGTCGTGCTTCCAACGCCGCAGGAAGCGGCCAAGGGAGCGCCGATTCCGCGCCCGCATCAGAGTTCGCTCCGCCCCGTTAATTCGCCGGCAATCGTGCCGGCGGAGTCCGGCGCAAGTTTGCGATGGCGTTCGCTGTCGCTCGCTCCCGAGCTCACGCGTGAGTTGGTGCTCAAGCTGTGCGCGTACTCGGCGCTGTTCTTCGTGGTGCTGCTGTATCCGTTCGGACCTTCGATGCATGCCGAGGCGGAGAAGCGCTTTTACCGCTACGTGATAATCGCGGTGCTCGCCACCGGGCTCGGCGTGGCGTGTCTCGCAATCCTCCAGCGCGTGTTCTGGAACGGCAAGATTCTGTGGATTTTCGTACCCTATGACTGGGGCCATGCGCTGCCGGATGCGATGGGCCGCGCGCGCGGACCGTTCGTCAACCCCGACCACTTCGCCAGCTACCTGAACCTGGTGATTCCGGTCGCGATTGCCGGCGTGCTGTTCCCAACCTTCGTGGTGCGCAAGCAAAGCGGCGAGCCGTTTCGCGTATTTTGCGCTGCGGTGGTGCTGATCGCCAGCACGGCGCTGCTGCTGAGCCTGTCGCGTGCCGGATGGATCGGCGCAATCGTGGGCGTGGCCGCGCTGGTGTATATCGCGCACTTCATCCCGCGCGCAAAGCGGCCTGCGATGCTCAGGCTGTCGTGGAAGATCGCGGTGCCGGCCGGTGCCGCGATGCTCGCGATCGTGATCTTGACCTCTTCGCTGTTCGTCGGCGCTCAGGGACGGCATCAGGCCGACGTCAGGATTATGGAAACCGTCAGCCAGCATCAGAGCCTGCACTTCAGGTTCGATGTCTGGCGCAACTCGATCGCGATGGTGCGAAGTTTTCCGATTTTCGGCATCGGCCTGGGTTCGTTTCCCGACGTGTTCCCGCACTTTCAGCGGGCGCCATGGTCATGGCAGGCCGCGCGTGAGGCGCATAACGACTACCTCGAGCTGCTGATCGGGGCAGGCGCAGTCGGGTTCGCGCTGCTCGCGTGGTTTTTCGCCGCGGTCATCACCCGGCTCTATCGCGGCCTGCGCGCGCTGCCGCCCGACGTCCTGCCGGTGGGCGGAGCGCTGACGGCGGGGATGGCCGCGATGGCGTTCCAGGAATTTTTTGATTTCAATCTGCAGATTCCGGCGCTCGCGATTCTGCTCACCCTGTTTCTCGCGCTCGCCTTCCGGCTGGTCGCCGCCACGCGGCTCGCCGAACCGGCGCCGCAACCGGCGGGGCTGCGGCGCTGGGCGATGCCGGCGGGCGTGTCCGCGGCGGCACTGGCGATCGCGGTCGTCGCGCTCGGGCAGCCCAAGGTTCCGTATCCGTATGATTTGACCACGCCGAAAACCGCAGCTCAGGCGCGCGCGCTCATCCTGGCCCATCCGACCTCGGTGGCGCCGCATCTGTGGATGGTCGAGGCGATGGGCAAGCGGCTACCGCCCGCGATGCGCGCGCAGGAGTTGGCCACCGCCGTCTGGCTCGATCCGGCCAATCCGTATGCGCGCGACCAGTACGCCGAGGCGCTGGTCTGGAATGGACAGCCCGCCGCGGCGCTCGATCAGGTCCAGGAGTCGGTATTCGATTCGCCCTACCTGGCAACGCATTACTACTTGCAGCGGCGGCTGATTGCGTGGCTCTCGCCGCAGGAGCGCGCCGCGATCGAGCGCGGTCTCCAACATGCGATCGCGCTCGACTATCGCTCCGCGGTCTGGACGCTGGCGAGCTTTTACGACGCCGATCATCAGTACGCCAAAGAGAGCGTGGTGCTGGAACAAGCCGCCGCGGCCGAGGGCGACCCGGGCGCGCGCGCGAACCTGCTGGTCTCGGCGGGAACTACCGCCGCGTGGTCCGGCGATCCCAGCCGGGGCGAGAAAGACTTGCGCGCCGCGGCGGCGCTCGATCCGTCCAGCCCCGATCCGTATGAATACCTCGCGACCGAAATTTTCGCGCCGCACAAGCACATGGACGCCGCCCGCGCGGCGATCGAGGAAGGAATCTCCAACGGCGCCGATCCGTATGCGCTCGAGCTCGCGCTGGCCAAGGCGGCGGAGATCGCGGGCGACAACCCGACCCTGGAAAAGGCCCTGCGCGAGGCCTCGAATCTGCGCCCGTCGGACCCCGCGCCGGCCTCGCGCCTGGCGGCGCTGTATATGCGCGAGAAGCGTTTCGATGACGCGGTGCTGCTCATGAAGCGCGCTGCGGATCTGCATCCCGATTCCGCCGACGTGCTCGACCGTCTCGGCCTGGCCGAGGAGGCGAACTACCAGTTTTACGCCGCGGGAAACGATCTGGCGCGGGCCGCCGAGCTCGCGCCTCACGACGCCGCGATCAAGAGCGATTACCAGGAATTTCAAAAAAAGGCGGCTCCGGCCGGCGGCCTAAGCGATGCCGCCGTGGCGGCGCCGTAACCGACCGACGATGCCCGACCCCGAAACCCATAGCGAGGCTTCGCTGACCAGCGGCCGGCGCCTGATTCGCAACGTCATCTGGAACGGTCTCGGCGAACTCGGCCCGCTTGGCGCCGCGTTCATCGCGATGCCGATCCTGATTCACACCATCGGCACCGAACGCTTCGGCATCCTGGCCCTGGCCTGGACGGTGTTTGGCTACTTCGGCCTGCTCGACATGGGGGTTTCGTCGGCGCTTACCAAGCTCATCTCCGATCGTCTTGCGACCGGCCGCCGTGACGAAGTTCCGGCTTTGATCGGCACGGCGCTGGCGATGCTCACGGTGTTCGGCCTGATTGGCGCGGTGGCGATGGGAGCGTCGGCGCATCTGCTGGTGCACAACCTGTTTAAAGTTCCGCCGGCCTTGCGGGGCGAAGCGACGGGAGCATTTGTGGTGATGGCGCTGGGACTGCCGATCTGCATCATGAATTCCTCGCTCGCGGCGATCCTGTCGGCGCATCAGCGCTTCGACTTGATCAACCTGGTCCGCAGTCCCAACGCGATTTTCTCGTCGCTCGGCCCGCTGTGCGTGCTGCCCTTCTCGCACAGCATCGTGGCGATCGTGGTCGCGCTGTTCGCGGGCAATACGCTCACCTGGATCGTGTATTTCGCGATGTGCTCGCAGGCGGTGCCCGGAGTCCCGAGAAAGCTCCGGTTCAATCCGGCGCTAGCGCGAGGTCTCTTGGGCTTCGGCGGATGGGAGACCGCATCCAACTTTCTTGCGGGGATCACCCACACGGTCGACCGCTTCCTGCTCGCAGCAATGACCTCGATAGGCGCGGTCTCGTTCTACGTAGTCCCGGCGCGGATCCTCAACAAATTACACATGATTCCGTGGCTCATCTGTTCGGTCATGTACCCCGCTTTCGCCCACAGTCTCGCTGATGATCGCGCGCGGACGCGGATGCTCTTCGCGCGCGGCGCCAAGCTGATCGTGCTCGCGCTATTTCCGATCGTGCTGGTCGCGGTGGTCTTTGCGCGCGAGCTTCTCACGCTATGGATGGGAGCCGGATTGGCGAGCCACAGCACGATCGTGCTGCAACTGCTGGCGCTGTCCGTTCTGGCGGACGGGATTGGAGCGATCGCGGGAGTCCTGGTTTCAGCGGCGCATCGTCCCGACCTCAACGCCAAGATTCACGCCGCGTTGCTGCCAGTGTACGTGGGGTTCGCGGTGCTGATGATTCGCGATTACGGGGTCGCCGGTGCCGCGGCCGCGAACTTGGTGCGCGCCGTGGTCGATTCCCTGGCGCATTGGATCACGGCGCGAACGGTTCTGCCTTCCCAACGGGGGCTGGCCGCGGGGCTCGGGTATTTTCTGCTCGGTGTGCTCGCGAGCACGGCGATCGCGATACTTCCGCTGGGCCTCGAGGCCAAGTGCCTCTTGGTCGCGGTCGCTGCCGCGATTCTGTACGCCGGAGCGTGGTTCGTGCTGTTGGACGAGGGCGACCGCCGCAGCATCGTGGAATATCTGGGCGCAGGGCGGCCCGCGAATCCCGTCGCGATCGCGGAAGTGGTCGAATGATGCAGCGGCGGGATAGTCACTCGGGAAGCGAACTCGCGGCTGCGCCGCAAGCTCAAAGCGCCTCCGCGCTGGTGCAAAAGCTGCCGGTCTTGCTCTACCACAGCATCAGCCGCACGCCGCGCCCGGCGCCATTCGAGTACCTGGTAATCTCTCCGGAGACGTTTGAAGCGCAGATTCGGGGACTCTCCCGCGCCGGTTACAGCTCGATTCGCGCACCCGACATTCTGCGCTGGCAGCGGGAGGGCACGCCGCTGCCCGCAAAACCGGTGCTGATCACTTTCGACGACGCCTTCGTGGAACTTGCCGAGCGCGCTTTTCCGATTTTGGGCCGCTACGGTTTCACCGCGACTGTATTCGTCATCACGGGGTTGTCGGGAGCGCAAGGCTCGTTCGAAGGACGCCGCGTATTGACCCTCGAACAGATCCGGCATTGGGCGCGTCAGGGCATCGAGTTCGGTTCGCATACGCGCACCCACCCCGATTTGACGGCGCTGGATTCCTCCGCCCTCGAGCGCGAAATCGCCGGGAGCGCGGACGATCTTCGCGCGATCCTGGGCGCGCCCGTCACGTCGTTCGCCTATCCTTACGGACGCTTGACCGATTCCGTGCGGCGCGTCGTCGAGCGGTTCTACGGCGCGGCATTCACCTGTGAAGAAGCGATTGACGATCAAGCGACGAACTCGTTTTTGCTGCGAAGAACGATCGTCAATCCCGCCGATACGGCGCCCGAGTTCTCCGCCCGGCTGCGGTACGGGCGCAACTCGCTGCGCCATTTTTTCAAGCCATATCGGGTCTGGAAGCGGCTCTCGGGCCGGGTCGCCGCAAGACTCACGGCGCGGAATTTCCGCGCTTCGAGTCCACGGATTCGGGAAGGCTGACCGTTGGAACTGAAAGTCTCAGTCATTATTCCAGTACGCAATGGCGCCGACACCCTCGCCCGCGCGATCGACAGCGCGCTTGGACAGGAATACGACGATGGTCTCGAAGTCGTGGTGGCCAACGACGGTTCGACTGATAGCACGGCGCAGGTGATTGCTTCGTACGGCGACCGGGTTCGGGTCGTGACGCTTGAGCCTTCCGGAGTGTCGGCCGCGCGCAACGCCGCGGTGAGCGTGGCGCGTGGCGAGTATATAGCGTTCCTCGATGCGGACGACGAGTGGCTGCCGGGCAAGCTCCAGCGCACCGTTCCGGTCCTGGACGGCGACTCCAATTGCGTGCTGGTCTATCACGACGCGTTGGCGGTTGACGCAACCGGAAGGATTTGCAGCGATACCTATTTTCCCGCGCGCAGCTCGGCTGGGCCGTCGCTTGAAGATCTGCTCGCCGGCGACGATATTCTCACAAGCTGCGCGGTGATGCGCCGCGATACGTATTTGCGGTGCGGTGGCTGTCACCCGGACCTCATCTGCGCGCAGGACTGCTACCTGTGGCTGCTCGCGCGCGAGCAGGGATCCTTCCGATTCGTGCCCGCGACGCTCACGCGCTATCGGTTTGTGCTGACCAGTCGGCGGGAAGCCAATTACCTCAAGGGCACCGTGATCTACGAGCGGATGGTCCGCGAGCGGTATGGAGTACGTCTTAAGAATGCGGCGCGGCTGCTCGACATGTGCGGAAGCGTCCATATGGCGAGGGGGAACCGCGCCATAGCTCGGGCACGCTATCTGGCGGCTTTGCGGCGCTATCCGTTTGCTCTGCGGGTTTATGCGCGCCTGCTCTGGACGTTTCTGCCCCCATCAATCGCGAGCCGGCTCCCGTCGGTGATACCTAGGCGGTTTGTGCGCGCACTGACCGGACCTCCCGGTGGCTACTGGCAATGCATAGCGCAATGAGCGGACATGGCATGATTACTCCGGAAAATTCACTAGCTCCGCCGCATAGGTCTTGTTCGGCGATCTACCCGAGCGTGTCCGTGATAATTCCGGTCTACAATGGCGCGGGAACCGTCGCCCGCGCGATCGAGAGCGCGCTCGCGCAAACTTATCCGAGGGCGGTTGAAATCATTGTTGCCGATGACGGCTCGACTGACGCAACCGCGGAGATACTCGAACACTACGCTGATCGAATAACCACGCTTCGCCTGCCGCATCAAGGCGTCGCAGCGGTCCGCAACGCCGCAGTCCGCGCGTCTCATGGAGAATTACTCGCCTTCCTCGATGCCGACGATACGTGGCTCGCGGAAAAGCTGACACGCACGGTGTCGCTGCTGATGAAGGATCCGAGTTGCGTACTTGCCTACCACGACGGTTTCGAGGCCGATCAGGTCGGAACCATCGTCCGGCGCTCCAACTATCCGGACGGCCACAGTGGCGCACCTTCACTCGAAGAACTGATTAGCTATTCATCGCCGGGCCTGCCGATCCTCTTTGATTCGGTCGTAGTCCGTCGTCAGGTCTTTGACCGGGTCAATGGGTTTAACGAGCAGCTCGTGTCCGCGGAAGACGTATGGTTTCAGATGAACGCGCGCGAGCTCGGGCACTTTTGCTATTTGGCGGAACCGCTGATGGTGCGAAAAAAGGGGACTAGCCCGGCGCGTGAAGATTGGTACATCGCGGGTGCATTCACGCTGCGCAACCTGATTCGCGCGCGCTATGGCTCCACAGTTCACAGCGAGCACTTGAAAATAGTCCTGAAATGGGCGGCCGATGAGGCACTTGCCCGTAACGAACGGTCCCTTGCTCGCCGCCGTTATTGGGCCGCCGCGATGCAGGAGCCTTTCCGTGGCAAGACCTGGCTTGCGCTGGCCGCGACATTTGCCCCGCTGTCCCTTTTGCGCGTGGTCGCGGTTGTCATTTTCCCCAGGTCGCAGTGGCTTCGCATCGCAGCGGCAGGTAACGGCGGGCAGCCGCGCAATCTCCCCGCCGCATCATCGAGCGTAAAGGAGTCCAGAGCTTGAACGATTCGTTGCAGCGCGGCGAGTCCGCGGTGACACCGACAGTCTCCGTGATGATCCCGGTGCGCAACGGTGAACGCACTCTCGCGCGTGCGATCGACTCCGCGCTCGCGCAAACTTACCCGGGCGGTACCGAGATCGTCGTCATCAACAACGGTTCGAGCGACGGCACTGCCGATGTGATCCGCCGTTACGGCGATCGGATCGTGGCCGTTTACGAGCCGATTGCCGGACTGTCGCGGGCACGCAACGTCGGTACCTTCGTGGCCCGTGGCGAGTATCTGGCATTTCTTGACGCCGACGACGAATGGATGCCCGAAAAACTCGCCCGGATGATGCCGCTGTTCGATGGCGATCGCGGGTGCGTGCTTGCCTACCACGACGCTCTGGAGGTCGATACTTCGGGCGATGTAGTCAAGAAATCTTATTACCCACTCGGGCATGATTCGGCTCCGTCGCTGGCCGAATTGCTATCGGGCAAGTTCCCCGGCACTCCGATTCTGCCGACCAACGTAATCATGCGGCGCGATGTCGCAATTCGCGTCGGCGGCTTCATCGACGAGATCAGCGGCCTGGAAGACGTGGCGATGTGGATTCTGGCCCGCGAACAGGGGCCATTTCGATTCCGCGCTGAGGTGCTCGCCCGGCGCGAATGGGAACCGGGGTTGCGCCGCGAACAGTGGTATATCGACGCCGGTTACGCACTATATCGGATGCTGCTGCCGCGATACGGACGGAGAATAGCGGCCGCGAACCTGATTCCAATCCTCAACGGAGCGGCCACGCAGGCACTGCTGCGCGGCGAGCGGCGCCTGGCGCAAAGCCGCTATCTGGCGTCGCTGCGGCTCAATCCCGCGCGTCCCAAGACCTGGCTTCGGCTTTGTACAACTCTGTTGCCGCGGCGCCTGATCGCGCGCGGCGAGCATGCGCACCGCACGCGGGTGTACGGCGCTGGCGACCGGACGATTGCCGCGGCCAGTGCAATGCGGCACGGATGAGAAGGGATCGACGATGAAATTTTCTCTTATCCAGGCGACCTTGGGCAGGACCGTCGAGATCGAGCGATTCCTCGAAAGTCTGGACGGGCAGACCCTGCGCGATTTCGAGTTGATCGTCGTCGATCAGAATCCCGACGACCGGCTGGTGCCAATTCTCGCGCCATACCGCGAACGCTTTGAAATCAAACACCTGCGTTCCGAGCGCGGCCTGTCGAAGGCCCGAAACGCCGCGCTCCCGCATCTGCGCGGAGACGTCGTATCCTTCCCCGACGATGACTGCTGGTACCCGAAGGGGGTGCTGGAACGGGTCGCCACGTTCCTGGACGCGCACCCTGAAGCGGACGGGCTCAACGGCTGCTCTCTCACTGCGGATCTCGAGCCGCGCGGGCGCTGGTCGCAAGTTGAAGGACGGGTCACGAAGCTGGGACTTTTCAACCGGACGATCTCCTACGCGATATTCATTCGCCGCAAGGTGATTGAGCGGGTCGGGCAGTTCGATGAAACGCTGGGGCTCGGCGCGCAGACGCCATGGCAGGGCGCCGAGGATTACGACTACATACTGCGCGCGGTATCCCAGGGCTGCTCAATTTGCTACCGGCCCGAGTTGTACGTGCATCACGACGCCTTCCCCGCGTTCAACGACTCGAATATCAAGCGGACATTGCAAATGTGCACGGGCACCGGACGCTTTCTCAGCAAGCATCGGTATCCACTTTGGTACATTGGCTACTGGTTCGCCGGCTCGCTGGGTCTGGCGGGGCTGGCGCTACTGCGCGGAAATCGGGCGCGCGCGAAATACCACTGGCTTTCCACGGTCGGAAGATATCAGGGATGGGCGGCGCGGGTATGAACCCTCGCATCACAGCGCTGATCCCGGTGCGCGATGGCGAGGCCACGGTTGCGCGCGCGCGCCGGGCCGTGTTGCTGGAGCCCTTGAATCCCCGAATTCTCGCGTTGTTCGCATTTTCGGTCTTGCCGCGCCCGGCCCTGAGGGTCGTAGGCCGGCTGATCAGGCGCCAACTGACGCCGGCGGCGGCCAATGGCTAGTGTGGTCCATCGGGCGATTGTGCCTGGAATCGATTCGAGTCCGCGTGCGAATATCCTTGGAGTCGGCGTGAGCGCGATAAACTTGCCGATCGCGCTTTGCACGATCGAGGACTGGATATCGCGGCGCGAGCCCAATTACGTCTGCGTCACCGGTGTCCACGGCGTGATGGAAAGCCACCGCGACCCGGAACTTCGCGCGATTCATAACCGCGCCGGCCTGGTCACGCCCGACGGCATGCCGCTGGTGTGGCTGGCGCGCCTGATGGGTTATCGCGAGGTCGAGCGGGTTTACGGCCCCGACCTGATGCTTGCGGTGTGCGAGCGCTCGGTCGCGTGCGGATGGCGCCATTTTCTGTATGGCGGCGCGCCGGGAGTTCCCGAACTGCTGGGGCGAAAGCTCGGCGCCCGGTTCCCGGGCCTCGAAATTGCCGGAATGTATTCTCCGCCATTTCGCGCGCTCAGCGCCGCCGAGGACCGCGACGCCACCGAGCGCATCAACGACTCCGGCGCCGATATCGTGTGGGTCGGTCTTAGTACTCCCAAGCAGGAGCGCTGGATGGCGGCGCATCGCGCGGCGCTCGAGGCTCCGGTGCTGATTGGATGCGGCGCGGCGTTCGACTTTCATGCCGGGCTCAAGGCGCAGGCGCCGCGATGGGTTCAGCGCAGCGGCTTCGAATGGCTGTTCCGGCTCTTGAGCGAGCCACGGCGTTTAGGGCCGCGCTATTTGGTCAATAATCCGCTGTTTATAGGATTGGTCATACGCCAATTGATTTGGCATCAGGCATTCGGTTCCGACTGAGTATTAGCAACTCTCGACAGGTTATTTCATGACACCACCCGTCAATTCCAATCTCCGCGCCGCACGCTCAGGGCGCGCCAATTCGCTGAGCGCGGTACCGCGCTCAGCGGCGCAGATCGCGTTGCCGCGTCCGAACCGCAGGCTGTCGAGCCTGTTCCAGTTTGGCGCGCTGTTGTTCGCGGACGTATTCGCGCTGATGGCGTCCGGGTTTATCGCGTACTTTGTGTGGGGCTTCGGCGAGCTGGCGCAGCCGTTCGCGATGTACGCAAGGCTGTTACCATTGCTCGTGCTGTTCCCGTGCATTTACGCGGTGTTTGGTCTTTACCCGGGCTTTGGACTTGGCGCGCCGGAGATCATCCGCCGCGTGGTTTCCGCCACCAGCCTGAGCTTCGTCCTGCTTGCGGGCGCGACGTTTATCGTGAAGCTGTCGCCCGCGTATTCGCGCGTGACATTCGCAATCGCATGGATCTTGAGCCTTGCGGTGTTGCCGATGAGCCGCTTCGTGGTGCTGACCGTGGTGCGGAGGTTTTCGTGGTGGGGCGAGCCGACCCTGGTAATCGGCAATCCGTCGCAGATCGAGCTCACGATGGATCTCCTGCGCGACGCGAAATCGCTTGGCTACCATGTGGTTGGAGTGCTGTGCTCCGACGGCGCGTTTCATGGCGGCGAAATCGGTGGGGTGCCTGTCCTGGGCGGCCCCGAGCTGGCGCCCGCATTGGCCGGCGGCGGCGTCAGTACGGCGATTGTGTGGGGCGGCACGCGCGGCGGCTACGCCGGCCGCAGCGGCGGGCTGGACCGCGCCAATCGAATCGGATGGCTTCAGCGCCAGTTCCGCCACGTCGTGATCGTGCGCGGCGACGACGGCCTGCCGGTCGAGCACGTGCAGGTGCGCAACCTCGGCACCGTGCTCGGGATCGAGTTTTCGAACGAGCTGCTGCGGCCCGAAAACCGCCTGATCAAGCGCGTGCTCGACATCGTTTTGGGGACGGCGTTTCTGGCGATCTCGGCGCCAATCATCTTCGTCTGCGGGCTAATCATTACAATAGTCAGTCCGGGACCGATGTTCTTCTGCCAGGAGCGTGAGGGCCTGGACGGCCGCAAGATCAAAATCTGGAAGCTGCGCACGATGCATGTCGATGCCGAGCGCCGGTTGACGGAGTATCTGGCGGCCAATCCCGCGCTGCGCAGCGAATGGGAGGCCAAGCTCAAACTTACGCGCGACCCGCGAGTGGTAAGAGGGATCGGCAACTTCCTGCGGCGATTCAGTATCGACGAATTGCCACAGTTGTTCTGCGTGTTGGGCGGCACGATGAGCCTGGTCGGACCGCGCCCGCTGCCGGATTATCATCTCGGAATTTTTCCGCAGGAGTTCCTCGAACTGCGCCGCAGTGTGCGCCCTGGCCTGACCGGCATGTGGCAGGTGACGGTTCGCAACTCCGGCGGCCTGGAGGAGCATCAGCGCTACGACTCCTACTACGTGCGCAACTGGTCGATGTGGCTGGATTTTTACGTGATGGCCAAGACTGCATTCGCGGTGCTCGCGGCGCGGGGAGCGTGCTGAATGGCGGTGGCTCCATATAGGTCCGCCGCGGGCCGGGTTGACCGCGCGCCGGCGCTCGCTTCCGGATGGTCTCCGGCGGCGCCATCCTATCCGCTCGCGCGCGGCCGTGGACCGGCGCGGCGGCCGTCGCGGATGCGCAAAATACTCTCGATGCGCCCGCTGCGCGCGGAGATGCTGCTCATTATCGGATACCTGGTGGCGACCCGGGTTTTTTCCCTGACCGCGGCGAAGGTGGGAATCGAACTCGGTCCGGTGCCGCTGTTTCTTACCGACCTTACCCTGTTGGGGCTGCTCGCCTGCGCGCTGGTCAAAGAACCGGGCCGGATTATGTTCTGGCTATCGTCGGGCCGCGGGGCGACCGGCTCGGGGCTGGCGTTATGGCTGCTGTGCGGCATGTCGATAGTATATTTTCAGATCGCGTTTCCGATTTATAAAATCATGGCGGTGCGCGATCTGGCGATTTTCGAGTATAGCCTGTTTTTTCCACTGGCCTATTTCGCGCTCAGGAACCGCGGATGGGCGATTCGCGTGACCCGTTACTGCGTGTACTCGGGCGTGGTGCTGGCGGTGCTGATGCTCGCGCAGAAGGCCACCGGGATCGATCTCTGGCTTGGCGAGCTCTCGCGCAATATCAATGGCCAATGGGTCACCTACGTCGGCGGCGATGACTACGGCGCGATCACCGCAAGCGCGCTGATGGGATTGATCGCCTACCTGATCTTTGAGCGTGACTACCGGCGCTTTCACGCGGCCGGCGCGATACTGTGCTTTCTGGCGCTGGCCGCCAACGGCGCGCGATCCGCGGTGGTGGGCGCGGCGCTGGCGGGCGCGGCCGGTTTCATGCTGCTCTCGACCCGTTACCGGATCATATTTGGAATTCTGTTTGCGGGGCTGATCTGCGGCGTGGTGGCAGGCGCCACGCTGCCGGAGACGATTCCCGGAGTCCCGGCGCTGCATAGTTTATCGATCGGAATGAGTAGCGCGCTCTCCGGAGGCTCTGACATGGATGCTCAGTTTCGCATCGAGCGGTGGCGCGACGTAACCGAAACCTGGCTTTCCAGCCCGCTGTTCGGGGTGGGCTTCGGCAGAAACATCCTTCATCGCGAATTCGTTGGTTCCGGGCTTCTGGGTAAATTCAACGAAGGTATGCCGCACAACACCTACCTGTTCCTGCTCGCCCGGATGGGACTGGTGGGGTTCGCGCTGGTGGTGATCGCGATGGGGCTGGGAATCGTGAAGCTCGGCTATAGCGTTAAGCGCTATCGCCAAGCCGACGATTTCGCGGCTTTCAACGTGCTGGTTACGCTTGCCGGGTATGCGGCGTTTGTGCTGTTCTTCGAGCGTCCGATGAACAACGCGGGATTCTGGATCATGCTCGCGGCGGGCGTCCGGCTGGCGGAGACTTCGCGCGCCGCGATGCTGGCGCGGCTTGCGATGCCGCGCCACGCGCCGCCGCGGCTGCGTCAATCCGCGCTAGCAGCCGTCAGCCTGGGGCGCCCGTAGATAACGGGCATCCGCCCCACGAGGTGGCGCAGCCGGCGGGACTATCTGACGCCCGTACAATCGCGCGGGCAGGGGGATCATACTGGCGATGGATGTGCCGGGAATACTGATCGTTCAGGTCGAAAACTGGTGGAGCACGCCGCGAATGCCGGAGGCGATCAAAGCGGCCGGATTCAACGTGGCGGCGCTGTGTCCGCCGCAGATACATCTGGCGCGCGCCCGTCACCTCGACCGTTTGTTTACGTATAATCCGGCGCCGCTGCGCGATGAACTGCGGGCGCGATTGCGTCCGCTCGCGCGGATGATTCCGCGCTTGGCCGATCGGGTGCGCACGACGCTTAACCACCGCGCGCACGGATTGCTCGAGCCGCTGGTCTCGCCGCGGCATCTGCTCGATGCCATTATCGGTGCGGTTCGCCAGTGGCGTCCGCACTACCTGATGTGTGGCGATGAAACTGTACTCCCAATCCTGATGAGCGCGCTTGCGATGGACCGCGCCGGACGCGCTGCCGCGCTCCCTGCCGATGTGCTCGAGGTCGTGCGCCGCTCGCTGGGCGATGAGCAGGGCTTCACCGCGCTGATGCGCAAGAGCGCGCTGCTTGCGCGATGCGGCGCCGCGGGGCTGCCGGTGGCCGCGCAACGTATCGTCGCGCGCGCTGAGGACGTTGACGAGTTCGCGGCCGAGCACGGCTATCCGGTGGTGATCAAACGCGACTTCGAATCGGGCGGCGCTGGAGTCGCGTTCAGTTCTTCTCCCGCCGAGACCCGACGGATTCTTGGCAGCGGGAATTTTGCCAGGGTGCATCGCACCAGCGCGCACAACCGGGCTTTATGGACTGCGGAACTTTCGCCGTTTGGTCCGCCCATCATCGCCGTGCAGGAACATTTGCCCGGGAATCCCTCGTTTTGCTGCATCGCGGCGCATCGGGGCAAAGTGCTGGCGAGTTTCGAAGCCGACAAGATCGCCCTGACGCACCCGCGCGGACCAAGCGCGATCTTGCGCTTCGAGCCGCGGCCGGAACTGGCGGCGATCGCCAGCCGGATGGCGGAGTTGACGGGCTTTACGGGAATTGGGGAACTCGAGCTGATGTGCGCGCATCCGGGGAAAGAGCCAAAGATTATCGAGTTCAATCCGCGCTCGGTTCCGTCGGCCCATTTGGGCGGCGGGGTCGGCGCCGACCTCGTCAAGGGCCTCATGAGCGCATTCGGCGGTCCGCCCTACGAATCGCGGCAGTCACCGAAACCGTGGACAGTTGCGCTCTTTCCGCAGGAAATGATTCGCGATCCCGCCAGCGCGATGCTGCGCGAGGCGTATCACGACGTGCCGTGGGACGACGAAGGCCTGATCGAAAGCCTGAGCCGGGGGCGAATCAACCCGCGCGATTTGCTCGCGGCGGGGATTTCACAGCCGCGACCGCAACGCGCGACCACGGAGGCAGGTCGGGCGGCGCGATCAGGCGGCGCCGCGCCAAGTCGTCGATCAGCAGATTGAGGTCGTGGCGGATTCTCTCCGCCGCAACCGTTTAGTCTTTCGCAATAGCGCGCGCGATTGCCGCCGCTGCGACTCCGCTACTCAGCATCTTCCAGATACTCCCGCCGATCTCATCCCGTCATTGAAAGTTTTCTCCTGACAGATAGATAGCGCCGGTTTCGTCGCCGATGCGTCGCGAGGCGATGGCACGCCGGGTTGCCGCGCGGTCGCCGGGTTTTGATTGTCGCGCGATGCGATTCCGCGTTGCAATCGCCGATTCGCGCCGATACGATCACAAGAGACTCTGCGCCGGCGCATTGACGTAGCGCATTGGACGAGGAGGTGGATGATGATGAGGCGGAGCATTTGTTCAGTCATGGTGCTGACGATCGGGCTTACGGCGGCATCGGGTATCGCGATGGCGGCGCGCGGTTTCAACCTGCGAACAATTTCAGGCGGGTACTCGCTCAAGATGTCCGGATGGGACATGGCGACGCCGGCCACGCCGGTTTCGATAATTGGCAATCTTTCAGCGAATCGGGGCGTACTCAGCGGTAACGTAGCGATCAACGACGGCGGCGTGATCTGCACGACCGACTTGTCGCAGGGCAGCAGCTATTCGGTGACGAAGGACGGCACCGGAACCATCACCGCCGTGCTCGACAGCGCTGGAGCGTCGTGCAAGGGAGCGCTCCCGATCGGAGTGCTGGTGTTGAATCTTACGATTGTGAATAACGGCTACGGGATGGATCTGGGCGCGCTTAGCGCCTCGCCTGCGATAATGGTGCTGTCGGGGAGCGCGACCTTTCAGGGGCGGATAAAATAGGCATTACCGGCGGCGCCACGGGGCCTGCGCCATCGACGGATCGATCTGGAGATGGAAACCGGAAACAGGAGCTATGTGTGATGAAGCAGCTTGGACGAATGCTCGCTGTTGGCATCGTAGTAAGCGCGCTCGCGCTGATGACGGGATGTTCAAGTCAGCCGGACGGGCCGCCCAGTTTCGCCTCCACTGCGCAAGACGTGCCAGGTTACTCGGAGTCGCCCGCGCCACCGCCGAACGAGGCTAGCATGCAGCCGCAGGCCTCGAGCGCTGATCAAGGTTCCAGCGGTGATTCGGCGGGCAGCCTGATCTGGGATGTGTTGACCTTCCCGTTCCGGGTGGTTGGCGATATCGTCGGCTTTATCCTGTAGATCTAGATCCGCGCATCGCGCGGTCGCAGGACTAGCGCGGAGTGTGCGATTTCAGGAAATCGCGCACCCGCGTGACGGTTCCCGCAATCAGATCGGGAGTCTTCCAGTCGCGTGCCAGCGTCGCGTTGGGCGCCAGCGCAGCGATCTCCTCGGAGGTGACGGTCGGATGGTAGTCGTCGCTGCCCATCAGGATCAGGAGCGGAGTCTTCACGCCGCGCACAAACTCGCGCGACACGTTGAATACGAAATCGCCCGCGTACATCCGGTCCCGAAATTCGCGTAACCCCGCGTCGTCGATCTCAGGATGCGAGGGCTTCAAGGCCTGCGCCCATCCGTCGAACATCGCGAAAAACAGGTCGCGATTGGTTGGCGAAAGCCCGATCGGATTTTGCAACACCGCGGCGCTGACCCGTTCGGGCGCCGCCTCAATCATCCCGAGCGAGTACGAACCGCCGATGCATCCGCCCATCAGGTGGCAGCGCTTGATTCCCAGATGGTCGAGCAGGGCAAGATGGTCCTGGGTGTAGGTATGCCATCCGTCGGCGCGGCCCAGCGGCGCGCGCGATTTGCCCGCGTTGCGCTGGTCCATCGCGATCACGCGAAAATCCTTGGCGAGTTCGCGAGTCGGGTCAAAGGGACTCTTGGGCCAGAACTCGATCGCCGAGCGCATCCCGCCGGGCGCGAACAGCAGGATCGGATAGCCTGCGCCGAATTCCTCGTAATAGATTGAGACTCCGCCGCGCTCGAATGATGGCATAGCAATTACTCCCGTAGTTCCGGTCTGCGATGCGGCGCCTTACGACGCCATCCGGCGCCGTTGAGCCTCGGCTTCGGTTACGTTTCCGAGCACCGGCTCGGCCTCGGGCACATAGCGTTCGCCGGTGCGCCACGCGTGAAGCCATTTGGTTCCTGACTCCATATAGGTATAGACCACCGGCGTGATGTAGAGGGTCAAAAACTGCGAGAAGAACAATCCGCCGACGACCGCGACGCCCAGTGGGCGGCGCGAATCGGCGCCAGCGCCGATTCCGATCGCGATCGGCAGCGTGCCCATCAGCGCCGCCGCCGTGGTCATCATGATCGGCCGAAAGCGCACGATCGCGCCCTCGAAGATTGCTTCCGCCGGCGATTTGCCCTCGGTGCGCTGCGCGTCGAGCGCGAAATCGATCATCATGATGGCGTTTTTCTTGACCAATCCGACCAGCATTACGACCCCGACGAATGCGAACAGATCGAGCTCCATTCCGAAGATCCACAGGGTCAGCAGCGCTCCGAAACCCGCCGACGGCAGGCCGGAAAGGATCGTGATCGGATGGATGAAACTTTCGTACAGGATTCCGAGCACAAGGTAGATCACGAGGATGGTCATGATGAGCAGCATCCCGAGGTTGCCGAGCGAGTCCTGAAACGCCTGCGCGGTGCCCTGGAAGTTCGCGGTGATGGTATCGGGCAGGGTGTCGCGCGCGAGCGCCTGCACCTGGCCGAGCGCCTTGCCGAGCGAGACTCCGGGAGCGAGGTCGAAAGAGATCGTGGCGGACGGCAACTGGCCGAAGTGATTAACTTGCAGCGCGCCGAGCGTACGCGAAAACTTGACCACCGTGTCGAGCGGCACCAGCGCGCCGGTCGAGGAGCGCACGTAGAGCATCGCAAGCGTGGCCGGATCCAACTGGTACTGCGGCAAAACCTCCATCAGGACCCAGTACTCGTCGTTAGGCGCATAGATGGTCGAAATCTGGCGCGAGCCGTAGGCGTCGTCGAGCGCGTTCTCGATCGCGCTGGCGGTGATGCCGAGGGCGTGCGCCTTGTCGCGATCGAGCTTGATCGTCACCTGCGGATTCTGAACCTGCAAGTCGCTATTGACCCCGCGCAAGTCCTTGAGCGCGCGCATCCGCGCCTCGAGCATCGGCGCGTACTTGTACAGCGATTCGGTGTCGGGGCTTTGCAGCGTCATCTGGTACATGCTGCGGGTGAATTGCGCGCCAATCCGGATCGGCGGCGGATTTTGCAGGAACACCATCAGGCCGGGCACCGAATTCACGATCGGGCGCCACATGTTGATCAAGGCGTCGGCGCCGAGCTTGCGCTCCGAGCGCGGCTTCAGATGAATGAACAGCATTCCGGAGTTGGTGCCGCCCGATGGACCGCCCGAGCCGACGCCTGCGAAGTAGCGCCGGATGTTGGGATCGTGCTTGAGCAGGTTCACGATCGCGAGTTGATGCGCCACCATCGCGTCGTACGAGATTCCCTGCGCCGCCTGGGTGAACATGATCACTTCGTCGTTGTCTTCGCTGGGCAGGAAGCCCTTGGGAATCGCATAGAACAGGTAAATCGTCGCGAGCAGAATGAGACCGGAGACGAACATCGTCGCCGGCCGATGGCGCATCACCCACGCCAGGCTGCGCTGGTACGCGTCGAGCAGCAGATCGAAGTAATGCTCGGTGACCTCGTACAGATGCCCGTGTTTCTCGCTCTTGGGCGGTTTCAGAAACCGCGAGCACAGCATCGGGGTGAGAGTCAGCGAGACGAATCCCGAGACCAGGATCGCGGCGCCAATCGTCACCGCGAACTCGTGCAGCAAGCGGCCCAGGATTCCGCCCATGAACAGCACGGGGATGAACACCGCCGCCAGCGACAGCGTCATCGACATGATCGTGAATCCGATCTCGCGCGCGCCGTCTAGCGACGCGGTCAGCGCGTCCTTGCCCATCTCCAGGTGGCGCACGACGTTCTCGAGCATCACGATCGCGTCGTCCACCACGAAGCCCACGCCCAGCGTGATCGCCATCAGCGACAGATTGTCGAGCGAGTAGTCGAGCGCCCACATCACCGCGAACGTGCCGATAATCGACATCGGCAGCGCGAGGCTAGGGATGATGGTCGCGGACAGGTTGCGCAGGAACAGGAAAATCACCATCACGACCAGGAACACCGTGAGCAGCAGCGTGAACTGCACGTCGTTGACCGACGCGCGGATGGTCTCTGAACGGTCGCCCAGGATCTCGATATGGAGTCCCGCCGGTGCCTGCTCGCGAAACGCGGGCAGTAGCTTGGTGACGTAGTTGACCACCTCGACGGTGTTGGTCCCGGGCTGGCGCTGGATTGCCAGTACGACGGCCGGCTCGCCGTTGGACCAACTGATGGTCTTGTCGTTTTGCACGCTGTCGAGGACCCGGCCGACTTCCTCGAGCCTCACGGGAGCGCCGTTGCGGTAGGCGACCACCAGCGGCCGATAGGCCGCGGCGTTCATCAATTGGCCTCGAGTATCGACGGTGAAGGCCTGATGCTTTCCGTAGAGCGTGCCGGTCGGCAGATCGACGTTGGCGTCCTGGACCGCCTGCGCGACCTCATCGATTCCGATTCCGCGCGAGGCAAGTTTTTTGGGATCGACCTGGATGCGCACCGCGTATTTCTGCGCGCCGTAAATCTGCACCTGCGCGACGCCCGAGACCATCGAGATGCGCTCGCCCAGATAGGTCTCGGCGTACTCATCGACCTGCGAAATGGGCATCGTGGTCGAGCTCAGCGACAGGTACAGCACGGGAGAGTCGGCAGGATTGACCTTTTTGAAGTTCGGTGGACTCGGCATCCCGGGCGGAAGCTGCGCGAGCGTCGCGGTGATCGCCGCTTGCACGTCCTGCGCGGCGGCGTCGATATTGCGCGACAGCGTGAACTGGAGCGTGATGTTGGTCGAGCCCTGGATGCTGGTCGAGGTCATCGAGTCCAGCCCCGCAATCGTGGTGAACTCCTTTTCAAGCGGAGTCGCTATCGATGACGCCATCGTGTCCGGGCTCGCGCCAGGCAGCCCCGCGCTGACCACGATCGTCGGGAAATCCACGTTGGGCAGGTCGCTCACCGGCAACAGCCGGTACGCCATCAATCCGAATAAGACGATCGCCAGCGACAGCAGCGTCGTCATTACCGGGCGGCGAATGAAGATCTCGGCGATATTCACGAGGGCACTCCGCCGCCGGGGCCGAGCCCGGTCTTGATCGTCACGCGTGCGCCGGGCACCAGGCGTAATTGTCCGTCGGTGACGACGGTCTCGCCCGCTTTGAGGCCGCGCTCGACCACGGTCTGCCCGTCCGTCGGTTCGCCAATCACGACCGGGCGCGCGTGCACCTTCATTTCGCGATCAACCACGAAGACGTACGAGCCGTCGGCGCCGGTCTGAATCGATTCCGACGGCACCACTACTAGATCGGGCCGCTCGTTGAGGATGAGATTCGCGTCCACGAACTGGCCGGGCCACAGCTTGCCGTCGCGATTGGCAAACTCGCCTTTGAGCTCGATAGTTCCGGTTTGGGTGTCCACTGAATTATCGACAAAGCTCAGAGCGCCCTTTTCGATTACGCCCTGCTGGCCCGGAATCGTTACTTCGACGGGCAGGGTGTGCGCGGCCATGTTCGCGCGAACATCAGGGAGGGACTGCTCCGGGATTGAGAAATCAACATACACCGGGCGAGTCTGATTGATTACGACCATCGCGGTGTCCGCGTTGTTTTTTATCAGGTTGCCCTGATGCACCAGCAGATTGCCGGTGCGTCCGTCGATCGGCGCGCGAATCGTGGTGTAGCCAAGATTGAGCGTCGCGGTCTGGACCGCCGCCTGGTCGGCCGCGACGGCGGCCTTGTCGGCCTCGGCGGTCGCGTGCGCCTGATCGTACTGCTGCTGCGAGCCGACGCCTTGCTTGAGCAGGTACGCATAGCGCGCTTCATCGGCGGTGGCTTGTACCTCCTGCGCCTGATCCTTGGCGAGATTGGCCTGCGCTTGGCGCAGCGACGCCTGGAAGGGGCGGGGATCGATGGTGAACAGGAGATCGCCGCGCTTCACTTCCTGGCCTTCCTTGAAGTGAACTTCGGTCACGATGCCGTCGAGCTGCGCCTTGATGTTCACGGTCGAGAATGCTTCCACCCGGCCGATCGCGTGCAGGCGGGTCGCGACGGTTTTCTGCTCGGCCTTCGCGACGAGCACCGGCACCGACTGCGGTCCGAAGGCTCCCCGCGGCCCGCGGTTGCATCCGGCGCCAGCCGCGAGCGCCAGCGCGACGGCGCACCATGCGGAAAACGCGATCGATCCTGTGTTCGCCGTCGCAGCGTGCGGCGCGCGCGCGGCGGCGCCGACGCGCCCGTAGTTTCCCGAACCCGCCGCGCAGCCGCCCCGACCGCTCCATAACCATCGCATCATCAAGTAGATCGCGCCCTTCCGAAGTTCCGCGCCGGGCGCTGATCCGGATAGGGCACGGCGCACGGGGTGGTCACTCGAACTTTCCGACTGTTATCCAATGAATCTTATCAGTCAGATATGACACGAGGGAAAGGGGGGACTGAACCGAGCGCGCGCTGCCGGTCAGCCCGCGGAGTGCGCGCGCGCCGGTTCTACTTCGCCGCCGGCGATGATTCCCCGGCCGCGGCGGCTGTGCTCGCCCGATGCGCGGCGGGCAGAATGCAGAGATTGTCGCTCGGGACCTGGAGCGCGCGATTAAACCGCGCGCGCAAATTCTCGAGCGCGACGGTGGCGGTCAACTCGACGATCGCGCGATCGTCGAACCATCGGGCCAGTTCCTCGAATATCGCGTCGGGCACTTCGACCGGAATCCGGCACATCTCTTCCGTGTATGCGAGCGCGGCCTGTTCCGCGGCCGAGAACAGATCGCTTTCGCGAAAGCCCTCGATCGCCGCGAGCTTGTCCCAGCCGATCCCTTTGGTCCTGCCCACGGCAGAGCCGATATCCATTCAAAACCGGCAGCCGATCATTTGCGCGGCGCGAATGCTGACGATCGATTTTACGATCGGATCGAGCGCCTTCGAGTACTCGACCGCCGCCATCAGCGCCGTCACCGAGAGCGTGATCGCGGGGCGGTAGGCCCAAATCTTGTACGGCGTCAGCACCTTGCCGAATTGGCGCCTGAGCAGAAAATAGAGCGCGCGCATGCTCCATTTGGCCTCACTGCTTTCGAGTCCGCGAATTCTCATGATACTTTTCCACCCCTCACGCGGCGCGCGCTGCTCGGGCAGCGGCCGGAGCGTCAGGGCGATAGAGCGCGATCGCAATCGCGAGCAGCAGCAGCGTTGGAATGTAGATGCCGAAAATCTCGGTGGTCGCGGCGCTCCACGACAGCAAGCCCTCGGCGTGCGACCACAGATGCAGCGCCGCGTGCATCGTGCTCGCGACCGCCGCGATCAGCACCGCGATCGCGTTGCGGCGCGGTGCTATCGCGCCGGCGATTAACCCCACGCCAACGCCGAGAAAGAATGTTCCGCTGTCCATCACGAGGTGCATGTTGTACGGACCAGTCTCCGGAACGCCGAGAATCAGGTGAAAAAACCACGCCGACGGAAAGAAAAACATCGCAACACCGTTGACCAGGTACATCGCGGCGAGAATCCACAGCACGGCGCGCATCCATCGAATCGTGCTTCGCATCATATTACCGGCGAGCCCGGATCCAGCCCGAACAGCACGCGTCCCACCACCTCGAAGCGGGAAGTATTCATCAGCACGTGCTGCGAGGCCGTATGCACGTCACGCCAGCATCTCTCTATGGGACACGAGGTTTGCGCCGAACTCATCCCGGCAGTATCCGCGACCAGATCGACGGCCTGCACCGCCAGCTTCGCGGCAGTGACTACTGCGAGCCGCGCATGCGCGCGGTCCTGGATGCTGAAGCTGTCGCCGACTTCGCCCTTGCGCCAGATCTCATCGTTCCCGCTGTAAAAGTAGGCGCGTGCGGCGCGCAAAAGTCCTTCCGCCTGCGCGAGCTGGATCTGCGCGATAGGGCGCTCGCGCAACGTGGACCTGGTGGCCGCCGGCACCTTGGCTTGCGCGATTTCGTTCAGCGCATCGAGAGCGTGCCGCGCGGCGCCAAGCACCACCGATACCAGGCCACCCACAAATTGCAGTTGCAATGGAATGTTCTCGAATGGACCGCGCCGCCATGGCGATTTCGCGTTCAGCCAGTCGAAGGTGAATTCATCGGTGACAAAGACGTTTTCGAACACGCAATCGTTGCTGCCGGTGCCGCGCATTCCGGTGGTCGACCAGGTATTGAGGATTTTCGCATGGCTGATCGGAAACAGGCCGGCTCGCATCACTGGAAACCCGTCGACGATTTGCGGCGCGCCGTCGCGCAGGACCATCCCCGCCGCCATCAGGTACGTCGCGTGAGCCGAGGCGCTGGCGTAGGTCGCCCTCCCGCTGAACTGCCATCCGCCCTCGACCTCCACTACGCGGGTGGTCACGGGATTCAGCGAACCGGCGCTTACGCCGCGCGGATCGCCATAAATTGTTTCGAATGCCGCGCGCGAAAGATTGTACCCAAACAACGGACCGCCGGAACAAATGGCGAGATTCCATCCTGCCGACCCGTCGATGCGCGCAACTTCCTCGCACAACCGGAGCGAATCGGGGATCGTCAGTTCGCCACCGCCCATGTTGCCCGGCACAAGAATCCTAAATAGCCCTGCCTCATGAAAGGCATCGGCGACCGCGCGCGGCATCTGCGCCTCGCGCTCAGCGCGGTCGGCATATTCGCGAATTAGGGGCGCCAGCTTCCGGACCTTCTCGAAATAGGGCCGGGCGCGTTCGGATACGAGCTGATCCATCTTCAGTACCTCTTGTGTTCATCTTCCAGTGCCGTTGAAGATTTTTCGCGGGAGTCCGACCGCAGTGATATGGGAGTACAGAGCAATCAAGAGACCCCATCCGAGTGCGACGATGGCCGCGACCCCGAACGCGCGAGACGTCGCTGCGCCGCACAACCACAGCAGAGCCGCGATCGGAAGCGCCGCCAGCGCGGCCTCAAGTCCCACCACGCCGACCGTGATCGCAAAGCTCATCGCGCGCAGCCGCGGCGGCCAGTCATGCGATCTTGTGGCGGGCGGCGTCATCGCGATTCCTCGAGGCCGCCTGCGCCACGATCCGGCGAGCGATCCGGCGCAGGATCTTGCCCGGGGCCGGGCAAATCGCCGCACAGCGGGAAAACTGTTTCCGCTCCGATCGGTCCTTCAATTCGCGCCTGGCACCCGAGCCGCGTGCGCGAGCTGACCGAAAGATGAGCGCGCAGTGAGAGCCGCTCCTGCGCGCTCATTGGGGAAAGATATTGCGCGCCAGCCGTGACCTTCACGCGGCAGGTGGCGCACAGCTTGCGCGCGCCGCACACGTGCATCAGCCGGATTCCGTTTTTCATCGCCGCGGCAAGGACGGTCGAGCCGCGCCGCGCGATTAGCCTGCGTCCGTCGATCTCGATCGGAACTTCGTCGGGATGCGCCGCCGCCTCGAGGAGCTGGGCCGCGAATCGTTCCCGCAGCGGGTCCGCCGCGGGACGGCGTTCGGGCGCGAACGCGGCGCGCATCCGCCGTTCCAGCTCGGCGTGGCCGTCTTCCGGACGCATGGTCATTTTTCCATCAGCTTCTTGAGCGCGCGGCGCGCACGCGCCAGCCGCGATTCGACCGCGTGCCCGCTTTCGCCGCGGATCGCCGCGATCTCGGTGACGCTGAAGTCCTCGACATATTTGAGGTGCAGGATCGCGCGATAGCCGGGCTCGAGAGCGCCGAGCGCCCGGGCCAAATCGCCGGTTGCGGCCGGAGTCGCGGGTCTCGGCGCCGCGGGCGGGTAATATGTCTCGGCTATCCGCGCGCGCCGCGCACCGGTTCGGAGGAACGACTGCACCTTGCGATGCGCGATCGCGCAGGCGAACGTGAGCAAAGTCGACTCTCCGCGAAAGAACGGAATCGCCTCGGCCATCGATATGAACGTCTCCTGCATCAGATCTTCCGTATCCTGCGGCGTGTTGAAGCCGCCGAGCGCCTGCGCGATAAAGCGCGCGATGCGCGGCGCGCAGGCGTCATAAAATTCTCCGGCCGCCGCTCGCTCGCCGTGTTTAAGGCGCTCGCGAAGGCCGGTCTCGTCCGGCTCCCGCGCCGAAGCGGTATCGCGCCAGGGCCGAGCGTGCTTGCGCGCGCGGCTCATCACCAGGTCCGAATCACGTTGATTAGTCGCCACGGCGGTTCCAAATCCGTCGCATCTGAAAAAAGAAAACCGGCGCCCGGCTCATGGCCTGGCGCCGGCACGGAAAATAACGAGCACCCGGGCGTTAGATGCTCAGATGATAAAGTTCCGCCGCGTTGTCGTGCAGGATGTAGTTCTTGTCGCGCTCCGACAGGCGTGCGGTGTGCTTCTTCAGGATCTCCTGCGACCACGGCCAGGTCGAGTCGCTATGCGGGAAATCGTTGGCCCACATCAGGCGGCGCACATTGCACATCTCGGTCATCTGAAACGCGACCCAGTCATCCTGAAACGTGACGTAAACATTCTCGCGGAAATACTCACTCGGCATCTTTGACAGCGCTCCCGCAGGCAACCAGTAGCGATGCCGATCGTAGGCGTGATCCATCCGGTACATGTAGTGCGGCACCCAGCCCGCGTCGGCTTCGACGCACACCACTTTCAGCTTGGGATGGCGCTCGAAGACGGCGCCCAGAACGAAGGTGCCGATGATATCCTGGCATCCGCGGATGATCGCCAAAAACCCGTTGAGGCGCGGACCGCGTGCCTGCATCATGTTGTCGTTGCGGCTGGTCAGGATATGGAAGCTGAGCGGCATCTCGAGGTCGATCGCCGCACGATAAAAATCGTCGTACGCCGCGCTGTCGTAATCCTCGACGGCGGGGTTGCCGGGCATCATCACGCCCTTGAATCCGAGCTGCTTCATTTTGCGCAGGTCTTCGATTCCCTCGGCCGGCGAGCGCATTGCGGTCTGCCCCACGCCGATCAGGCGCTCCGGATGACGCGCGCAAAACTCCGCCATCCAGAGGTTGTACGCGTCGAAGCAGGCTTTCTTGTAGTCGTAGTCCGGATGATTGCACAGAATCATCCCGACGGTCGGATAGATCACTTCGGCGGATACGCCGTCGCGATCCTGATCGCCGAGGCGCGCCTCTGGATCCCATCCGCCGCGATGCATCTCCTCGAACTTGACCCCACCCACGGCAAGGTCCTTGGCGCTCTTGCCGGCGGCGGCCAAAAGGCCCATCGGAATCGTGCGCTCGATACCCGCGACCACGAACACGTCGCCCATCTTGTCGTCGCGAACAACGTGCGGGGCGGTGGCTTTGTACTTGCGCTCGATTCGATCGACGTAGGTGCCCGGCGGCTCGGTGATATGCGAATCGGCGGAAATAATAGGCTTTTGCATGCTGCACGCTCCCGCACCGGTCACGGGCGCGCGCGATGCTTCCGGCCGGACCGTGCTTGATTGCTCCTTATATCGAATTGCCCGCCCGATTCACAGCGATTCGCCCCTCGCTCTCGCGTCGTCGGTCCGTGCGTGGCAAACTGGATGACTCGACGATGCAAGAGTCAATCAAATACGCGTTCGATCGTAGCGCCGAGACTTACGATCGCGCGCGGCGCAGGCTCGTGCCCTGTTTTGACGAGTTCTATCGCGCCGCGATCGACTCGCTGCCGTTTGCGCGCGAGCGTGAAATCGAGGTGCTCGATCTCGGCGCCGGCACCGGCCTGCTCTCGGCGTTCGTTGCGTTCTCGTATCCACGCGCGCGCATCGTGATGGTCGATATTTCGGATGAGATGCTCGCGCAGGCGCGCGATCGCTTTGCGGCCGGCGGGGCGCGCTTCAGCTTCGAGGTCGCCGACTATGGCGAGGGGCAAATCACCGGACGCTACGACGCGATCATCTCCGCGCTGTCGATCCATCATTTGTCCGACGAGAAAAAGCGCGTCGTGTACGCGCAGGCTTACGCGGCGCTAAACGACGGCGGCATCCTGGTCAACGCCGATCAGGTGCGCGGCGAAACCCCCGCACTCGAGCGCCGCAATCATGAGATGTGGCTCAAGCGCGCCAGGGAAATCGGAGTGCCCGAGCCGGACCTGAAAGCGGCCCTCGAACGCATGAAGTTCGACCGCGCCGCGACCGTATCCGTGCAACTCGGATGGCTGGGCGAAACCGGCTTTCGCGAGGTCGGCGTCGCTTACCGGAATTTAATCTTCGCGGTCTATTCGGGAATCAAGTAGCCGCGCCGCCCGCTCCTGCGCTCGTGGATCTACGCCTTGGGCTTTGGTGGCTTGGCGGGCTGGCCATGCTCGACGGGACCACCGGCAGCCTTCCATCCGTTGAATCCGCCGCCCATGTGGCACACCGGCTCGAGGCCCATCCGCTGAGTGATCTGCGCTGCCAGCGCAGAGCGTCCACCGCCCGCTCAGAAGAAGAGGAAGCGTTTGCCCGACGCGAAGACTTCGCGATGGTAAGGGCTGTCGGGATCGACCCAGAACTCGAGCATCCCGCGCGGCGCGTGCAGTGCGCCGGGAATCCGCCCGTCGCGATCCAGTTCGCGGATGTCGCGGATGTCCACGAAGACGACGCCCGGGTCGTCCTTGATCTTGAGCGCATCTTCCGCGCTGACGGTTTCGACCTCGGCATTCGCTTCGGCAAGCAGATCCTTGACCGATTTCTTGAGCTTCAGCGGCATCGACCCAAATCTCCCGTAACCTCCGCGGTGTTAGCAGGCCGCTTCGATTCTCCGCCGGCCACCATCGCGCGCCCGATTTTCAATCCTGGCTGGTTTGCGCGGAGGCGCCGGTCTCGAGATTGAATTCCGCGCCCCATTCATAGGGCAGATCGATCAGCTCGCCGCCGTGGCGCGCCTGTTCGAGCGCCCGCAGGGCATCGAGCAGGATCGTGCGTTGCTGGACGTGATCGAATGGCCGCCCGAACGGATTTCCCATCGGAAAGTTCACGAACACGGTGCGTGGAGGCATTACCTGCGCGCTGATGTCGCGTCCGGTCGAGACTACGACGGTCGGAATCGCGGCTGCTTCGAGGACTCGTGCGACCAGACCCACGGTCTGGTGATCGAGCGGTCAAGCGGGTACCAAGACGGCAACATCCACCTCCTCTTGATGGAGCTGGCGGGCGAGGGCCGGAGCCGCTTCATTGATCACCGCCGAGCGGGTGTAGATGCGCCCCATGAAGCCGCTGTAATGATGCGGCGCGACCGAGCCGATTACGCCGTCGTCGGCCAGCTCGCGCAGGCGCTCGATCGGAAAGATGCAATTGATGTCGCGGTCGGCGTCGTGATGCTTGTAGTAATCGTCATTGATTACTAGAAATCGCGGCTCGACCGAGTTTTCGAGCGCGTCAACGCGCAGATCGTTACGCGCCAGCGGATTAAACGGCGCCGTGTCGCAATGGGAAACCCCGCCCGAGGTTAGCAGCGTCACCCGGCATCGATTGAGCGGCTTGGCCAGCGAGGTGAGAGGTGCGGTTTCGTTGACGGCCCATCGATACGGAGGAAATCCCTGCGCTCGATAGTGCACGTTGAGTCGTTCGACATATCGGACTGGTTCCATCAACTCGCGCCTCGTAATCAAACATAAGCCATTTCGCCCCCGGATTTCCAGCGCCGCCGTCAGCGCGCGTCCCGGATGGATGGCGGAATCGGCTTTCGCCACGTAAGCGCAGCCTGCCGAAATTTGCGCGCGCGGTCCGTTCGGGAATCAAGCAGCCGCGCCGCCCGCCGCTTTGCCGCTACTCCTCGAATATCCGGTCGCCACGGTAGAGCCGCTCCGCGATCTGAAAGGTTTGCCCCTGCGCGCGGACGGTCGGCGAGTGCGCCGCGAGATAGCGCGCCGCCGCCAGCATCACGATACCGCCCGCATCGCGCGGCAGCATCGAGCACTGGCGGACCGCTGCCTCGAGATCCTGAATCGTGTGAAAATCACGGTCCTCACGCAGCATCGCACGCCCGATTGTGGCGACAAGCCTGTGGCCCTCGCCGCCGCTCGAGAAATACTCGGCGACGATTGCGCCCGCCTCATTGACCTGTTGCTGGCGGTCGAGCAGGCCCGCAAACGAGTTCAGCAGTTCATCGGGCGAGGGTGATTTTCCATTTCGATACGGAATCCGCGCGGCGGGAATATTGAGAAACCGATTGAGGTAAACGCTCATCGCGGCGTCGAACGCGCCCCGAATCAACTCGGTCGAGGGCGCGCGCCTGAGCGCCTGATGCACGGCATTCGCGAACGTGTAGCTGTGATGCGCCGTGTCCCAATCGCCGAATTCATTGCTGATATGAAATCGCGCGATTCGCATTGCGGCCGCATACGCCGCCGAGCCGCCGAGCTCGGCGGGGCTGCATCCCGCGCGCAGCGCCGCCAGCAGCGAATCCGCAATCGCTTGCGGGTCGTCGCCCAGAATCACCTCGGCCAACGCTTCGCGTCCCGTCCACGACCCCTCGGCGCGGCGTCCGGCCGCGAGCGCATCGGCGACACCCTCGAACGAATGCTCCAGAATCGCGACCAGATCGACGGGGCTGCGCCACGCGTTGGCTTCTTCCATCCTGTCGGCCATTGCATAGCTGCGCGCCAGGCTCGCCAGCACGGCATCCGCGCGATCCCATCCCGCGTGGCCGAGCGCCTCGAACGCCTTGATTGTGAAATCGAGGACATGGCCGCCGGTCAGGTAGCGATGGTCGGTCGCCGCCGCGAACATCATGTCGGCGACCTCGCGCGCAGGCACTCCCGCGCGCACCGCGCTGGTGATGCAGCGCTCGGCGCCCTCGGCGTCGCGCACCTGAACGAAGCTTCGGAGCCATCCCTTCAGCATCGCGACGCTGGCGCTCCGCGCGCCAGGCAGCGGACGGACCATGAAGCGCGGAGGATTGCCGTCGCAATCCGCGGCGACGCTGGAGAGTCCCTGGTACAGAGCGCGCTGCCGATCCTGCGCGTCGAGCGAGGGCAGCAGATTCATCATGCACGTCAGCGTCGTCAGCCCCGCGCCCCATCCGTCCCGCCGGTGCGCCACGCCGAAGTCGAGCCCGGCGCGAAAAGTCGCCAGAGAGCCGCCTTCATCGCGCGCGGAAAGTGCGATGACCGATTTCGCGATCACCAACGGGATATCGCGCTCCAGCCCGTCGCTCAGCCGCGCGAGATAATGCTGGCGCAAATCGCGATGCTCCGCCAGATCGACCATGACTTCTCCGGCTTCGATCTTCACCGGAAACGCGCGCACGTCATCGGCCCATTGATCGAACGTGCCACCGGTCGCGAGGTCGAAGCGCGCGTGATGCCAGTGGCAGGTCAGGATGCAGTCCTTCACGGTGCCGCGATCGAGCGGAAAGCCCATGTGCGGGCATCGGTTGTCCACCGCAAAGATTTTGCCGCCCGAATTGAATAGTACGATCACGTTGCCCTCGAGCGTGACGGTGCGTCTCGCGCCGTCGGGCATCTCGGCAACGCCGGCGGCTTTAACGAAACGGGTTTGCTTGGCTGCTGGCTCCATCGCAGATTCCTCCCGTGGGTGAGCGGCGTCGAACTAATTAGTAAAGTACTCTCTATCGTAATTATGTCAAGCGACGTCTTGATTAAAGTTTCCGCTCCAGTAGGATCACCCTCATGCGTCCCGCCACCAGCGAATCCGACACTCGTACCGGCGACCGGATTCTCTACATTCTCAAGACTAAGGGTCCCGAGACCGCCGCGGCGCTGGGCCGCCGGCTCAAGATCACCGCGATGGCGGTGCGCCAGCATCTGTACCGCTTCCAGGCCGAGCGGCTGGTCGAGTTCAGCGACCAGCGCCGCAAGGTGGGACGTCCGGCGCGCGTGTGGCGTATAACGGAGCGCACGGCGGATCGCTTTCCCGAGAGCCACGCCGAGTTGACGCTTGAGATGATCGCCGCGATCCGGTCGGCCTTCGGCGAGCCCGGGCTGGAGCGCCTGCTCAAGGTCCGCACCCGCCAGCAGCTCAAGGATTACCGCGCGCGGATGAACGATGCCGGCGGGTCGATCGCCGATCGCGCCCGCGCGCTGGCTGAGATTCGCAAGGCGCAGGGCTATATGGCGGAGTGCGCCACGCGCGCGGACGGCACGATCCTGCTAGCCGAGAATCATTGCCCGATCTGTGTCGCGGCCACCGAATGCCAGGGGCTGTGCCGGGAAGAGCTGTCGCTGTTCCGCACGCTATTCGGCGCCTCCGCGACGGTCGAGCGCACCGATCACATTCTCGCCGGCGCGCGGCGCTGCGCGTACGTCATCACTCCGGCAAGCTGACAGCTGCCGGGCAGCGCCAGCCTCGGCGCGCAAACTGCGCGCAAAAGTTTTCCCTCGCCCAGACGACTCTATGACCGCCAGTCCTCGACGCGAAGTCCCTCGACCTGCTTGAACTCGCGCACGTTCGAGGTGACCACAATCAGATCGTGGGCGAGCGCGGCGCCCGCGATCAATACATCATACGCGCCGATCGGCCGCCCCCGCCGCTTCAGAATCGCGCGCGCGCTCGCGGATGCTTGCGCGGACGCCCGGTCATACGGCAGGACGTGGATCGCGCCAAAGAAGGCGTCCATCACGGGTTTCAGCCGCCGGGCGAGCTTCGGATTCAGGATCAACCCGTAGGCGACCTCCATCTCCGTGATCGTGCTCGCGGCCAGCTCGGCGGGGGCGATCGACTTCACGCGCGCGAGAACCTGCGGATGGCCTTGCGCGAAGTCGCTGATCACGCAGGTATCAAGCAGAAATCGCATCGAACGGGGTGCGCGGCGGCTTGAGCTTTTTGCGATCCTCTTCGAACCGCTTGAGCCCCCGCAGTCCGCGGAAGCGCACGATCTCAGCCGGCCACTCGGCTGGCTGATGGCGGCTGAGCCACTCGCCGACCGCCTCGCGAATCAGGGCGTTGCGCTTTTTGCCGGTCTGCCCCGCAGTGCGGTTGAGGCGTTCGACCAGCTCGTCGCCGAGGTGAACACTGAAGTTCATAAGATTCACTCTAACATGTCAGGTGAGGATCGTAAATCTGGGGTCCCAACCCCTGCCGCGCGCCGCTACGGCGCTTCGGTCGAGAACGCGACCTTCGGATCATCGCTGCCGAACGGATAGACGTGGATCATCCACGCGAAGATCTGTTTGTGGAAATTTCCGCCCGCCGCCGTGCATTCGGCCGCGGTCGAGATAGTCCCCGCGAATCCGAAGCGCGGATCGGCCATGTACCCGTAGCGCATCCGCGCCGCGTCTCCGTTCGACAGGCTGCGCCCCCGCGGCCGATCGATCGCCGACGCGATATCGGGCCGCATCCGCGCGCCGATATTGCCGTTTTGCACATCCTGCCTGGTCATACCCGCGGGCAGGCAGATATTGGTGTGAGCGTGCCAGCGCCCGAGGCTCAGCGGGATCAGCTTGTCGAGCTGGTCCGGCGTCGAGCGCGGCGGCGCATCGTACATCGCGCCCACCAGCTTCCATCCCCCCAGCGCCCGCTTTTCGTACAGCAGCGAGCCGGGATGCGCCAGGTCGAAGTCGCCCAGGTACTCGCCGACGGTCAGGCTGCGATTGGCGAAGTGGTAAACTTTCTGCGGCACCGTCGGCTGGTAGGGTTTGTAGCCATCCGCCAACGCGACCTTGTAGTCCTGATACTTCGAGAGCTTGCGCCGCATCGTCGCGACTATCTCCTGCGCGCGCGCCAAATCGGCGGGGCTCGCGGGCCGTAGCGCCGTCATCGTCATGTGCTCGCCCATCATCATTCGGCCGCCCATCGCGCCGGCGCCCGCGCTATCCGAGTTTGAACTCATCTGCATCTGGCTCATGTCGTGGGCCGCGGCGGTCCCGCCTGCCAGCATTTCTAAAGCCGCAACCAGCACGGTTGCCGCGCCAAGCATGGTGAGTAGCTTCATGGGGTTATTCTCCGCGGATGCACCGGCGGCCTTACTATGAAAGACGTGTTTCGGCCGGTCCGGTTTCGCCGCTGGCTACGCTCGAACTTGCTATTTCCGTCCGTGAGCGCCGAGCGCCGCGCGCCCCGGATGCTGAACGATCGGTTTGTCGCGGGGCCGGTGTCTCGGCTAACGTGGGCGCGATGAATAGCGACGCCCAACCCGGCGGCGTAACCGCCCAAACGGGCAGCGATACCCGGCCCGCGCGCAAGCTCGAACTCGGACGCAGCTCGGCGCGGGTGCGCTCGAACCCAACCGGGCACGTCAAGAAAATTCAAGTGGAACTTGAAGTTCAGGCCCCGCACAAGGACGCCGCGCTGCGCCGGCTGGTGGAAGTCGCCGAGCGCGGATGCCATATAAAGGCGATGCTCCGCGCGAAAATCGCATTTGAACTGAACGTAAGCCGCGTCGCGCTATGAGCGCCGCCTGAGGATTTAAGCCCGATGTCCGAAATCAATCTTTACCAATATCCGATCTCGCCGTTTACGGAGAAAGTCCGCCGCGTGCTCACCTACAAGGGCCTCGGCTGGAAGCCGATCGATTGCCACTTCGAGGACAAGACCAACCTGCTCGCCGTCACCGGCGGGAAATGGACCCGGGTTCCCGTCGCCGAGTGGAACGGCGAAGTGGTGTGGAACTCCGCCGATATCATCAAATGGATCGACGCCAAGGTTCCCGAGCGCCGCGTGATTCCCGAAGGCGCGCTCGGGCTGTGCGAGATACTCGATCATTTCGCCGATAACACGCTGTTCGCGCCGATCCTGATGCTGACGATTCCCGATCTGCTCGACGCGGCCGGTGACGCGCGGCTCAAGGCCAATCGCGAGAAGCTCATCGGGATGTCCACCGCCAAAATGCGCGAGAGCCACGGCGCCTCGCGCGAGGCGCTGCTCGGATTCGCGCGGATGATTGACGCGCAACTTGCGGGCAAAGATTTTTTTCTGGGATCGTCGTTCACGATGGCGGATGCGTCGCTGTACCATCCGTTCTTTTTCCTCGCACTCAATCCGGCCAACTTCGCGCTGGTCAAGGATTTTCCAAACCTGATGCGCTGGCACCAGCGCGTCCGCGACTTGAAATAAGCTTCATCCGACACGGAGGATTTCACGATGGCACGCAAGCTAACGATCGGCGTCAACTGGCAGGGCAAGCTCGACTACAAGGCGGCGGTCGAGCGCGCGAAAATCGCCGACGCCGCCGGCATCCATTCGATCTGGGTCGCCGAGGCCTGGGGCCGCGACGCGTTCACGCTCCTGACGCTGCTCGCCGAACACACCAGCAAGGCGCAGCTCGCAACCTCGATCGTCAATATCTACTCGCGCACTCCCGCCGCGCTGGCGCAGCATTTCGGCACGCTCGATGAATTCTCCGGCGGCAGGATGATCATCGGCCTGGGCACCAGCGGCCCGCAGGTCATCGAGCACTTCCACGGCGTGAAGTTCAATCCGCCGCTCACCCGGATGAAGGAGACCGTCGAGATCATCAACCTGCTGATGGCCGGCACGCCGCTCAATTACCAGGGCAAGCTGTTCAAGCTCGGACGCGGCTTTACGATGCGGTTTGAGCCGCCGCGCAAGCATATTCCGATCTTTATCGCATCCCTCAATGCCAAGAGCGTCGAGTTCACCGCGCGCCAGGCCGACGGATGGATGCCGGTGATGATCCCGATCAGCGCGCTGAAAAAGGCGATCGATGATTTCCGCGCGATCGCTAAAAGCGCCGGCCGCGAACCCGCCGCGGTCGCCGTCAAGGCGCCCGGCGCCGTGACCGTCACGAGCAATATCCCGCGCGCCCACGCCGCGCACGCCGCCAACGTCGCCTTCTACGCGGCACGGATGGGCACCTTCTACGCCGAGCAGCTCACTCGGATGGGCTTCGGCGCCGAGGTCGCCAAAGTCAAGGAAGCGTGGAACACCGGCGGCTCGAAAGCCGGTACCGACGCGGTGTCGGAAAAGCTGCTCGCCGAGCTCGCCTATATCGGCCCGGTCGAGGGCGCCGTCGAGCGGCTGCGCGCGCAGGAAGAAGCCGGCGTCGATCTGCATCCGGTGGATATCGACGCGGGCGGCAGCACCGCCGAGTTCGAGAAGATCGTCGCGCGCCTGCTTTAGCATCTAAACTAAGGCTCGCCGTCGCAATGAGTTATTGGGTTTACGAAAACTGGACGGTCAAGAAAGCGATGATTCATCGCGGCGATTGCTCCCATTGCAGAGACGGTCGAGGAACTCATCCGGGCTCGAGCGATCGAAACGGACGGTGGCATGGACCGTTTTCAACGGTTGCCACCGCAACGCAGGAGGCGGCACGCACTGGTCAGCCCGTCTCGCGATGCGGCCATTGCAGACCGTAGGTTAAGGGCGGGGCCAGCGTCGTTGCCCGGCGATCTTCTGTTCCTCGACGAGAGTAGTGATCTGAGCTAAGTGAAAGATTCAAAAATGGAGGATCAATTCGATGCGAGCTGCGGTATTTGAAGCGGTCAAGAAGCCGCTGGTTATCAAAGACGTTGCCGATCCCAAGTGCGCGCCCAACGGCGCGATCATTCGCGTCGAGGCCAACGGCGTCTGCCGCTCGGATTGGCACGCATGGTCGGGCGACTGGTCCTGGATGGGGCTGGCGGCGCAGCCGGGGTCGATCCTCGGCCACGAATTCGCCGGCGTGATCGAAGAGACCGGCAAGGAGGTCCACAATTTCAAGAAGGGAGATCGCGTCGTGGTTCCCTTCAGCCAGGGCGACGGCACCTGCGAGTATTGCCGCAACGGGCAGTCCAACGTATGCCTGAACGCGATGCTGCCCGGGTTCTCCTATCCCGGCGGCTTCGGCCGGCTGGTCGCGGTGCCCGCGGCCGACGGCAACCTGGTCAATCTTCCCGCCAGCATCGACTTTGTCGAGGCGGCTTCGATGGGCTGCCGGTTCATGACCTCGTTCCACGGGATCGTCGATCGCGCGAAAGTACAGCCCGGCGAATGGGTCGCGGTGTATGGATGCGGCGGAATCGGCTTGGCCGCGATCAACATCGCAGCCGCTTGTGGAGCCAACGTAATCGGCATCGACCTCGATGCCGCCAAGCTCGAACTCGCCAAGGGCGTCGGCGCGATGCACGTCGTCAATGGCAAGAAGACCGATGCGGTCCAAGCCGTAGTCGATTTGACCAAAGGCGGCGCGCACGTCGCCGTCGATGCGCTCGGAATAGCGGTCACCTGCCGCAATGCGATGATGAGTCTGCGCAAGCAAGGACGCCATCTCCAGATCGGCCTGACCACCTCGGCCGAGAAGGGCGAAATCGCGCTGCCGATCGATCGGATGGTCACGATGGAGCTGCAGCTTATCGCCTCGCTCGGGATGCAGGCGTCGCATTATCCGGCGATGCTCCAGATGATCGAAGCGGGGCGTATTTCGCCGAAGTCGATGGTCACCGGGACCTGCGACCTGGCCGGTATCAACCGCATTTTCGAGGAGATGAACACGTTCCAGAACGTCGGCGTGACCGTCTGCAATAAATACAATTGACTGGTGTTGCCCGGGAACGCTTTCTGACATGATCGCAGGGGAGGGCCACCCTGGCCCTCTTTTTTTTCACCGATCAAGGACCGTGCGCTTTTGACTCCGTGGCCTCGCTGATGCAGGTTCTATCTCGATGAAGGCAATTCTTATCGACCGGCCCGGCGATGAATCGGTGATGAAACTCGGTGAGGCGCCCGACCCCACGCCCGCCGCCGATGAAATTCTGATCAAGGTCCGGTGCGCCGGTATCAATCGTGCTGACCTGATGCAGCGGCAAGGCTTCTATCCGCCACCGCCCGGCGCCTCCGAAATCCTGGGCCTTGAATGCGCCGGCGAGGTGATCGCGGTCGGCAAGCACGCCACCGAATGGAAAATCGGCGACCGCGCGATGGCGCTGTTGCCGGGTGGCGGCTACGCGGAAAAAGCCGTCGCGCACGCCGGCTCCGCGATGAAGATACCGCCCGCGCTCAGCGATGAAGAAGCCGCCGGCCTTCCCGAAGTCTATCTGACCGTGTTTCTGAATCTGTTCGAGCTCGCCGGCGTGAAGCCCGGCGACAACGTGCTGGTTCACGGCGGCGGCAGCGGCGTTGGGACCGCGTCGATCCAGCTCCTGCGCGAGGGGCAAGCGCGCTCGATCGTCACCGCGGGTAGCGACGCCAAATGCGAGCAGTGCCTGAAGTTCGGCGCCGATGTCGCGATCAACTACAAGACCGGTCCGTTCGCGCCCGTCGTGAAGAGCGCGACCAGCGGACGGGGCGTGGACGTTATCCTTGACAGTATCGGCGCGGCCTACCTAGGCCCCAATCTCGAGTCGCTCGCCGCCGGCGGCCGCCTGGTCCTGATCGGACTGATGACCGGGGCGAAGGCCGAGATCGATCTCGCCGCCGTCCTGCGCCGCCATCTGCGGATTTTCGGCTCGACGCTGCGCAGCCGCCCTGCGGCCGAGAAGGCCGCGATTGTGAGCGCGTTCCTCTTGCGCTTCGGAGAAGCACTATCCGCCGGACGCCTGCGCCCTCCGATCTACAAAGCGCTGCCGGCCTCCGACGCCGCGGCGGCGCATCGCATGATGCAGGCCTCCGAGCATTTCGGGAAGATCGTACTGCGCTTCGCCTGACGCGGCCGCGAACGACGGCGGATCACCCGGCAAGCTGGATCGCTCAGAGCCGCGAACCGCGCGATTGCGTCAAAAACGAACGCCATGCCGCGAAAGATGCGCTCATCTCGCCACCTTCGCATTGGTCGCGCATTGACCCATCGGTCCCCGGGGGTTAACGTTCGAATCGTCAGGTTTCGGAGAATCACATGTTGGTCACCGGGAAATCGCACGCCCCCGCGGTCCGGTGACGGATACTTCGATACTTGGCCGAAGAGGCTCCAAGCTTGATCAGCCTGGGGCCTCTTCACTTTTCCGGTCGATGAAAAACCGGCTCGCGCCGCTCATCATGCGCCGCGTTGGCTACAAAAATCCCGCGTGTTACATTGTAAGACATGAAAACCAGCGCGGTTACAGTCCGTCTCGACGCCGATCTGAAACCGATCCTCGATCGGGTCTGCCGCCGGTCGCGGCGGACTCGCAGCGAGGTGGTGCGCGATGCCCTGCGGCGTCATCTTGCGCAGGCGCGCTTCGAGGATTTGCGCGCCAGGATCATGCCGCGCGCTGAGACGCGCGGCTTCCTGACCGATGAGGATGTATTCAAGACCGTGTCGACACGGTCCTGAGTGCAATTCAACCTGGCCTGACGGATGGGTTCGGCTCGCTCGCAGCGTGCCGAAGGCGGTTTCTGGAAAGGAGAGCGGCAGACATGGCATTACGCGAAGCGGAAGTGAAACGTGCGCAATGCGGGCGACGGTTGCTCGCATCAAAATGCAAGTCTGAAATTCGGGTTGCCTTTCGCCTCGGACGGAAGGATGCGAGATGGGTGAGATTCGTATTAAATTTCGACGAAACTGAAGTGAAAAAGCGCTGTCTCGAATTGTCAAACCTCAAGACCGAGCCGGAGGCAGAGCGCTGGGCTTTCGAGACTTGGGAGGGACGTAATCTGGAAATATGACTTAAGCTTGGAACACGCTCGCGTTACTCGCGGCCGTATCGCCGCGAATCCCGCGATGATAATTTGATCGCGAGATCTTCGCTCCCGCCTCCCACCCGATGCGTCTTTCCGAACTCGACTACGATCTTCCGCCCGAATTGATCGCACAGCATCCCCTTGCCGAGCGCGACCAGGCGCGCATGTTGGTCGTTAACCGGCGCGCCAAGACGCTTGAGCATTCGCGCTTCTACAAGCTCGCCGAAAATCTGCGCGAGGGCGACCTGGTCGTCCTCAACGAAACCCGCGTGCTGCCCGCGCGGCTATACGCGCGCAAGGAATCGGGAGGACGCGTCGAGTTGCTGATGGTGCGCCCAGTCGAGGAATCGAACGGCGGCGAAAATCCTAGCGGCGGATGGATCGCGCTGGCGCGCGCGCATCGCGGTCTCACCGCGGGCACGCGCCTGATGCTCGAAGGCGGCCGCGCGCTGCGCGTCGCCGCGATCTCGCGCGAGCATCGCCCCATAGTCGTAACCGAAGACGGCTCGTCAATCGAAGAGCTGCTTGCCGTGCAGGGCAGGCTGGCGCTCCCGCATTATATCCGGCGCGAAGCCGGAGCCGACGACCTGGACGACTATCAGACCGTGTATGCGCGCACGCCCGGCGCGATCGCGGCGCCAACCGCGGGGCTGCATTTCACCGATCGCGTATTTGCCGATCTCGCCGCGGCCGGAATCCGGACCGCGCGCGTCACCCTGCATATCGGCCCAGGAACTTTTGCTCCCGTGCGCACCGACGCACTCGAGGGTCATACGATGGAAGCCGAGTGGTTCACGATCCCGCCCGCCGCGCGCGACGCGTTCGAGCATACCCGGCGCATCGGCGGCCGCATCGTCGCGGTCGGCACCTCGAGCGTGCGCGCGCTCGAATCATGGGCTATCACCGGCGACGCGGAGGGCTTCTCGGGCCTGTTCATCTATCCCGGCTTTCGCTTCAAGATGGTGGACGCGATGATCACCAACTTTCATATGCCGCGCACCACGGTGCTCGCCCTGGTGATGGCGCTAGCCGGGCGCGAGACGATCCTTGACGCGTACGCCGAAGCGATCCGCCGCCGCTACCGGTTTCTAAGCTACGGCGACGCGATGCTGATCCAGTGATGGCGGCGCCAATCCAGTTCAGTCTCTCCGCCATCGACGGCCTGGCCCGCACCGGGCAAATCGTCACCGCGCACGGCGCGATCGCGACTCCCGTCTTCATGCCGGTCGGAACGCGCGCCGCCGTCAAGGCGATGGCGCCCGACGAACTATGGGCGATGGGACTGCGCATCGTGCTTGCCAACGCCTATCACTTGTTGGTCCGGCCGGGACCGGAGTTGATTCACGAACTCGGTGGAGTGGGGCGCTTCATGGGATTTCCGGGCGCGGTCCTGACCGACTCGGGCGGGTTTCAGGCGATGAGCCTTGCGAAGATCAATTCGATCGACGAAAGCGGAATCCGCTTCCGGTCGCATCTCGATGGCGCCGCGATCACCCTGACCCCTGAAAGCGCGGTCGCCCTGCAAGAGACGCTCGGCAGCGACATCATGATGTCGCTCGACGAATGCACCCCGTTTCCCGCCACCCACGAGCGCGCGCGCGCCTCGCTCGAATTGACCGCCCGGTGGGCCGAGCGCGGGCTGCGTGCGCGCGTCAGCACCACCCAGGCGCTGTTCGGGATCGTGCAGGGCGGCATCTACGCCGATCTGCGCAAGACCAGCGCCGCGCAGATTACGGCGCTCGAATTCGACGGCTACGCCGCCGGCGGTCTTTCGGTCGGAGAGCCCAAGCCCGCGATTTACGAGATGGCGGCGCTTAGCGCCGCGATGCTGCCGGCGGATCGCCCGCGCTACCTGATGGGCGTCGGCACCCCGGCCGATCTTATCGCCGCGATCGGCATGGGCTTCGATATGTTCGATTGCGTGCTGCCCACCCGCAATGCGCGCAACGGCAGCGCGTTCACCAGCGCCGGGGCGCTGTCTATAAAAAAGGCGATCTACGCGCGCGACGATCGTCCGCTCGACCCCGGATGCGAATGCCGCCCGTGCGGGACGCTGTCACGCGCCTACTTGCGCCATCTATTTTTATCCGGCGAGATACTCGCGGCGCGCGCGCTAACGGAGCATAATCTCCACTTCTATGCGCGCTTGATGCAGGGTGCTCAAGCTGCTATCGCATCTCGGACCTTCGATGCGTACGCAAAATCGATTAATTCCGGCTTGGCCGCGATTGATGCCGGAGGATGAGGTTTGATGTTTTTCCAGGGAATCGCTTACGCACAGCAAGCCGCCGCCGGGGCCGGTTCGGCGTATGGCACGCTGATCAACATGGCGCCAATCGTCATGATCCTCGGCGTGTTCTACTTTCTGCTGATCCGCCCGCAGACCCAAAAGGCCAAGGAGCATGATCGGATGCTCAAGGATCTCAAGCGCAACGACGAAGTCGTGACTACCGGCGGCCTGATCGGAAGGATTCATGAACTCGGCGATCGCATCGTGACCCTGGAAATCGCGCCCAACGTGCGCGTGCGCGTCGAGCGTCCGCAGATCGCGGCGATCTCGCCAGTTGGCAAAACGGCAACGAAAAAGGACTAGATGAGGCGCGGGCGCCCCGTGCGCGCCTCGATTCGCGGCTTCATCGCAAGGTAACAACCCAATTCAGTGGAAGCACAATCTTTCGCACCGATCCTGATTCTGCTCGCGCTCTGCGTGGGATTCCTCTACCTGCACTTCAGCGGCGGCAGCGGCCTGACCCGCCTTTACCTGGCCGCCGTCCTGGTGGTCGTCGCGATGGTTATCCTGCTGCCCAGCTTCAATATCGCCCTGCCGGACTGGTGGAGCGGATGGCTGGGCGGCACGAAAATCCAGCTCGGTCTGGACCTCCAGGGCGGAACCCATCTCCTGATGGAGGTGAAGCTCGATGAAGCCGTCAAAACCCAGCTCCGCCGCCGCGGCGAAGATATCAAGCGCGAGCTTAAGGATAACAAGCTCGATTTCGCCGATATCTCGCAGGATCCCAGCGGCAACGAGATCGTCAAGCTCAAGTCCGGCGACGAGCGCACGCCGTTCCTCGATCTCATGTCGAAATCGTTTCCCGACCTGATTGTGTCGAGCGTCACCGACGCGAGCGGTCCCGCTTACGTCCTGACCTTCCGGCCCCGCGATTTGCAGCAGATCAGGACCAACGCGATGGACCAGGCGCTCGAGACGATTCGCAATCGAATCGATCAGCTTGGAGTCCGCGAAACCACCGTGCAGAAGGAAGGCGACACCGAAATCCTGGTCCAGTTGCCCGGCATCCAGGACCCCGAGCGCGCCAAGGAACTGATCGGCAAGACCGCGGTGCTCGAGTTCAAGCTGGTCGATAACACCCACAACGTTCAGGACGCGAAGCAGAATGGTCCGCCGCCCGGCGACGAAATCCTCTACGGCCCCGTCGATCGCGGCGGCCGCACTCCCTACCTCGTCGAGACGCCGGTGCTGGTCACTGGCGATGTGGTGACTAACGCCCAGGTACGACCCGGCGGACGTCTCGAGGGTCCGTACGTCGCGGTCGATCTCGACGCGCGCGGCGCGCAAATCTTCGACACCATCACTGCCGAGAACGTCGGCCGCGAACTCGCGATCGTGCTCGACGGGACGGTCTATTCCGCTCCCGTGATCAAGGAACGAATCCCCGGCGGCCACGTGCAGATTACCGGACGCTTCTCGATCTCGGAGGCGCACGACCTGGCGATCGTGCTCAAATCCGGCGCGCTTCCCGCGCCAGTCGAAATCGAGGAAGAGCGCACCGTCGGGCCCTCGCTCGGACGCGACTCGATTCGCCAGGGCGAGATGAGCTTCGTCATCGGCGCGGCTGCCGTGCTGATCTTCATGGCGGTCTATTACAGCGGCGCCGGAATCCTTGCCGACTTCGGTCTCTCGCTTAATATCCTGCTGCTGATCTGCGTGATGGCCGCGATGCAGGCGACGCTGACCCTGCCCGGGATCGCGGGAATCGTGCTGACGCTCGGGATGTCGGTCGATGCCAACGTGCTGGTCAACGAACGGATGCGCGAAGAGTTGCGCAACGGCAAAACCCCGCGCGAAGCCGTCAAGCTCGGCTATCAGCGCGCGTGGTCGGCGATCCGCGACTCGAACATCTCGACCTTCGTCGCGGGATTGATCCTGTTCCAGTTCGGCACCGGCCCGGTCAAGGGATTCGCCGTGACGCTGTGTGTGGGAGTCTTGACGGGACTTTTTTCGTGTATCGTGGTGACTCGCGCATGGTACGACTACCTGATATCGATGCGTCGATTAAATACAATTAGCGTGTGATTTCACTTTATAGCATGAGGCTGGGAAAAATTCGTGCCGAAATCCTCGCGATACGCGCTGCGGCACGATAAGCTTGACATCGGCAATCGGGAAAGGTTACAAAGTCGCGTTCCGATCCCAGAGCGAGGGGGCGTCTTGTTGGACTAAAATGGCCGATAAAGACGACATACTGCTTAATTCGCGGGAGGTCGCGTTTCTGCTCGACCTCAGTCCGGACACGGTCAACGAGTTTGCCCGCCGCAATATCATTCCGGCGTTCAAGAAGGGGCGGCAATGGCGCTTCCGCCGCCGCGATATTGCCTCGGTGAAGCGCCAGCTTCGGGGAGTCAACGCGGCGGCGTGACCGCGCCCGCCCCGCGTCAAACCGCATCTAATTAATCCACGCGAGCAGGTCTGCCGCGTCCGGCGCTCGGGTTCCGGTTCGTGGCGATCCAAACCAGGGGATTTCCCAACATGGCAGAACCGCACGAAAGCCGCATCTATTCCGATCTCGCGCATATTTACGATGCGGTCTTCAGCCGCGCGTTTGTCGATCACGAGCACGAAGTCGTCGAGTCGCTCAACCTGCGCCCCGGCCAGCGCGTGCTCGAGGTTGGAGTCGGCACCGGAATGTCGCTCGACGCGTTTCCGCCCTACGTCCAACTGGTCGGGATCGATCCGTCGGAGGCGATGCTGGCGCACGCGCACGAAAAAATCCGCGACAACAATTGGCGCCATATCGAGGTCAAAAAGGGCGACGCGCTCAACCTCGAATTTCCCGACAACAGCTTCGACGACGTGGTTTCCTTTCACGTCATCACGGTCGTGCCCGATCCGGTCCGGATGATGAACGAGATGGTGCGGGTGTGTAAGCCGGGCGGGCGGATCGTCGTGGTCAATCACTTCGCCAGTACGAATCCGATCCTCTATTTCCTGAACACTCTTATCAATCCTCTAACCAAGCTGCTCGGATGGACCACGCGGCTGCGCGCGCGCGACGTCCTGCGCGGACCCAATATCACCCTCGAGCATCTGGCCCCGGTGACAAGCTGGTCAGTCCACGACCTGATAATCGCCCGCAAAACCGCGTAGCTCCCACACGCCGCGCGGCTGGAACCCGGCCGACACCCACTGCTGTGCGAGCATGCGCTGGTTCTGACGATTTCGCCTTCCCGCCAGTAGACGCAGCAGTCCGCGTCCACCCGGCGCCGTTGTTATTCTCGGTCGTGGCTGCCGCGCATGGAATCCTGAATAGGGTGAGCTGTTCAGCCTTGTTTTCGGGCTTTCGCCGTGTAAGCTCGAAGCAGCGAAGCGATTGGAAGAATCCCAAGATTTTCTCTGACGAGGATCGCAAATTCATGCTCCCATGGTTGCGCGAACGGCTCAACGACGCTGCAACGCGTAAATCACGGCTATTGTCTCCGTGATCGAATCCCACGTTGACGACGGTCTCGCTGTTCCGGCGCTAGGGCGAGCGCACACAGATCCCTCGGCCGAATTCATTCGGCTTCACGTTGTGATCGCAAGAGGAGCGTGCATCTTGGGAATCAGCTTTCGCGTATCTCGTCCCTAAGGCTGAACTGCCCGGCCTTGCTAGCGGTGGAATTGCGGGAACGGCGGGAGCCTTTGTGCTAGGCTTAACCGGGTAAGGCTCAGGCCTCGAAGCGTGAAACTGCCCAACGGTGAGGATGCTGTCGTCGATATCGTGAAGCTGCGCGACTATTGCCTGAACCTCGGTCATCCCGAGGGGCGCCACAAGGCGCGAGTGTTTCAATCCGCTCTTGCGATGGGGCGGGAAGATGCTGCCAGGCTGCGGACTCGGCTGCTGGCCGCGGCCCGTATCGAAGACTCCCATTTCACGGGGGCCGATGAGTACGGGCGCCTCTACACGCTGGACTTCACGATGCGCCATCGCGAGCGCGAGGCGACGGTGCGAGCGGCCTGGATTGTCCGCCGGGGCGAAAATTTCCTGCGGCTGACCACTTGCTTCGTGCTGGGAGGACACTAATGAAACTGCTCGATGTAGTTGCGCTCATAGATGACGCGCCGAAGGCTGGGCTGCGGCGGGGACAGGTCCGCACGATTGTCGAGCTTCTAGCTCCAGGCGTGTTCGAGGTTGAATTCTGTGCGCTTGACGGTACGATCTACGCCTCGCTCGCGATCGAGGAACGCCGGCTGATGGTCTTGCATCACGAACCCGCTCCCGCTCATCCTTAATCCTGCTGCCGATGGCCATTGATTCTGCCACCGGGAAACCGAGTCCTTGATTGACCCTACGGGACTGCTTCCTTGACTTGCGATTCCGGAGCCGGACATTAAGATGGCGCGCCGTTGCACTTTGATACTGCGCGGCGAATCGACTAGGCTTGATGCGTTACGCGTCCCTCGCGTCCTTCGTCGGCCAGGTTTCGGGGGCGGAAACCCTGTGGGCGGCGAGCGATACCGGGACAAAATTCTTATAGGAGACATCCACGATGGGAGCATCACCGTCTATCGAAACCGCCGCGCGTGGCGCGAAAAATCCCGCCGCCCTCGAGTTTCTCAAGAGCGGCCCGAAAAAGCTGTTGATCGGGGGCAAGTGGGTCGCCGCGAAATCGGGCAAGACCTTCGAGACCCTCAACCCCGCCAACGAAGAGGTTCTCGCGATCGTCGCCGAGGGCGACAAGGCCGACGTCGATGAAGCCGTCAAACATGCGCGCAAGGCGCTCGAAGTCGGCAAGTGGTCCACGACGGGACCGCATCTGCGCACCCGCTATCTGCTCAAGATCGCCGACCTGATCGAGCAGCACGGCGAAGAGCTCGCCGAACTCGAGACGCTCGACAACGGCAAGCCGCTCTTCGAGTCGAAAAATATCGATGTCCCCCTCGCCGCGGAGACCTTTCGCTACTACGCGGGATGGGCGTCGAAGATCTACGGCGAGACCAATCCTTCCGAGCCCGATATGTTCAGCTTCACGCTGCGCGAGCCGGTCGGTGTGTGCGGGCAGATTATCCCGTGGAATTTTCCGCTGCTGATGGCGAGCTGGAAAATCGCGCCCGCGCTCGCGTGCGGCAACGTCGTGATTCTGAAGCCCGCCGAGCAGACCCCGCTCACCGCCCTGCGCCTGGGCGAGTTAATCCTCGAAGCCGGACTTCCCGAAAGCGTGGTGCAGATTATTACCGGCTTCGGACCCGGCGCCGGCAGCTCGATAGCCGAGCATCCCGATATCGACAAGGTCGCGTTCACCGGATCGACCGAAGTCGGCAAGCTGATCCTGAAAGCGTCGGCCGGCAACTTGAAGCACGTCTCGCTCGAACTCGGCGGCAAGTCCCCCAATATCATCTTCCCCGACGCCGACATGCAGGCCGCCGCGTTCGGCTCGATGCTCGGCATCTTCATGAATCAGGGGCAGGTATGCTGCGCCGGCTCGCGCGTGTTCGTGCAGGAATCGATGTACGATCAGTTCACCGACACGCTCTCGCAGATGGCTAAGGGACT
>DATKSQ010000077.1:0-24851 GCA_035531615.1 Binataceae bacterium (SeqCode)
CAGCAGGCCGGGATGGCGGTCGCGCGGCTGGACACGATTCGCCGCCAGCGGGACCCGATGCTTCGCGCAGCAGTGGAGCTTGCGGCCAAAGGAGAGATCGATCGCGCGCTTGCGCTCCTCGAGAAGCATGACCGCATCCGCGAGATCGACAATCCTGATGTGCGATATAAATCCATCGCGCGGGAATACGTTGCCACGCACGAGACGGGCGAGCGCGTATTGGTCGTCAGTCCGGCCAACGACGAGCGCTGGCAACTCAACTCCGCCATTCGCGATCTCCTGAAACAGCGGTCACATGTCGGCGCCCAAGGGAAAGAGCAGATCATCTTCGTCAAACGCAACCTTACCGCCGCACAGCGCCAGCGCGCTCAGAGCTACGAAGCTGGCGAGGTTATCCGATACCGGCGCGGCAGCCACCGTCTCGGGCTCGGCAAGGACACGTATGCACGAGTCGAGAGTACAGACTCGGATCTCAACCGGATCACCGTGCGGACCGAAGATGGTCGAGCAGTTGAATATAACCCAGCGCGGCTCAACGGCGTCAATCTGTTTCGCGAGGAGCGGAGAGTCATCGCCAACGGCGACCGCATCCAGTTCCGCGCACCCGACCGCGCGCTCGGCGTCGCCAACGGAGATTTTGCGACGGTGGTTGCAATCGACGACCGAAAGGCCGCGCTCCGGATAGACGACGGGCGCGAAGTCAAAGCTGCGGTAAGACGGCTCCGCCACATCGACTACGGTTACGCCTCGACTTCGCATTCCAGCCAGGGCGCGACGGTCGACCGCGTCATTGTCAACATCGATACCGCTCGCTCGGCTGAACTCGTGAACCGCAAACAGTTTTACGTCTCGATCAGCCGCGCGCGCCACGGGGTCACCGTCTATACCGACGACAGATCCGCCCTCCGGCACGCGGTCGGCCGCACCCGCGAAAAGTCGGTTGCCCTGGAACAGCTCAACCTGAACCTGAGGCGAGACCTCAAGATGGTTCCAGAACCGCCGCGCCAGAACATCACACCTGCCCACGGCATCAGAAGGTGACTGGTCTTGCCGAACACTGCTGTCGAATCACTTTTTCCATCGGCGCTGCGCTATGAGCGCGGACGCTCGGGCTGCGCAAGCTTCGCCGCTCGGACACGGCGTGCGCTGCACGCCTCGCGCTCCGCTTCGCGCCGCTGTGATGGTGGCGCACGCTCCGCGGGCAACCGCGCCGCCGGCACTATCGTGCCGGACGCTGCGCTCGGCACGTTTGCAACGCTCCGCCACGCGCATCCCGGAATCCGGCGCCACCCTCCAGACTCGATCGAGAGGGCGGCGCTTTCAAAATGCTGCGCACCAACCCAAAACGCCCTTCCCTGCGGGACGCGGGCGGGAGACAGCGAAGGAACTTCACGTCAAACCACTGTTTTCGTGTTGCTCGTTTTTTCTTGCATTAGAATTCCAGTAATGGTAGCTATGTAGCTAGTTATCGCGATTTCAATTTCGATTCTGAACGGTCCCACCCATGAGTTTCACGTCTAAGTCGGTACGAGAAAGCACTGGTTTTGCCGCAACGCAGGAAGCCTTCAAAATGGCGCTTCGCGCCACAGCCGGCGAGGTCAAGGTCCGAGAACTCTTCCAGCTAATGACGGCCGAAGAGGCTGCGGAGTTTCTCGCCCTCGAACTCGGAACGGTGCGCAATCTGACGTATCGTCGCGAGTTGCCCTCGGTGAAGATCGGCGCCCGAGGCGTTCGCTATCGGCTGATCGACTTGATCGCTTGGAGCGAGCAGCGGAATAGGCTTGCCATTTGACGGAATTCCAGGAGGCAAATATGGCTCGGAAGCAAGGGAAAGACCGCGGTCTGTTCGAGCGTCCGCAGAGTTCCGGCATTTGGTGGGTGCGATACTTTGACCGCGGCGGGCGTGAACATCGAGAGAAGATCGGGGCGAAGGGCCTCGCTCGGCGCGTGTATGAAAAGCGAAAGACCGAAATTCGAGAAGGGCGCTTCTTCGCGCCAGAAAAAAGAGAGGCCCTCTCGTTTGAATCGATCCTGTCCGACTACAGGAGCTCAGCACTCAAGGCCGGTCGGGAAATCATGCGCGGAGACATCGGCTACCGTCGGCTCCACGACGCCTTCGGCCGGGACAGAGCCGATTCGATAACCCCAGCTCAAATCGAGGCATTTCGCGACAGGCTTGCCGAAGATCTCTCCGCCGCCACGGTGAACCTTCACCTGAAGTTGCTCCGCGCGATCTTCATGCGCGCCGTCCGCGCGCAATCAGTCGCATCAAACCCGGTAAGCAGGGTCAAGTTCTGCAAGGAAAACAATAAGCGTCTCCGTTGGCTCAAAGACGATGAGGAATCCGCGCTCTTTGACGCCCTGCCGAATTGGTTGAAGCCATTAGTGGCAGTCGCGTTGAACACGGGCATGCGCAAGGGCGAACTTCTGAACCTCCGCTGGCGTGATGTGGATTTCACCAGCGGCACAATAACGATTCGTGATCCGAAATCTGGCGAGGACGAGCACGTCCTTATGAACGCGACAACCCAACAGAATCTGAAGGCGCTATGGGATTCATCAACGAAGATTGTACAACTGAAGGCGGGCGGCCCGGATAGAAGTGGGTTCGTGTTCACAGCACCAAGAGGCGGATTCATCCAGAATCTCAAGCGATACTGGTATCCTGCCCTTCGCCGCGCCGGCATTGAAGACTTTCATTTTCATGATCTCCGTCACACGTTCGCATCACGTGCGGCAATGAGTGGCGTCGACCTATTCACCCTGCAAGCGCTGATGAGGCATCGAAGCTCACTGATGACGCAGCGTTACGCGCATCTGAGCGCCGCGCATCAGCGTGAAGCGATCCGTCGCCTGGATGGCTGGCATCAGAGGCAGAATCCGACCGCAGAACGTCAGTCGTAAAACTCGTGTCCGATTTCAGTCACCTCTAATCCGGCGCCGTCTGCCCAAAGCGGGCGTGTAGGCCTTGCTTAAGCTGATCGTTGCATGGCCTCGATCAAGCCTACGCGGTATGCTAAAGTGTTCCGGTACAGAGGACGAATTATGCTGAATGAGGAGCGGATATTCACGCCTGGCGAAGCAGCTGTAGTTTCGGGCGTTCCAGTGAAAACGGTGCACCGCGAAATCGATGAAGGCCCGTTGAAGCCTGCGCGCAAGAGATCGGGAAGCAAGAGAGCTCTCCGCGAAGAAGACCTGTTCTACTTGGCGGTCGCAAAAGGCCTCGACACGCGGTTGGTCCAACTCACGAGCGAGGGTAAGGACAAGCTTCACGACGTGATCGTCATGTACTGCCGAAAGCGCGGGCCAGCTAAGCGGGAATTTCCCCTCTTCGGAGGCGGTCTCTCGCTCGACCTCAAGCGAGTTCTCGAGGAGGTCCGTTCCAGAGTGGAACGCCTTGAACGGGCACGACGATTAGTCGTCGAAGATCCTGAGATCAGGGGCGGCGAGCCGTGCATTCGCGGGACCAGAATTGGCGCCTATGAAGTCGCCAGTATGCTCGAACAGGGCGGGTCCGAAGAGGAGATCTTGGAAGGCTACCCATCGCTCAAGCGAGAGCAGCTTGAACTCGCCAAGATTTTCGCACAGGCCTACCCGCGCAAAGGCCGACCGCCTCGCCATCCGTGGCACCAAGCACCTTGGCGCGAGATCTCGCGGAGTGAGACTCGCCGGTGAGGTTTCTGATCGACGAATGCCTGCACACCAGCCTGACGCAGGTTGCGAACACCGCCGGCCACGAAGCGCATCACGTGAACTGGCGAGCCTGGTCGGGCTTCAAAGATCATCAGCTGCGAGAGCTAATTCTGCGTGAGGAATTCGTATTCGTCACCAACAACGCGCGCGATTTTCGCAAGCTGATGGGGGAGAGTGAATTGCACGCCGGGTTGATCGTGATCATCCCGAACGTCACGCCAGCCAGCCAACGCGAGTTATTTCAGCGGGCTCTCGTTGAAGCCTCGAAGCTTCCCGATACGATGAACAGGGTCGTCGAGATCGACTGCGACGAAGTGCGCGTTTACGAGCTGCCAAAGCTCGAATAACCGCGGATCGTTCCAGAATGAAGGACGGTGAATGTGATGCGCGTAACGCAGGTCCTTCAGTTCCGTTTAGTCCTCGAAGGCATCGAGCCAGCGGTATGGCGACGGATCCAAGTGCCAACTGATTTCACCCTGGCGCGGCTTCACCGCGTCGTTCAAGCCGTCATGGGCTGGCAAGATTATCACCTGCATCAATTTACCATAGCTGGGCGCGCGTACGGTGTCCCGGATCCCCAAGACGAATACGAGGTCACTGAGGAGCGTGCGGTTCGCCTCTGCGATCTTCAACTCTCGCCCGGTGATCGACTCAACTATCTCTATGACTTCGGCGACGACTGGCACCATGTGTTCGAACTCGAACAAGTCCTCCAGAGCGATGTCAATGACCTAATGCCGCGCTGTCTCGGCGGCGACTGCAGCACCCCGCCTGAGGACGTTGGAGGCGCGCCGGGGTACGAGGAATTTCTGCGAGCGCTGGAAGACCCCAACCACGAAGAGCACGCGCACATGAAGAGCTGGGTCGGGCGACCGTTCGATCCGAAAAGGTTCTCGGTCGAAGAAGCGAATCAGCGTCTTCGAAAGAGCTTCCGCGGACGAAGGGCCGTTAACAGATCATGAAGCGGCCACCGTGAGATCGTTTTGGCCGATAATCTGGTGCCGGTTTTGGTGCCAGTTGAAGGTCCATTTTGAGTGCTCTCGGATGAGTTCCGATGAGTAGAAACTCTAGGAAATAGCGGCATTTTCCTTGATCCGCCGATCTGGCGGACCCGTCTTACAAGCCGAGGGTCGCAGGTTCGAAACCTGCACCGCCCACCAATGAAATCAAGGACGTTTTGCAATTATGCCGGTCGTGGGCTGTGGACTGCGCCCAATCATGTGCCCACTTGGGGTCAGAGTACCGTCCCTCCAGAACGGCGATCGCATCGCGTTTGGCTTGGATCCTGATGTGACTGTACCGCTCCAGTTTCCGCTTGCTGACATGCCCGGCCAGTGACTTAATTGTCTTCTCCGCTTTTATGCAGAGGCGAATAATCCGTGAAATCTGTGTAATCTGTGGATGGTCTTTGACTTCCATTAATCAGGAGATACTCCCGCCATGCCGATGAAAAAATCCGCAATCGACAAGCTTCTCAAGGAGCCGCAAATCGCCGTGATCGCCGCCACCGCGCCCGACGGCGCTCCGCACGCGGTCCCCACCTGGTACGAATATCGCGCCGGCGAGATCGTGTTCCACACCGCCGCGAGCGCGTTCAAGTACAAATGCCTCGCCCACGATCCGCGGATCGCGCTGGTCGTCGATACCCGCAAGGCGCCCTACAAGTGCGTTATCTTAAAGGGCCGCGTCACGATGACCGAGGCCAAAGACGACGCGCGCCTGAAACGGATGGCGGTGCATTACCTGGGCAAAAGAACCGGCGAGAAATACGCGCAGGCGATGGGCGGCGGACCGGTCGTGATCGTGCGCATGAAACCCGACCGCGTGATTTCGTGGGACTATTCGCAGGAACGCCCGTAATCGAGGCTGGCTAACGTCTCTCATCCGCTTCCACCAGAGACCTTTGAGTAACTCGTCCGGTAAGGTGCGCAAGTGCCTGGGGCGAGATTCCTCGCGGTGCCTACCTTGCGGCGCTAGGTGCATGACACGATCTGCATTGCCTGGTCGCGCTCGGAATGACACGGAAAATAACGGGAAAGGTGTCATTCCGAGCCAGAGCTGGCGATCGGCCGCGCGATGGGCACACGTTCGCGCGCGCCTCACCGTGGCGAGGAATCTCGCCCGCGGCGCTTGCACGCTTTTCCAACCGGTCATGCAAAGCTCTGCACTGGCGAGAACGAGAAGGGGCGCTGGAGGTTGAATTCACGATGGATGAGCGGCTGAAAACCAATCTTGATCTTTGGAACGAGGGGGTTGGCGTTCACATGCGCGCGCCGTCCTACAATCTCGACGGCTTCCGGCGCGGCGAGAATGTGCTGTTCCCACTTGAACTCGCCGAGGTAGGCGACGTGCGCGGCAAATCGCTGCTCCATCTGCAATGCCATTTCGGGATGGACACGATGTCATGGGCGCGCCTGGGCGCATCCGTCACGGGTCTGGATTTCTCGGACCAGGCGATCGAGGCCGCGCGCAAGCTCAGCGCCGAACTCAAGATTCCGGCGGCCTTCGTCTGCTCCGATATCTACGCCGCGCCGAGCGTGCTCAAGCATCAGTTCGATATCGTGTTCACCTCCTATGGCGCGCTGTGCTGGCTGCCGGATCTGAAACGATGGGCGCAAATAGCCGCGCGTTTCGTCAAGCCCGGCGGAATTTTCTATATCTCGGAATTTCATCCGCTGACCCAGTGTTATGACACTGAAAATCCCGTCGAGCTGAAATCGCGAATCTCATACTTTGAGACCGCGCAACAGAATTTTTCGCCGGGCCCTGACTATTCCGACCGCTCGGCGATGCTCTCGCACGGATCGCACGAATGGATGTATACGACCGCCGGCGTGGTCACCGCGCTGATCGACGCGGGCCTGCGAATCGAATTCGTGCACGAGCATCCGGTGTGCTGCGGCCCGATATTTCCTTTCATGGAGCAAAGCGCCGACCGATGGTGGCGCATCAAGGGCGACCCAATCCCGCTGACGCTCTCGATCAGGGCGCGCAAGCCCGCTTGACGTATTGACATATCGTATATACAATGGAATTCGAGTGGGACGAGGTGAAAAACCGCGCGAACGTCGCGAAACACGGCTTGGAGTTTCGCGACGCCGTGGCGATCTTTGATGGCCGCGTGCTCAGGCGAATCGATGATCGCCACAATTATGGCGAGACCAGAGTGCTTGCGACCGGGATCGTCGACGGTGAGGAAACCACGGTAATCTACACCAAACGTGGGGATATCTATCGAATAATTTCAGCCCGGAGGGCACACAGAAATGAGCGAAGAGCATATCGTGCGATACTCCACGCCGGCACGCCGCGGCAAGACGATGACTGACTGGGCGCGTGTCAACGCGCTCACCGATCGCGATATCGAAAAGGCCGTGGCGTCCGATCCCGACGCTCCGCCAATCATGGACGAGCAGTGGTGGCGCAATGCGACGCTGGTGATGCCCGAGCGCAAAGTGCCGGTCTCCATGCGGGTCGACCGGGAAATCCTCGAATGGTTCAAGCGCCAGGGACGCGGCTATCAGTCGCGGATGCATGCCGTACTGGCCGCGTACTACCGCGCTCACTCGGCGCGCGACCGTGTCCGAAGTACTCAATCCGGGCGCAGCACGCCGCGCCACGCCGCGCGCAAACGATCCGCGAAATGACTTCGCCCAAGATTGTTGGCTGATCCGGAGACGGCCTATCGAGGTGATGCGCCGCATGCTCCACACGCGAATTTGTGATCTGTTCAGGATCGAGCTGCCGATCGTTTCCGCCGGGATGGGCGGGATTGCGCACGCGCGGCTTGCCGCCGCGGTCTCGCAGGCGGGCGGTCTCGGCACGATTGCTCTTGCGGGATTCACTCACGAGGCGATGGCGTCGGAAATCGCGCTCGCGCGCTCGCTTACCGAAAAGCCAATCGCCGTCAACCTGCTGATCCCGTTCCTGCGTCCCGGGTCGTATGAATTGCTCGCGCGCGAACGGGTCGAAGCCGTCACCCTTTTCTGGGGCGATCCCGCCGAGCAGATTCCCGCCGCGAAAAAATGCGGCCTCACCGTCGTATGGCAGTGCGGATCTGCCGACGAGGCCGCGCGCGCAAAGGCCGCCGGCGCCGACGCGATTATCGCGCAGGGCTTCGAGGCCGGCGGCCACGTGCGCGGCGTCGTCACCACGCTCGCGCTGGTTCCCGAGGTCCGCGACGCGATCGGAGATCTGCCGATGCTCGCCGCCGGAGGACTCGCCGACGGCCGCGGATTCGCCGCCGCTCTGGCTCTGGGAGCCGACGGCGCGGTCTTCGGCACCCGGTTCATCGCATCGCACGAATGCGCCGCGCATCGCGACTACAAGCGCCGTATCGTCGCCGCGCACGCCGCGGAGACTTTTCATACCAAACTTTACGACATCGGATGGCCCGACGCCGCGCATCGCACGCTGCGCACCGCTTTGGTCGAGGATTGGGAGCGCGCGGGCCGCCCCGAATCGGGCCAGCGCCCGGGCGAGGGCGTCTCGAGCGCCAAGCTCATCCGCCCCGGCCTCGAACTGCCGCTGGCGAATTACTCGGTCTCGCCGCCGTCCGAAGAGATGGAGGGCGACTTGGGCGGACTCGCATGGTACGCCGGCCAGTCGGTGACCCAAGTGCGCGAGATTATGCCGGCCGGCGAGATCGTGCGCCGAATCGCCGCCGAGGCGCGCGCGGTTATCACGGGCTTGCAGTGAGTCCGCGCGCGTTCGAGCACGCTCTCTTCTGATGCCCTCTCCCCCGCGGGAGAGGGAAGCGCGGCGCGATGCTTGCGCTTTTTTCGCAAGCATCGTGACGCGCAGGGTGAGGGTGCTTAGTGCGCAACCCTCGCATCGAATCGCGAGGAGTAAGAACCCTCATCCGGCGCTGCGCGCCACCTTCTCCCGGCGGGAGAAGGAATAGGGTGGTAGCGCGGCGCGTCCCTAACGCTCGTTAGATATTTTGCCAGATTTGTTCATGGCTGAACTGTTCAGCCTTACGCCGTATAGCGCATCGCGTTAAAGTTGGCCCGTGAACGCCGACGCACATAGCCGGACCCCGCGGCGGCCGGGAGCCCAGGCGGCAAGGGCCGCGCGGAAAATATCCCGGCACGGAAGATCGCATCGAAGTTATCCCGCGTTTGGAAAAATGCCCATGAAGCAAGCGCAATTCGCCGGGCAGCCGTCACTTATGCCATGAAATATTTGAGACGAACCCATCGGCACATGCGCTTTCGCAACACCAATGGCTCTGCGATAATTCCCTGATGGCGCGACAAGTTCCAATCGAGGCCGTGATCGAAGCCCTGGGCCGGGTGACCTATCCCGGCTATGGCGCCGATATCGCCACCCTCGGCATCGTCGAGCAGGTCGCGCCGCTTCCCGACGGCGGCTTCGCGTTGACGCTTCGGCAGGTGACTGCGGATGACGCGGTGATGAAGCGCGTCGCCGAGCAGGTGCATCACGCGCTCGCGCACGATCTCGGAGTCGCCAAAATCGAGCTGCGAGTGCGCCGGGTCGAGCCCGAGCTGGGCGAAAAGACCGGGCGCGTCCGGCTCGAGGGGACCAAATATATCGTCGCGGTCGCCAGCGGAAAGGGCGGCGTCGGCAAATCCACCGTGGCCGCGAACCTGGCCTGCGCGCTCGCGCAATTGGGCCTCAGCGTCGGCTTGCTCGATGCGGATATTTATGGACCGTCGATACCGACGATGTTCGCGACCACGGAGGAGCGTCCCAAGTCCGCGGGCGGACAGAATTTCTATCCGATCGAAAAGTACGGCGTGAAGCTCATCTCGATCGGCTATTTCCTGGGCGAGAAAGCTCCCGTCATCTGGCGCGGCCCGATGGTGATGGGGGCGGTGCGCCAGTTCCTGCGCGACACGCTGTGGGGCACGCAGGATTTCCTGATCGTCGATCTGCCGCCGGGCACCGGCGACGCGCAGCTAACGCTGGCGCAGCAGGTCGCGATCGATGGCGTGATCATCGTCACCACTCCGCAGGAGGTCGCCGTGCTCGACGCGATGCGCGCGGTGCGGATGTTCCGCCAAGTGCATTGTCCGATCCTCGGCATCGTCGAGAACATGAGCTACTTCGTCTGTGACGATTGCGGCGAGCGCGCGGAACTCTTCGGCCGCGGCGGCGCCGACAAGATGGCGAGCGAAGAGGCGCTCGGCGTGCTGGCGCGGATGCCGATCTATCCCGAGCTGCGCGCCGCCGGCGACGCGGGGATGCCGATCGTCCTCAAGCAGCCTGCGCATCCCGCCAGCGTTGCGTTCCTGGAACTGGCGCGGGCGGTGGCCGCGGCGATGCCCAAGTGAGTTGCGCCCTTGCCCGCGTTTGAACGCGCCGATATTCTTGCCGTTCGATAAAGACGCAAGCGGGCCCGCCGATGCGGCGTCCGTCGGAATTTTGGGAGCGAAACGATGTCCACGCTGATCACCGAGGAATGCATCAACTGCGGCGCCTGCGAGCCCGAATGCCCCAACACCGCGATTTACGAAGGCGGGGCGCAATGGGAACTTGACGGCGCTTCCAGCCCCGCAATCAAAGACGACATCTATTATATCGTTCCCACCAAATGCACCGAGTGTGTAGGCTTCTTCGACCAGGAACAGTGCGCCGCGGTCTGCCCCGTCGATTGCTGCATCCCCGATCCGAATATCCCCGAGACCGAAGACGTCCTGCTCGAACGCGCCAAGCAGATGCATCCCGAGCAGACCTTCAACGCCGATTATCCTTCGCGCTTCAAGAAAGGATAATTTGGATTCCAAGACACCGGTCCGAATCGCGCCGGCGGACGGCAAGCTCGGAGTGCTGCTGCCGGGACTCGGCGCGGTCAGCACCACGTTCATCGCCGGGGTCGAGGCGGTCAAGCGCGGACTTGGCGTGCCGATCGGATCGCTGACCCAGCTCGCGACCGTGCGCCTCGGCAAGCGCAGCGATGGCCGCACTCCGCTCATCAAGGATTTCGTCCCGCTCGCCCGGCTCGAAGACCTGGAATTCGGCGGCTGGGATATCTTCGAGGACAGCGCGTACGAGGCCGCCTGCAAGGCGGCGGTGCTCGACCCCGCGATGCTCGAGCGGGTGCGCGAGCCGCTCGAGAAAATCCGCCCGATGGACGCCGTCTTCGATTCCGATTACATCCGGCGCATCATCGGCCCCAACGTGAAAGAAGCGCGCACGAAAATGGACAAGGCCGCGATGCTGATGGAAGACATCCGCGGCTTCCAGGCGCGCACCGGCGTGGCGCGCACCGTGATGATCTGGTGCGGCTCGACGGAAGTCTTCCATCGCCCCGCGGCGGTGCATCAGTCGCTAAAGGCTTTCGAGGCGGGACTCGCGAACAACGATCCCGAAATCGCGCCGAGCCAGATTTACGCCTACGCCGCGCTCAAGCTCGGAATCCCTTACGCCAACGGCGCGCCCAATCTCACCACCGACACGCCCGCGCTGCTCGAACTAGCGCGCGAGCGCAACGTTCCGATCTGCGGCAAGGATTACAAGACCGGGCAGACCTTCATGAAGACTCTCATCGCGCCCGGACTGAAGGCGCGGATGCTCGGGATGTCGGGATGGTTCTCGACCAATATCCTCGGCAATCGCGACGGTGAGGTGCTCGACGACCCGGGCTCGTTCCGCTCCAAGGAAGAGACCAAGCTCTCGGTGCTCGATCAGATTCTGCAGGCCGATCTTTATCCGCAGCTTTACGGCAAGCTGTTCCACTCGGTGAAGATCAACTATTACCCTCCGCGCGGCGACGCCAAGGAGGGCTGGGACAATATCGATATCTTCGGATGGCTCGGCTATCCGATGCAGATCAAGATCAACTTCCTGTGCCGCGATTCGATCCTCGCCGCGCCGCTGGTTTTGGATTTAGTGCTGTTTCTGGATTTGGCGCAGCGCGCCGGGATGCGCGGAATCCAGGAGTGGCTGTCGTTCTACTTCAAGGCGCCGATGCACGCGCCCAACGTCTATCCCGAGCACGACATCTTCATCCAGTTGATGAAGCTCAAGAACACCCTGCGCTGGATGCGCGGCGAAGACCTGATCACGCATCTCGGGCTCGAGTATTATGACTAGCGGTGACTCTCCGTCGGCGGCAGGCGATGGCGTCATGACACCAAAATGCCTTTGTGTTAGGTTCGACGCATGAATCGGAAAGCGGTCAGCGCGAAGCGCTCCAATCCTCACGGGCCGAGACCCCGGCTCACACTCGACATCAGCCCCTCTCTCAAGCGGCGGATCAAAATCGCCGCCGCATCGCACGAGATGCCGGTGTCAGCCTACGTGACGCGCCTGCTTGATCGCGCCGTACCTCCCGGGCGTGCGCTCAATAGGGCCGCCGATGGATCTATCTCATCTGGTGCATTGCGCCGCTTCGCCGGCTTGCGAGCCGAGCAGCGCGCGCCCTTTCTCGAGGACTGAGCCGAGTTGATCCGCGAGAGCCGCGCGGAGCGTGAGACTCATCTGTGAGCGCTGACGAGATCGTCGTGGACGCGAGCCTGGCGCTCAAGTGGGTTGAAGAAGAGCCGTACAGCATCGAATCGTGGGCGCTCCTGCAAGATTGGCAGCATCGGCGGCTCCGGATGCACGCGCTCGCGCTGTTCGCCTATGAGGCAACCAACGCGATTGCCAAGCGGGTGAAGCTCCGTCAGTTGACGCTGGAGGTTGCGAGAGAACGGCTGGCCGCGCTTCTCGAAAACGGTCCGGCACTCGAACAAGACACCAGCGTCAACCTCCGGGCGCTCGAGGTCATGGAACGGTTCTCCCTTCCAAGTGCTTACGACGCGCATTACCTGGCCCTTGCCGAAGCTCGACAGTGCGAGTGTTGGACCGCCGATGAGCGGCTGTGGAACATGGTCAAACGCCAGCTTTCGTGGGTGCGCTGGGTTGCCGAACAACAGTCCTGAGGTAGCGGCGGTCGAGCCCTCCAACCCAGCGGCAAACTTGTGGAGGAAGTCAGGGACGCGGCGATAAGATGGCCTGCGGCTGTCTTCCACGCGCCATGGCATCCGCTCTACAATCCGGATCACGATGAGTATCCTGCGCGATAAGACAATCGTGCTTGGCGTTAGCGGCGGGATCGCCGCTTACAAGGCCGCCGAGATTGTGCGTGCCCTTGTCCAGCGCGGCGCGAAGGTCCGCGTGATGATGACCCGCAACGCGCAGCAGTTCATCACGCCGCTGACGCTGCAGACGCTCGCGCAGAGTCCCGTCGCGACCGACACCTTCAGCCTCACTCAGGAATCCGAAATCGGGCATATCCGGCTGGCCGACTCGGCCGACGCGATTCTGATCGCGCCCGCGACCGCGAACCTGATCGCCAAGGCCGCCGCGGGGATCGCCGACGATATCGTCACCACCGTTTTGCTCGCGGCGCAGGCGCCGGTCGCATTCGCACCCGCGATGAACGTGCATATGTATGCGCATCCGAGTGTCGTCGAGAATCTCGCGAAGCTGCGCGCGCGGGGCGCGGTGATTGTCGAGCCCGCCGAGGGTGAACTCGCCTGCGGCTACGAGGGCAAGGGCCGACTGCCCGACCCGGTTGCAATCATCGCCGAGCTCGAGCGGATGCTCTCGCCGGCGGACCTCGGCGCCGAGCGGATCCTGGTGACCGCCGGTCCGACGCAGGAGGCGATCGACCCGGTGCGTTTCGTGTCGAATCGTTCGTCGGGAAAAATGGGCATCGCGATCGCGGCCGCGGCGCGCCGGCGCGGCGCCGAGGTCCGCCTGGTCGCGGGGCCGTCCGCGCTCGCGACGCCTTACGGCGTCGAGCGAATCGACACGGCCAGCGCGGCGGAATTGCTCGCGGCGACCGCGACTAACTTCGCCTGGGCGTCGGCGCTGGTGATGGCGGCGGCGGTGGCGGATTTTCGCCCGGCAAATCCCGCGGCCGGTAAGCTCAAGAAAAATCCCAAGGGTATCGAGCTCAAGATGATCTCGATCGCCGATGAGCTTCCGCGCCTCGCCGCGAAGAAAGGCTCACGCCTGATGATCGGATTCGCCGCCGAGACCGCCGACCTCGAGGCCAACGCTCAGGACAAGCTCGCGCGCAAGCGGCTCGACCTGATCGTTGCCAACGATGTCACTCAGGCGGGCGCGGGATTTGGCGTCGATACCAATATCGTCACGTTCTTTGGCGCCGACGGCGGCGCCGAGAGTCTGCCGATGCTCTCGAAAGACGAGGTCGCCGATCGCATTCTCGATCGGCTGATCGCCCTGCGCCAGGCGAAGTCGCGGCGCCTCAGAGTTGTTCGTTAACCGTCGGGCGATTGCGCGGCGCTCCGATGCCGCCACGCGGAGGAACTCAGATGGCGAGCAGCATGAACCCCCCTTCGAGCCTCGAGCGTCCGCGCACCGACTGGTTCATGCGCGTGATGACGCTGCTGTATGGATTGATGGCGCTGTCGGATTTCACCAAGCCATTTCAGCATCGTAACGATCCACATCTCGGACTGGTGGTGTTTGGGCATCGGCTCACGTCGTTCGGCGCCAACGCGATCGGCGGGCCAATCTTCGGAATTTTTCTGGCGGCCTACGCATACGGGCTGTGGCGCCAAAAGCGATGGCTCAAGCCGCTGTCGATCGCCTATGCGTTTTACGTTCCCGTCAATCTGACCCTGTTCTGGTCGCTGCACGCGAACCCGCAGCCGACGGTGCAGTTTATCCTGATCTACTTGTTCCTCGCGCTGGGTGGCTCGGTCGGAACCGCGCTCTATGTTGGCTATCATCGCGATCGCCTGGCCTGATAGGCGGTGAGTTTTTTGATCGTTAACGTTTTGTGTCATCCTGAGCGAGCGCTGCGCGAGTCGAAGGACCCCGGAAGAACTAGGGGGTCTTTCGACTCCGGCCGCAGCGGCCTCCGCTCAAGATGACACAAAACAGAGCCGGGCCTGAAAAACTCACAGACTCTGTAAACGCGGCAGCGCGAACTTGCCAATCATGAGTGAATCGAAACCGCATCTGGACCGCGCGACGATCGCCGCGACCCTAACCGATTATCTCGATCAGCTTGGCGAGGAGGGGATGGACGGTCTGCCACCGTCCATGCGCGCGCCGGCGCCCGCGCTTTCCGCCGCGCGTGTGGCCCAGCCGCCGCCGGTGCCCGCCGCCGCGCCGCAAACTCAAACGCGCGCGATGTTTTCGAAGTATCCGGGGCTCGGCGACACCGACTCGCTCGAGAGTCTGCGCGAGTTCATCGGCGATTGCCGCCGCTGCAAGCTCTGGGGCTTGCGCAAAAATCTGGTGTTCGGAGTCGGCAATCCGCACGCCGAGCTGATGTTTATCGGCGAAGGGCCGGGCGCTGAAGAAGACCTGCGCGGCGAGCCGTTCGTCGGCCGCGCCGGACAATTGCTGACCGACATTATCGAGCGCGGGATGGGGATGACCCGCGCCGAGGTTTACATCTGCAACGTGATCAAGTGCCGCCCGCCCGAAAACCGCAATCCCGAGCCCGACGAAGTCGCGGCGTGCGAGCCCTTCATGATGCGGCAAATAGAACTCGTCAAGCCGCGCGTGATCGTGGGGCTTGGCGCGTTCGCGGTCCAGGCCGTCCTCAAACTGAAAACTCCCATCAGCAAATTGCGCGGCGTCTGGCACGACGTGAACGGAGTGCGGATGATGCCGACCTTTCATCCCGCCTACCTGCTGCGTAACCCGGGCGACAAGCGGCTGGTGTGGCAGGACGTGCAGCAGGTCATGAAAGAACTCGGACGGCCGATTCCGGGACGTGGCGGCGGATGAAAACGCGCCGCGAGATTCGCGCGCTCGTGCTGGCTGCCGCGATTGCGATCGCGGCCGTGTCCCTCGCGCAGCGCGCGCGGCGAGCGGAGGCGGATAATCAGGGCGTCGCGCGAAACTGGGTCGAGTTGATCACGATCGACGGCTCGATCAATCCGGCGGTCGCGAGTTTCATCGAGGACTCGATCGATTCGGCTTCACGCCGGGGCGCAAGCGCGCTGGTGATCGAGCTCGACACTCCGGGCGGGCTGCTGACCTCGGCGCAGCACATCGTCAAGAGCCTCCTCGGCGCTCCGGTGCCCGTGATCGTCTACGTGGCGCCATCGGGAGCCAGCGCCGCTTCCGCGGGCGCGTTTATTACCGAGGCGGCGAATATCGCGGCAATGGCGCCGGGAACGACTATCGGCGCGGCCCATCCGGTCGAAGAGGGCGGCTCCGATATCAAGGGCGCGATGGGCCAGAAGATCGAAAATTTCACCGCGAGCTTTGCGCGCAGCATCGCTCAGCAGCGCGGGCGCAACCAGGACTGGATCGAGCAGGCGGTTCGCGCCAGCGCCGCAATCGGAGAGCGCGAGGCGCTCCAGAAGAAGGTAATCGATATCGTCGCGCCCGATCTGCGCAGTCTGCTCGTGCAGGCCTCTGGGCGCAAGGTATCGGTGCGCGGCAACGACGTGACCCTCGAACTCGCCGACGCCACCGTGCGCCGCGCCAGCATGACGGCGGGGCAGAGCGTGCTCAACACGCTGTCCGACCCGAATATCGTGTACCTACTGCTGATGGCGGGTCTGTTGGGACTGTATTTCGAATTCGCGCATCCGGGAGTCTTTCTCCCCGGCGTCGCCGGCGCGATTTGCCTGCTGCTGTTCTTCGCGTCGTTCCAGGTGCTGCCGGTGAACGTGACCGGCGTGCTGCTCATCTTCCTGGGCGTGGGGCTGCTGATCGCAGAGGCGTTCGTCACCAGCTACGGAGTCCTGGGCCTTGGCGGAGTCGCGGCGTTCGTGTTCGGCTCGCTGTTCCTGATTGACACCTCGAAGACCAATCTCGAGATCAATCGCGGCATCATCTATGGCGCCGCCGCCGCGCTGAGCGCGATCATCCTGGGACTTGGCTATCTCGTCGCGCGCGAACGCCGCCGCAGCGTCAAGACGGGAGCCGAAGGAATGATCGGCGAGATTGGCGAGGTGCGCGGCGCGATCGTTCCCGGCACTCCCGGAAGTGTCTTCGTGCACGGCGAGATCTGGCGCGCGCGCAGCGGCGAGGCGCTCGCGCCGGGCGAGCGCGCACGGGTCATCGCGGTGATCGGTCTCGAGGTCGAAGTACGGCGGGCGCCGTGACGCTCGCGCAAGGATCGCGCGGCACGCCGCGCGGCAAGGAGAATCGCGATGGCGACAGGTTTCGGCGTAATTGTGTTCATCGCCGTGGTGGTGGTTCTGAGCGGTCTCAAAGTCCTCAATGAATACGAGCGCGCGGTGATCTTCCGCCTTGGGCGGCTGACCCCGTTTCGCGGTCCCGGCGTGATCTTCGTAATCCCAGTGCTCGAACGGATGGTGCGCATCGACTTGCGCACCGTTACCCTGGACATCCCGCCGCAGGACGTGATCACCAAGGACAACGTCTCGGTGAAAGTCAGCGCGGTGCTGTATTTCCGGGTGGTCGATCCGTCGCGCGCGGTCACCGAGGTGGCCAATTACCTGTTCGCCACGATGCAGCTTGCGCAAACCACGCTGCGCTCGGTCGGCGGCCAGACGGAGCTCGACGAGCTTTTGAGCCAGCGCGACAAGCTCAACGCGCGCATCCAGGAGGTCGTCGATTCGCAGACCGAGCCGTGGGGCGTCAAGGTCACTCTGGTCGAGCTCAAGAATATCGATCTGCCACAGGACATGCAGCGCGCGATCGCGGCGCAGGCCGAGGCCGAGCGCGAGCGGCGCGCGAAAGTGATTGCGGCGGAAGGCGAGTTTCAGGCTTCGCAGAAGCTGGCGGACGCGGCGGTGGTCATGGGCAAGAGCCCGATCACGCTCCAGTTGCGATACCTGCAGACGCTCAAGGAAATCGCGACCGACCACAACTCTACGACCATCTTCCCGCTGCCGATCGATCTGCTCGACGCGTTCCGCACGATGATCAGGCCCGCCATCGCGCAACCGCCGCCCGCGGCGGGCGTGGACGACACCAAGCCGTAACCGCCGGGGCGATGACAGCGCGGCCCGGCTGAGGTAAAAGGGGGGCAGGGGGGACTGCTAAAATTCTATGGGCAAACTAATTCTGGTTCGCCACGGGGAAAGCGAAGGCAATCGCATTCGGCATTTCACGGACTCGCCCGACGCCGCGATAACCGAACTGGGCCGCCAGCAGGCTCTGGAAGCCGCGCTGCGCATCAAAGCCGGTTTTCGTCCGCAGCGGGTGATCGCGAGCCCTTATCTCAGGACCCGCGAGACTGCGCGGATAATCGCCGAGCAGTTGAATCTAGCGGTTGAAATCGAGCCTGAATTCCGCGAGCAGAACCTCGGCGTAGTGGCGGGCAAGCCCTATGAATTCGTCCGCGGCGATCCGAGCTACAATCCGGCGCGCTCCTGGGAGTGGCGCCCGCCCGGCGGCGAGAGCCACGACGATGTCCGCCGGCGCAGCGCTCCGGTGCTGGACCAAATCGCCCGAGCCTGCCCCGACCGGGAAATAGTGATCGTCAGCCACGGCGGTGTGATGCGTGCGCTGTGGGCGCACGTGACGGGAGTGTGGGATGGCGCGCATATACCGGCCAATTGCGGGATCATCGTGATCGAGCACGACGGTGGGAGCTTCCTTGCGCCGACCGTGATCAGGGGCGAGCACGACGAAGCCGCGCGCGAGGCCGGCGCCTAGTTTGTCCCGAGTGGTTGTGTGATTGCGCGAAGTTCCGGGGGCATCCGCCGCGCGGGATCCCAGGCGAAACCCTTTTGATAAGCGATCAATCCCGCGTTCCGCGCGGCTGTGTGCCCGGCCCCGCCCAGCATCAGGCGCATGAACTCGAGCGCGCCGGCGCGGTTGGGCGGATTGCTGGTCAGCGTCGCCGCGTACGCGACCGGAGCGCCCACGATCGTTTTGCGATGCGGCGGGCTGCCAACCTCGATGCTGACTTGCGCGTAATCGGCGGCGCGATCGATATCGCCCAGGTTGATCGCGGACGGCAACTCGAGGAACCCGAGCCGCCCGAGCCGCGCGTCGGACGCGTAGCCGAAATAGTAGTCGAGTTCGCCGCTTTGCAGCAGCGCGATCAAATCGATGTCGTGCGGACGCAGGTTTGCGCGCGGGCATCCGGCCGCGAGCCGGTCCGCGAGATTGGGATCGTGATAAAAGCGCGCGGCAAGCCGCCATACGATGAGCGTCCAGTAGCCCGCCGGATCGCGCGCGGGATCGGAGTGGCCATAGCGCACTCCCGGCTGGAGCAGAACCCGCCGCCAGTTGTCCGAATTGATCCGGCGCGCGAGTTTCGATTGCGCGCCGTACAGGATTCCCATCGAGTTGCCGGCAAAGATCGCCGCCCACGGCGCGATCGCGGCGCGCGAGGTTGCAAGCATCCGCCAGTCGGCCGTGATCACGATATCGCAGGGCAGATGCAGGTCGGTGATTTTTCGGAGCGCGTCCAGGCTGCCACTGCCCTCGCTGCGCACCTGAGCGCCCGGATGCGCCGCCTGGTAAGTCTTCGCGAGCTCGGCCACGTAGCCGCTCAGGCTGTCGGCGTGGAAGATCGTAAGCGGCGCGGCTCCCGATTCGGCGGCGCGCGCCAGTGCCGGCAACGCGAGGCAGGACATCGCGATCGCGAGCGCGATCACGCGAGAAACCTTTCGATGCGGCGCCATGATCGAAATCCGCGCCCGGGTCAGAACGGAATCCGCGCGGTCAGGATCACGCTGTGGTTGTAAGGGCGATATTTAGTGACCGCAACCTGGTAGCCGCCGCCGAAAGTAATTCCCACCCGGTTATGAATCGGAATGCGTCCGATCAGAATTCCGGGCGTGAGAAACAACGTGTTGTGGCCGGTCTCCTCTCCGTAGGATTGCCAGCCGTAATTGGTCTCGACTTCGGGCCAGAAATATTTCCAGAGGTGGTACTGAAACGTGGTGTTCCACACCAGCGGCGCTCCCAGCCGGTCCAGTCCGCCGTCCGAAAAGGTGACCCCGACGGTCGATTGAATGTCGAAATCGCCAAATCCCTTGCCGAAGGCCAGCGTTGGCGTGAACAATCCGTGTCCGCTGCCGTTGACCTCCGATCCGGTCGGAACGCTAAATCCCATGAACGCGGTCACGATGTAATTGCCGTGCTCCTCGTCGGCCGAGAGCAGGCGAAACTTGACCAGAAACGGCCAGTCGCCGAAACCGTCGGTGTGGTGCGGGAAGGTGCGATCAAGATAAGCGGGGACGCCGATGATGGTCTCGATATTTTGCTCGGGGATCAGTTCGAGTCCCTTGGCGCCGCCGAAATTGTTGGTTGCCACGCCATTTGGCGAGGACTGGAAAAATTGATCGTAGCGATACTCCTGTTCGAGGCGCGGAGTCACCGTGACCAGCGGCGTGACCCAGTGCGGCTGCTGGTTTTGCGTGTCAGTAACCATCGCGAGCCATCGGTCCACGAAGCCTTCGACGATACCGCCGAAGCCGGCGGCCGGCGCGGGCGGCGCCTGCACCGCGGAAGCCGGCGACTGCGCGGCCGCCGGTGGCGCAAGGCTCGGCACGATATCGCGCAGGAATCCGCCTTCGCCCGGATTGACCGCGGGCGCCGGGGCGGGCGTGGCGGCGGCCGCGGTCTGCGCGCGGGCGGGTGGCGCGGCGATGAGTATCGCCAGCGCGAGGGCGGTGGCCGAAGAGACCAGTGCGGGAGTTTTCATGGCCGAAGTGTTATGCCAGAATTATAGCGAAATGACAAGTATCATGGCAGAACCCGGAAATCACTTGAGGCGCGCCCGCGCCGCGCGCGGGCTTAGCCAAAGCGAACTCGCGGTCCGTGCCGGAGTCTCGCGCCAGGCCCTTGGCGCGATCGAGGCGGGCAATTATCAGCCCGGCGTCGGCGTCGCGATCGCGCTCGCACGCGAGCTTGGCGAAACGGTAGAGAGCCTGTTCGGCGCCGATTCACCCACGCTGGTGAGCGCCGCCGTCGCTCCAGCGGCGAATGTAACCAGTGGCAGCCGCGTCGCGTTGGCGCGAGTCGGCGCGCGGGTGGTCGCGGTGCCGATGCCGCCGGTGCGGCATCATCTGGCGTCGGCCGCGGGAATCGTCAGCCGGGTCGCGGGGCGCAGCGCGTCGGTCGCGGCGTACGTATCGCCGGCGGAGATCGACGCGACCCTGCTCGCGGCGGGATGCGATCCCGCCATTGGGCTGGTCGCCGACTGGGTCGCGCGGCGCCATGCCCCGGTCAGTATCGTCGCGATCGCCTGCGGCAGCGTCGGCGCGCTCGACGCGCTGATTGCGGGCCGCGCGCACATCGCGGGGATACATCTGCGCGACCGCAAAAGCGGCGAGTACAACCTTGCTCCGGTCCGCCGCGCGCTCAAAACTCGGCGCACGACGATCGTTCGATTTGCGAGCTGGGAACTGGGTCTGGCGGTGGCCGCGGGAAACCCGCTCGGCATCCGCGGCTTCGAGGATCTCGCGCGGCCGCGGATCAGGCTGGTTAATCGCGAACACGGCGCGGGCGCGCGAATCACGCTCGATGACGCGCTCGCCGCGCTCAAGCTCAAGCCCGCGGCGGTCGGAGGATACGATCGCGAGGTCGGCGGCCATCTCGAAGTCGCGATGGCGATCGCGGCGGGGCAGGGCGATCTCGGAGTGACGATCCGGGTCGCCGCCGAGGCCTATGGAATGGACTTCGTGCCGATTCGCGAAGAGCGCTACGATCTTGCGGTTCCCGAAAGCGAGATGGCTTCAGTGCCGGTGCGCGCGCTGCTCGAGACGCTGAACTCGTCGCGCTTCGCCAGCGAAGTCGCGGGCCTATGCGGCTACGACACGCACGAGATGGGCGCAATCGCCGCGCGCCTGTGAAGCGGCCCTCGCGGCGCGCGATTCAAAACGGTCCGCAGGCTGGCCGCCGCGCTCTGTGTCGCCGCGCCGCTATTTCTTCACCTTCGGCGCTTTGCCGGTACCTGACAATGGGATCGACTGCGGCGAGCCGATCGCATCATCGTTGATCATCAGGTTGCCGGACGCGGGCGTGGTGTCGGTCGGTGCGAACGTGACGAATATCTTGCAGCTTTTGCCGGGAGCGAGGACCGCGGGCGCGCACTGGCTGGTAACGGCGAATACCGGATTGGTGGTTGTCGCGATTCCAATCGTGGCGGTCGCGCCACCTTTTTTCGAGCTCGCGTTTTTGACCGTCGCGTCCTTCGGCTTGCTGGTCGTGTTCACCTTTGTTGATTTGCCGAAATTGATCGCCTTTGAAAGTTTCAGTTCCGCGGGCACGGGCGTTGGGGTCGGCGTTGGGGTCGGCGTCATCGATGGAGTCGCCGATGGAGTTGCCGTGGCCGAGGGCGTTGAGGTTGGGCTGGGGCGCGGGTTGCCGAGAAACGCCGGAACAAAAGTAGCGATGTCGGGAGTTCCCCATCCTGAAGCGAGATCGAAACCCGTGACCGCGTTGAATCCCGTCACGCCGTTGAAATCGTTGTTGCCCGTCGTGACATCACGGATCCCGGTGCTCGCCGTATCCTGCAGATTGCCGAGTTTGTATAGCTGGGGGTTGAGCGTACCGACACGTGTATCGCTGTTGCTCTGCACCAGCAGTTCGGTGATTCCCGCCCATATCGGCGCGCCCAGGCTGGTCCCGCAGGCGCAGCATGTTACTTTGGTGCCGCTGCTCTGGGTGGGAAAAGTGGAAAAGACGCCAGGCGTATGGCACGCCGCTTCCATCGAGATATCCGGTACGTCGCGAGCGCTGTCGTTCGGGGTACCGGTATTCTGAAACGCGGGTTTGGTGAACACTACGCTGGCTCCGCCGCCGCCGGATCCAATTCCGCTGTTATTGATGTTACCTTCGTTCCACACCGATTCGGAAACGAACCCAACATCCTTGCCGCCCTTGTAAATGGGAGTGAACTGGGTTCCACCGATCGAGGTCACCAAAGGATCCGATGCCAGTTCGTTGACGTTTTGGCTCGTGCCTACGACGCAGGTGTGGGTGTTCGGATCGACGTCATATTCAGCCGCGCCCTGATCCCCTTCCGCGATAAGTATCGTTTGCCCCTGGGTAGCGGCCTGCGCGTATGTGGTATGAAGGGCGCCGGTGTAATACGCGGCCGGAAATCCGCACGACTCGATGCTGATACTCAAGGCGCTGCACGCGTTATCGTTGACTGCGGTATTGAGCGCATCGACGGTGGCTTCGATCGCGTTGCCGCCGAAGGTGGCGGGATCCGCAAGGTAATCGTTTATCGGAGCCTGTGGAGCAATCGCGTGTGAGTACTCGATATCCATCATCGTCTCGCCGGCGCGGCTTGCCGTCAGTCCGGGATTGTCGCTGTCAGAGGCGACCACGTCTGTAACGGCCGCGGCAGGAAGGCCGAACGCGGTATCGAAGTTAGTCAAGGCGGCTGGGGAATAATCCGAGATTTCGATCACTCCGATACATCCGCTGCCGCTGCCGTTAATATTCTGATTCAGGAGCGGCGTCTCATCATAAAATGTATAGAAGTCGGACGGTCCGAATCCGGTCTGTCCATTGAGCGTTATCGGCTGCGGCCCGGGGCCGGAATCCGCCAGAACGAGCGCGCGATTAGGATTGACAGTCGATTTGTTCGCCGCCGCCGATGCGTTCGCTTGCCCTTGTGCGGCGGGAGAACCCGGCACGGTGTGCAGGGGAGTGTAACCGGCGCGCAGGTTGTCGAGTCCGTCAATAAATCCGATCGCGTCCGCGAACTGCGACGGGATCGACGGATCCGCCAGGTTGCCGTAATCCTTGCCCCCGTCGGATGAATAAATCGCTACTCCGAAGGCGTCCTGCGCCTGGGTGATAGTGCCTTGAAACCTGATTACGCGATGGTCGCTGGTCGGGCTCGCGATCTTGAATCCCTTTTGCACCAGCCACTGCGTAATCGCCTCGCGCATCAGCGGGTCGGGGCCGAAGCGCCGGTCGAATTCCCCGCGCTTGAGCCATCGATGGTAGTCGGGCGAGGTTGGATCCTGCTGCGCGGTGAGCAGACGCTCGAGCTCGACGCGATTGGTCGGGTTCAAGTCGATGCCCATCGCAATGACCTTGTCGCCCGGCGCGGGCTGTGGCGCGATCATCGTGTCGATAGCTGGCGAATGGTTGCCGGCTATCGGCGCCATCTGTTGCTCGGCGCGCGCCGACGCTAGCGCAATAGATATCGAGCCGAGCAGGACCGCGAGAAGAGTGGCGAGCGAGTGGCGGTCGCGGCGGCGGTGGCGGAGGTTTGGCGTTGGCATTCGGGCGCACCTGCGTGAGGTCTTAAGTTGAGGGCCGTTTACGAGTTGCGCGACTCTAGCTGCTACGCACTCCTAACGCCAATCCTCGAGTGCGTTCACGTTCAGGCCCCTCAAAATACCATCGGCATCATGACTGGCGGCCGCTGCTTGGTCCGGCCACGGGGTCCGTGCATTGATGAATGGGAGTGCGGGTAGACCGGGTTTTCATGCGCGGCGCTTAAGCGCGAGAGCTAGCCGCCGCTGTCGAGCATCGAGTCCAGAAACTTCGCGCTGCGCAGTTTGCGATCCAGAGTCGAGGCCATGAACCGCGCGAGCGCCGCCACGCCGTCGCTGCCCGCCGGGGTCGCTCCGCGTGCGTCCGCGAAAGGCGATGATCCCAAGCGGCCCAGCGCGGCCGCGCTTTCGGGGCGCAGCTTGATCGCACCCTCGGTCAGGTTCGGACGGCATCGCGGACACACCACGCCGCCACGGCTCGCGACGAAGTACATCGCGCCCGCCTCCGCGCCCGGCGTCTCGCCGCACATCCGGCAGCGATCGAAATCAAGGCCGAAGCCCGCCCACGCGAGAATCCGCATCTCGAATGCCTGCTTGAGTGCCGCATCAGCCGACGCGGGCGAAAGCGCGGCCAGCGCCTCGGCGAGAATCCGGTAGGCCTGCGCGGCTTCGCCTTCCGGAGCGGTCAGCGCGTCGGTGAGTTCGAGCATGTAGGAGCCGAGCGCGATGCGGCCGAGATCCTGGTCGATCGGATATTGTTCGAGCTCGACGGCTTCGGCGCGGGTGATGAACACCAGTTGTCCGTGCGGGCGGCGGCGGAAATGCAGCATCACGTGCGAAAACGGTTCGAGCTTGCGCTCGAAGCGATAGCGCGAGGCCTTGGCGCCCTTGGCGATTCCCGCGAGCTTGCCGTGATCGCGGGTAAGAATCGTGACGATGCGATCGGATTCGGCGTAATCGCGCGCGCGCAGGACGATCGCGGGCGTCGATTCCTCGGCCGGCATGGCGAGCGTTACGCGCCGATCGACCGGCGCAGCATCGCCT